>NZ_JBFTNG010000002.1:0-854394 GCF_056397365.1 Stenotrophomonas sp. 05N37 | reverse complement strand
GGGYAGCCCCGTGCAGGACCGTCATGCGCCATGGATGGCGCATGTCGAGCCCCCATGGACGGGTTTACGGCGTGTCCTGCGCGGGGCTGCCCGCCATCCTCCCTCACCCTCAACAAGGACGCCGCCGTTGGCATTCCAGCCTTTCGCCTTTGACCATGCCCGTGCGTCGCAAAAAGTGCCCGCCGGCTCTACCGTCCAGTTCGCGCCGAACCCTCCGGAGGATGGCGGGTAGCCCCGTGCAGGACCGTCATGCGCCATGGATGGCGCATGTCGAGCCCCCATGGACGGGTTCACGGCGTGTCCTGCGCGGGGCTGCCCGCCATCCTCCCTCCCGCGCAACAAGGACGCCGGCGTTGGCATTCCAGCCGCTCGCCTTTGACCATGCCCGTGCCGCGCAAAAAGAGAAAAGCCGCGCAGAGCGCGGCTTTTCAGGTCCATCAGCCAACCGATGCCTTACGGACGACGCTCCAGCGCCTCGATGTCCTTCGCCTTCGGCAGCAGGTCCTGCTTGGTCACGCGCAGCGCACCGATGGTCAGCATCGGCACGGCCACCAGGATCGAGGACAGCACCACGATCACCGCGCCCACCATGTGCGTCTCGGCCAGGCCTTCCATCGACGTACCGCCGTACAGGTACAGCGCCAGGGCCGACAGGAAGAACATCACCGCCGTGATCACCGTACGCGACAGCGTCTGGTTGATCGACCGGTTCAACACCTCCAGCGGCTCCACACGCAGACTGCGGAAGTTCTCGCGCACGCGGTCGAACACCACGATGATGTCGTTGATGGCAAAGCCCATCACCGACAACAGGCCCGCCAGAACCGTCAGGTCGAACTCGCGACCGATCGCCGAAATGTAGGCCACCGTCACCAGCAGATCGAACAGCGCCACGATGCTGGCCGTGATCGCGAACTTCCATTCGAAACGGAACGCGATGTAGATCAGGAAGCCCACCAGCATGAACAGCGTGGCGTACAGGCCGTTCATCGCCAGGTCCTTGCCGACCTGCGGGCCCACGAACTCGTTGCGCTGGATCGTGGCCTTGTTGTCGTCCAGCGAAATGGCCTTCACCACCGCAGCGGCGGTGCGCTGGTCACTGGCCGAATTGCCGGTGCCAGGCGCGTGCTCACCCTGCGGTGCCAGGCGGATCAGCAGATCGGTGTTGCCACCGAAACTCTGCACCTGGGCACCCTCGAAACCATTGGCCTCGAGCTTGGCGCGGACATCTTCAACGTCCACCTGGCGCTCGAAGCGGGCTTCGATCAAGGTGCCGCCGGTGAAGTCCAGCGCGTAGTTGAAGCCCTTGGTGGCGATCAGCGCGATCGAACCGATGAACAGCAACAGGGTGACCACCATGGCGGCATGACGCCAACGCATGAAGTCGATCTTGGTGTCGTTCGGGAGGATATGCAGCGGAAACAGTTTCATTGTGCGTGTCGTCCCGTCAGATGGCCACGTTCTGGAGCTTCTTGCGACGGCCGTAAATCAGCGTCGCCAGGGCGCGCGATACGGTGATCGCCGTGAACATCGAAGCGAAGATACCGATGATCATGGTCAGCGCGAAGCCCTTCAGCGGACCGGTGCCGAATGCATACAGCGCCACACCGACAATCAGGCCGGTCAGGTTGGCGTCGAGGATGGTGCCGCTGGCGCGGTCATAACCGGTCACGATCGCGGTCTTGCCCGGCATGCCCGCACGCAGCTCCTCGCGGATACGCTCGTTGATCAGCACGTTGGCATCCACCGACAGACCCACCGACAACGCCAGGCCGGCGAAGCCAGGCAGGGTCATGGTGGCGCCGAACATCGACATCACCGCCACCACGATCAGCAGGTTGAACAGCATCGCCAGCGAGGTGATCACGCCGAACATGCGGTAGTAGATGCTGAAGAACACCAGCGTGAACAGGAACGCGTAGACCACCGCGGTGATACCGTTCTTGACGTTCTCCGCACCCAGGCTCGGGCCGACCACGCGCTCTTCCACGAAGTCCATCGGCGCGGCCAGCGAGCCCGACTTCAGCAGCTTGGCCAGGTCTTCGGCTTCCTTCTTCTCCAGGCCGGTGGTCTGGAAGTTCTTGCCGAACACGCCATTGATGTTGGCCACCGAGATCACTTCTTCCTTGACCCGGAAGCTGCGCACTTCCTTGCCATCGACCATGTTCACGGTCGGGATGCGCTCGGTGTAGACCACCGCCATCGGCTTGTTCACGTTGGCGCTGGTGAAGTCGAACATGCGCTGGCCGCCGACGTTGTTCAGCGTCACGCTGACCGCCGCCGCACCGTTCTGGTCGGTGGTGGCCTGCGCGGCGACCATCTGGTCACCGGTCACGATCACGCGCTTGTTGAGCAGCACCGGGCCACCGCTGTCGCGGCGCTGGTAGACCTTGGCCTCCGGCGGGATGCGGCCGCTGGCGACCGCATCCTGCGCGTTGCCTTCCACCACGGCGCGGTATTCCAGCGTCGCGGTGGCACCGATCATGCGCTTGGCTTCAGCCGTGTCCTGCACGCCCGGCAGCTGCACGACCACGCGGTCGGCACCCTGGCGCTGGATGATCGGCTCGGCCACGCCCAGCTGGTTCACGCGGTTGCGCAGGGTGTTGATGTTCTGCTCGATCGCGCCATTGGCGATCTGGTTCAACTCGGCCTCGGGCACCTTGACCGCGATGCGGTTGTCGGTGACCTCATAGCCCAGCGTCGGCTGCGCCTTGGCCATCACCTCGCGCGCACGGGTCACCGCATCGGCGCCGGCGGACGGGCTGATGGTCGCCACGATGCTGTTGTCCGTGCGACGCTCCACCGACTGGTACGCGATGCGGGCATCGCGCAGGCTGGTGCGCACGTCTTCGGCGTAGGCGTCCAGGCGCTTGTCCAGCGCGGCCTTCTGGTCGACCTGCAGGACGAAGTGCACACCGCCCTGCAGATCCAGGCCGAGCACCATCGGGCGGCCGCCCAGCTTGGCCAGCCACTCCGGCACGGTCGACGCCAGGTTCAGCGCCACCACGTAGTTTTCGCCGACCGTGTCGCGCAGCGTATCGCTGGCGGCGGCCTGCGCCTTCAGGTCGGCCAGGCGGACGATCAGGCTGTCGCCTTCCTTCTCCGCGCCGATCGTGGTGATGTTGGCCTTCTTCAGCTCGGCCAGCACGCGATCGCGCAGGGCGTCATCGATCTGCCCGCCACGGTTGGCGGTGATCTGGACGGCCGGGTCCTTCTGGTAAATGTTGGGCAGCGCGTACAGGGTGCTGAGCGCCAGCACGATCAGGATGACGAAGTACTTCCAGCGTGGAAATTCGAGCATTGCTTGGGTCCCGCGCGGCGCCCGTCCCGGCGCCGCGGTTGTGCTTCGGAAAAGGAGTGGCTCAGTTGGCCGACTTCAGCGTGCCGGTCGGCAGCACGTTGCCCACGGCGCCCTTCTGCACGCGGATCTGCACGTTGTCGGCCACTTCGATGGTGATGAAGTTGTCGCCGATGTTGGTGACCACGCCGGCGATGCCGCCGTTGGTCAGCACTTCGTCGCCCCGCTTGATCTTCTCCAGCATGGCCTTGTGTTCCTTCTGGCGCTTCATCTGCGGGCGGATCATCAGGAAGTACATGATCGCGATCAGGATGATCGGGAACAGCAGCGTGGTCAGACCCATGCCCTGCGGCTGGCCACCAGCGGCTTGGGCGTGGGCGGCGGGAATCAGGAAAGCGAGCAGGTTCATCTTGTGTCCTTGGGTTGGGAGGCGCCCCGCCCAGGTGGGCCGGGGAGTCGCCGCGAAACGGTGGTCAGCCACGAAGTATGCCATGGCCCCGGGAGTTCGTCCTTGGGCCGTTTGGCAGGGTCGGCGCGCCGACCCGGAGCAGGCGGCAGGCCTTACAGGGCCGGCGTGGCCATGCCACGGGCCGCGTAGAAGGACTCGCGGAAGGCGGCAAAGGTTCCCGCCGCGATGGCCGCGCGCATGTCCGCCATCAACTTTTCGTAGTAATACAGGTTGTGGATGGTGCCCAGCATCGGTGCCAGCATTTCGTTGCAGCGGTCCAGGTGGCGCAGGTAGGACCGGGTGTAGCCACTGGTGCAGGCGTGGCAGCCGCAGCCCGGCTCGATGGTGTCCATGTCGCGCTCGTAGCGGGCGTTGCGGATGCGTACGGTGCCGAACGAGGTGAAATAGTGGCCGTTGCGGGCGTTGCGGGTGGGCATCACGCAATCGAACATGTCCACGCCACGGGCAACGCCTTCGACCAGGTCCTCCGGCCGGCCCACGCCCATCAAGTAGCGCGGGCGGTCGGCCGGCAGGATCGGGTGCATGTGGTCGAGCATGGCGTTGCGCTCGTGTTCCGGCTCACCCACGGCCAGCCCGCCGATGGCGTAGCCGTCGAACCCGATCTGCTGCAGGCCCTCGGCGGAGCGGCTGCGCAGATCGTGGTGGACCCCGCCCTGGACGATCCCGAACAGCGCCGCGTCGTTGCCCAGCGCGTCATGCGCGTTGCGGCTGCGCTGGGCCCAGCGCAGGCTGAGCTCCATCGAAGTGCGCGCCACCGGCTCGGTGGCCGGGTACGGGGTGCACTCGTCGAAGATCATCACGACGTCCGAATCGAGCACCTTCTGGATGCGCATGCTCTCCTCCGGCCCCAGGAACACGCGGGCACCGTCGGTCGGCGAGGCGAAGGTGACGCCCTGCTCGGTGATCTTGCGCCGATGGGCCAGCGAGAACACCTGGAAACCGCCGGAATCGGTCAGGATCGGCCCGTCCCAGCGCGCGAAGCCATGCAGGCCGCCGTGGTCGGCGATCACGTCCAGGCCCGGGCGCAGATACAGGTGGAAGGTATTGCCCAGGATGATTTCCGCACCCAGCGCCCGGATCTGCTCGGGCAGGATGCCCTTGACCGACCCGTAGGTGCCCACCGGCATGAACGCCGGGGTTTCCACGGTCCCGCGCGGGAACGTCAAGCGGCCGCGGCGGGCGCGGCCGTCGGTGGTCTGGAGCTGGAACTGGAGTCGGGACATGGAGCAGGATTCGGGCAAATAATTGCCGATTATCGCCGAAAATCCGCCCGCCTGCCCTGCCGGCGGCCCTTTACCCCTGCGGGAACAGCAGCATCGCATCCCCGTAGCTGAAGAACCGGTACTTCTCCGCGATCGCGGCCCGGTAGGCCTCGAACACCCGCTCCTGCCCGGCGAAGGCCGAAATCATCATCAGCAGGGTGCTTTCCGGCAGGTGGAAGTTGGTCACCATCGCGTCCACGCTGCGGATGCGGTAGCCGGGGGTGATGAAGATCTGGGTCTCCCCGGCATACGGCAGCAGTTCGCCGTCGCGCATCGCGCTCTCCAGCGCGCGCACCACCGTGGTCCCCACCCCGATCACCCGGTCGCCGGCCGCGCGCGTGCGGCGCACCTGCTGGACCAGTTCGGCGCCCACGTTGAGCCACTCGCGGTGCATCACATGGTCGGTCAGGTCATCCACCCGGACCGGCTGGAAGGTGCCCGCGCCCACGTGCAGGGTGACATGGCCGACCTCGACGCCCCTGGCCGACAGCGCCGCCAGCAGCGCCTCGTCGAAATGCAGGCCGGCCGTAGGCGCGGCCACCGCGCCCACTTCACGAGCGAACACGGTCTGGTAGCGCTCGCGGTCGTCCAGCCCTGGCTCGCGCTGGATGTACGGCGGCAGCGGCAGTCGGCCGGCATGCAGCAGCCATTGCTCCAGCGCCTCGGGCACGTGGAACTGCAGCACGTAGAACTCCCCGTCGCGCCCCAGCACTTCGGCCTCGCCACCGGCATCCAGGGCGATCCGGCTGCCCGGCTTGGGCGACTTGCTCGCCCCCACCTGGGCCCGCGCCTGCTGCGCGCCCAGCAGGCGCTCGATCAGGATCTCGACCCGGCCACCACTGGCCTTCTGCCCGAACAGGCGCGCCGGAATCACCCGGGTGTCGTTGAACACCAGCAGGTCGCCAGGGTTGAGCAGGTCCGGCAGGTCGCGCACGTGGCGATGCTCGAACGCGGCCGGGGCCTGCGGGACCAGCATCAGGCGGCTGGCCGAGCGCTCGGCCAGGGGCGCCTGCGCGATCAGCTCAGGCGGCAGTTCATAGTTGAAATCGGACTTCTTCAAGGGAGCGCACGGCAACGTGTAGGCAATGTCGGCCATTGTACGACTGGCCCTCGGTGGCAATGCGCGATCGGGCGAACGTCGCGCAAAATGCTGCTATGCAACAGTTTTCTGCGGGGTTATCGCGCGAAAAACCGCGTGCTAGCATCGAGATGGAAGTCAGATGCACGAGCAGGAATACCCCGAGCGCGCGCGAATAGACGCGCGTTTTGCATTTCCGCCGTGCCGCCAATCGTTTCAGGAGATCTGCAATGAGCTTCATCGAACGTCTTGCCCCCCTTCGCGCCCAGCCCGGCACCCGTCTCACCGCCGGCCTGGATGACGCCAGCCTCGAGCGCCTCGCCGCGGGCCATCCGCAGCTGGTGGCGGCCATCGACGCCGCCGCGGCCGAATTCGAGCGCGTGCGCGCCGACCTGGGCGATCTGCTGGCGCTGGACGAGCGCGCCCAGATCGACGCGATGCAGGATGGCTTCGTCAATTTCTACGCCGACGATGCCGTCACCCCCTACGTTGCCCTCGCCGCGCGTGGCGCCTGGGTGGTCACCCTGAAGGGCGCGGTGCTGTACGACGCAGGCGGCTACGGCATGCTCGGCTTCGGGCATACCCCCGAGGCGGTGCTGTCCGCCATGGCCGCCCCGCAGGTGATGGCCAACGTGATGACCCCCAGTCTTTCGCAGCAGCGCTTCATCCAGGCCCTGCGCAAGGAGATCGGCCACCGCCTCGGCGGCTGCCCGTTCGCCCGCTTCATGTGCCTCAATTCCGGCTCCGAAGCGGTCGGCCTGGCCGCGCGCATCGCCGACGTCAACGCCAAGCTGCAGACCGATCCGGGCGCCCGCCATGCGGGGGCGAAGATCAAGCGCGTGGTGATCAAGGGCAGCTTCCACGGCCGTACCGACCGCCCGGGCCTGTACTCCGATTCCAGCCGCAAGACCTACGTGCAGCACCTGGCCAGCTACCGCGGGGAAGACAGCGTGATCGCGCTGGCGCCGTATGACGAGGAGGCGCTCAAGCGGGTGTTCGCCGAGGCCGAGCAGAACCAGTGGTTCATCGAGGCCGTGTTCCTGGAGCCGGTCATGGGCGAAGGCGACCCGGGCCGTTCGGTGCCGCCGGCGTTCTATGCCCTGGCCCGCGACCTGACCCGCCAGCACGGCAGCCTGCTGCTGATCGACTCGATCCAGGCCGGCCTGCGCGCCCACGGCGTGCTGTCCATCGTCGACTATCCCGGCTTCGAGGGCCTGGACGCGCCGGACATGGAGACCTATTCCAAGGCACTCAATGCCGCGCAGTTCCCGCTGTCGGTGCTGGCCGTCACCGAGCATGCCGCGCAGCTGTACCGCAAGGGCATCTACGGCAACACGATGACCTCCAACCCGCGCGCCCTGGACGTGGCCTGCGCCACGTTGTCGCTGCTGACGCCGCAGGTACGCGAGAACATCCGCGTGCGCGGGGCCGAGGCCGTGCGCAAGCTGGAGCAGCTCAAGGGCGAGCTGGGCGGGCTGATCACCAAGGTGCAGGGCACCGGCCTGCTGTTCTCCTGTGAACTGGCCCCGCAGTTCAAGTGCTACGGCACCGGATCCACCGAAGAGTGGCTGCGCAACCACGGCATCAACGTCATCCACGGCGGCGAGAACTCGCTGCGCTTCACCCCGCATTTCGGCATGGACAGCGACGAGCTGGACCTGCTGGTCGGGCTGGTCGGCCGGGCACTCAAGGAAGGCCCGCGCCGGCAACAGTCGCAGGCAGCCTGACCCCAACGGTCGCCCGCCCTCCGCCTGTAGAGCCGACCGTTGGTCGGCTGCCGTCACCCCGTAACGCCGACCGTTGGTCGGCTGCCATCACGCCGACCGTCGGCCGGCTGCCATCACCCCGTAACGCCGACCGTCGGCCGGCTGCCATCACCCCGTAACGCCGACCGTCGGCCGGCTGCCATCACCCCGTAACGCCGACCGCTGGTCGGCTGCCGTCTCCGATCGCCGATTGGCCTCCACGCCCGTAACGCGCGATAATCACCGCCCGCATCCGCGGAACGACACCCCGTCACGAGACCGGAACACTGGTCATCGGCGGGGCTTTTTCGTTTCCGCCGCGTCAGTTTCTGAACACAGGAAGATCCAATGAAGTCGATTTGCGTTTACTGTGGTTCCAACCCCGGCAGCAAGCCGGTCTACACCGAGCGCGCCATCGCCCTCGGCGATCGCATCGCCCGCGACGGCCTGCGCCTGGTCTATGGCGGCGGCAATGTCGGCCTGATGGGCACCGTGGCCAACGCCGTGCTGGAAGGCGGCGGCAAGGTCACCGGCGTCATCCCCCAGCAGCTGGCCGATTGGGAAGTGGCGCACCGTGGCCTGACCGAGCTGGAAATCGTCGGCTCGATGCATGAGCGCAAGTCGCGCATGTTCGACCTCTCCGACGCCTTCGTGGCCCTCCCCGGCGGCTTCGGCACCATGGAAGAGATCTTCGAGATGCTCACCTGGCGCCAGCTTGGGATCGGCAACAAGCCGTGCGCCTTCCTGGACGTGGACGGCTTCTATGCCCCGCTGATCGGCATGATCGACCGCATGGTGGAAGAGCGTTTCCTGCACCCGGAACAGCGCGCCGACCTCTGGTACGGCTCGGACATCGACGCCATGCTGGACTGGATGCGCGCCTACCAGCCGGCCCAGGCCTCCAAGTGGATCGACGAAAAGCGCCAGGCCGCGTTGCGCTGATCCCCGGATGCGTTGACGAGGAGGTGCCGGCCAACGGCCGGCACTACTTCGCCGCGAACGTCTCCATCGGCGCCGGCCGCCCCAGCAGGTAGCCCTGCCCGTAGTCGCAGCCCAACTGCAGCAGGGTCCGGCGCTGCGCATCGTTCTCGATGCCCTCGCCCACCGTCTCGATGCCCAGCGTGCGCGCCAGCGACAGCACGCCCTGCACCAGAGCGTAGGTGCTCTGCATGTCCTGCCCGTGCAGGCCGGCAATGAAGCTCTGGTCGATCTTCAAGGTGGAGATCGGGAACCGGTGCAGGTAGGACAGCGCCGAGAAGCCGGTCCCGAAATCATCCAGTTGCACCAGCACCCCGCGCTCGCGCAGCTGCTGCAGGATGCGCAACGTGCGCGGGCCGTCGTCGAGCAACGCCACCTCGGTGATCTCCAGACGCAACCGGCGCGGGTCCGCGCCCGCCGCCTCGATCAGGCCGAACAGGCGCGCACTGAAGTCGGCCGACCGGAAATGCCGCGGCGACACGTTGACCGACAGGTAGCCTTCGCCGCCCTGCGCCAGCTGCCCGATCACGTCCTCGTACAGCAGCCAGTCGACCTGCTCGATCAGCCCGCTCTCTTCCCCCAGGTCGAGGAATGCGCTCGGCAGCAGCAACCCGCGGCGCTCGTGCTGCCAGCGCAGCAGCGCCTCGTAGCCCACCACCGCACCATCGCCCAGGCGCACGATCGGCTGGTAGTACGGCAGGAAGTCGCGGTTGATGATCGCCCGGCGCAGGTCCGCTTCCAGGTCCAGGCTGCGCAGCGCCTCCTCGCGCATGGCCTCGTCGAACACCGCGCAGCGGTCCTTGCCCTGTGCCTTGGCCCGGTACATGGCCGCATCCGCGTCACGCACCAGCTCCTCGCCGTTGCGATAGCGCGGGTTCCACAGGGCGATGCCCAGGCTGCCGGACGGGAACAGCTCCCGGCCCTGCACCCACATCGATTCTTCGAGCGCCACCAGCATCCGCTGCGAGAAATCGCGCGCGGTCTCCAGCCCGTGTTCGCACTGCAGCAGGATCGCGAATTCGTCGCCGCCCAGCCGCGCCACCACGTCGCCACTGCCGATCATCGACACGATCCGCTTGGCCACCTCGACCAGCATCTGGTCGCCGGCGGCGTGGCCGATGCTGTCGTTGACCAGCTTGAAGCGGTCCAGGTCCAGGAACAGCACCGCAAAGCGCGGGCCGTCGGGCACCCGCGCGCGCGCGATGGCATCTTCCAGCCGATCCAGCAGGTGCAGGCGGTTGGGCAACCCGGTCAACGCATCGTGCATGGCCTGGTGGGTCAGCCGCTGTTCGGCGCGCAGGCGCTCGCCGATCTGCCCGAGCAGCTTGTCGTTGACCTCGGCCAGCTCGCGGGTGCGTTCCTCCACGCGCTTCTCCAGCTCGGCGTGCGCGTTGCGCAGGCGTTCCTGGTCGCGCTGGCGGGCCAGGCCATTGCCGATGTTCTGCGCAACGAAGGTCAGCAGACGCTGGTCGTGCGCGGTGAAACTCACCTCCGGCGAATAGCTCTGCACCACGATCACTCCCACCACGTCATCGTCGCTGAGCAGCGGCACGCCCAGCCAGCAATGCGAGCGCGCGCCGAACTCGCGGACCCGGCCGGAGGCGCGCAGTGCGTCGATGTGTTCGCGCGAGGCCAGCAACGGCTGGCGGTTGCGCACGATGAACTCGGTGAGCCCCTTGCTGAAAGGACGCGGTGCGCGCGAGGCGTTGTACTCGTCCACCGAATAGACGAAATCCAGCCCGTCGCCGCCCTCGTTGACCAGCGCGATGTAGAAATTGCGCGCATCCAGCAGCGTGCCGACCACGCCGTGCACCTGCACGTAGAACTGGGCCAGGCTTTCGGCGCTCATCGCCATCTCGGCGATGTTGAACAGCGCCAGCTGCAGCTTCTCCGCGCGCCGGCGTTCCACCACTTCGTCCTGCAGGCTGCGGTTGGCGCGCTGCAGTTCCAGCGTGCGCCGCTCCACCTGGCGCTCCAGTTGCACCTGTGCCTGGCGCCGGTCCATCGCGGTCAGGATGTGCTGGGCCACGTAGCCCAGCAGGGTGCGATCGGCCTCGTTGTAGCGCACGCGCTGCTCGTAGCTCTGCACCACGATGGCGCCGCATACGCGGCCCTCGCGCAGCATCGGCACGCCCATCCAGTCCAGGCTCTCCGGGCCACGGCTGGGGTCGTACTCATCGTTCATCGCCGCCAGCAGTTCGTTGGACGGCCCACTCAACGGCTGGCCGTGGCGCAGCAGCGCGAAGGTCAGGCTGCGCGGCATCTCGTGTTCTTCGTAGCTGCGGTCCGGGTCGGCCTCGAAGGTGTCGCGCTGGTCGGCGAAGTACAGGAACCGCACCCGCCGGCGGATGTCGTCGTACTCGACGATGTAGCAGTTCTGCGCGTACATCAGCGAGTTCAGCACGCGGTGGAAGTGCCGAAGCATCTCGGTCATCTCCAGGTCCGCGCCGGCCAGGTCGGCGATCTCGTACAGCGCCTGCTGCAGCCGCTTGGAGGTCTCCAGGGAGCGGATCTGCTCGCGCTGCCGCGCCAGCGCCAGGGCATCCTGCAGGGACTGCTGCGCGATCGCCCACCAGCCGTCATCCGGCGCGGCGTCCGCCGTCAGCACCCGCACCGCCAGTTCACTGCCCTGGTCCTGCCAACGACGCAACGAACGGTCGGGACCTGCCACATCGCCCAACAGCGACTCCAGCAACGCGGCCGTGCCCTGGGGCGGCGCCGGATGGGCGCGGCAGCCTTCGCCCAGCCCGGGGTCCACCCACGCCAGCGCCACCTGCGCGTCGCCAGCAAGCAACGCGCACAGCGACTGCGCAAGCGCAGCGGATACCACGGCGTCACGATCAGGATGCCCCACGGACGTCACCATCTGGCTGGACAGCATGTTCATCTCTTCTGGCACCGGAGTCCCGGTACCTCCCCTGCCCTGAGCATAGCGCGCCCACCGGGGGGCAATGGAAGCCCGCAACCCCGTTCAGCGCCACCGTACGTTGAACCCCTCATCTTCGCTGCCATCGCCGGCCATGTCGTCCGTTACCCTCGCGCGCCCGCCCAGCTATGCGGAATCCTGCCCAGCGCTTACTCTGTGCGCCGTGGATGCCGCCGCCCTGCCAACCGATGAGTCGCTGATGCTGGCCTGGGCCGGCGGCGAGCTGCGTGCGTTCGACACCCTGTACGCCCGCCACCGCAGCCGCCTGTACAGCTTCCTGCTGCGCCAGCTGCGCGATGCGGCACTGGCCGACGAGATGTTCCAGGACGTGTGGCAGCGGGTGATCGCCGCCCGCGCCGGCTGGCAGCCCGAGGCCGCCTTCACCACCTGGCTGTTCCGGATTGCCCACAATCGGCTCAACGATCATTGGCGCGCCGCACGCCACCGTCCGCCCGCCCCCGGCGACGCCGAGGAGCGGGTGGCACGTATGAGCGACACGCATACGCCCGAGTCGCAGCTGTCCGAGTTCGAACAGCGCCGCCAGCTGCAATTGGCGATGGAGCAGCTTCCCGATGAACAGCGTGAGGTACTGCAGTTGCGGCTGGAGCAGGAGCTGAGCCTGGAAGAGATCGCCCAGATCACCGGCGTGGGCCGTGAAACGGTCAAATCGCGGCTGCGCTACGCCATGGACAAGCTGCGTGCAGGGGTGTCCGAATGAACCCGTCCGATCCGCTGACCCCCGAAGAACGCGAACTGGCGCGCCTGCTCGGCCGCGCCGCGCCGCACGCGCCCTCGGCGGCACTGGACGAGGCGGTGCTGGCCGCCGCGCGCGCCGCCGTGCAGCCGCAACTGGTCGCCACGGCGGTGGCGGAAGCGCCGGCGACCGCACCGATCGCGCGCCAGCGGCGTCCGCGCTCGCGCCTACCGGCGGCACTCGGGCTGGCCGCCTCGGTGGTGTTTGCCGTGGGCATCGCCTGGCAGCTCAAGCCCGATACATCGCCCCCGCCGCCGTTGGCCGAGGGCGCACCGGCCGCTACGGCGCCGCCGGCTGCCCCTGCCGAGGCAGCCGGCGCCCCGGCAACGGCCGAACGCACGCCGGCCCCGGTGGAGGCGTCCAAGCAGGCGACGGCCCCCGCCGCGGCACCACCAGCGCCGGCGGCGCAGCTGGCCACGGACGCGCCGCGCGCGCAGCGCGAGGCCGCGCCCAGGCTGCCCGCACCGGCGGCTCCGATCGTGACCCCACCTGCCCCACCCGCGCCGCCGGCGCCAGCCGCTGCCCCGCGCCAGGACGACGCGCGCGCGGCGGAGGCGGCGGCACCGGTGCTGGACAGCGTCAGCCCCACCAGCGCGCCAGTGCCGTTCAAGGCCAACCAGGCCCCCGTCGCGCCGATGGCCGCCGAGTCGGCCCGCAGTGCCGCCGGGGTGATGCGTCGCGCGGCGCCCGCCCGGGTCGCCGCCGATGCCCCGGCCAGCGCGGTGGACGCCGCCGTCGATGCCGATGCGCTGCTGCCGCGCAAGCAGTGGCTCACCCGGATCCGCGAACGCCGCGATGCCGGCGACCTGGAGACCGCGCGCGCCAGCCTGGAACGCTACCTGCAGCACTATCCCGAAGCGCGCGTGCCGCGCGACGTGCGCCAGTTGCTGGACAACTGACCCACCCGGGCGTAGCCAGCCCACTACAATGGCGGCAATGCCCGATACGCTCGCCACCGTCGTCAGCCACAGCCTGGAGATCAAGCACAGCCGCTTCATCGCCCATGCCGCGCCGATCGACGATGCCGCTGCCGCGCTGGCCTTCCTGCAGCAGGTGGCGGTAGCCGATGCCACGCACAACTGCTGGGCCTACCGGCACGGCAGCGAGTACCGCTCCAGCGACGACGGCGAGCCGGCCGGTACCGCCGGTCGCCCGATCCTGGCTGCGATCGACGGCCAGGGCTTCGACCGCGTGGTGGTGGTGGTGATCCGCTGGTATGGCGGCATCAAGCTGGGGGCGGGTGGGCTGGTCCGCGCCTACGGCGGCACCGCCGCCGAGTGCCTGCGCATCGCCCCCCGCCTGCCGCTGGTCGCCCTGGCCACGCTGCGGCTGCAGGCCGGCTTCGACGACATCGGCGCCCTGCACGCCGCCCTGGCCGCCCATGGCGCCGAGAAGCAGGCCGAAACCTTCACCGCCTCCGGGGTGGAGATGCGGCTGCAGCTGCCGGCCGATCAGGCCGACCCGTTGAAAAACCGCCTGCGCGACGCCACCCGTGATCGTATCCGCATCGAAACATGCACCGAACCAGGCCACCTGAATGACTGATACTCCTCCCCCGCCGGCCACGGCGGTACGTCGGCTTGGCAGCCTCGGCACGCTGTGGCCGTTCGTGCGCCGGCATACCGGCCTGTTCGTGGCCTGGCTGGTGGCACTGGCGCTGTCCTCGGTGGCCACGCTGAGCTTGCCGCCGGCGGTCAAACAGATGATCGACCACGGCTTCAACGACAACGGCCAGATCAACCGCGCCTTTGCGCTGCTGTTCCTGGTCGCCGTGCTGCTGGCGCTGGCCACCGCCGCGCGCTTCTTCTTCGTCTCGCTGCTGGGCGAAAAGGTGGTGGCGGACCTGCGCAGTCGCCTGTACGCGCACCTGATCGCGCTCGGCGCCGGCTTCCACGACCGCAGCCGCAGCGGCGAACTGGTCTCGCGCCTGACCGCCGACAGCGAACTGCTGCGCAGCGTGATCGGCTCGACCATGTCGGTGGCCCTGCGCAGCAGCGTCACCGTGGTCGGCAGCCTGGTGATGCTGTTCGTGACCAGCCCGCGCCTGGCGGCGTGGTCGCTGGTCGGCATCCCGCTGGCGGTGCTGCCGATCATCATCGGCGCCCGCCGGCTGCGCAACATCTCGCGCGCCAGCCAGGACCGCATCGCCGATGCCAACAGCCTGGCCGCCGAGACCCTGGGCGCGGTGCGCACAGTGCAGGCGCATGCGCGCGAACCGTACGAGCGCGGCCGTTTCAACGCCGCGCTGGGCGAATCGATCCGCGCCGCGCGACGCCGCATCGGTGCGCAGTCGATCGTCACCGCCACCGCCATCGTGCTGGTGTTCGGCGCGATCGTCGGGGTGCTGTGGCTGGGCGCGCACGATGTCATCGATCGCCGCATGAGCGCCGGCACGCTGGGCCAGTTCGTGCTGTATGCCTTGATCGGCGGCGGCTCGGTCGGTGCCCTGGCCGAGGTATGGAACGAGCTGCAACGCGCCTCCGGCGGCATGGGCCGGATCGCCGAACTGCTGCAGGAAGAGGTCGAGATCACCAGCCCGGCCAATCCCCAGCCACTGCCGCAGCCGTTGCGCGGAGAGATCCGTTTCGAGGATGTGGTGTTCCACTATCCGCAGCGCCCGGATACCGCCGCGCTGGAACATTTCGACCTGCACGTGCGCCCGGGTGAGACCGTCGCCCTGGTCGGCCCCTCCGGTGCCGGCAAGAGCACGGTGCTGTCGATGCTGCTGCGTTTCCACGATCCGGCCAGCGGTCGCATCCTGGTCGACGAGGTGGACGTGCGCCAGGTCGACCCGGCCGCACTGCGCGCGCAGATGGCGCTGGTACCGCAGCAGCCCACGCTGTTTGCCAGCACCGCGCTGGACAACATCCGCTACGGCCGGCTGGAAGCCACTGACGAAGAGGTGCAACGTGCGGCCGAGGCGGCCGAGGCCGATGAATTCCTGCAGGCCCTGCCCGAGGGCTACCTGAGCGAACTGGGCGAGCGCGGCGCGCGCCTGTCCGGCGGCCAGCAGCAGCGCATCGCGATCGCACGGGCGTTGCTCAAGGATGCACCGATCCTGCTGCTGGACGAAGCCACCAGCGCACTGGACGCACAGAGCGAGCGTGCGGTGCAGCAGGCGCTGGAGCGGTTGATGGCCGGGCGCACCACGCTGGTCATCGCCCATCGCCTGGCGACGGTACTCAAGGCCGACCGCATCGTGGTGATGGACCACGGGCGCATCGTCGCCCAGGGCACCCATGCGGAGCTGCTGGCCGAAGGTGGCCTGTACGCGGAGCTGGCCAAGCTGCAGTTCATCGATTGATGACGCACCGCTAACGCCGTGCGTTGCATCGTGCGCGGGTCCCAGACCCGCGCTGCAGGAGGTGTTCCATGTCGTTCCGACAGTTCCCCGCCACCGACGCCAACGGCGAAAGCTACGTCATCATCGAGTTCAAGCAGGAGCAGACAGGCGATGCCGCCGCGGCTGCCGCCGAGACCCGCTACGAACTTGCCGACGGTCGCCACCTGGTCCGCGACGGGCGTCAGTACCGCACCCGCGGCGGTGAGTTGACCCTGACCACCTGAGCCCACCCGGCAACCCGACAACCCGACAAAGGTCAAGAAAAATAGTTTGCATCCGGCTGGTCATTTTCTGGCCAGCCTTCTTGACAGCCTTTCCCGGCAAGGGCTGCGCGCGGTTATCCACATGTTTGTGCGCAACTCATCCACACCCCCTGTGGATGAATGCGGCGTTGCAGCAGATCAACGCGACAGCACGCGGCCGATGCCGGACGCATCGATCTCGCCTGCGGCGGCCAACAACGCGGTCGGGTCGCTGCCGGCGATGAAGCCGACACGAAAATGCACCTCACCCGCGGGGGTCCTGGAGGAGTGGATCGAGGCCAGGCTGACCGCGTGGCGTTCGAACACATGCAGCAGTTCGCGCAGCGACCCCGGCCGGTCTTCAGGCAGGTGCACGCTGATCGCGTTGCGTTCGGTCAGATCGGCCAACAGGTAGCCGACCCGTTCGAAGGTGTAGTTGCCCTCGGCCAGCACCGCCTCGCCCTGGCTGTCGCGGTTGTCCAGCAGCAGCTGTTGGCGGAAGGCCGCGCGTGCCGCGTCGTCGCCCTGCCCGACCTGCTGGCGCAGCTGCTGCAGCTGTGCCAGCAGCCGGTCCAGCATGGGCGCGACGTGTGGATTGCCGAACTGGATGTCTTCGTAGATGGCCGGGTTCAATGACAGGATCCGCGCGATGATCGCCGTATCCAGTTCGAACGACGCCGAGCGGTAGGGCATCAGCGCCGGCAGCGCGCCCAGCAACGGCGCGTACTCGCGCAGCACGCCGGCCTGGGCCAGGTGGGTGGCGTGCACCATCGCCTGCACCAGCGCCATCACCTGGTCATGGTGCGCGGGCGTGGCGCGCACGCACTCGGCTTCCAGCGCCGCGCACAGCTGCGCCAGCCACGGCTGCCAACGCGCCAGCCGTGCCTCGCAGACCACCATCACCCGGCCCTTCAACGTAGGTGCCTTGGGCGGCGCGGTCATCGGATGCAACCCCACCACCTCGGCCTGCGAGGCCAGCATCGCCGCGACCGGCGCGCTTTTCACCGACGTCACATCCAGCCACAGGCGTCCGGCCTCGCGCCCGGCCGAGCGCGCCACGTAATCGGCGATCAACGCCGGGGTGTGGCGGATCGGGGCGGAGAAAATCAGCACGTCGGCGCGCTGCAGCAGCACCTCCGGGTCATCCGAATGCGGGTCGGCCGGATCATGGCCGATCACCTCCAGGCCCATGCGCTGCTGCAGGAAACCGCGCAGCCAGCGCCCATAGGCGCCGGCACTGCCGACGATGCCAACGACCGGCGCTGCGCTCACGCCAGGCGCTCGGGAACGAAGCGCTGCGGCAGCGCCAGGGCCGCCGGTGCGGCGGCCAGCACGTCGAACTCTTCGTGGCCGTTGGCCAGCGTGGTTTCCAGCGCCACGTGCACGCCGGCGATCGCACGCGAGATCGATTGCTCGAACGATTCGCCCCGCAGCAGGAAGGCCACCAGCAGCGACATCAGCACGTCGCCGGTGCCGGCCACGTCCACCGGCAGGTGCGGCGAGGACCAGCGCCAGATCGCCTCGCGGCTCACCGCCAGCGTGACCAGTTGGCCCGGTTCGCCGCCCACGCTGTGGGCGAGCACCCACTCCGGGCCGCGCGCCAGCAGCGCCTGCGAGGCGGCGATGGCATCGTCTTCGGCAAGGCTGGGCATGCCCGTCAGGCGGCCCAGTTCGAACGCATTGGGCGTCACCAGCCAGGCGTGTGGCAGCAGGCGCTCGGCGAAGATGGCTTCCAGCCCCGGTTCCACGTAGGGGCCGGTGTGGGTGTCGCCGATCACCGGGTCCAGGCAGTAGCGCAGCTGCGGCGAGGCCGGCAGCACCTGGTCCAGCCAGTCGGCGAAGGCCGCGCCGTTACCGACGCTGCCGAAATACCCGGAGACCAGCATGCGCGCACGCTGCGGCAACCCGCGCTCGCTGGCGCCGAGCAGCAGCTCGGCGAACCAGTCGGCCGGTAGCACGCGGCCTCGCGTGGTCGGGTAGAACGGCGCGTTGCTGAGCAGCGTAGTGGGCACTTCGGCCACGCGCACGCCCAGCGCGCGCAGCGGCGGCACGGCCGCGCTGTTGCCGGCGTAGCCATAGACCAGCTGCGACTGTACCGAGATGACGTCGACCGGCGACGGACCGTCCGGGCGCTGGCGGCGACCGTGGACCAGGTGGCTTTCGAGGGATTCGTTCATGGCATCGGCACTGTGGGGGCTACCGCGCCATTATCCCCCAACCGCTACGCCGCATCCTGCCCGTCTACCCTGCCGGATCTTCCCGGTACGGGACGTGGGGGTCACGCTGCAACAGGAACTCCCAGGTATCGTTGAAGACCATTGGGTAATGCAGCGGAGGGCGATCGGCGAACCGTTGCGCGTGGACGGGCTGCCCTTCCACGCGGCAGCCGCCCGGCGACGCGAACGCGACCAGCTCGGTGACGATGACATCGCGGGAGGTGCTCTCGGCCGAGAGATGGAGGGCATAGGAAGGATGCGCGGTGATGCTGCGCTTCAACACGACCCGTCCCATCGCGGGCACGTACCAGCGGATGCTGCGCTCCAGGCCCTCGACGGCCGCCGGCCCCTGCCAACGCAGGCCGGTCATATCCGTCGACCTGGGGTTGGACTTTCGCCAGAGTGCGCTGCGCTCGATGCGGTACGCACGAACGCGGCCGATACCAAGCTTGATTGTCTCCAGGGCCACCACCCGACTGCTGCCCTTCTCTTCGTAGTCGTAGCGGTAGGTCCCGTTGTCCCGCGCGACGGCGCCGGGTTCGGCGAACGCATCGTCCCACGCGGCCCCCACCGCAAGCGGGAACCGCAGTATTTCCTTTCGCCCCCGGCGAAGCGGATTGACGTCCGCATAGGTGTCGGTGTGTTCAACGCGCTGCACCCCGTGCCCCACCGTCAGCCGCGTCAGACGCTCCGTCATTCCCTCCAGGCGAAGGGACGACACAGGATGGTCGGCACCCACCGAATATGTCCATCGCGTGCCAGGCGGCAACTGCAGAGGACCCTCGAGCGTCCCGTCACGCGCATCCAGCGTGCATGTCTCCAATGACGTGGCGGACACCGCGCCCGCACTGAGGGCGGCAGCCACCCCGGCGACCGACAAGGCGCGGCGTGCCGCCGAAGGTAGTGGTCGAGCGGCGCCGCGGGCGATACGGGTGCGTTTTTTCATCCAGGCAGGGTAGTGATCGCTGCGGGCGCAGTCACCCACATCGGTCGCGATCAGCCCGGCAAGCAGGCAGACTGCACGGCACCGCGACGCGATGCGCTTCGCAGATGCCGGGATGCCCTCGTGTGCAATTGACCTCCCCATCAGGGCGACGGGAAAGAAAGAAGGTTCGTCTCCGCGTCTGAGGGGAGCGGCGTGCTGCAAGGGCCGTCGCAGCGTGAGGGGCCGGCCGCAGGCCGACGCCGGAACAGGTATGGAGCCCCAGCGCCCGACTCACCGACCGCCGTGCCTGGGCTCGAAGCACGCTTCTGCTTGCCCCGCATACGGGCGAAAAAAAAAGCCCCCTGTCTCCAGGGGGCCTTCGGTACAACACAGCAACCGATGTCGCTTACGACGTCATCCGGTCCCAGAAACCCTTCACGCCGTCGATGAACGTCGCCGACTTCGGCGAGTGCTTGCGCGCTTCTTCGCCGGTGAAGGTGGTCTCGAACTGCTCCAGCAGCTTGCGCTGCTCGGGGGTGAGGTTGACCGGGGTCTCGACCACCACGCGGCAGTACAGGTCGCCTTCGCTACGGCTGCGCACCGAACGCACGCCCTTGCCGCGCAACCGGAACAGCTTGCCGGTCTGGGTTTCGGCCGGGATGCGGATTTCCGCGTACCCGCCCAGGGTGGCCACGCGCACGGTATCGCCCAGCGCGGCCTGCGAAATGCGGATCGGCACTTCGCAGTGCAGGTCGTCGCCATCGCGCTGGAAGATCGCGTGCTCGCGCACCCGCACTTCCACGTACAGATCGCCCGGCGGCGTCCCGGCCGGACCGGCCTCGCCTTCGCCGGACAGGCGGATGCGGTCGCCGGTATCGACGCCCGCAGGCACCTTCACCGACAACACCTTGTCTTCCTCCACACGGCCATTGCCGTGGCAGGTCTTGCACGGGTTCTGGATGATCTTGCCGCGCCCGTTGCAGTTGTGGCAGGCCTGCTGCATGGCGAAGATGCCGCGTTGGATGCGGACCTGGCCGTGGCCATGGCACACGCTGCAGGTATCCACCTTGCCGTCTTCGGAACCACTGCCATCGCAGTCGTCGCACTCGGCCAGGGTCGGGATCTCGATGCGGCGTTCCACGCCCATCACCGCTTCTTCCAGGTCCAGTTCCATCACGTAGCCGACGTCGGCACCGCGACGCGCCTGGCGCTGGCCACCCCCGGCACCGCCGAAGATGTTGCCGAAGATGTCACCGAAGATGTCCCCCATGTCCGGGCCACCACCGCCGCCACCGCCGCCCATGCCGTGCTCGAACGCGGCATGGCCGTGCGCGTCGTACATGCGCCGCTTGTTGGTGTCCGACAGGGTTTCGTAGGCTTCCTTGCACTCCTTGAAGGAGGCTTCGGCCGCGCTGTCACCCGGGTTGCGGTCGGGGTGGTACTTCATCGCACAACGGCGATAGGACTTCTTCAGCTCTTCTTCGGTCGCCGTGCGGGAGACGCCCAGCACTTCGTAGTAATCGCGCTTGCTCATGGTGTTGAATCGGGTTCCGGAAGTCGGGATTCGTCAAAGCGGAAGAGCGGAACCAGGTCCGCTCTTGCGCCGGGGCGCCCCGACAAGCTGCGATGCAGTTGCCAGGACCCAGGGGAAACGACGACGGGACGCTGCCTGCGCAACGTCCCGGGTCGGGTCCGGATCAGGACTTCTTGTCGTCCTTGACTTCGGTGAACTCGGCGTCGACCACATCGTCGTGCGCGCCGTTGTTGGCACCGGCATCCGGGCCCGGGGCGGCACCGCCCTGCTCGGCCGCCGCCGAGGCAGCGAACAGCGCCTGGCCGGCTTCTTCCAGCACCTTCGACTTGGCTTCGATCTGCGCCTTGTCGTCGCCCTTCATGGCGGTTTCCAGGTCGGCCAGGGCCGACTCCACCTTGCCGATCACGTCGCCGCCGACCTTGCTGCCGTGCTCGGTGATCGCGGTACGGGTACCGTGGATCAGCGCGTCAGCCTGGTTGCGGGCCTGGACCAGCTCGTGGAACTTCTTGTCTTCTTCGCGGTTGGCTTCCGCATCGGCCACCATGCGCGCGATCTCGTCCTCGGACAGGCCCGAACCGGCCTTGATCTCGACCTTCTGTTCCTTGTTGGTCTTCTTGTCCTTGGCCGACACGTGCAGGATGCCGTTGGCGTCGATGTCGAAGGACACTTCCACCTGCGGCATGCCGCGCGGGGCCGGCTCGATGCCGGAGAGGTCGAACTTGGCCAGCGACTTGTTGAAGCGGGCCTGCTCGCGCTCACCCTGCAGCACGTGCACGGTCACGGCCGACTGGTTGTCCTCGGCGGTGGAGAACACCTGCGAGGCCTTGGTCGGGATGGTGGTGTTCTTCTCGATGATCTTGGTGAACACGCCGCCCATGGTCTCGATGCCCAGCGACAGCGGGGTCACGTCCAGCAGCAGCACGTCCTTGACGTCGCCGCCCAGCACGCCACCCTGGATCGCCGCACCCAGTGCCACGGCTTCGTCCGGGTTGACGTCCTTGCGCGGTTCCTTGCCGAAGAACTCGGTGACCGCCTGCTGCACCTTCGGCATGCGGGTCTGGCCACCGACCAGGATCACTTCGCTGATGTCGCTCGAGCGCAGGCCGGCGTCGTTCAACGCCACGCGGCACGGCTCGATCGACTTCTTGATCAGCTCTTCCACCAGCGCTTCCAGCTTGGCGCGGGTCAGCTTGATGTTGAGGTGCTTCGGGCCCGAGGCGTCGGCGGTGACGTACGGCAGGTTCACTTCGGTCTGCTGGGCGCTGGACAGCTCGATCTTGGCGCGCTCGGCGGCGTCCTTCAGGCGCTGCAGGGCCAACGGATCCTTGCGCAGGTCGATGCCCTGGTCCTTGTTGAACTCGTCGACGAGGTACTCGATGACGCGGTTGTCGAAGTCTTCGCCGCCCAGGAAGGTGTCGCCGTTGGTGGCCAGCACTTCGAACTGCTTCTCACCGTCGACGTTGGCGATCTCGATCACCGACACGTCGAAGGTGCCGCCGCCCAGGTCGTACACCACGATCTTGCGATCCTTGTTGTCGCCCTTGTCCAGGCCATAGGCCAGCGCGGCCGCGGTCGGCTCGTTGATGATGCGCTTGACGTCCAGGCCGGCGATGCGGCCGGCGTCCTTGGTGGCCTGGCGCTGGCTGTCGTTGAAGTAGGCCGGCACGGTGATCACCGCCTCGGTGACCGTCTCGCCCAGGAAGGCTTCGGCGGTCTTCTTCATCTTCTCCAGCACGCGCGCGGAGATTTCCTGCGGCGCCATCTTCTTGGCATCGCTGGTCTGCACCCAGGCGTCGCCGTTGTCGTGGGCCAGGATGCCGTAGGGCACGTGCGCGATGTCCTTCTGGACTTCAGCGTCGGTGAACTTGCGGCCGATCAGGCGCTTGACGGCGTAGAAGGTGTTCTTCGGGTTGGTGACGGCCTGGCGCTTGGCCGAGGCACCCACCAGCACTTCGCCGTCCTTGGTGTAGGCGACGATGGACGGCGTGGTGCGGTCGCCCTCGGCGTTTTCGATGACGCGGGCCTTGCCGCCGTCCATGATCGCCACACACGAGTTGGTGGTGCCGAGGTCGATACCAATGATCTTGCCCATGAGGGAGACTCCTGAAAGTTCTGGGAATCCGGCAGTTGCCGGGTTATGAATGGGATGTGTGGGACGCTGCCGGGACTTTCAAGCCATCCACCAAACACAGTGTCCGATGCTGGCAAAACCCGTTCAGCGTCCGCTGGCGATCAATCGCGGGCGACCACGACCAGGGCCGGGCGCAGCAGGCGATCGTTGAGCAGGTAACCCTTCTGGAACACCTGGACCACGCTGCCCGGGGCCGCGCCGGGCGCGTCGACCTGGCTGATGGCCTGGTGGTGGTCCGGGTTGAACGGCTGGCCGGTCGGGTCGAGCAGGGTCAGCCCGTTGTCGGCGGCCACCTTGAGCAGCTGCTTGTAGGTCAGCTCCAGGCCTTCGCGCAGCGGGCTGGGCTCGGCACCGGCGCTGTTGAGGCCGGCGTCCAGGCTGTCGAACACCGGCAGCAGTTCGCCGAGCAGCTTTTCGTTGGCGAAGCGGCGTGCCTGTTCGACGTCGCGGGCCACGCGCTTGCGCTGGTTGTCCAGGTCGGCGCGCTCGCGCAGCGACTCGGCGCGCAGCAGGGCCACCTCGTTGTGCAGGCTGTCCAGCTGCTGCTGCAGGGACGGCTCGGCAGCCGGCTCACCGGCGGGATTCTGGGATGCGATATCGGGCTGATCTTGGTTCATTTCCGGATCCTTGGCGGTGACTCTCCGCCTCCACCCACCCCTATGTGGGCGCGGGGTCGGGATTCAAGAGCCCGGCGGCGGGTTTTATGCCCGATCCCGGGACAATCCGCCGCCCGCCGGGTCCGCCAGCGCCGCCCCCAGCACCTGGGCGGTGGCCTCCACCAGCGGGATCATGCGGTCATAGGCCATCCGCTTGGGGCCGATCACCCCCAGCACGCCCAGCACCTGGCCGCCGGCCGAATACGGCGCGGTCACCAGCGATACGCTTTCCAGCGGCATCACCCCGGTCTCTTCGCCGATGAAGATGCGCACGCCCGGGGCCTGGATGGTGCGCTCGAGCAGCTGCAGGATCTCGCGCTTGCTGGCGAACACGTCGAACAGCTCGCGCAACCGCTCCAGGTCGGACAGGTCCTGCACGCCCATCAGCCGGGTCGCGCCGGCCAGCACCATGTCATCGGCCGGCGGCACCAGCGCCTGCTCGGCCAGCTCGATGCCGTGGGCCAGCAACTGCTCCATCTCCGACTGCGCATCGCGCAGTTCCAGCAACAGCCGCTGGCGGATCTCGGCCAGCGGGCGCCCGGCACAGTTGGCATTGAGGTAGTTGGCCACCTGCTCCAGTTCCCCCGGGCCGAAGGCGCGGCGCGGCTCGATCACCCGGTTCTGCACTTCGTTGTCGGCAAACACCAGGATCGCCAGTACCCGGCGCGCATCCAGGGCCACGAAATCGATATGCCGGAAGGCGAACTGCTCGCGCCGCGGCGCACTGACCACGCCCACGAAATGGCTCATGGCCGAGAGCAGCTCGGAGGCACTGCCCAACAGCGCCTGGGTGCCGTTGCCGGTGGCCAGTTCCGTGCGCAGCCGGCTGAGCTCGCCCTCGCCGGGCGGCTGCATCTTGACCAGGCTGTCCACGAACACCCGATAGCCGTGCGCGGTGGGTACCCGCCCGGCCGAGGTATGCGGCGAGCTGAGCAGGCCCAGGTCCTCCAGGTCACCCAGGATGTTGCGGATGGTGGCGGGGCTGACATCCAACCCGGCCAGTCGCGCCAGCGTCTGCGACCCGACCGGCTCGCCATCCTGGATGTGGCGTGCGATCAGCGTCCGCAGCAGGTGGCGGGCGCGGGGCGCAAGATGTGACGCAGATGGGTGCATGGAATCAGCCTGTGAGACGCCACCTTAGATAATGGCTGCGGGGAGCGAAGGCAAGTCATTGGTGCTGCCGTCCACCCATGCTAGCTTTGCGCGGCTCGAGAACAGACAACCATGCTCAGACATCTATCGATCAAGGATTTTGCCGTCGTCCGCGCTACCGAACTCGAATTCGGGCCGGGCATGACCGTGGTTTCCGGCGAGACCGGCGCCGGCAAGTCGCTGATGGTCGACGCGCTCGGCTTCCTGTCCGGCCTGCGCGCCGACAGCGGCGTGGTCCGCCACGGCGCCGCGCGCGCCGAGCTGTCGGCCGAATTCGCCCCGGAACCGGATGCCGCCGCGCGGCGCTGGCTGCGCGAGAACGAGCTCGACGACGAGGACCAGTGCCAGCTGCGCCGGATCATCCGCGCCGACGGCGGCTCGCGGGCGTGGATCAACGGGCGCCCGGTCACCCTGACCCAGCTGACCGAACTGGCCGCCACGCTGGTCGAAATCCACGGCCAGCATGAACAGCAGGCCCTGCTGGCGCGGCCCTCGCAGCTGGCGCTGCTGGATGCCTTCGCCCGCAACGAGGCCGAGCGCGGCCAGGTCCGCCAGGCCGCCGCGCGCTGGCAGGCGCTGGTGGACGAGGCCGAGTCGCTGTCGCGCCAGGGCGATGTCAGCGACCGCATCGGCTACCTGGAGCACCAGCTGGGCGAACTGCAACGCGAAGACCTGGAACCGGCGTCGATCGAGCAGCTCGGCAGCAGCCACCGTCGCCAGGCGCATGCCAGCGCGCTGATCGCCGCCTGCGACGTGGCCGTGGCCCGCCTCAACGGCGACGACGACACCTCGGCGCTGCAGCTGTTGCAGCAGACCCGCCACGAGCTGTCCCGCGTGGCCGAGCACGACCCGCGCCTGGGCGAGGTGGATGCCCTGCTCGACAGCGCCGTGATCCAGCTGCATGAAGCGCTGGTCCTGCTGGACCGCGTGTTGGGCGACCTGGACGCCGATCCCGAGCAGTTCGAGGACATCGAGCGCCGCCTGGGCCGGCTGCACGACCTGTCCCGAAAGCACCGCGTGCCGATGGAAAGCCTGGGCGAACACCGCGACGCGATGCAGGCCGAGGTGGAACAGCTTCGCGGCGCCGACGTGCGCCTGCAGGCGCTGGCCGGCGAAATCGAGCGGGCCGCCGGGCAATGGCAGGTGGTCGCCGACGTCCTCAGCAGCAGCCGCCGCAAGGCCGCCAAGGCGCTCTCGGACACCACCACCACCCTGATCGGCGAGCTCGGCATGGGCGGCGGCCAGTTCCTGATCGAGATCGAGCCGCAGGCGGTGTCCAAACCGGACCCGAACGGTGCCGAACGGGTCGAATTCCTGGTCGCCGCCAATGCCGGCCAGCCGCCCCGCGCGCTGCGCAAGGTCGCCTCCGGTGGCGAGCTGTCGCGCATCTCGCTGGCGATCGAAGTGGCGGCGCTCGACCTGGACGCGGTGCCCACCATGGTCTTTGACGAGGTCGATTCGGGCATCGGCGGTGCCGTGGCCGATATCGTCGGGCACAAGCTGCGGGCCCTGGGCGAAAAGCGCCAGGTGCTGTGCGTCACCCACCTGCCGCAGGTCGCCTCCAAGGGCCACGCCCATTACCGGGTCAGCAAGGCACCGGTGGACGGCATGACCCAGAGTGCGGTGGAAAAGCTGGACACCAAGGCCCGCGAAGAAGAGCTGGCGCGGATGCTCGGCGGCGTGGAAGTCAGCAAGGAAGCCCGCGCCGCGGCCCGCAAGCTGCTGCAGGTCTGACGGCGGGCAGCGGTCGCTGGCCGGCGCTTGGCGGTGCCGGCCGGCCAGGCGCCGCTCACCCCAGCGGCCGTCCCAGGTCGACCCGTTCCACCAGGAAATCCAGCAGGGCGCGCACCCGCAGCGGCAGGTAGCCGCCCTGCCCCTGGAACACCGCGTGCACCTCCTCAAGGTCGCCGGGGTTGGCCTGTTCCAGCACCGGCAGCAGGCGCCCGGCCGCGATGTCGTCCTGCACCTGGAACGCCGCCAGCCGCGCCATGCCCACCCCGCCCAGCGCCAGTCGCCGCAGTGCTTCGCCATCGCTGGCCCGGGCACTGCCGTCGATGGGCACCACCCGGCGCTGACCGTCCACGAGCAGCGGCCAGCCCGACAGCGCGCGCGGGTGGCCGATGTCGAGGCGGTTGTGCGCCAGCAATGCCTCCGCGCTCTGCGGCAGGCCGTGCCGGGCGGCGTAGGCCGGCGCCGCCACGATCATCATCCGCGTCGCCCCCAATCGTCGCGCGACCAGGCGGGAACTCTTCAACGGCCCGGCCCGCACCGCCACGTCGGTGCGCTGTTCGAGCAGGTCGATCACCTCGTCGGTCAGCACCACGTCCACCCCGACCTGTGGATGCCGGACCAGGAACTCGGGCAGCAAGGGCAGCAGGAAGTGGTGCCCGAACGGCACGTTCGCATTGACCCGCAGGCGCCCGCGCGGTTCGGCATGGGCGCTGGCGCAGCGCTCGGCCTCGTCCAGATCGGCCAGCACCCGCAGCCCGCGCTCGTAGAACGCGCAACCTTCCGGGGTGAGCTGCACCTGGCGCGTCGAGCGCTGCAGCAGGCGCGTGCCCAACCGCTGCTCCAGCCGCGACACCAGCTTGCTGACCGCCGACGGGCTCAACTCCAGCGAGCGCGCCGCCGCCGAGAAGCCGCCGCTGTCGATGACCCGGACGAAGACTTCCAGTTCGCCGGAACGGTTGATGTCGGTGCCTGCCATGGGATGAATCCAGTTCACAGATGATTGTCCGTGAGCAGTCTAGTTCACAGGTGCCTGGCGAATCACCATGGGGTTCCCCCGCCGATGGATCACCCGATGCACGCACTCACCCGCCTTGTCGCCACCACCCTGCTCGCCTCCTCGACCGCCGCGGCGGCGGCCGCCGTGCCGTCGCCAGCATGGGTCGCCAGCTGGCAGGCCAGCCCGCAACCGGTCTGGAACGCACGGTTCCTGTTCCCTACGCTGATTCCCGATCAGTTGGCCGCGCAGACGTTCCGCCAGACCGTGCGCCTCAGCTTGGGTGGCCGCCAATTGCGGGTCCGCCTGAGCAATACGTATGGTCAACAGCCCCTGCGGATCGATGCTGCCAGTGCCGCCGCCGGCCCGGGCCGGACGCCGCTGGCACTCGCCTTCGATGGGCGCGCCGACGTGGTGATCGGCCCCGGCGAGGAACGCGTGAGCGACCCGCTGGCACTGGCAACCCGCGATCTGCAGGCGGTGCAGGTGAGCGTCTACGTCGCCGGGCGCACGCCCTTGCAGACCTTTCACTGGGACGGCCGGCAGACCGCCGCGTTCGCCGCCGGTGACCAGACCCTGGCCCCGGCACTGACAGACGCGGCAACCACGACCGCCCGCCTGTTCGTCTCGGGGATGGATGTGGAGCGGGCCGCCTGCGCACGCAGCGTGGCCGTGATCGGCGATTCGATCACCGATGGTGCGACCGCCAGCCTGGACCGCGACCAGCGCTGGACCGACCACCTCGCCGCGCGGGTGGCGCCGCAGGGCGTTGCCGTGGTCAACGCCGGCATCTCCGGGGGCCGCCTGCTGCGCGATGGCATGGGCGAGGCCGCCCTGTCCCGTTTCCAGCGCGATGTGCTCGACCAACCCGGCCTCGCCAGCGTGATCGTACTGCTCGGAACCAACGACATCGGCTGGCCTGGCACCGCCTTCGCCCGCACCGAACCGGCGCCGTCACTGGCCCAGTTGCAGGCCGGCTATCGCAGTCTGGTCGCGCGCGCCCATGCCCGCGGCGTGCGCATCCTCGGCGCCACCCTGCCGCCGTTCGCCGGTGCGCTGCCCGGCACCCCGCTGGAGGACTATTACCAGCCAGACAAGGACGCCCTGCGCCGGCAACTCAACGCCTGGCTGCGCAGCGACAGTCCCTTCGATGCGGTGATCGACCTCGACGCGGTGCTGCGCGATCCCGCCGATCCGGCACGCCTGGCCGCCGCCTTCGATTCCGGCGATCACCTGCACCCCGGCGATGCCGGCAACCACGCGATGGCGGCGGCGGTGGACCTGCAGGCCCTGTTGCCGGACGCCGTCCCGGTGTGCGCACGCTGAAACGCAGGAACCCCGGGCCAGGGCCCGGGGTCCAGTCACGCGATCTGCTGGCCTGCGGCGGTCCGATGACCGGCCGCCGGGTCGTTACCGACGCTTCTTGCGCACGTAAAGCACCAGCGAGTGCTCTTCCAGCTCGTACCCGTGATCGGCCGCGATCTTGCGCTGCAGTTCTTCGATCTCGTGGCTTTCGAATTCGATGATCTTGCCGCTGTCCACGTCCACCATGTGGTCGTGGTGGCCGCCGCGGTCCAGCTCGTAGACGGCCTGGCCGCCTTCGAAATTGTGCTTCAGCACCAGGCCGGCGGCCTCGAACTGGGTCAACACGCGATACACCGTGGCCAGGCCGATCTCGTCACCATGCTCCAGGAGCTGGCGGTAGATGTCCTCGGCGGTCATGTGGTGCTGGTGGTTCTGGGCATTGCGCTGTTCGAGCAACGCCAGGATCCGCATCCGCGGATGGGTCACCTTCAGGCCGACTTTACGCAGGTCGTGGGTTTCCATAGTTCTCCGTTCATTGGCGATTTAGCGCCAGCTGCCTCGGATTGGGTCGCGGCGACGCGTCGTGAGTGTATCATCGACTGGATTTCCCCAAACGCCCTTTCCGATGCGCAATCTCCTGCTGGTCGCCGCCGTTGCCCTGTCCACCACGGGCTGCGGCATCATCTATAAGCAACCCATCTATCAGGGCAACCTGGTCCGGGAGCAGGCCGTCGGTCAGCTGCAGGTGGGCCAGAGCAAGCAGCAGGTCAACGCGCTGCTCGGCACCCCCTCGATCCCGGATCCGTTCCACGCCCAGCGTTGGGACTACACCGCCAGCCAGCGCGTGAACCGCCTGGGCCAGACCGAAGTGAAGAACTTCACGGTGTATTTCGAAAATGACGCGGTGACCCGTTGGGACGGCGAGTACTTCGCCAACAACGACGCCGACCTGGCCAAGACCACGGTGCGCCAGTTCGGTCGCAACCTGGCCAAGGACAAGAAGAAGCGCGGCGGCCGCTGAGGCGGCAGGCGCATTCAGCTGCCGGCGCGTGCGCGCCGGCGGCGGTTGTCCTTCGGGTCGGCCAGCAGGGGGCGCAGCAGTTCCACCCGGTCCCCATCGCGCAGCAGCTGGAGCGGCCGGGCCAGCAACCCATGCACGGCCACCGCCGGGCAGGCGTCACTGCCGTCCAGCGCGGCAGCCGCGATGGCGTCGGCAACCGTCGCCCCATCGGGGAGCTGCACCTGGCGCGACGCCACGCGGTCGGGCCAGGCCAGTACCACCTCCACGCTGATCACGGCTCAGCCCTGCCCGTCGGCAACGCGCACGAAATCATTGACCATGCGGTCGGCCAGGCCCTGGAAGCCCAGTGCCAGCGCCGGCCCGAGCAGGCGCGAGTTTGGCTCGAACTCCAGGGTCAGGGTCACCTTGCAGGCCTCCTCGGCCAGTGCATGGAACTCCCAGCGGCCGTGCAGGCGCTTGAACGGACCATCGCGCAGCTGCATGTCGATGCTGCTCGGGCGCTGCAAGGTGTTTTCAGTCATGAACCAGGTCGAGAACGACCCCAGCCCCAGGTCCAGGCGCGCCACCAGGCGGTCCGGCGCGGATTCCAGGATCTGCGACGCCGAGCACCAGCGGAACCGGCGCGGATAGGCCTCGATATCATTGACCAGATCGAACATACGGGCAGCCGAATGTTCGACCAGGGCACTACGGCGGATTGTGGGCATGCGATACAGATGTCAGATGAATCGACCGGGCGTGCCCGAATCGGAGACAATAGGGAAATGAGCAAGAACAGCGGCAAGGATAAAGCAAAGGGCGCGACGGCCAACAAAACCATCGCGCTCAACAAGCGTGCCCGTCACGAGTACCACATCGAAGATCGCTTCGAGGCCGGCCTGGCCCTGCAGGGCTGGGAGGTCAAGTCGATCCGCGCCGGGCGCGGCAACATCGTGGACGCCTACGCGTACGTCAAGCAGGGCGAGATCTTCCTGATCGGCGCCCAGATCACCCCGTTGATCCAGGCCTCCACCCACGTGGTCGCCAACGACCGCCGCGAGCGCAAGCTGCTCCTGCATCGCAGCGAGATCGACAAGCTGGTCGGCAAGGTCGAGCGCGACGGTTACACGATCGTGCCGACGGCGATGTACTGGAGCAAGAACAAGATCAAGCTCGAGGTCGCGCTGGCCAAGGGCAAGCAGACCCACGACAAGCGCGACGCCGAGAAGGACCGCGACTGGGCCCGCGAAAAGTCGCGGACCATGCGCCGCCACAACCGCGACGCCTGATGCCCGGCCCGCACGCGTCGCCCCGTATCGAGCCGGCCGGTGCCGACGACGCGGCGGCGGTGTTCGCCGGTCTGCGCGCCTTCAACCGTGCCGCCTGCGGGGCGGCGCTGGATGACCAGGCGCTCAACCGCGTGATCCGCGATGCGCACGGAACGCCCTGCGCCGGCCTGGTCGCCGATGTCTACGGCGGCTGGCTGAGCGTGCACGCCCTGTGGGTGGACGAGCGCCATCGCGGCCTCGGGCTGGGGCACGCCCTGCTCGCCGATGCCGAACAACAGGCACGCGCCCTCGGGGCGCACTCGGTCATGCTCGACACGTTTTCCTGGCAGGCCGAGGGCTTCTACCTCAAGCAGGGCTACGCGATCTTCGGCCGGCTCGAGGACTTTCCGCCGGGCCACCAGCGGCTGTACCTGCGCAAGCGGCTCTGAGCCACGGCGGCCGGCGCCCTGCCCCGCCGCGCCTGCGCGCGACAGCACCGCCGGCAGAGACTGCCGGCGGCTGCGCCGCTCAGTGCGGCGCGGGGTCGAGGAACCGCTTGAGCCGGTTCAGGTCCTTGTCGTGCACTGTCAGCGCATCCAGGAACAGGTTGGCCGCCCCGCGCTGGCTGCGCCGCCCTGCCTCGGCGGACAGCGCCGCCGCCGTCTCCAGCACCTGCGCCGAAAAGGTCCCCCGGCCGGCCCGCCGCACCCGCTCGGCGCCCATCAACAGCCAGGCCGCCACGTGTTCGGCCCAGGCCTTGTTCATGTCGGCGAAGACCTCGCGGTCGCGGCGCTCCTTGGCGCCCACCTGCCCGTCGACGCTCTCCACGGCCAGTCCAGTGCTGAAGGGCGCGGTGGCGTTCTCGTCCTCGGGCAGCGGCACCCAGGACTCCGAGCGACCCAGGTGCATCGAACTGGCCACGCGGCCGTTGGCCAGCTGGAAGGTGCTGCAGCCAAAGCACGAGGACAGCTTGTGCGTCTGCTTGCCCAGCGCCAGCTCGAACGGCTTGCCCTGCGGGTAGTTGCAGCGCACCTCGGCCAGCGCCCAGACCATGCCGTGGCAATAGCCACAGACCTTGCCGCGCCCGTCCCAGCTGCCGATCAGCCCGGTGGGCTCGATCGAGCCCGCCTGCTTGGGCGTGGTCCGTGCCGTGTGCAGGGTGGCCTCGCTGTCGTAGCCGATCAGGCCGTGGTACTCCATGCCGTACCGCCAGCGGCCCCCTTCACTGCCGTAGGGGATCAGCCGGCGCACCGAGCTGATCACCTTGGGCACCGTGTTGGCCGGATCGTCGACGATGCCGTAGTAGGCGCCACGCTCGTTGTCCAGGGTGAACTCCAGCAGCTCCGAGGGGCCGCTGCGGGTGATCAGGCCAAACAGCCAGCTCTTCTTGCTGGTCACGATCCTGCTGATGTGGTCGGCCACATGCCGCGACCACTGCACGCTGCCCGCGTGCGCCTTGCCGTCCTGCAACGGCGAGGCGATCGCCAGCTGCAGCGCCTGGCCACCGTCGTAGGTGGGACTCTTGCCGGCCTGCACGACCGCGCCCTCGACCCCGGTCAGCGCGCCGATCCGGTTCAATACGTCCTGCAGGTCGGCCTGCTGCCTGCCCGCGTCCTCATCGCCACTGTCCACGTCCCAACGCGGCGTCTCGCCGCTGCCGAGCATGTGGGTGACGAAACCGAGGAACACGCACCCGAAGATCACATCCGATTCCAGGCGCGCCAGCGCCGCGTGCGTCCGATCCACTGCCAACGGCTGTCCGTCGATGATGCCCATTCTGGCTCTCCATGAAAGAAAGAAGGGGCAGCGCCGCCCGCAAAGGGGGGCTGGCGGCGCTGCCGTGCCGTGCTGCAGGGAACAGTCACGACACCGCCAGCCTCTACCGCCACCGGCGCGGCGGTTATGCGCCAGGTTGCAGGGGTTTGTCGCGGTCGGGCGGAATGGGGCGACGACGCGGCCAGGCAGCGCGATTTCCCGCAGTGCACACACAAGTGTCAGAATCCCCGCCTATTACCCGTCTGGAGCATTGCGTGACACAGGAAATCCCCCAGGACACCGCCCCGAGCGCGGATCCAACCGCCGAGCTCCAGGCCGACGTCGCCGCATACGAATCGATCTTCGCCGAACTGACCCGCGCGATGGATCCGGCCGCGCTGCTCAAGGTGCTCACCTACCTGGGCCGCAACGCCAAGCGCGACGCCTCGGAAAACCAGACCTACGACAGCCTGGAACACCGCCGCCTGATCGCCCGCATCGACGCCCTGACGGTGCAGGTGCAGCCGGAAGCCCGCAAGCAGGCCATCAGCCTGCGCAACGAGCAGAACCACCAGCGCAAGCTCAAGGCCAAGCACCAGGCCGACAGCAAGCGGCAGCGCGAAGGCAAGCGCTGAAGCTCCGCCCGCAGCGGTCCGCGGACGGGCACGGAAGCCCGATCGAGATTCTCAGGGAAGCAGCTGCCTGGCCACGTTGCCGGCACTGATCGCGCACCAGAGCGACGCCGTCTGCCACCCCTAATGAACGTGGCTGCACCGGCCGCCCGCGTGCAGCGCTGCCTGCGGTTCAACCTGGCGGTGCCGCCGGTGGCGCGGACTGACTACGGTCACGGGGCGCCGGCCACGCCGCCGGCGCGCTGGGCGCAGCGGACCGAACCCCTCGGCCCTGCCACGCAGGGCCGTCTATCGGCTGCCCACCGACTCGCGCAGCCCGGCCACTTCCGCCTGCCCCACCGACGCCTCCACCGGCTCCAGCTTGCAGAAGGCCTCGGTCAACACGTAATAGCAGCTGCCGCGGACAAACTGGACCGTGCCGGCAACCAGATCGGCGCGCCGGCGAAGATCGATCACCCCGCTGCGCGCGTTGAAGAGGCGATCACCGGGCGCCAGGTGCAGCGTGCGGAAACTGTCCGGGTTCAACGCTCCCTGCGCCACGCCATCCACTTCGAAGGGCATCGGCGCCTTGCCCAGCGGCGCCAGGAAGCCAGCCTTCGCCCGATACACCACCACGGTGGCTTTGTCCGGTACTGCCTGCACCGGCGCATAAGGCGTGCCGTATTCGAACGTGGCACAGCCGGTAAGCGACAGCCCGACAAGCGCTGCAATGTACAGGGGTTTGATCATGCGGAGCCGCCTCCATGGCGTCCTGGCGAAATTTCAGAAACCTTAACAAAGGGCCCCTCGGATTGGCTACGACGCCCCTGCGCGGCAACGCCGCGCGTGACTGTTCAGCGTCTTTGGAGTAGCATCGGCCCCGTCAAGTAGCGTCTGGGTCGCCAGATGTCTTGCGGTTCTTGAAGAAACCGGGGGTGCATTGGTTTCGACGGGGGTTGTGAAGTTACTTGGTGCATGCCGAGGGGGCAGCTTTCCTCGTTAATCCAGCAGCAAACTTCTAGTTGCCAACGACGACAACTACGGTTCGGACTTCGCAATCGCCGCCTAAACAGCAGCAGTTGCTTTAGTTCTACAGCCGCCTAAGGCGAACCCCCGAACCTACTTGTGCCCGTGCTCGTAGATGTAGGGTCATTATCACGGAACCGGTTGTGATGGCTGCCTGTCAGTCACGACTTAACTAAAGCAGGCTGGTCCTGGGGTGCGCTTTGCACGCCGTGCTGCCACAGGATGAGATCCAACGGTGCGCTAAGCATGTAGAACCGGGGATGGAGTGCCTTCGGACGGCGGTTCAATTCCGCCCACCTCCACCATACGACCGGTCCTTCGGGACCGGAAAGAAGCCGGAAGTTCCTGGTGACAGGGCTTCCGGCTTTTTTATTGCCTGCAGAACGTCCCATGCAATGCTGCGGGGATCGCAAAGCCCTCCATCCGCACCTCCGGCCGGTAGCTGGCCGAGGGCGTCAAGCGGTACTCGCGCGCCAGCAGCGCGCACAGCAGGATCAACTGCGCGTTGCCCACCGCCGAGCCCACGCACGAGCGCGAGGGGAACCCGTAGGGCACGTAGATGCCGGCGGTGCGGCGGCGTCGCTCCGGCAACCAGCGGTCCGGATCGAACACCTGCGGATGGTCCCAGTGCGCTGCCGAGCGGTGCTGGATGTAGGAGCTCAGTTCGTAGACGCTGCCTTCGGGAATCGCATGCCCGTTGACCTCCAGGTCGCAGACGGCCACGCGGCGATTGTTGAACGGCGTTGAATACAGCCGCATGACTTCCTTGAGGAAGCGCATCGTGCACGGGATGCGCGCCATCGGCAGCGCGTGGATCTCCGCATCGGTCAGCGGCCTGAACTCCGCCTCGATTTTCTCCCGCCACGCCGGGTGCATCTGCAGGGCCAGCAACAGGCACGCGGCCATCATGCCCGGCACGCCGGAAATGGCGATCAACTGTACCGTCACCAGATAGATGACTTTATCCAGGCCAATCCGGTCGCGCAGGCCCAGCAGCGGCTGCGCATAATCAAGATGCGCATGGCCGTCGCGCAGCCGGCGCTTGAGTTCGGCCCGGATCGCGCTGGACTCGCCACGGCCGATGAGAAAGTTGCGCAGCAGATGGCGGGTATGGATGACCTGCTCCACCTGCGTGGTGAAACGCAGCCGCAACGCGCACTGCACCGCCGCCTGCTCGCGCTCGGTGAGCCCGTCGATCACCAGCGGGATCAGCGGGAAGGACATGACATTCCACACGGCGGGCATTGCATCGCCCTCGATGCCACAGACCGCATCGAGGGCGGCGCGCATCCGGCCCTGCAGGGCGCGCAGGGTGTCCGCGCCGGTCAGTTCGGCGCTGCGGGTGGCAATCAGGCTTCGCACTTCCGACCAGCGCACGCGCTCGTGGCGGCGGAACAGGTCGGCCAGCGATTCCACGACGAACAACTGTTCCGAGTTTTCCTTGTCGACCCGGCCGGCCAGTTCCGGGCAGAACACGCCGATGCCGCCGGTCTCCAGTTTCAAGACCGGGCCTTCGCGCTCGACGCGGGCGGCCAGGCGCTCGGCGGCCACGCCGCCAACCTGTTGCGACATCCCTTCCATGCACGCCTCCGGCAAGAAGGGACTCGAAGACGAGTCCCTTCGTCTTGCTACCGTTCAAACCCGTTGGATCAACGGGGAATCAGAACTCGATCCAGAGCGGCCAGGTATTCCACACACTGCTTTTCTCGTTCGGATGAATATTGAGGCTGACGCGCAATGCTCGTGCGAATCGTTTCATCTTTCACTCCTTTGATGGCTGTGCGGGTTTACCGGGAGTATCCCGGCCAGCGCTTGATAACACAGGTATATGGCAGTGTCCAATATGCCGGCAATAATTTGCATGCATCACAGTTTCTAATGATGCGCGGTAACTGCACCCCACCGCGCGCCCTCTACTGCAGCGATCCGCACGCCCACGCCCGCCGCTGGAATGCAGGCATGGGACACGACATCATGGGTGACATCCACGGTCAGGCGGGAAACTCAAGGCGTTGCTCAAGCAGTTGGGGTACCGCGAGCGCATGGGCGCGTGGCGGCACCCGGAGCGCAGCGCGCGGTTCGTGGGCGACCTGATCGACCGCGGCCCCGGGCAACTGGAAACACTGGACATCGTGCGGCGCATGGTGGATGCCGGCAGTGCCGACGCGATCATGGGCAACCACGAGTTCAACGGCATTGCCTACGCGACGCAGGACCCGGAACGGCCCGGCGAACACCTGCGGACGCGCGGACCCGGCAACCATGCCCGGCACCGCGCTTTCCTCGACGAGGTGGTGGTGGACAGCGCAGTGCACCGGGAGTGGGTGCAGTGGTTCATGACCCTGCCGCTGTGGATCGAAACCGACCAGTTGCGCCGGGTGCACGCCTGCCGGCACCCGGCCTCGATGGCGGCGATCGCCGACCGGCTGGGCCCGGGCAACACCCTTACCCCGGAACTGGTGCCGGCCGCCAGCCGCAAGGACAGCGTGGCGGTCGTCGCGGTGGAGGCGAGCTGCAAGGGCCTGGAGATAGCGCTGCCCGCGCCGGTGTCCTTTACCGACAAGCAAGGCATCGTCCGTCACCGCACGCGCGTGCGCTGGTGGGACAGCGCCATCGCCCGTTACGACCAGGCCAAGCCGGTCTTTTTCGGGCATTACGGGTTCAGCGGCAGGCCGGGCGTCATCTCGGCCACGGCCTGCTGCGTGGATTACAGCGCCGCCCTGCCGGGGGAGCCGCTGGTCGCCTACCGCTTCGGCGGCGAGGATGCGCTGTGCAGTGACAAGGTGGTCGCGGTAGGGGCGTAGCGACGCCGCGCAGCGGCGTCAGTCCAGCATCCCGCCATGCCGCTCCAGCAGCGCGTCGGCCAGCGCCTGGATAGCCTCGCGCTCGTGCAGCCGTTCGAGCCAGTGGCCCGGAATGCCCGCGGCGCCATGGAAGGCGCCCGCCAGCTGGCCGACGATCGCCGCGGTGGTATCGGCGTCATCGCCGAGGTTGGCCGCCGCCAGCACCATGTCGGCGAAGCTGTCGTGGCAGGCGAAACACCACAGCGCCGCCTCCAGGCTGTCCACCACGTAGCCGCTGCCACGGATCTGCTCACGCGGCAGCGCGCGGTAACCTCCGGCGGCGATGGCACCCAGCCGTGGGCTGCTGACCGCCACCGCGCGCAGGTCCAGCACCGCTGCCTTGCCTTGCCCCTGCAAGGCGCGCTCGATCGCCACCGCCAGCAGGCGGCAGGCCTCCAGACACTCGAGCGCGGCATGGGTGGTGCGCGAACTCAGCACCGCCATGTCCTGCAGCTCGGCAGTGCCGGCGTAGCGCAGCACCACCGGGGCCAGGCGCATGATCGAGCCGTTGCCGGCGCTGCTGGCGGCCGGGTTGCCGGCCAGCGGCTCGCCGGTGGCCAGGAAGCTGTGCAGGGCCGCGCGCGTGGCCACGCCGATATCGAAGCAGCTGCCGGTCGAGCTCCAGTACCCGTGCTGGTACCAGTTGACGTAGCGGTTCATCTGATCGCGCGGGTCGAAACCGTCGCAGCGCACCAGGCTCTCGGCCAAGCACATCGCCATCGAAGTGTCGTCGGTCCATTGCCCCGGCTGCAACTCGAACGGGCCCCCGCCGACCATGTCGGTCAACGGTTCGAAACTACCGCGCGGCTGGAATTCCAGCGTGGTACCCACCGCATCGCCACAGGCCAGGCCCAGCAGCGCACCGCGATATCGATTCTGTATGTCCATGTCATTGCTCACGGGCAGGATGAAACCGCCTCACTACTGCTCAGGGCAGGGTGAACTTGCGCGCCATGCGCAGCGGCCACACCGAGGTGAACTGCGCGCCGCCAACCAGTCGGTATGCCGCCGACACACTGCGCAGCACGCCGAGGCGTTCGAACACGTCCTTGGCCCGGCGGAAGGTGGGGCGCGGATCGGCGGTAAACATGAACAGGTTGATCTCCTTGGCGCTGACGTCATAGCCGTCCAGGGTCGCGGCACTGCCCAGCGCCGTACGCAACTCGGCTTCCAGGGTGGCCAGGAAGGCCTCGTCGTCCAGCGACGCTCGCCAGAACTTGATCACAAGCTGGTAATCCATCGGGGGGCCTGTTGTTCAAGAAGGGAACCGCCAAGGTTACCCCTCCTTGGCACCGGCTGCGCCGCTCCGGTGCCGACGGCCCCGGGGCGTGCGCGATGACCGGGCAGCGTCGACACCCCCTTGATGCCCTGCCCATCATGCTCGGCGCACTGCGCCTCCCTCCCGGGCGCGCGAGGATTGCCATGACCCCGTTCCGTTCGATCCTGTTGACCGCCCTGCTCGCGATGGCACCGACCCTGGCCGGCGCCGCCGATACGGTCACCACCACGCCCGTGCACTTCGCCAAGGGCACCAGCAGCGCCACCCTGCGTGGCACGCTTTCCGGTTACGACACGGTGCGCTACACGGTGGCCGCACGCGCCGGGCAGACCATGACGGTCACCCTGGGCGGCAGCGCCAACGCCAGCTTCAACGTGTTCGCCCCGGGTGTGGTGCCCGGCGAGGGCGAGGCGCTCGGCAACAGTGATGAGAAGCGGCGCTGGAGCGGTGCCCTGCCCGCCTCCGGCACGTATGTGGTGCAGGTGTACCAGATGCGCGCACAGGCACGGCGCGGTGAAAAGGCCCCGCACACGCTGACGGTGGCCATCCGCTGATCCCGGCGTCGGGCCGGCCCGGCGCGTCCGGTTTTTTCCTCGCAGGGACCTCGGGATGGACTTCCTCAAACTGCTCCGATCGCTGGAAGAGTTCCTCTACGAACTCTGCACCTGGTTCCTGTTTTTCCCGCGCACGCTGTACCGGGTGGTGGTGCGGCCACGGCAGATGGCGCAGTACGTGCATACCGAGCTTACCCAGAAGCTGGAAAACCAGTTCGACGATGCGATCAGCCCGCCGATGTTCCTGATGCTGGCGGTGCTGGTGGCGCACGGGGTGGAGCTGTTGATGCACCAGCAGGTGACCGGCACCGGGCAGTTGTCGCGCACCTTGTTCGGCAACGAGGAAGGCCTGCTGCTGTACCGCTCGATCACCTTTGCGGTATGGCCGCTCATCTGCAGCGTGCACCTGCTGCGGCGCAGGCAGCGGCCGATCACCCGTGAGTCCCTGCGCGGCCCGTTCTTCGTGCAGTGCTACCTGACCGCGCCGTTCGCGGTGGCACTGTCCACCAGCATGGTGTTCGTGCGGCTGCCGGGGGAGCTCTCGACCCAGGCCGGCATTGTCGTGTCGGTACTGTCGCTGCTCTGGTATGCGGTGGTGCAGGCCCGCTGGCTGAAGATGACGCTGCAGCGCTCGTGGCTCAACACGGTCCTGTCGACGGCCTGGGTGTTGCTGCTGGGGATCGTCATCAACAGCCTGATCGGCTGGGCATTGCTGGCCACCTGAGCGGGCGACGCAACCCTGCGCCCGGCGCTCCAGCCGCCAATGCGTGCAATTCCCCCTGCCCCGTTTCCGTGCGACCCTTCGGGAAACGTTTTCATGGGATGGAGGGATTCCAATGTTGTCTCGTTTTCGTCGTACCGCGCTGCTGGCGCTGCTGGCGCTGATGGCCCTGTCGCTGCCGGCCGGCCACGCCCTGGCCCAGACCGACGCCCCGCTGCGGGTGATGTCCTTCAACGTGCGCACGCCGGTGGATACCGAGCCCGGCCGGCGCTGGGAAGACCGTCGCGATGCGATGGTGGCGCTGCTTCGCGACCAGCATCCGGCTGTGTTCGGCACCCAGGAGCTGGTGGAAAAACAGGCCGACTACCTGGTCAAGCACCTGCCCGGCTACCGCTGGTTCGGCGAAGGCCGGCGGGGCGGCAAGGGCGACGAGCACATGGGCGTGTTCTACGACAGCGCGCAGTTGACGGTGGTCGAGTCGGGCAACTTCTGGCTGTCCGATACGCCGGACGTGGCCGGCAGCATCACCTGGGGCAACCTGATGCCGCGCATGGTCACCTGGGCGCTGTTCCAGCGCCAGGCCGACGGCAAGCGCTTCTACCTGCTCAACACCCACCTGCCCTATCGCGACGAGGATGAGCCGCGCCGCGTGCTGGGCGCACGGCTGATCGTCGACCGCCTGGCAGCGCTACCCAAGGACATCCCGGTGGTGGTCACCGGCGACTTCAACAGTGAGCCGGGCAGCACCACCTACCAGGCCTTCACCCGCGCACTCGGCGATGCACGCAGGCTGGCCGGCAAGGTGGATGGCCCACGCCTGACCTTCCACGATTTCAGCGGCAAGCCGACCGTGGAGCTGGACTGGATCCTGGTCCGCGGTTTCCGCGTGGACCGTTTCAGCACGCTGGACGACCGGCCCGGCGGCGTGCTGCCATCGGACCACTTCCCGGTGCAGGCCGACCTGCGCTTCCCGGCCGCGCCCGGCCGTTGAGCCGGCGCGCCGGGGGCCACCGCCTTACCGTACGGCGGTGGCCTCGGGAGCGTAGCTGACACGCCAGACCGTGTTGCCGGCGTCGTCGGTGACCAGCACGCTGCCGTCCTTCAGGACCAGGCTGTCCACCGGCCGGCCGTAGACCTGCGCGCTACCGCCCTCGGCCACGAAGCCGCTGAGGAACTCTTCGGCCTGGCCGCTGGGCGTGTCGCCGCTGAAGGGCACGAACAGCACCTTGTAACCGGACAGCGTGGCGCGATTCCATGACCCGTGCAGGCCCACCAGCGCGCCGCCACGGTAGCGGGCCGGGAACGCCGTGCCGTCATAGAAGGTAATGTCCATCGCCGCCACGTGCGGCCCCACCGCGAAATCGGGCACGCGGGTTTTCTTGACCAGCGCCGGTGCCTTGCCGGCCAACCGCGGATCTTCGTTGGCGCCGTAGTACGCATAGGGCCAGCCATAGAAGCCGCCTGGCTCTACCTGGGTGATGTAGTCCGGCACCAGGTTGTCGCCCAGTTCGTCGCGCTCGTTGACCGCGGTCCACATGCGGCCATTCTTGAAGGCGATGCCGTTGGGATTGCGCAGGCCGGCAGCATGGATGGTTTCGCCACTGCCATCGGGCCGGATGCGCAGGATGTTGGCGCGGCGTTTTTCGTTCTCCAGCCCATATTCGCCGTTGTTGCTGGCCGAACCCACGGTCACGTACAGGTACTGGCCATCGGGGCTGGCCACGATGTTGCGGGTCCAGTGATTGTTGTAGCCGCCGGCGGGCAGCGACAGGATCTTGCGGCCCTTCGCGGTGATCCTGGTCTGGCCCGGCTGGTACGGATACACCCAGACGCCGTCGGTGTTGGCCACGTAGAACTGGTTGCCGCGCTGGAGGATGCCGAACGGCTGGTTGAGACCGGCCAGGAAGGTAGTGCGCAGTTCCGGCACGCCATCGCCGTCGGCATCGCGCAGCAGGGTGATGCGGTTGGCGCTGTTGGCCCCGGTCCTGGCCTCGGACACGAGCACGTCGCCATTGTCGAGCAGCGTCATCCAGCGCGGGTTGTCGAAATCACGCGCGTAGGCGCTGACCTGGAATCCCGCCGGCGCCGTCGGGGTGCGACCCTGCGGCCAACCGATCACCTTGGAATTCACCTGCGCCGAGCGGGTGGCATAGGGCTTGGGCAGCTGTTTGGCGATCGCCTCGCCCGGGCCGACCAGCGGATCGTTGGCGCGTGCACTGGCGGCGGCGGCCAAGGCCAGCAGGCACCCGGCGGCGAGCGAAGTCGTGCGCATCGGCGGTCCTCGTCATGGGCTGTGAGCGGTGGCCGGCAGGATCGCGCAGCCGCCGTGACCGCGGCGGCAAGGGGCGCCCGGGCCACCTCACGCGGCGTGGATGCGCCGGGTGCGATACAGCCGGGATTCCCCCTGGAGACCGCCGCCATGGCCCACCGCAGTCGCCTCGCCGGTTTCATCATTGATTGCCAGGACACGCCCGCCGACCAGGCCGCCGCGTTCTGGTCCGCCGCGCTCGGCTACCGGGCCGCGCCGGCCTATCGCGAAGAAGGCGCCGAGTATGCGGATCTGCAGGGCGCGCCGGCGGGATTGAACGTGGAAGTGCAGCGGGTGCCCCATGCCTCGCGGGTACATCTGGATATCGAGAGCGACGACATCGATGCCGAGGCCGACCGGCTGGAAGCGCTCGGCGCGCGCCGGATCGGGTTCGTCAAACGCTGGTGGGTGATGGAAGCGCCGACCGGCCACCGTTTCTGCATCGTGCGCATGCGCGATGATGACGGGCGGGCCGCGGCCAACCACTGGGACTAGCGCTCAGTACCGGCGTTGCCGGTGCCCCTCGCCCAGCAGGCGGCTCAACACCAGGTGCTGGTCGCGCGCCTGGCAGATGCGCGCGACCACGGCCAGGAACACGCCTACCAGCAGCACGCCGATGTCCAGCAGTTGATCCGGGAGCCGGCCGAACCCCAGGGCCACCGCCAATGCGGCCAGCACCAGCAGCACGATCACCGCCGGTGACATCGCCGCCCGCGCGCGCAGGCCGGCGATCGACCCGGTGCGCCATCGGTCATGTCCGCCCATAGCGTCCCTCCCTGGAAAAGAGAAATCTTGTAGCACCCGGAGGGATGCGTGCGTCAGGGGCAAAGCCGCCAATGGCGGCATTGCCGACGCGGCGTCTTTGCGAACTCCGACGGCCGACACACGGGAGGGCGGCCAGATGCCGCCCCCCGTGTCACCTCAACGCAGCGTGCCGGCCACCGCCGGCGGCGCCGCGTCCTGTTGCTGGCCCCAACCCCCCAGGGCCTTGTACACGCCAACCACGCTGACATTGACCGTGGATTCGGCCGCCGCCAACGCATCATCGGCCGCCAGTTGGGTGCGCTGCGCATCGAGCAGGGTCAGGAAGTCCTCCGAGCCCTCGCGATAGCGGATCTGCGCCAGCTGCTCGGCACGTCGTGCGGCCTGCGCCTGCTCGGCAACGATGCCCAGCCGGGCCTGTTGCTTGGCATAGCGGGTCAAGGCGTTCTCGGTGTCTTCCAGTGCCAGCAGCACCGCCTTTTCGTACTCGGCGGCCACTCCGTCGGCCTGTGCCTTGCTGGCGCGCAGCCGCGCGCGCACGGTGCCGAAATCGAACGCGGCCCAGCTGATCGACGGCGTCACCGACCAGGCCTTGTTGGCCCCGTTGACCAGGCCGCTGGCGTCGCCGGACAGGAACCCGACGAACCCGGTGAGGCTGATCCGCGGGAACAGGTCGGCGGTGGCCACGCCGACGCGTGCCGTCGCCGCCGCCAGGCGACGCTCGGCACTGCGTACGTCGGCGCGCTGGCGCAGCAGGTCGGTGGTGTCGCCCAGCGGCAACTGCCTGGCATAGGCCGGGACCTCGCGCGGTTGCAGCAGGGCATCCAGTGCATCCGGGCGCTGCCCCAGCAGCACCGCCAGGCGATGCCGCGACTGCACTTCGGCCACTTCCAGCAGCGGGATGTCCGCTTCGATCGCCTTCAAGCGCGCGCGGCTGCTCTGCACGTCCAGCTCGCTGCCCGCACCGAGTTCCCAGCGCGCTTCGGTCAGGCGCTGGGTGTCGCGCAGGTTGACCAGGGTGCGCTTGGCCACGTCGATGCGCTTCTGCGTGCCACGCAGCTCGAAGTAGTTGCGTGCCACTTCCGCCGCCACGGTGACCTGCGCATCGGCGAGGTTGTCCTGCTCTGCACCGAGGTCGGCGCGCGCCGCTTCGGCGGCACGGCGCTGGCGACCGAACAGATCCAGTTCCCAGCCGGCGTCGAAGCCGAGCTGGTAGGTCTCGCTGAAGACGCGCTCGCCGCCAAGGCTGGCGTCGGGCTGCTTGCGGCGGTCGTAACTGCCACCACTGGTGACGTGCGGCAACTGGTCCAGGCGCTGCTCGACGAACACCGCGCGCGCTTCACGCACGCGGGCCATCGCAATGCGCAGGTCCAGGTTGTCGCCCAGTGCGTCATGCACCAGTTGCTCCAGCACCGGATCGTCGAACTGCGCCCACCAGCTGGCCACCGGCGAGGTGGTGCTGAACACCGGCGCGGCCGCGCCCTGCAGGGTCACCGGCTGTGCCGGTGGCGCCTGGTAGTTGGGGCCGACGCTGACGCAGCCGGCCAGCAGCGCGCTGGTCACGGCCACGGTCAACAGGCGGATCACCATGGCAGCACCTCGCCGAGGTAGGTGAAGCTGCCGTTGGGGCCGTCGGCACCGATCAGTGCCATGCCCACGCTGGAGCGCGCGCCTTCGCTGATCTCGATCTCGCCCTCGCCCGCGTTCATGTCGGTCTTCACGTAGCCCGGGTGCACGGTGTTGACCTTGGTGGTGCTCTCGCGCAGCTCGTAGGCCAGCTGCACGGTCCAGGCGTTCACCGCACTCTTGGAGGCGTTGTAGGCCGGCACCGCGAAGCCGTAGATCGGCGAACCGGGCTGGCTGTGCAGGGTCAGCGAGCCGAGGATGCTGGACACGTTGACGATGCGGCCGGCGGGCGAGGCGTTGATCAGCGGCAGGAAGGCCTGGGTGACGGCGATCACCGCGAACACGTTGGTGTCGAAGGTGGTGCGCCAGGTGTCCAGGGTCTGCGCCGACGGCGCCAGCTTGGGGTCATCGAGCAGGATGCCGGCGTTGTTGACCAGGATGTCCAGGCGCCCGTGGCGCTCGGTGACGGTCTGCACGGCGGCGGCGATGCTGGCGGCATCGCCGACGTCGAGCTGGATCGCTTCCACCGGCAGGCCTTCGGCCTGCAGCTTCAGGGCCTCGGCCACGGCGACGTCGCGCTTGCGCCCGGCCAGCAGCGTATGCACGCCGGCCTGGGCCAGCTGGCGGACGGTTTCCAGGCCGATGCCGCGGGTGGCACCGGTGACCAGGGCAATCGTTTGGGTAGCGGTATTCATGTGAAAAACCTCGCGGGGGACGGGATCAATGGTGGATGGTCGGTGCGCCGTGGGTCACCAGCTGGCCGCCGCCATTACGGCTGACGAACTTGCGCAGGGCCACGTAGAACACCGGGGTCAGGAACAGGCCGAACAGGGTCACGCCCAGCATGCCGGCAAACACCGTGATGCCGGTGACAGAGCGGACTTCCGCGCCGGCACCGTGGGAGAGCACCAGCGGCACGGTGCCGGCGATGAAGGCGATGGAGGTCATCACGATCGGACGCAGACGCAGGCGGCAGGCTTCCAGCGCGGCTTCCACGATGCCCTTGCCGCCCATCTCCAGCTCGCGGGCGAATTCGACGATCAGGATCGCGTTCTTGCACGCCAGGCCCATCAGCACCACCAGGCCGACCTGCACGAACACGTTGTTGTCGCCGCCGGTCAGCCACACGCCGAACAGCGCGGACAGCAGGGTCATCGGCACGATCAGGATCACCGCCAGCGGCAGCGACCAGCTTTCATACAGCGCAGCCAACACCAGGAACGCCAGCAGGATCGCCACCGGGAACACGATGAAGGCGGCCTTGCCCTGGGTGGCCTGCTGGTAGCTCAGGTCGGTCCATTCGGTGGTCATGCCCACCGGCAGCACCTTGGCGGCGATGGCGGTGAGGTTGTTCATCGCCTCGGCCGAGGACAGCACGCGCGGGTCGGCTTCGCCGGCCAGGTCGGCCGCCGGGTAGCCGTTGAAGCGCAGCACCGGGTCCGGGCCGAAGGTTTCCTTGACGGTCACCATCGAACCGATCGGCACCATCTCGCCACGGTCGTTGCGGGTACGCAGCTTGCCGATGTCTTCCACGCTGTTGCGGAACTGGCCGTCGGCCTGGGCGATCACCTGCCAGGTACGCCCGAACTGGTTGAAGTCGTTGACGTACGACGACCCCAGGTAGGTCTGCAGGGTGTCGAACAGCTCGGTCAGCTGCACGCCCTGCGCCTTGGCCTTGACCCGGTCCACTTCGGCATCCAGCTGCGGCACGTTGGCCTGGTAGCTGGTGATCGGGAACGCCATGCCCGGGGTCTGCGACACCGCGCCCTGCATCGCCTGCACGGCGTTCTGCAGCGCACCGTAGCCGAGGTTGCCGCGGTCTTCGATGAACATCTGGTAGCCGTTGCCGTTGCCCAGGCCGAGGATCGGCGGCGGCATCATGGCGAAGGCGAAGCCCTCCTGCAGCCCGGCGATCTTCTGGTTGATCTCGGCGTTGATCTGCGCGGCGGTGCGGCCATGGCGCTCGTTGAACGGCTTGAGCGGGATGAACGCCACGCCGGTGTTGGGCGTATTGGTGAACTGCAGTGCGTTCAGGCCCGGGAACGAGATCGTGTGGGCCACGCCCTCGGTTTCCTGGGCGATCTTGGCGACCTTGCGCAGCATTTCATCGGTACGCGCGATCGAGGAGCCTTCCGGCAGCTTCACGCCGGCGATCAGGTACAGCTTGTCCTGGGTCGGAATGAAGCCCGGCGGCACCAGCTTGAAGATGAAGCCGGTACCGACCAGCAGCACCGCGTACACCACGAACACCGCGCCACGCCGGCCGAGGATCTTCGACACACCGCGCTCGTACTTCTCCGAGCTGGACTTGAAGAAACGGTTGAACGGGCGGAACACCCAGCCGAACAGGCGGTCGATGATGCGGGTCGGGGCATCCTTCGGCGCACCGTGCGGCTTGAGCAGGCGCGCGGCCAGGGCCGGCGACAGGGTGAGCGAGTTGATCGCCGAGATCACCGTGGAGATGGCGATGGTGACCGCGAACTGCTTGTAGAACTGGCCGGTGACGCCGGACAGGAACGCCATCGGCACGAACACCGCGCACAGCACCAGCGCGATGGCGATGATCGGACCGGACACTTCGCGCATCGCCTGGTGGGCGGCCGCGAGCGGGGTGAGACCTTCCTCGATGTTGCGTTCGACGTTTTCCACCACCACGATCGCGTCATCGACCACGATGCCGATCGCCAGCACCAGGCCGAACAGGCTCAGCGTGTTGATCGAGAAGCCCAGCAGGTACAGCGCGGCGAACGTACCCACGATGGACACCGGCACGGCGATCAGCGGAATGATCGAGGCGCGCCAGGTCTGCAGGAACAGGATCACCACCAGCACCACCAGGGCGATGGCTTCGAGCAGGGTGGAGACCACGGCCTTGATCGAGTCGCGCACGAAGATGGTGGTGTCGTACACCGCCTCGTACTTGACGTCGTCCGGCATGGACTTCTGCATTTCGTCCATGCTGGCCATCACCGCGTCGCGGATGTCCAGCGCGTTGGCGCCGGGGGCCTGGAAGATGCCGATGCCGACCGCGTTCTTGCCGTCCAGCTGCGAGCGCAGGGTGTAGTCGCCGGCGCCCAGCTCCACGCGGGCCACATCGGACAGGCGCACCACTTCACCGTCGGCACCGCTCTTGAGCACGATGTCGCCGAACTCCTTCTCGCTGCGCAGGCGGCCCTGCGCGTTGATCAGGGTCAGGAACTGGCTGTTGGGCATCGGCTCGGCACCGAGCTGGCCGGCCGAGACCTGCACGTTCTGCTCGCGCATCGCGCCGACCACGTCGCTGGCGGTCAGGCCGCGGGCGGCGACCTTGTCCGGGTCCAGCCAGGCGCGCATGGCGTAGTCGCCACCGCCGAAGATCTGCGCATCGCCCACGCCCTGGATGCGCGCGAGCGCGTCCTTGACGTGCAGGCGCGCGTAGTTGCGCAGGTAGAGGGTGTCGTACTTGCCCTTGGGTGAGGTCAGGTGCACCACCATCAGGAAGGTCGGCGACTGCTTCTGGGTGGTGACGCCTTGCCGGCGCACGTCCTCGGGCAGGCGCGCCTGGGCCTGGGCGACGCGGTTCTGCACCTTCACCGCCGCATCGTCCGGGTCGGTGCCCGGGCGGAAGGTGATGGTCATCTGCAGCACGCCATCGGAGCCGGCCACCGACTTGAGGTACATCATGCCCTCGACGCCGTTGATCGCCTCTTCCAGCGGGGTGGCCACGGTTTCGGCGATCACCTTGGGGTTGGCGCCGGGATACACGGTACGCACCACCACCGACGGCGGCACCACTTCCGGGTACTCACCGATGGGCAACATCGGGATGGAGATCAGGCCGGCGGCGAAGATCACGATCGACAACACCGCCGCGAAAATCGGCCTGTCGATGAAGAAACGGGAAAAGTCCATGGGTGGATTCCTGGGGTTTCACCAACGCCGGCGTGCACGACCCCGGCCGCTGTCGCAGGCGACAGCGGTGGCGGGCTCCCCTGCACGGGGCGCTGGCAGACACGGTAGAGCCGACGGTGGGGTCGGCTGCTATGTAGGGCCGACGGTCAGTCGGCTGCCCTTCAATTCAACGCAACAGCGGGTGCCGCAGCGGGCTGCATGACCACGGCCTTGGCCTGTACCGGCATGCCGGGCATGAAGACCTTCTGCACGCCGTCGATGATCACCCGGTCGCCGGCCTTCAGGCCCTGCTGCACGATGCGCAGGCCGTCGGCGTTGCGGCCCAAAGTGATGTCCTGGCGCTGCGCCTTGCCGTCCTTGTCGACCACGTAGACGTACTTGCGGTCCTGGTCGGTGAGCACGGCCTTCTCGTCGATCAGCATGGCCTGGAACTGGCCACTGCCCAGCAGCTGCACGCGGGCGAACAGGCCCGGGGTGAAGGTGCGGTCGGCGTTGTCCAGCAGCGCGCGCACGCGGATGGTGCCGGTGCTGCGGGTGACCTGGTTGTCGAGGAAGTCGACCTTGCCCTCATGCGGGAAGCCCTCCTCGCCCGACAGGCCCACCTTGACCGGCAGGTCGCTGTCGCGCTCGCTCGGGCGCTCGCCCTTGCGCGCCATCTGCGCGTACCGCAGGAAGGTGCTCTCGTCGGCATCGAAGTACACGAACACCGTATCCAGCGAAACCAGCGTGGTCAGCACGCTGGCGCTGTCGCCGGCGGTGACCAGGTTGCCGGCGGTCACCATCGCGCGCCCGGCACGGCCGTTGATCGGCGCGCGCACCTTGGTGAACTCCAGGTTGAGCGCGGCGGCATCCAGCGCGGCCTGCGCGGCCTGCACGCTGGCACCGGCCTGGTCGGCCGCGGCGCGGCGCTGCTCCCAGGTTTCGGTGGAGATCGCCTGCTGCTCGGAGAGCTTCTTGGCGCGGTCGGACTCGCTGCGGGCCAGCGTGGACTGGGTGCGGGCGCGGGCCAGCTCGGCGCGGGCACGGTCGTACTCGGCCTGGTAGCTGCGCGCGTCGATGGTGAACAGGACATCGCCCTTCTTCACCTCGTCGCCTTCGACGTAGTTGACCTTGTCGATGTAGCCGGACACGCGCGGGCGCAGCTCGACGCTCTGCACCGCCTCGACGCGGCCGCTGAAGTCATCCCACTGGCTGACCTGCTTGACCAGCACCGGGGCGGCGCTGACCGACGGCGGCGGCGGCATGCCGGCTTCTTCGGCGTGGCCACCGCTGCAGGCGGCCAGGACGGCGGCGGCCAGGACGGACACACCGACCATGGCCAGCCGTCGGGTGAAACGTGGGGAAGTGGAGTTGGAGGTGGTCATGGCATGCATCCGTACGGAGGGGGTGGTGATACGAAATCGGGGGGAAGGCGCAACTGGGGGGCACATCCTGGGACCTGAACCTTGGTAAAGGTCAAGCGGCACCTGCGGTATCGCGCGACAGCGGGGGAGGCCTGTCCAGGTGCAGCAGGCCACGCGGCAGTTCGGCGTCGCGGGTGTCGCAGCGCACGATGGCGCGGTTGTCGGTGCAGGTATCGAGCAGGGACACCAGCCGCCGCCCGACCAGCAGCGCGCTCGGCCACTCGATGCAGGCATTGGCCGCATTGGTCGTCGTACACACCGGGTTGCACACTTCCAGCATCTGCGCGCGCACGCCCAGCGCCTGCGCTTCCTGGTGCAGCACCTGGGCGTACATGCGCGTGGTGGACATGGTGATCGACGATTCGCCGTGGCCGGCCCACGGCTTGAAGCCGGCCGGGCCACCGACCAGCACGTAGCGGCGCACCTGCGCGCCACCGCGAAGCAGCGGCAGCAGGTGGCGCCCGGCGTGCACGTGCGGCATCACGTCGGCCTGCAGTGCCTGCAGCAGTGCATCGCCACTGCGGTCGGTGACGCGGCCGCGGTTGTACGGGCCGCCCATTGCATCGACCACGGCCGCCAACGGGCGCCGCCGCAGCGCCAGGCGTTCGACCAGCGCACGCGCCGAACCATCGTCCCCCAGCGAACCGAGCATCGTTTCCAGCCCGGGCTCGTCGGCGAACTGGTCCTGCAGGGCCGCCAGCCGCCCGGGGTCGCGGCCGACCACCAGGACCGGGCTGCCGGCCTCCAGCAGCGCAGCCACGATGCCCTGGCCGACACTGCCGGTGCCGCCCAGGACCAGGACCTCGGGGGCCAGCGTCCCACTCATGGGACTTTCACTCCCGCGCCCGGGATAATCCCAATTCGACCCAGTTGGTCGAGATGGCGTGAACCCAGTCGCAGGCTACCGCCGCGCTGCATCTTGGCGGGCGGGGTGAACTCGCGGAAAGCCTTGTGCGAGAACGCCGAAGGGCGCTTCTCTACGGTCATGGCCAGCTCCAGCGGGGAGGTGGGGCCGCTGAGTACGCGGCCAAGAATGTTCCGCAACCACATGGCTGGGGTCCTTCATTTCGGGAATGGCGCCAGATTAGTCCCCAAACTCCCCCTTGATTAGTCCGGATTAAGGGGAATAATCGTCCCGTACCCGGCACAATCTTTCGGGCACCCTAGCCCTCCCCACTTCGGATCCCCGTCATGGCACACGATCTCAACGACACGCTGATCTTCGTCAAGGTGGTCGAGCAAGGCAGCTTCATCGCCGCCGCCACCGCGCTCGGCCTGCCCAAGACCACGGTCAGCCGCAAGGTGCAGGAACTGGAGACGCGCCTGGGCGCGCGCCTGCTGCACCGGACCACGCGCCGGCTGGGCCTGACCGAGGCCGGCTCGGTGTACCACGAGCATTGCCAGCGCATCGCGCGCGAACTGGAAGAAGCCGAAGGCGCGGTCAACCAGCTGCAGTCCGGCCCTCGCGGCTGGCTGCGCTTCACCGTGCCCTACTCGATCGGCATCACCTGGATCGCGCCGCTGCTCGGCGAGTTCCATGCGCAGTACCCGGAAATCCAGCTGGACATGCACTTGGGCAACGAGAAGCTGGACCTGATCGCCGGCGAAGCCGACCTGGCCCTGCGCGTGGGTACCCTGCCCGACTCCAACCTGGTGGCGCGCAAGCTCGGCAGCCTGCGCACGCAGGTGTTCGCGAGCCCGGCCTACATCGAGCGCTACGGCGAGCCGCTGCACCCGGACGAGTTGCAGTTCCACCGCATCCTGGCGATGCGCAAGGCACGCAACATCAACAACAACCGCTTCTTCTGGCAGCTCGGCGAGAACGGCGGCGACCTGCGCGACTTCCCGGTCAATCCGCTGCTCGTGGCCAACGACCCGTCCGCGCTGAATGGTGCGCTGGTGTGCGGCGAAGGGTTGCTGCTCACCGGCGATGTGATGGCCAAACCGTTCGTCGAATCGGGCATGGTGCGCCGCGTGCTGGCCGGCTGGACCGGCCCGGAAGTGGACTTCAACGCCGTGTTCGCCGGCGGTCGCCTGGTCTCGCCGAAGGTGCGCGCGTTTGTCGATTTCCTGGTGGCCAAGCTCGACTTCGACGCCAACTACATGCTGGCGCAGTGCCCGAACGCCAAGTTCGCCAAGCAGAAGAGCGAGCAGGCGGAAGAAGAGCTGCAGGCCACCGGCAAGCGGATCCTGGAGACGGTGACCGCGGGCTGACCCACGGCGGAGCCGAACACGGTCGTACCCCCTGAAAACGCCGCCTCCGGGCGGCGTTTTCCGTTCGGCGACGACGCGCGGTTTGTCGCGAACGGCACGATCCCGATTTACACCCTGCGCACTGGTGCAGAAGGTTTTTCAGCGAACCTCGTCACGTCTCGATGCGCGCGGCGGCACTATTTTTGCGCGGCGTCACGCTACACGAGGTCCTGGCGACGCCCCGCGCTTTTTTCTCCACGCCTGACGACTAGCGTCCGCCCCACTCGACCCGGCCACCCCGGCCGGACGCACTGGAGGCGAAGACATGCAACACCCGTTCCGCACGTGCAGGATCCAACCGCGCAAGACCACCCTGTCCCTCCTGCTGATGGCCATGTTGACCCCGCTGCCCGCGCTGGCCCAGAGCACGGTCGGCGACGTCCTCGGGCACGTCCCGGATGCCGCCGGCGGCAATGTCCAGATCCGCAGCCTGGAGGCCGGCACCTCGCGCGAAACCCGCATCACCGCCGACGGCAGGTTCCGTCTGCCGGCCTTGCCTACCGGCCAGTACGAAATCCGTGTCACCCGCGCCGATGGCAGTACCGACCAACGCCAGGTCACGGTGGTGGCCGGGCAGACCACCCAGGCCGATTTCGCCAAGGCCGCCACCCTGGACGCGGTGAACGTGCGTGCCAGCAACGTGGCCCCGATCGACCTCGGCAGCGTCGAGACCCGCACCACCTTCACCGCCGAACAGCTCAACACGCTGCCGGTGGCGCGTGATGTCACCAGCATCTCGCTGCTCACCCCGGGCACGGTGGCCAGCAGCAGCTTCTTCGGGCCGGCCTCGTTCGGCGGTGCGTCGGCGGCCGAGAACAGTTACTACATCAACGGCTTCAACGTCACCAACCTGTTCGACAGCCTGTCATTCGCCGAGGTGCCGTTCCAGGCCATCGACCAGCTGGACGTGCAGACCGGCGGCTACGGCGCGCGTTACGGGTTCTCCACCGGCGGAGTCACCAGCGTCAACGTCAAGCGCGGCACCAACACGTGGAAAGGCGGGGCCAGCTGGACCACCACGCCGGATGCGCTGCGCGAGAACGCGCCCGACACGCTGCGCACCGATGGCAGTATCCTGCGTTCGTACGACAAGAACCGCCAGTCCGGCGATGTGTTCAGCGCCTGGGCCGGCGGCCCGCTGATCGAGGACACGCTGTTCGTGTTCGCGCTGGGCAGCATGACGCGATCGGACAACACCGCCTTCGGCGGACGTTCGGCCAGCAACCCGCGCAGTACGCGCGATCCGGACACGCCCGTGCCGCCCACATCGCTGGCGACGTCCGCGCAGGACTACCGCTCGCGCGATCCCTATTGGCTGCTGAAACTCGACTGGTACCTCAACGACCGCAATCACCTGGAATACACCGGTTTCGACAACCGCCGCCGCTACCAGTACGACTATTACGACGCCGACTACGCCAGCGACCGGCCCGGCGCGGCCGTGGACAAGCGCGACTACCGAGGGCGCCTGGAAGGCCGCTCGGGCGGCAACACCAACGTGTTCAAGTGGACCAGCCAGCTCAGCGACGACGTCACCGCCAGCCTGCAGCACGGGCGCATGCGCAACACCAATGGCCAGTACACGATCAGTCCGGATGGACAGCGTGGTGACTACGATGGCGACATCAATGCCGCCGATGGCGACTGCCCATACGTGGTCGACCGCATGCTGGGCAAGCAGGTCGGCTGCGCCGTCAACAGCGAGTTGGGCCTGCGCGCCGGCAGCAACGAGCGCAGCAACACCCAGGCCGACCTGGTCTGGCAGGTGGGCAACCACCAGCTGGGCGGCGGCTACAGCAAGGAGGACTGGACCTCGGTGCAGGGCACGGCCTATTCCAGCGGCGCGTACTGGAACCTCTACGCCAACTATGCTCAGCGCATCAACTTCCGTACCGGTGGCCGCATCGGCGTCAAGCAGGCGTCGTGGTACCTGGAAGACCACTGGCAGGTCAACGACCGGCTGATGCTGTACGCCGGGCTGCGCAACGACTCGTTCGACAACCGCAACGGCAGCGGCGCGACGTTCGTCAAGCAGGACAACATCTGGCAGCCGCGGCTGGGCCTTTCGTGGGATCCCACCGGCGATGGCGACAGCAAGCTGTACGCATCGCTTGGCCGCTACTCGCTGCCCATCGCCGCCAACGTGGCCTTGCGCGCGGCCACCGGTTCGTACTACACGATGGATTACTACACCTACGACGGCTACGACCCGGTCACCGGCAAACCCAACATCACCGGTTCGTATCGCAACGGCAGCGCCGACAGCGTGGTCAACGGCGCCGACGGCAGCACGCCAGATCCGCGCGCGGTCGCCTCCCGTGGATTGAAGCCCTACACCCAGGACGAAGCGATCCTCGGCTATCAGCGGCTGCTGCGATCGAGCAACGACTGGGTCGATGGCTGGACCTTGGGCGCCAAGCTCACCGTGCGCCGGATCAACCAGGTGATCGACGACACCTGCGATTCGCGCTCGCTGTACAACGCAGCCAAGGCCGCCGGCTACGACGTCTCGCACTGGGACAGCGAATGGGAAGTGCCGGGCGGTCTCCCCGGCTGCTGGATCTTCAATCCCGGCAGCGACCTGACCCTGGACATCGACGTGGATGGCGACGGCACGCCGGACACCATCACCGTTCCCGGCAGTGAACTGGGCCCCAAGGCCAAGCGCAGCTACCGTTCGCTGAGCCTGTCGGCAGAGAAGCGTACCGAGCGCTGGTATGCCAGCGTCAACTACACCTGGGCCAAGCTGTATGGCAACTACGAAGGCCTGGTGAAGAGCACCAACGGCCAGGACGACACCGGCACCACCTCGGACTTCGACTTCAAGGAACTGTCCTACGGCGCCGATGGCTATCTGTTCAACGACCGTCGCCACAGCTTCAAGCTGTACGGCAGTTTCCAGCTGAGCCCGCAGTGGCAGGTGGGCGCGAATCTGCTGGTGCAGTCGGGCACGCCGATCAGCTGCCTGGGCGGCGGTAACGGTACGTTCGATACCGATTTCGGCTACCGCGGTGTGTTCCATACCTGCAATGTCGGCGAGGACGATCTTTCCAGGGTGGGCAGCAGTGGGCGCACGCCGTGGACGATGTCGGTCAACCCGAACGTGGTGTACTCGCCGGCGACGCTGCCGGGACTGAGCGTGCAGTTGTCGGTGATCAACCTGTTCAACTCGATCAAGCCGGTGCAGGTGTATGAGACGCGCTACGACGTCAATTCGGCCGGGACGGTGACCGACTACTTCAACTACGGGAAGGCCCGCTACAACACCACGCCACGGTATGCGCGGCTGCAGGTGCAGTACGACTGGTAAGGGCGTCGGTATCCCACAGGAAGGACGCTCCCTCTCGCTATGGGGGAGCGTCCTGTTGCAAGGGCCGTGGCAGATGACGCAAGGCCATATGCGTGTGGCTGGGCAGCCTGGGCGCCGTGTTGATCGGTGCTGTCTCCGCTTTGGCTCGCCGCGCGCGTGGGGGCCCCGTAGCGACCGGTAGGCCCCTGGTGCAGTGTCCCCCGGCCGCAGGCGGCCTCCTCCTTTGTTTTGCCCAGGGGCCTACCGGCCGCTACGGGGCTCGGCTTGCGGTAAGCAGGGTGAAGCCAGGCTTTTCCAGCGCCCGACCCATCGACCTACGCGTGCGAAAGGGCGTACCACGGACTTAGTGCCTGCGACAGCGATGGAGAAGAACCAAAAAAAATGCCGCCTGCAAAGGCGGCATTCTGCTCCGGCGCGTGGCCCGAGCGTGACCAACACCAACTGTTACTGACGCAGCGGAATCACGCGGATCTCCACGCGGCGGTTCTGCGCACGGCCGGCGTCGGTGCTGTTGTCGGCGATCGGATACGCCTTGCCGGCGCCCAGGGTTTCGATACGCGCGCTCTGCACGCCCTGTGCGGTCAGGTAGGCGGCGACCGAGTCGGCGCGTTCCTTGGACAGGCGGTTGTTCACCGCATCGCTGCCGATGCTGTCGGTGTGGCCGACCACCTCGATCATGGTCTGGTTGTACTCGGCCAGCGTGCTGGCCACGCCGTTGAGCGAACCGTAGAACTGCGGCTTGAGCGTGGACTTGCCGAAATCGAAGGTGATCCCGTCCGGCAGGTTCAGCGTGAGGTTGTCGCCGTCGCGGGACACATCGATACCCGTGTTGGCGGTACGTTCGCGCAGCGCGCGTTCCTGGCGGTCCTGGTACTGGCCGATCGCCGCGCCGCTGAGCGCGCCGATGCCGGCACCGATCATCGCGTGCTGGCGACGCTCGGTGGCACTGTTGCCGCTCAGCAGGCCGGCGGCCACGCCCACGGCAGTACCGATCAGCGCATTGCGGCCGGTCTTGTTCTGCTGCTGGGTCGGATTGCCATACGGGTCGGACTGCACGTAGGAGCCGCCGGTGGCGCAGGCCGTCAAGGCAGCGGCGGTCATCAGGGCCAGGGCCACGTTACGGGGTGCGGATCGGATCATGGTGTTCTCCTTGGTTACCGGACTACCGGCTTGCGAGCGCCCAGAGGATAAACAGCCGGACGCGATGCCGACATGACGACCTGCGCGGCCATCTTCCCCGCGTTCAGGTTGCTGAGCGGTGCGTACAGGCGCGGCGTCACGCTCCGCCGGTGCGACGGTACGCCGCCAGCGCCGCGTCACGCCCCGCCGCCAGGTCCACCAGTGGCAGCGTGGGATACCCCGGCGCGTGCTCGGCCAACAGGTGCGGGTGCTGCCACGGCGCAAAGCGCGCCTTCAGCGGCAGGGCCGCCAGCTCGGGTACCCAGCGGGTGATGTAACGCGCCTGCGGATCGAACTTCTCCGATTGGGTCACCGGATTGAAGATACGGAAGTACGGCGCGGCATCGGCGCCGGTGCCGGCCACCCACTGCCAGCCCATCGTGTTGTTGGCCAGGTCGGCATCCACCAGCGTGTCCCAGAACCAGCGCGCGCCTTCGCGCCAATGCTGGCGCAGGTGCTTGCACAGGAAGCTGGCCACCAGCATGCGTACCCGGTTGTGCATGTAGCCGGTGGCCCACAGCTCGCGCATGCCCGCATCGATGATCGGGATGCCGGTCCGGCCCTGCTGCCATGCCTGCAGCTGCGCCGGGTTGGGCGCGGCCCAGGTGAACCCGTCGAACCGCGGGTTGAGGTTGTGGTCGGTGGTCTGCGGGAAATGATGCAGCAGGTGGTAGGAGAACTCCCGCCAGCCCAGTTCGCGGATGTAGCCGTCGATGTCGGCATCGCGGCTGGCACTGCGCTCGCCCTGCAGCCGCTGCACGATCTGCCATGGTGCGATCTCACCGAAATGCAGGTGCGGGGACAGCAGCGAGGTGCCCACCCGGTCGGGCAGGTCGCGCTGCTGCCGATAGCCGTTGAGCGCGCCGTCGATGAATACCGTCAACGCCTCCTGCGCGCCGGCCTCGCCCGGCTGCCAGTGCGTCCAGAATTCGGCATCCCACGGCAACGTTGCCGCCAGGCCGAGCGTATCGAGCGCCTCGCCCTGCAGCGGATGGGCCGGCAGCGACGCCGGCGCGCGGACCGGCGCGGGCAGCTGCAGGCGGGTCAGTGCGTTGCGCCAGTACGGGGTGAACACCTTGTACGGGCCGCCCTGCAGGGTGGTGATCTCCCACGGCTCCAGCATCAGGCTGCCGTTGTGGCTCTGCGCCTCGATGCCCTGCTCGCGCAGGTCGCGCTTGATCTGCGCATCGCGCGGCTGGGTGGCCGGTTCGTACTTGCGGTTCCAATACACCGCCACCGCACCGGACGCCGCGATCAACCGCTCCAGCTCGGCCTGGCTGTCGCCGCGACACAGCACCAGCGACGAACCACGGGCACGCAGGTCTGCATCGAGCGCGGCCAGCGAACGGTGCAGCCAGGCATTGGACGCGCCACCGGGCGCCCAATCGCCTTCCTCATGCGGCGCATGGATATAGACCGGCACCGGCACGTGGCCGGCGTCCAGCGCAGCCTGCAACGCCGGGTTGTCCTGCAGACGAAGATCACGGCGGAACCACACCAGCGCTAGCGACACGACGACCGTCCAATGAAAGGAAACAGGGCGCATGATAGCCAGCACGCGTGAAAGACGGTGCCGGGCGCGGCGGCGCCGCTACGGTTGTGCCTTGCCGGCGCGATGGCTAGTCTTCGCCTCCTTCCCTGCAACGACCTCGGCCATGCACACACTGCACGCCTCCTTTGCCCGCTTCGGCCCGCTGCATGCGCAGTCGGCAGACCTGTGGCGTGGCGAGATACCACTGCCCACCCCGCTGGCGGCGTTCTACGCGCAGATCGGCCCGTGGGGCGAGACCGTGCACGCCAACGTGGGACCGGTCGGCATCGACATCCCGGGCGTCAACGTGTGTTTCCCGCCGCTGCATCGGCTGTGGTCCCTGCAGGCCGGCTATCGGTGGCAAGGCACCCGCGGTGCGCGCCTGGCCGATTGGCCCGACGCCTGGCTGGTGATCGCCGAGCAGAATGCCGACCCTTTCATCTTCGAGCGCAACACCGGCCAGGTCCTGTTTGCCTTCCATGGCGCGGGCCGCTGGGAGGCTTCGGTGCTGACGCAGGACCTGGCGACGTTCCTCGCCGCCCTCGCTGCCATCGGCACGGTGTACCTGGACGCCGGGGACGACCTGGAGGACGACGATGGCGAGCTGCGCCCGACACACCGGGACGCGGCGCTGGGCGCGCTGGCCACGGTACTGGGCGATGAGGCCGCGGCCGAGCGCTTCTTCGAGACGCTGGAGTGGTGAATGCGCCGCGCCGCGTCTTCGCGTGGACGCCATGCGCCCTGCACCCATCCTGCACGCCGCACCCGCCAAGGTGGTGCCCTGCCCCGCCCCAGCCGGCTGTTGCCAAGGCGTAAGCATGGTTCCATCCGCCGGCGCCTGCCCTGCCCCAAGGATGCCGTTGCCATGGCCGTGTTCGCACCCGCTGTTGTCTATTCGCCCGAGATTGAACATCGCGAGGCCGACGAGGAGGACACCATCGCCGCGCTGGCGACGGTGTTCACCGGCATGGCCCGCACCGTGGCCGAGCATGAAGGCCATGCGCATCGCGCGGTGCACGCCAAGGGCCACGCGCTGCTGAACGGCCGCTTCCAGGTGCTCGATGGGCTCCCGGCCGAGCTCGCACACGGGCTGTTCGCCACCGCCGGCAGCTACGAGGCGCTGGTGCGCCTGTCCTCACCGCCCGCCGAGCAACTGCCCGACAACGTGTCCACGCCGCGCGCCATGGCGGTGAAAATCCTGGGCGTGGACGGGCCGCGAGTCGAGGGCGGCGACGAGTTGCACAGCCAGGACTTCCTGATGGTCAACGGGCCCGCGTTCAGCACGCCGGGCGCGCACGGGTTCCTGCGCTCGGCAAAACTGCTGGCCGCGACCACCGAGCGCATGCCGCGGACCAAGCAGGCGCTGTCGGCCACCTTGCGCGGCGCCGAAGCGGCGCTGGAAGCGGTGGGCGGGCAAAGCGACACCTTGAAGGCATTGGGTGGCGAACCCCGGCATCACCCGCTGGGCGAGACCTACTTCACCCAGGTGCCGTTCCTGTACGGGCCGTACATGGCCAAGTTCTCCTGGGTACCGGTATCGCCGGCGCTGCTGGCGCTGACCGGCGCGCCGCTGCCGTCCGGCGCGGACGCCCAGCGCGAGGTCGTCGCCGCGTTCTTCGCGGACCTGCCGGCGCCGGTGGAATGGGAGCTGCGCGTGCAGTTGTGCCGCGACCTGGAGAAGATGCCGATCGAAGATGCGTCGGTGGCCTGGCCTGAGGCGATCAGCCCGTTCGTCGCGGTGGGCCGCCTGCAGGTCGGCGCGCAGCCGTCCTGGAACGCAGCGGCGGCGGCACGCGAAGACGCCCTAGCGTTTGCGCCCTGGCATGCGCTCGCCGCGCATCGCCCGCTGGGCAGCCTCAACCGCGCGCGCCGCGTGGTGATGGCGGCATCGCGCCAGTTCCGGTCGCAGTTCAATCGCTGCCCACTGCACGAGCCCGGTACGGCGCAGGGCTGAGCGAGGCCTGCGCTCCAGCCACGCACCTGGTCCGGTGGCGCCGTGTACCGGCGCGCCGATCCCAACGGATTGCGGGTCCGGCTAGGCCAGCGTGGGCGTCGTCATCGTCTCCACCCGCTGCAGCACGCCGTCGCGGTCCTGCAGCTGGCCTTGTGCCAGCAACGCCTGCAGCTGCGCATGGATCCGCTCGCGCAGCATCTGGCTGCTGCCCTGGAAGCCCAACATGCGGGCCACCGGGGTGGCCACCTCATCGGCGCGCGCCCCATGCGCCTCGCCGATCAACGCCAGCAACGCCTGCCGCAGTTCCTGCGGCGGCAGCAGTTCCACCTTGCGCAGCGTGCGCGATGCGGCCGACGACCGGTTGCGAACCACGATGGGCTGGCCGGGCAGGGTGTAACAGCCGTCCTCACAGGCCAGCGCCCCCTCCCGCCCCGCGTGGCGCAGGGCGGCCTGCACCGCCGACTGGATCCGTGCGCCTGCCCGCTGCAGCTGCCACAGGTCGCGCACCCGGGCGATGATTTCCTCCTCGTGGATGGGGCCTTCGACCGCCACGATCCTGCCTACCGTCGTGGCCATGCTGCCCAACGGCACCTCGTGCGGCGCCAGACCGGCGTCGCCGGGTGTGAAGTCAGCTTGCACGTAGGCAGGGCCATCGCCGATCGCGGGCGGATCCTGGGCGTCTTCCGCCGCCAGCCGCGCCAGCACGGTGGGCGATGCCGCCGGCACGGCCTGTGCAGCCGCTGCGGCGCCGGCCGCCAGTCGCGCACGTGCCGCGTCCACCGCATCCAGCAACCGCTGCAGTTCCGCGTCAGGCCGCTGGAACCAGTCGGTGCTCCATATGCGATGGATGGCCCAGCCGTGCGCCTCCAGAATCTCCTGGCGCAACCGGTCGCGGTCACGCGCCGACGGCGCGGCGTGGTAGGTGGCGCCATCGCACTCGATACCGAGCAGGTAACGGCCGGGCGCGCTTGGATCGACCACGGCCAGGTCGATGAAGAAGCCCGCCACGCCCACCTGGTTGTCCACCTGCAGACCGCGCTGGGCCAACGCATCCTGCACGGCCTCCTCGAACGGAGAATCGGCGGCACGGCCAGCCAGCCGAGGCACCCCCAGGTCGCCGTGCTCGGCGTACTTGAGGAAGGTCTTCAATGCGATCACGCCCAGCCGCGAGCGTTCGTCCACGCGGATGTCGTCGGCGGTGATGCTGGAGAACACTTCGCAGCGCTGGCGTGCCCGCGTGATCAACACGTTGAGGCGGCGATGCCCGCCGTCGGCATTGAGCGGGCCGAAGTTCTGGTACAGCTTGTCATCGCCCTTGGCACGACCGTAGCCGATGGAAATCAGGATCACATCGCGTTCGTCGCCCTGGATGTTCTCCAGGTTCTTGACGAAGAACGGCTCGTGCGGATGCCGTGCGATGTACTGCTCCAGTTCCGGATGCTGGCGGCGAGCCATCTCCAGTTCGTCGCTGATCGCCTGGCGCTGGCGCACCGACATCGCGCCTACGCCGAGCGTCAGGTGCGGGCTGTGCCGCGCATGCTCGACCACGGCCTCGGCGATGGCGACCGCCTCGACCACGTTCTTGTAGCTGTTGCCACGATCGAACCGGCCGTGTGCCAGGTGGTGGAAGCGCAGGCCGGAGTGGGTGCGCTGCCGATCCGGGCTGGGCACGATGAACAGCTTGCCTTCGTAGAATTCCTTGTTGGATACCGCGATCAGCGATTCGTGGCGGCTGCGGTAGTGCCACTGCAGCATGCGTTGCGGGAGCCCCTTGGCCGCACACAGCGAAAGCACGCTTTCCAGATCGTTGGCCTGCGCACCCGCCTCGTCCGGGTCGACGTCTTCCCCGCCGGACAGGCGGGCGAAGAAGGCCGTCGGCGGCAACTGCTTGTCGTCGCCCACCACCACGATCTGGCGGCAGCGCGCGATGGCTCCCAGCGCATCCACCGGCTCCACCTGGCTGGCTTCGTCGATGACCAGCAGGTCGAATTCGATGGCGCCGGGTTCCAGGAACTGGGCCACCGACAACGGACTCATCATGAACACCGGTTTGATGGCCTGGATCGGAGACGCGCACAGCCGGAACAGCCGCCGCAGCGCCATGTGGTTGCGCTTGCGGGCGATCTCGCCACGCAGCGTGCCCAGGGCACCGACGCCGCCGGCGTTGCCCCGCGGAAGCCCGGCATGGTGGGCCTGGGCGGCTTCGATCTGGGCGAGGGCCAGGCGCTGGCGATCCCAGTGGCGGAACTCGGCGACCAGCGTTTCATGTCGCCGGCCATCGAACGCGGCCAGCTCGGGGTAGGCCTGAGTGGCCAGCGTCAACATCTGCAGGTGGAAGGCGCAGCGGAACATCGCCACCGCGGCCTCCGCGCCCTGGCCGGTGTCGGCGGCGAGCGCCATCGGCCCCTGGAGTCCGGCAGCGATGCAACGGCGGGCAATGTCGGCGTAAGCCAGCCACGCCATCAATCCCTCGACGTCGTGTGCCCAGGCCGTGGTCTTCTGCTGCAGCAGCGCCAGGGGCACCTGCTCCAGCGCGGGGTTGCCGAATGCCTCGCCCACCTCGATCTGCAGCGCCTGTACCACCGTCTCGAACGCGCTGCGCAGCTGCGTGCTCGCCGCCCTCGCCTGCCCGGCGGACGCCGCAAGCGCGGGGGCGTTGTCGAGCCCTGCCGCCAACGCGCGCACATCCATCCCGCCGACCGGCTCGGCGTGCTGGACCCAGGCCAGGATCGCGTCTGCGGCGTCCCAGTCGGTTCGCTCGCCCTGCCACACCGCCCCGAATGCAGCGCGCGCGGTGGCGTCGATCGCCGCCAGCGCCTGGCGGGCCTTGCGCGCGGCGATCAGGTCGTCCAGCAGCGCCAGCCGCGCCGCCAGGGGCTTGGGCAACGGCTCCTTGCTGACACTGCGCAACTGACTGATCGCCTGCCGATACGGCCCGTTGAGGAACCGCAGCAGGCGCCCGCCATGCGCAGCCACCAGCAGGCGCTGTGGCAGCCAGTCGCTCATCCAGGCCACATCGGCCAGCGCCGGCGCGCGTTGCGCAACGATGGTCGCCAGCGCCCGCCCCTGCTGCAGGCCCTCGCGCAGCGACGCCAGGCCCGCCGTCCAGACCCCGGAGGAAATCGTGCCGCGATCAAACGGCGGCGCGCTGGCCAGGGTATCGGCCACCTGGCACTGCTGTGCCAGCACGGTCAGGTTGCCGGCCAGGGCCACGCCGAGCCCGGCCGCGAGCGCAGCGGCGGCGGCGCTGGCCTGCGCCACGGCAGCAGCCAGTGGCGCGATCCGGGCCACAAGGTCTTCGGCCTGGGTGCGCATCACCGGCGCGTGGCCGATGCCACGCCACGGGTACGTGTCCGGGTTGCCGATCCCTGGCAGGTGGCCGCACAGCTCGCCGAGCAGCGCGGCGCGGCGGTCCAGTTCGAGCGCGGACCACTCACCGGCGGCCTCCAGCCGGTACGGCGGGCGCCCCGTGTGCGGCAACCAGCGCGCCAACATGCCGAGGATGCGGAAGGGGGTCAGCCCGGCGCTGCCCACCGGCAGGTGCATGCGCTGCGCATGGGCGTTGAGCTGGCCGCGCACCTCCTCCAGCTGGCGTACGCCCGCGGCCACGTCGGCCGCCTCCGGCTGGCCCAGTTGCAGCGTCCGGCCCAGTTCCTCGAGCACCGCGCGCTTGTTGGCCTTGTTGCTGTGCAACTCCAGGCACAGCGGCCCCAGGCCCACGTTCTCCAGGCGCCGTTTCACCACGTCCAGCGCGGCCATCTTCTCCGAGACGAACAGCACCGTGCGCCCATCGCCCACCGCCGTGGCGATCAGGTTGGCGATGGTCTGCGACTTGCCGGTGCCCGGGGGGCCCTGGATGACCAGATCCTGCCCGCGTCGAACGGTCTCGATGGCCAGGGCCTGCGAACTGTCGCAGTCCATGACATGCTTGAGTTCGGCGGCGGGGATGAGCGCGTCGAGGAAGCCCGCGCCACTGCTGGGCAGGCCGATGTCATCCTCTGCGAAGCCGTCGCCGAGCAGGCCCGCGACCAGCCGGTTGCGGTCGATCTCCTTTCCTTCCGGCCATTTGTCCGGGTCCAGGTCGAGGAACATCAGCAGCTTGGAGAATGAGAAGAAGCCAAGCTGCAGCGCGTTGTCGAGCACGCTCCAGCCGGGTTGGGCGGCGATGCACTCCCGCACGGCGGCCAGGTAGGCGGCGATGTCGAATTCGTCGGTGTCCGGGAACGGCGGCAGTACGATGCCGAAATCGGCGCGCAGCTTCTCGCGCAGCGACAGGTTTTCCTGCGGCTCCTCATCGGCCCAGCGCAGCACGAAGCGCTCGCGGGCGCTGCGGCGCTCCAGCACCACCGGCAGCAGCACCAGCGGGGCACGGCGCTCATCATCCGCGGCGGCAGTGGGTTCGCGGAACTGCAACTGCCCCATGGCCAGGTACAACACGTTCACGCCCTGCTCTTCGAGCATGGTGCGGTACTCGTAGTACATCTCCAGCAGGCGCTTCTGCAGGTGCTCCGAGCTCAGCCGGGTCTGCAGGCGTGCGTCGAGGTGATGCTCGGCCAGCACGCCGGGCTCGCCCTCACCCGGCTGCGGCAGGGGCGGCGCATCCGGGGCCGGTTCCACGGCACCATCGGGCAGCGGCTCTTCGGCATCCTCCGCGCGCACCGCAGCGAAGGTCATGCCCTTCTTCTCGAGCAGGGTCTGCAGGGTCGGCACGCATCGCTCGTCGTGGATGACGATGCTGCGGCTGGACGGCTTGCGCGGCAGGTTCAGCAGTCGATTGCGGTAGGTCAGGTCGAGCAGAACCCGGCGCTGCGCCTGCAGCGTGTCCCTGGTACTCATCGCGATTGCTCCGTTGCTCATCCCGGCCATGATGCCATGCACCGCACCGGTGGACGCAGGCAACGGTGCCCTGCCGGCGCTGCTGCCTGGGCGCCGCGTCGATGCCGACGGCTGCACGTTCCGCTGCGCGTCGCATTTCCCCCTGTTGACCTCAACCACGCTTCAGGTCCGATGATGACGGCTCCCCCCGATGGAGTTGTCTTCGATGCCCTACACCCTCCCCGCCCTGCCCTACGCCTACGACGCGCTGGAACCGCACTTCGATGCGCTGACCATGGAAATCCACCACGCGCGTCACCACCAGGCCTACGTCAACAACCTCAATGCCGCGCTGGCCGACGCGGGCATCGAGGCGCTGCCGATCGAGACACTGATCGCCGATATCGGCGCACTCCCGGAAGGCGTGCGCACGGCCGTGCGCAACAATGGCGGCGGGCATGCCAACCACAGCCTGTTCTGGACCGTGCTCAGTGCCCAGGGTGGCCAGCCGGAGGGCGCGCTGGCGGCCGCGATCGAGCGCGACCTCGGCGGCTACGACGCGTTCAAGACGGCCTTCACCAAGGCCGCGCAGAGCCGTTTCGGCAGTGGCTGGGCCTGGTTGAGCGTGGCCAGCGACGGCACCCTCGGCGTGGAGAGCAGCGCCAACCAGGACAGCCCGCTGATGGGCGCCTACGCCGGCCTGTCCGGCGGCACCCCGGTGCTGGGCCTGGACGTGTGGGAACACGCCTACTACCTGCATTACCAGAACCGCCGCCCCGACTACATCACCGCGTTCTTCGCGCTGATCGACTGGACCGAAGTGGCGCGCCGCTTCCAGGCCGCGGGCGGACGCTGATGGCGGCGGGCCCGGGGCGCGAGTCGGCACCGTTGGCCAGCGCGCCGGGCGTGGAGGCGACCGCATTGCGCCACGTATTCGGCCAGTATCCGACCGGCGTGGCCATCGCCGCCGCCCGCGATGCGCAGGGGCAGGTGGTGGCGATGACGATCAACTCGTTCAGCACGCTGTCGCTGGACCCGCCGCTGGTCGCCTGGAGCATCGGCGCGCGCTCTACCGACCTGGCTGCGTTCTGCGATGCCGGGCGCCTGGGCATCAGCCTGCTGTCCTCGGCACAGGAACCGCAGGCGCGTCGTTTCGCCGATCCGCTGCTGCGCCGTGCACCGGCCAGCGCCGCCCTGCTCGACCTGGACAACGGCACGCCGCGCCTGCGCGATGCGGTGGGGTGGCTCTGCTGCAGGGTGGAACGCAGCCTCGCCGTGGGCGACCACGTGATGCTGATCTGCCAGGTAGAGCGTTTCGCGGTGCAGCCCGGCGAGGCACTGGCCTACCACCGCAGTCGCTACACCCGCATCGATGGGCAGCGCGCATGGACGTGACCGCCCTGCAGCGCCTGCTGGACGGCGGCCGCGACACTGCCCTGCTTCGCCTCAGCCTGGGCAAGGCCCTGCTCGATGCTGGCGAGCCGGGCCAGGCGAGCCGACACCTGCAGCGCTGCGTCGAACTGGACCCCGCCTATTCGGCCGGTTGGAAACTGCTGGGCAAGGCGCGGTTGGCAGCGGGCGATCCTGCCGCTGCGGCGCAGGCGTGGCGGCAGGGGATCGAGGTGGCACACACCAACGGCGACACGCAGGCCGAGAAGGAAATGCGCGTATTCCTGCGCCGCGCGATCAAGGCGATGCCGCCGGTGCCCTGAGCCCGGCGGCGGCGACCCACGCAGCTCAGTCGCCCTTGCGCCGCTGCTGCTCCAGGTCGAAGCGCTGCATCGAGGCACGGATCAACGCCTTGGCCTCGGCGGCATTGCCCCAGCCGTTCAACTGCACCGGGTTGCGCCCTGCCGGCAGGTCCTTGTAGACGCGGAAGAAGGCTTCGATGCGCTGGCGCTCGATCAACGGCAGGTCCTCAAGATCGCGGATGGTGGCGTAGGTGGGGTCGAGTTTGTCGGTGGGCACGCCGATGACCTTCTCGTCCTGTTCGCCGTCATCGACCATTTTCAGGAAGCCGATCGGGCGGAAGCGCACGATAACGCCGGGGTGCAGCGGCTCCCGCGTCAGCACGAGGGCATCGAGCGGATCGTTGTCGCCGGCCAGGGTGCGCGGCATCGAGCCGTAATTGGCCGGGTACGCCACCGGCATCGACTGGAAGCGGTCGACATGGACCAGGCCGTCCTCCTTGATTTCGTACTTGGTGAAGCTGCCGGCCGGGATCTCCACGGCCAGGTTGGCCTCGTCCGGAGCGTCCTTGGGCTGCGCGGCCAGGAACGGGTGGAGCACGGCATTGGTGGCCGTGCTGGCGCCGGCCAGCATCAGCAGCGCAGCAGCAAGGGCCGCCAGGGGTACAGCGCGTCGGGTGTGCATCGTCATCTCCAGCATCGGCCGGGCGCGCCTGGGCAGCCCGGCCCGGGGGTCATTCCCAGCAACGGTCGGCACGGCCCTTGAGGGTCTGCGCACGGGTGCAGTCGCGGGGGGCGATACGGCCGTCGGTCAGCTCGGTCTTCTGTTTGCGCCCATTGGCGTCGCGCGTCAATTCGAAGCCGTCATACAGGCGTCCGGTGACGGTACGCGCTTCGTAGCGCAGGTGCTGCGGGTCCAGTTGGAGGACCTGGAACAGCTGGGTGTCCTCGCCGACCGGCGCCATGCTGGCGCGGGCCTGCGCGGACAGCCGGTACTGCTTCGGGCCGGCCACGGTGACGATGAACTGCGGCGTGGCCGCCTGGCCTTCGCCGCGACGACCGTAGGTGTGGTCGTGGCCCTGCAGCACCAGGTCCACCTGGTGCCGGCGCACCACCGGCAGCAGCACGTCGCGCAGCTCGGCGTTCTCGCGGCCTTCGCGCGGGGAGTAGAACGGCTGGTGCAGCAGCACGATGCTCCAGGGGTGCGGGTTGTCGGCCAATACCTTGTCCAGCCACGCGGCCTGCGCCTGGGCGGTGCCCATGTCCAGCGCCGACGTGCCGTCAAGCACGGCGATGCGCACGCCCTGGTAGTCGAACCAGTAGGTGCTGGTATCGGCCGCGTCCACGCCGTTGCGCGGCAGCGCGAAGGTCACCGGCCAATGCCGGCCGAGCACCCGGCGTTCCTGCGGCGTGTCTTCGAACTCCTCGAAATATTCGTGGTTGCCGATCGCCGGGGCCACCACGGTTTCCTGCGGCAGCCAGCCGGCCGCGGCGAACCACTCGCCCCATTCGCTGTCGTCCTGGCCATCACCGCCGCTGACCAGATCGCCGGCGAACAGGCTCAGGCGCGCCTGCGGGGCGGCCTTGAGGCCGGCACGCAGGACGCGCGAGACATGGCTGAGGTTCTTGTTCTGGGTGTCGCCGAAGTACAGCAGGGTAAGCGGCTGGGCGGCGCTGCCGGCGGTGCGCAACTGGTTCCAGGCACTCCACGTGTCCTTGCCCTGCACGCGCCACAGGTACAGCGTATCGGGCTGCAGGCCGGTGACGTCGGCACGGTGGTAATGCGCGCGACCGTTCTCGGTATCCAGCGGCTGCGTGGTGGCGGCGACGCGGGTCGGCGTGCCGACATCCGGCGAGTCGCCGGCCAGCACCCATTCCAGCACCGGCGCGCTGACCGCTGCGTCCGTACGCCAGGACACGCCGAAGCCGCGCGCGGCGTCCTGCGCGGGCGAGGCGACGATGCGGTCGGGGAAGCCGCTGGCCGCGTAGTGGCGGTTGCCTGCCGGTACCTGGGTGTTGGGTTCGGCGGCGGCGGCGGGCTGCTTCGCAGCGGCCGGGCCAGTGCCCAGCAGGATGGCCAGCAGCAGGCCGGCCGTAACGACGGGGGCCCGGCTCATGCGGCGCACTCCAGCGGCAGCGACAGCTGCTTGGCCACGCTGGCCCAGTCGAAGGCGACCACGCCTTGGTCATCGTGCACCGCATACAGCACGCCATGCGGGAAACGCGCCGACGCGGCCTGGTCCAGCCAGATGCCATCGGTGTTGGCCACCGTGTTGCCCTGGAACGCGCCCACGTGCTTGAGCGTGTGCCGGTCGAACAGGTGGAACACGCTGCGTTGCTTGCCCTGCTCGGTGGTGATCCACCAGCCATCCTTGCCACAGGTGCGCAGCATCACGCCTTCGGCCTGCGCCTTGAACGCCCCGCGGCCGAAGGTGGTGCCGCTGAAGCGGCCTTCCAGCGTGTAGACCTTGATCTCGCTGGCGTAGGTTTCTTCTTCCTCGGCGATCAGCAGGCGGTCGTTGGCCGGGTCGCCCCAGATCGACTCGACCACGCGCAGCGCGCCGGCCTCGCTGGTGTCGCCGATGCTGCCCACCAATTGGGCATCCAGCGCGTCGCCATGCAGGGTGAGCGTATAGCGGCGCACGCGTTTATCCAGTTCGGCCAGCGGCGGCAGCACGTCGTTGCCCTGCGCGTCCTCGCCGGCGTCGTAGGAGTCGGTCACGTAGACCTCGTACCCCTCGCGCTGCTTGTTGACCCACAACCCGTAGGGTTTGCGCAGGTCGTCGGCGGCGAACACGCCCAGCGGGGTGAAGTCCGGCAACTTCAATACCTGCACGCGGTGGTTGTCGCGCTCCACGATCAGCACCAGGTCGTCGACCACGGCGATGCCGTTGGGGCGCACGAACTGGCCCGGTGCGGTACCGGTGCTGCCCACGTCGCGCAGATGCGCGCCGGTCTGGCCGTCGTAGACCACCAGCTTGTCGGTGGCCTTGGCGGTGGCGATCAGCCACTGCCGGCCATCGGCGGTGGTCCAGCTGGCGGGCGAGTCGATGTTGTCGGCCGGGGTCATCGGGGTCAGGAAGGCCTCGGCCACGGTGGCAACCGCGCGCGCCGGTTCGGCATCGGCTGCCGCCTGCGCCGGCGTGGCGGGGCGGCAGGCCGCCAACAGGGCCAGGCTCACGACGGCGACCGCAGTGCGGGTACGCATCACAGGGCCACCTTCAGGCCAAGCGCGTAGGTGCGGCCGTACTCTTCCATCTGCAGGGTGCGCGAACGGGTGCCCTGGTACAGCTCCAGTGGCTTGTCGAGCAGGTTCTGCGCTTCGAGGTACACGCTCACGTTCGCGGTGATCTTGTAGTCCAGGCTGAAGTCGAGCTGGGTGTTGGGCGCCACGTAGATATCGTACGCGCGGCTGTCGCCCAACGTATCCAGGTACTCACTGCGGTAGACCGCCGCCAGGCGGGTGCTGAAACCGGCCTTCTCATAGCCCACGTGCGCGCTGTATACGTGCTTGGATGCACGCGGCAGCATGAAGTCGTCCCCCTCGCGGCCGGCCAGGCCGGGGTCGAAATCGGTATCCAGCCAGGTGCCGCTGACGCCGACCAGCACGCCATCCCAGCCGGTCGGCAGGAACGCCAACTGCTGCTGCCAGTTGAACTCGGCGCCGTTGACCCTGGCCTTCTCGCCATTGATCACCCGGGTGACCTCATACCCCGGGTACGCCGGATCGTTGTTGCTGACGGTGTTGACGATGTAGCCGTCGATGCGCTTGTGGAACAGGCCCAGCGAAAGGATACCGGTGCTGCAGATGTACTTCTCGATCGACAGGTCGATGTTCGTCGATTCGTACGGGTCCAGTTGCGGGTTGCCGATCCGCACCTCCTCGTCGCCCCGGCTCAGGCCGATGCGCGGGGCAATGTCACCGAACGACGGGCGCGATACGGTCTTGTTCGCGGCCGCGCGCAGCACCCAGGTGTCGCCGGCGTCGTAGCGCAGGTGCAGGCCCGGCAGCACGTTGCTGTAGCTGCGGCTCACGCTGAGCGGGGTCACGCTGTAGCTGCGGCCGTTGCTGGCCACGTCCACGCTGTTGCCGGTGGCGCTGAACCGGGTCGCCTCCGCGCGCACCCCACCGATGATGCGCAGCGCGCCGATGTCCCAGGTGCCCATCGCGTAGCTGGCGAAAATATCTTCGCTGGCGGTGTAATCCTCTTCCAGCGAGGCCAGGGCATTGCCGCCCAGGTCCTGCGGACGCGCACTGTACTGCCCGCCATACTGCGCCCAGTACCGGCGCATCGCATCCGAGCTCATGCCCTGGCCCAGGGAGCCACCGCGGTGGTCGGGGCTGCCGGTGGTCCAGTCCGACAGCGCGATCTCCGGGCCCACGCGCAGTTCGCGCTCGTTGGTGTCCACGTTGCGGTCGCGCCAGCGGCCGAGCAGGCCGAATTTGTAGCTGGACGCGTCGCCGTCAAAGCGGACGTTGACCTGCGCGCTGTGTTCCTTGTCGTCCACCCGCTTGGGCGAGAGCACCACGCGGTCGAAATCGTAGTTGCCGTTGTCCATCCAGCCGGCATCGCCGAGGGTGAAGCCGGGAACGCGGCTGCGCTGGTCGACGGTGGCGCGGGTGTCAGCGCCGGCGTACTCGAAGCGCGCTTCCATTTCGTCGTTGACGCGTTCTTCGGTGCGCGTGTAGCCCACCTTGTAATCGACCACCGCGCCGGTCAGGCGGTTCTCACCACCGACGCTGGCGGCGAAGGTGTTTTCCTTCTTGGTGCGGTAGCGCATGCGCTTCTGGATCGCGTCGGCCGGCAGGTCATCGATGCGGTACTGGCCGTTTCCCAGCGCGGCGACCTCGCCATCGCCGAAGTTGAAGAGGGTGCGCTGGCGGGTTTCGGCATCGTCGAACTGGCTGTACAGCGTGCGCAGGTAGTAGCGGCTGTCTTCGCTGGGGTGCCAGTCGAGGTTGAGGTTGGCACCGATGCGCTTGCGTTCGATCTCGTACTTGCGGCGCTGCAGGCTGGTGGCGAACAGGTCCTCGTCGGCGCCGCCGTCCAACGCGCCGTACTCCACTTCGGTGTTGTCCGATTCGAACGTGCGCTTCTGGTAGTTCACCCCGAGCGCGACGCCGACGGTATCGGCGAATACCTCGCTGTAGTTGAAGGCCGCCTTCGGGCTGGTCTTGCCGGACAGCTGCTGGTGGCTGGCTTCGATCTTGCCGCGCAGGCTGCGCCCGTCGCGGTCGAAGGCCGAGGCCGACTCGACCAGGATCGCCCCGCCGATGGCATCACCGGGCATGTCCGGGGTGGGCGACTTGATCACGCGCAGGCGTTCGGTCGAATCGGAGGGAATCACATCCAGCGGCGCGGCACGGCTGGCATCCTCCGGCGTGCCGATCGCGATACCGTCGACGCTGACGCTGTTGAGGTTGGCGTCCAGGCCGCGGATCACCACGAAACGGCCTTCGCCCTGGTCGCGGGTAACGCTGACACCGGGCAGCCGCTGCAGCGATTCGGCCACGTTCTTGTCGGGGTAGACGCCCATGGCATCGGACGACACGGCATCCTCGATGGCGTCGCTGCTGCGCTTGAGGTCCACCGCGCGGGTCTGCGATTCCAGCTGCGGCCGCACCTCGACCCGGTCCAGGTCGGTCGCCGCAGCGCCGGCGGCAACCGCCCCGGCCTCGGCGGCGAACAGCGACGGGCTGGCCATGACCAGCAACGACAGGCTGATCGCCCGACCCAACGCATTCTGCTTCTGCACGGCTTTCCCCAACGGTGTAAAGATTGGGTCAGCACGGTATGTCCGCGAGGTTGCATGGGCGTGACACTGGGGGCGTAACGAGGGATTGGGGATTGGGATCGGGCGGTTGGTCGGTTGGTAGAGGCGACGGGGGGAATCGCGGGTTTGAGGGTTGGTAGCGCCGAGCCATGCTCGGCTGCCGTCGGCGGCGCGCCGCCCGCCGGGTGGTAGCGCCGAGCCATGCTCGGCTGCTGTCGGCGGCGCGTCGGCTGCCGGTTGGTAGCGCCGAGCCATGCTCGGCTGCTGTTCGCGGCGCGTCGCCTGCCGGGTGGTAGCGCCGAGCCATGCTCGGCTGCTGTTGGGGGCGCGTCGGCTGTCGCGTGGTAGAGCCGAGCCATGCTCGGCTGCTGTTGCCGGCGCGTCGCCTGCCGGGTGGTAGCGCCGAGCCATGCTCGGCTGCTGTCAGCGGCGCGTCGCCTGTCGGGTGGTAGAGCCGAGCCATGCTCGGCTGCTGTTGGGGGCGCGTCGGCTGTCGCGTGGTAGAGCCGAGCCATGCTCGGCTGCTGTTGGGGGCGTGCCGCCTGCCGGGTGGTAGAGCCGAGCCATGCTCGGCTGCTGTTGGGGGCGCGTCGGCTGTCGTGTCGTGGGGAGCGTCGGCTTCGGCGTTGTCTGGCCTGCCGAGCGTCGGCTCCGGCGTTGTCTGGCCTGCCGAGCATCGGCTTCGTCATTGTCTGGCCTGCCGAGCATCGGCTTCGTCATTGTCTGGCCTGCCGAGCATGGCTCGGCACTACCGGAGATCGCGGCTTCGGCTTCGGCTTTCGGCTTTCGGCTTTGGCTTCGGCTTCTGCCTTCGGCCCCTGGGCTTTGGCTTCGGGTGGCGTTGCGGCAAACTACGGGTCTCCCCTCTTCGTTGCCCCTCCCATGAAAATCGTCGAAGTGCGCCATCCGCTGGTGCAGCACAAAATCGGCCTGATGCGCGATGCGTCCCTGAGCACCAAGGACTTCCGCGAACTGGCCAACGAACTTGGTGGGCTGCTGGCCTACGAGGCCACCGCCGACCTGGATACCGAAGCCCACGCCATGGCCGGCTGGGCGGGCCCGGTGACGGTGCAGCGCATCGCCGGGGCCAAGATCACCGTGGTGCCGATCCTGCGTGCGGGACTGGGCATGCTCAGCGGCGTGCTGTCGTTGATCCCCGCCGCGCGGGTGAGCGTGGTCGGTCTGCAGCGCGATGAGGAAACCCTGCAGCCGGTGCCCTATTTCGAGCGCCTGACCGGCCGCCTGGAAGAGCGCGATGCGCTGATCCTGGACCCGATGCTGGCCACCGGCGGCACCCTGATTGCCACCATCGACATGCTCAAGCGCGCCGGTGCCCGCCGCATCAAGGGCATCTTCCTGGTCGCCGCGCCGGAAGGCATCGCGGCCGTGCAGGCCGTCCACCCGGACGTGGAAATCTTCACCGCCGCGATCGACGCGCGCCTCAACGAGAAGGGCTACATCCTGCCGGGCCTGGGCGATGCCGGTGACCGCATCTTCGGCACCCGCGTGGCCGGCTGATTCCGCCCCGATGACCGGCGGCTGCCCGTCGCCGCCGGTGTTTCACACGGCCTAGCCATGTCCCGGCAGAAGCTGCGCGCATCCTCAACCCGTGCGTGGAGCTGCGTCATGAAGACCCTGTCCCTGCTGGCCTGCCTACTGCTGCTTGGCAGCCCCCTGGTCGCCAGTGCGGCCACCCCGCAGCAGCAGCGCATGGCCGATTGTTCGGCCAGGAACAAGGGCAAGACCGGCGAGGACTACAAAGCCGCGCAGAAGGCGTGCCTGAGTGCGCCCGCGCCGGCGGCGACCACGCCGCAGGAACGCATGAAGACCTGCAATGCCGATGCGGCCAGCAAGAAGCTGGCCGGCGATGCGCGCAAGACCTTCATGAGCAGCTGCCTGAAGGCGCATTGACCGCGGCCGACCGATGATCCGGTGGTGCCGGCCAGCACCCGGCACCCTGCCGCCGCCCCCGATGACGGGGGCGGCCCGCGGCTCAGGCCAGCGCGCGGGCCTTCAATTCGCCCTGCTCGTGGATGGTGCCGAAGCGGCCCTTGTCGTCGCGGGCCACCTGGGCGAGCGCGCACTGCGGGTCATGGGTAAAGAACAGGTGCACGTTGCGCGCCAGTTTGTCTTCCAGGAAGCTGCGCTTCTCGTCGATCAGCAACTCCGCGTTGCGGTCGTACCCCATGGTGATCGGCACGTGTACCCACGAGCGACCGGGGATGAGGTCCGCGCAGAACACCACGCCGCCGCGCGGCTGGCCATCGACCTGCTCGGGGCCGACGATTTCGGCCAGCATCAGGCCCGGGGTATGCCCGTCGCTGAAACTGAAGCGCACGCTGTTGCCGAGCGCCTTCGAATACGGCCCCTCGACGATCTCCAGCCGGCCACTGTCCTGCAGCAGCCCCGGCAGTTCCGGGATGAAGCTGGCGCGGTCGCGCGGGTGCGGGTGCAGCGCCCGCTGCCAATGTTCGGCGCCCACCAGGAAGGTGGCATTGGGGAACAGCAGCTCCGGGCCACGGCCCTCGCTCCACTGCGCAAGCAGCCCTCCGGCATGGTCGAAATGCAGATGGCTGAGCACCACCACGTCGATGTCCTCGTGCTCGAACCCGGCCTCGCGCAGCGATTCCATCAGCACGTGGCGCGGCTCCTGCACGCCGTAACGGTCACGCAGTTTCGGCTCGAAGAACGCGCCGATACCGGTCTCGAACAACACCGTCTTGCCAGCCAGCGGGCTGGCCAGCAAGGCGCGGCAGGCCAGCTCGATACGGTTCAGATCATCCGGTGCCGCCCATTTTTCCCACACCGCGCGTGGGGCGTTGCCGAACATCGCCCCGCCATCCAGTTTCTGTGAGTTACCGCGAATCGACCATAGTTTCATGGGTAAATTATCCGGCGCGACGCGTTAAATATTCGCTAGTCGGCTGCGCGGGCGCGCCACGAAAAACCCCGCCGGGTGGCGGGGTCTGGAAAGCGACCGGGCGGGTCGGATCAGCGGCTCGCGGCCGCTGACACTGCCGCGCTGCCCACCGGGTTGCGCGGGTCGCTGCCACCGCTGAGCACGTTGCTGCGACGGTCCCACTCCACGGTCTGCAGGTTGCCCCAGACGTGGCTGGAGCCGCGCCCGCCTTCGGCGCTGTCGCCGGGCAGGTCGATCTTGTGGCCCATCGCCTGCAGCTGCTTGATGGTGTCCACCGACAACGCACCGGTTTCGGCCGAGATCTCGTCCGGCAGCCACTGGTGGTGGTAACGCGGCAACGCGGCCACCTGCTGCGCGGTCAGGCCGTCGTCGTAACCGAGGATCCCCAGCAGCACCATGGTGATGATGCGGCTGCCGCCCGGCGTGCCCAGCACCACCACCTTGTCCGGCGACTCCATGAAGGTCGGGGTCATCGAGCTGAGCATGCGCTTGCCCGGCTTGGGCGCATTGGCCGCATAACCCATCACGCCGAAGGCATTGGGCGTGCCCGGCTTCAGCGCGAAATCGTCCATCTCGTTGTTGAGCAGCACGCCGGTGCCCTTGGGAATCAGGCCCGAGCCGTACAGCAGGTTCACCGTCTGGGTTGCGCCCACGCGGTTGCCGTCACGGTCGATGATCGAAAAGTGGGTGGTCTCGTCGTCTTCCAGCGGGGTCGGGTTGCCCGACAGCAGGTCGCTCGGGGTGGCCTTCTCCGGGTGGATGGTGGCGCGCAGGCCCTGGGCGTAGTCCTTGCTGGTCAGCACTTTCTGCGGGATCTGCACGAAATCCGGGTCGCCCAGGAAGAAGGTGCGGTCGCGGTAGGCGCGGCGCATCGCTTCCACCACCAGGTGGGTGCGGTGCGCTTCATCCATCGACTTCAGGTCCCAGCCTTCCAGGATCTGCAGCATCGCCGCCAGCGCGATGCCACCGGAGGACGGCGGCGAGGCGGTGGTGATCTTCCAATCGCGGTAGTTGAACACGATCGGCTCGCGCAGCTTGACCCGGTAGCCGGCCAGTTCCTCGGCGCTCCAGCTGCCACCGGCCTGCTTCACGCCGGCCAGCAGCGCCTTGCCGGTCTGGCCGCGGTAGAAGCCGTCGAAGCCCTGGTCGGCCAGGCGCGTCAGCGTGGCGGCCAGTTCCGGCTGGCGGAACACATCGCCCTCGGCGATCGGCTTGCCATTGCGCAGGTACACCTCGCGGGTGCCGGGGTAGCGCTCCATCACCTCGCGGCGCGAGGCATAGCCCTTGGCCATCCGCGCATACACCGGGAAGCCCTCGGTGGCGATGCGGATCGCCGGGCCCAGCGAGGTACGCAACGGCAGCTTGCCGTGCTTGCCCGACAGCTCGACCAGCGCCGCCGGCAGGCCGGGGATGCCCGCCGACCAGGGGCCGTTGACCGAGCGGTCGCGGTCCAGCTCGCCCTTGCTGTCCAGGAAGGCGGCTTCATTGGCGGCCTGCGGCGCGGTCTCGCGCGCGTCCAGCATCACGTCCTTGCCGGTGGCCGCATCGTGCAGCAGGAAGAACCCGCCGCCGCCCAGCCCGGAGCTGATCGGCTCGACCACCGCCAGGGTGGAGGACACCGCCACTGCCGCGTCGAAGGCATTGCCGCCCTTGGCCAGGATCTCCATCCCGGCCTCGGTGGCCAGGTGGTGGCCGCTGGCGATCGCCGCGCCGTCCGGATGGCTGGCCAGGGAACCCTGCGCGGGTGCGGCGGACCATGCCACCGGGGACCACAACAGGACGAGCAGCAACCAGCGACGCGACAACGTGTTCATTCGGATGGGGGCTCCGCATAAAGTTCGGGATGGTCGCGCTGCAGGCCGTACAACTTCGCCAGCAGGGCGTCCTGGGTTTCCGGGATATCCGGATCGGGATCGATGCATTCGACTGGGCAGACGACCACGCACTGGGGTTCGTCGAAATGTCCCACGCACTCGGTGCAGCGGGCCGGATCGATCACGTAGATGGTTTCACCCATCGAAATGGCCTGGTTGGGACAGGCCGGCTCACAGACGTCACAGTTGACGCAGAGCGCATTGATTTTCAGCGACATGGCGTTACTCCACGCCCGCGCCGGCGGATGAAGGCCGGCCCGCGCCAGGGCGCAGGCCGGTCAACGGCGGCTTCCTCGCGGAAACCGCCCGGGCCACGCCTTGGGCGCGGCCGCCACTGCACGGGTTACTTGGCTTCTACGAAGATGTATTCGGCGCCGGTCGGCTGCACGATGGCCTGCACGCGGGCGTTGTCCGCCGCCTTGCCGATGAACACCACGCGCACGCCCTTCATCGAATCCGGCGACACGTCCTTGAACACGGCCTGGATCATGTCGGCCATCTTCGCCGACGCCGACGAACCGAAGGCCAGCATGTTGCCCGGCTGCACGCCACGGGCCACGGCCTGGGTGGCGCTCTCGACCTGGCGATCGTACTTGGCGGCGAATTCCGGGTCCGACTCCGGGGAGAGGTAGTACAGGAAGGGGCTGTTGGTGATGTTGCCCATGTTCTGCACGGCCACGGCCTGCAGGTACTTCTTCCAGCCGGCGTCATCGTTGGCGTCCGGGGCGACCAGCGCCTGCTGGGCCTCGACGACCGGCGCAGCCTCTTCCTTCTTGCAGGCGGTGAAGGCCAGCGCGAACGACGCGATCAACATGGCACGCATGGTGTTGTTCATGGAATTCCTCCCTTGGTGGTTCTTGGTATGTATGGGTCTGACGGGTATTACGACTGGGCCGACTTCGCTTCGCGGACCTTGCGCAGCGCCTCGAGCACCGACGCCGGCACGAAGCCGGACACGTCGCCGCCGAGGCGGGCGATCTCACGGACCAGCGACGACGAAATGAAGCTGTGCTGCTCGGCCGGGGTCAGGAACAGGGTCTCGACCTCCGGGATCAGATGCCGGTTCATGCTGGCCATCTGGAATTCGTATTCGAAATCGGAGACCGCGCGCAGGCCGCGCAGCAGGATCCCGCCCTGCACCGAGCGCACGAAATGCGCCAGCAGGGTATCGAACCCGATCACCTCCACGTTGCGGTTGTGGCCGAGGGCGTCGCGCGCCAACTGCACGCGCAGCTCCAGCGGCAACGTCGGCCCCTTGGACGGGCTCTGTGCCACGCCGACCACGACCTTCTCGAACAGCGGCGCGGCCCGGTTCACCAGGTCGATGTGACCATTGGTGATCGGATCGAAGGTGCCCGGGTACACGGCAATGCGGCGGTTGGCCACGGTCATACGGCAGCTACGTGTTGTGATCTGGTGAAAGTGTAGCAGCGGCGCGGCGGTACAGGGCAAAACGGACCTCGCGGGTGCCGCCCTCGCGGTGCAGCAGCCATGGGGCCGGTACCGCCGGCACCTGGTCGGCCGGGCACTCCAGGTAGAGCCAGGCATCGGCCGCCAGGTGCGGGCCCAGCCCGGCCAGCACCTGCGCCCACAGCCCGGCCGCGAACGGCGGGTCCACGAACACGATGTCGGCCTGCCCGGCCGGCGCCTGGCCCAGCCACTGCAGCGCGTCGGCCTGGACCACCTGCACCTGCCCCTCCGCGCCCAGCCTGGCCACCGATTCACGCAGGTGCCGGGCCAATGCCGCGTCGCGCTCCACCAGCGTCGCCTGCCCCGCCCCGCGCGACACCGCCTCCAGCCCCAGCGCCCCGCTGCCGGCAAACAGGTCCAGCACCCGTGCCCCGCCGATCCGTGGCATCAGCCAGTTGAACAGCGTCTCCCGCACCCGGTCGCTGCTGGGCCGCAGCCCCGGCGACAGCGGCACCGGCAACTTCGTGCCGCGCCACTTGCCACCGATGATCCGCACCTGGCCCACCGCCGCCGCCACTGGCTGGCGCGGCTTCATGCGCGGCTCCGGGCGAAGACGGCGGAAAGGGCGGACGGGCGGGAACGGGTCATGGGCACGAAGGTCAGGCGATTCATGCCGACATTCTAGGCGGTCCGGCAGTTGTGCCGATCAAGCATCCCCTCACCGGAACCGGGCATCCACGCATGGCGTGGATCTACGGCCGACTCTTGAATTCGGGACAATCCACCCCTACCCCTTGACCAGTCGCCGCGCCGGGCGCGGCATCGTCCAAGGAGCATCGCCACCCATGACCGAGCAGACCCAAAAGCAGACCCTGGGCTTCCAGACCGAAGTCAAACAGCTGCTGCAGCTGATGATCCACTCGCTGTACTCCAACAAGGAAATCTTCCTTCGCGAGCTCATCTCCAACGCCGCCGACGCCTCCGACAAGCTGCGCTTCGAAGCGCTGACCCAGCCGGCCCTGCTCGAAAACGACGGCGACCTGCGCATCCGCGTCAGCTTCGATGCCGACGCCCACACCCTCACCATCGACGACAACGGCATCGGCATGAGCCGCGAGGACGCCATTGCCCACCTTGGCACCATCGCCAAGTCCGGCACCGGCGACTTCCTGCGCCAACTCTCCGGCGACCAGAAGAAGGATTCCCAGCTGATCGGTCAGTTCGGGGTCGGCTTCTACAGCGCCTTCATCGTCGCCGACCAGGTCGACGTCTATTCCCGCCGCGCCGGCCTGCCCGCCAGCGAGGGCGTGCACTGGTCCTCGCGTGGCGAGGGCGAGTTCGACGTCGAACCCCTCGACAAGCCCGAGCGCGGTACCCGCATCGTCCTGCACCTCAAGGACGACCAGCAGGACTTCGCCGACGGCTGGCGCCTGCGCGGCATCATCAAGAAGTATTCCGACCACATCGGCCTGCCGATCCAGATGGTCAAGGAACACCACGGCGACGACGCCCCGGCCGAGGTCGAATGGGAAACCGTCAACCGCGCCAGCGCGCTGTGGACCCGCCCGCGCACCGAGATCACCGACGCCGAGTACCAGGAGTTCTACAAGCACGCCGCGCACGACCACCAGGACGCGCTGGCCTGGAGCCACAACAAGGTCGAAGGCAAGCTCGAATACACCTCGCTGCTGTACGTGCCTGGCCACGCGCCGTTCGACCTGTACCACCGCGACGCGCCCAAGGGCCTGAAGCTGTACGTGCAGCGCGTGTTCGTGATGGACCAGGCCGAGCAGTTCCTGCCGATGTACCTGCGTTTCATCAAGGGCGTGGTCGATTCCAACGACCTGTCGCTGAATGTCTCGCGCGAAATCCTGCAGTCCGGCCCGGTCATCGACTCGATGAAGTCGGCGCTGACCAAGCGCTCGCTGGACATGCTCGACAAGCTCGCCACCGACAAGCCCGAGGCGTATGCCGGCTTCTGGGCGCAGTTCGGCCAGGTGCTCAAGGAAGGCCCCGCCGAGGACTTCAACAACCGCGAGAAGATCGCCGGCCTGCTCCGCTTTGCCTCCACCCATGACGCCGGCGGCGAGCAGAGCGTGTCGCTGGCCGACTACGTGGGTCGCATGGTCGAAGGCCAGGACAAGATCTACTACCTGACCGGCGACAGCCACACCCAGGTCAAGGACAGCCCGCACCTGGAAGTGTTCCGCAAGAAGGGCATCGAAGTGCTGCTGTTCACCGACCGCATCGATGAGTGGCTGATGGGTTACCTGACCGAGTTCGACGGCAAGGCGTTCGTCGACGTCGCCCGTGGCGACCTCGACCTGGGCGCGCTGGAAACCGCCGAAGACAAGCAGGCCCAGGAAGAAGCGGCCAAGGACAAGCAGGGTCTGGTCGATCGCATCAAGCGCGCACTGGGCGAGGATGTCGCCGACGTGCGCGTCTCGCACCGCCTCACCGACTCCCCGGCGATCCTGGCCATCGGCGAACAGGACCTCGGCCTGCAGATGCGCCAGATCCTGGAAGCCAGCGGCCAGAAGGTGCCCGACAGCAAGCCGGTGTTCGAGTTCAACCCCGGCCACCCGTTGATCGGCAAGCTGGACCAGGAGGCCGATGCCGCACGCTTCGACGACCTCAGCCGCGTGCTGTTCGACCAGGCCGCGCTGGCGGCCGGGGATACGCTGAAGGATCCGGCCGGCTACGTGCGCCGGCTCAACAAGCTGCTGCTGGAGTTGTCGGCGTAAGGCGACGCGAGACCACCGTGACGGCCGCTGGCCGGCACGGTGGCGGCGCTCGCAGGACCGGGAGGTGCCGGCCAGGGGTCGACACCTCCCGTCAGCGGGCTGGATCCGGTCTCAGCCGCGCTCGTCCAGCAACGCGCCGAGCATCTGATCGCTGCGGCGAATCAACGTGGCGTTGGCAGTGAAGGCCAGCACCGCGTCCTTCGCGGCGAGCAGGTCTGAAACCGGGGCGCCGGGATCGGGCGCCGCCTCGACCACGCCGGCCTCCACCCCACCTCCGACCACCGCGGTCTGGGCCACCCCGATCCGGGCGGCCCCCTCCACCGGCAGACGCGCCACGTTGCTCGCAGCAGCCTGCACCTCAAGGCTCGCGGCACGCATGCCGGAGCTGGCAATGGACATCACGTTCACGCTGCTGCACTCCACGATGCATGGCCGGCGTCCGATGACGCAGGCATCCAAAGCCGTTAACGGCCGCAATCCCAACGTCTGTAGAGCCGACCGTTGGTCGGCTGCCTCCCCCCGACCGTTGGTCGGCTGCCCCCCCGACCGTTGGTCGGCTGCCCGCCAACCGTTGGTCGGCTGCCCGCCAACCGTTGGTCGGCTGCCGCCAACACCGCACCACCCCACGTTCGCACTGCCCTCCAAGGGCGCAGTGGTAGCATATCCCCCTGATTTCAGCGCCGAATCCAATGCTCAGTTTCTTCCGTCGCAAAAAGCCCCAGGACGCTCCGCAGGACGCGCCCAAGACCCAGCACTACTCGGCTGAAGAGCTGGCCGCAGCGTTCCCGCAGGCCAGTGAAGACGGCCCGTCGGCGCCCGCGCCTGTCCAGCCGCCCGCCGCCGCGGTTCCCGGCGTCGCCGTGCCGGTGGCCGCGCCTGCGCCAGCGGCGGTCGCACCGGTTGCGCCCGTGGACGCGCTGCCGCCGGTACTGCCCGTGGTCCCGAAACCGGCCGCACCGGTCGAGCAGGCACCTGCGGCTCCGACGATGCCGGTTGGAGCGGCCCCCGCTGCACCGGTCGCACCTGTCGTCCAGACCGCCCCGGTCGCCATCGCCGAGCCGATCGCCGCACCGCTGCCGCCGCCGGTGCTGGTCGCCAGCGAGATCGTGCAGGAGGCCGCGCAGCCGCTGGCCAGCGTGCCCGACGACAACAGCGCCCCCGCCGCCGCGCCGGGCAAGCCCGGTTGGCGTGACCGGCTGCGCAACAGCGTCATCGCGCGCAGCTTCGGCGGCCTGTTCTCGCGCAACCCCAAGCTCGACGACGACCTGCTGGATGAACTGGAAACCGCGCTGATCACCGCCGATGTCGGCGTCGGCGCGACCACCGCACTGGTCGAAGGCCTGCGCAAGCGCATGAAGGCGCGCGAATTCGCCGACGCCACCGCGCTGCTCGCCGCGCTGCGTGGCGAACTGATCGCGATCCTGCAGCCGGTCTCCAAACCGCTGGTGATCGACCGCAGCGCCAAGCCGTTCGTGGTCCTCACCGTGGGCGTCAACGGCGTCGGCAAGACCACCACCATCGGCAAGCTGGCCAAGCGTTTCAAGGACGACGGCCACAGCCTCATGCTGGCCGCCGGCGACACCTTCCGCGCCGCCGCCGTGGCCCAGCTGCAGGCCTGGGGCGAGCGCAACGGCGTGGCCGTGGTCGCCCAGGGGCAAAATGCCGATGCCGCCTCGGTGGCGTTCGACGCGCTGCAGGCCGGCAAGGCACGCGGCACCGAGGTATTGATCGCCGATACCGCCGGCCGCCTGCATACCCAGGGCGGGCTGATGAACGAACTGGGCAAGATCCGCCGCGTGCTCGGCAAGATCGACCCGGCCGCACCGCATGAGGTGCTGATGGTGATCGACGGCACGACCGGCCAGAACGCCCTCTCCCAGTTGCGCCAGTTCCACGCCGCGGTCAACGTGACCGGCCTGGTGGTGACCAAGCTGGACGGCACTGCCAAGGGCGGCGTGGTATTCGCGCTGGCCCGCGAGTTCAATATTCCGATCCGCTTCGCCGGCATCGGCGAGCGCCCGGAAGACCTGCGCGTGTTCGACCCGGAAGCCTTCGTCGACGCCCTGCTGCCCGACGCGCTGGGCGGCTGACCCAGGCGCGCGCGGGCGCACGCCACGCGCGTCGGGGTAGAGCCACCCCATGGGTGGCTGCTCGCCCAGGTGCGGCCAAGGCCTCCCACCGCCGCCGCAGCCATCGCCGCCGCAGCCACCCATGGGGTGGCTCTATCCTTCTGCGGAAGCCCCATGCCACGCCAGCCAACCGCCCGCGACCCCGCCCCCACCGACGATGCCTTCGTCGCGCGCCTGCTGCCGTGGTTCGACGGCCACGGCCGCCACGACCTGCCCTGGCAGCACCCGCGTTCGCCCTACCGGGTGTGGCTGTCGGAGATCATGCTGCAGCAGACCCAGGTCAGTACGGTCATTCCGTATTTCCTGGCGTTCCTGCGCGTGTTTCCCACCCTGCCCGACCTCGCCGCGGCCAGCAACGATGCCGTGATGGCGCAGTGGGCCGGGCTGGGCTACTACGCCCGTGCGCGCAACCTGCACGCCGCCGCCCAGCGCTGCGTCGCGCTGCACGGCGGCGAGCTGCCGCGCGATGTCGAGGCGTTGAACGCACTGCCCGGCATCGGTCGCAGCACCGCCGCGGCGATCCTCAGCCAGGCCTGGAACGACCGCTTCGCGATCCTCGATGGCAACGTCAAGCGCGTGCTGACCCGCTACCACGGCATCGAGGGTTTTCCCGGCCTGCCAGCGGTGGAAAAGGTGCTGTGGGCATTGGCCGACGCGCACGTACAGCACGTGCCCGACGCGCGCCTGGCCGACTACACCCAGGCGCAGATGGACCTGGGCGCCACGGTCTGCACCCGCAGCCGGCCGGCCTGCGTGATCTGCCCCCTGCAGGAGGACTGCGTGGCGCGGCGCGAGGGCCGCATCGACGACCTGCCCACGCCCAAGCCCGCCAAGGCCCTGCCGGAACGCGAGGCCACCGCGCTGCTGCTGCGCGATGGCCAGGGCCGCGTGCTGCTGCAGAAGCGCCCGGATACCGGCATCTGGGCGCAGCTGTGGACGCTGCCGCAGGCCGACGCCGGCAGCGACCTGCAGGACTGGTTCGATGCCCACGTGGACGGCTCGCTGGACGATGCCGATGCGCTGCCGGTGCTGGAGCACACCTTCAGCCACTATCGACTGCACCTGCAGGTGCTGGTGCAGCGCGTGCACGGCCTGCGACAGGAGGCCCCGGGCCTGCGCTGGGTCGCCGCAGCCGACCTGCCCAGCCTCGGCCTGCCCGCCCCGATCCGCAAGCTGCTGGCCACCGGCGCCCCGCCGGCCCGGCCCAAGCGCCGTACAATGCGTGGCGCACCACCTTCACCCGAGTCCGAGTAAGCCATGCCCCGCACCGTTTTCTGCCAGTACGAACAACGCGACACCGAAGGCCTGGACTTCGTGCCCTACCCCGGCGAGCTGGGCCAGCGCATCTTCAACGGCATCGGCAAGAGCGCCTGGAGCGCCTGGCTGGCCCACCAGACCATGCTGATCAACGAGAACCGGCTGTCGCCGCGCGATCCCAAGCATCGCGCGTTCCTGGAAACCGAACTGGTGAAATACCTGTTCGAGAAGGATGCGGAAAAGCCGGCGGGTTTCATCCCCGAAGCATGATTCCGGCCGCTACCGACCCTCGGTCGGTACGCGATCGACGGCTCCCGCTTACTTCGCGGGGGCGGCCTGGCCTTCCTCGCGCTCCTGCACCTGCGCCTGGCGCAATTCCTTTTCCGACGCGCGCAGCGCCTGCACATCCAGCTTGCGGATGCTGCCGATGAAGCACGGCATGTTCATCGGGCCCGGCGTCGGGTCGCGCACCAGTACCTTGTCGAACCGCGCGGACACCCGCCCGACCCGGCTGGTCAGGGCGATCGCCGGCGCGTAATCCAGGCCCTGGCAGGGCCCGCGCAGTTCCAGCAGATAGCCTTCGCTGGGGCGCGTCCACACCGCCAGCGCACTGTCACCCAGTTCGGTCCAGCCCGACAACGCGCCGTACAGCGGCATGTCCTGCTGCGGCGGCGCGGCATGGGCGCGGTACAGCGCCAGCCGCTCCTCGCCGCTCAGGCGACCGGTGGTCGCGCAGCCGACCAGGGCCAGGCACAGCGCGGCCGTTGCAATCAGGGTCTTCATGGCGCCTCCAGCAGGGATGACTGCGCCGATGATGCACCCATCGCGTGAGGCCGGCGACAGCGTCGCGCCGGCCATTCAGCGGCCAGCTCAGACCTGGCTGTGGGCCAAGGCGTGGAGCCGCCCTTCGCGCAGTTCCAGCACGCGGTCGAGCTTGCGCGCCAGGCTGCGGTCGTGGGTCACCAGCACCAGGCTGGTGTGGTACGCCCGGTTGAGTTCCAGCATCAGCTCGAACACGGTGCCGGCGGTCTTGTCGTCCAGGTTGCCGGTCGGCTCGTCGCCCAGCACGCAGGCCGGGCGGTTGACCAGCGCACGGGCGACGGCGGCACGCTGGCGCTCGCCACCGGACAGCTCGCCCGGCTTGTGCTCCAGGCGATGCCCCAGCCCGACCGACTCCAGCAGGGCCTGCGCGCGGTTTTTCGCCGCAGCCACGTCCTCGCCCCCCAGCAGCACCGGCATCATCACGTTTTCCAGCGCGGTGAATTCCGGCAGCAGGTGGTGGAACTGGTACACGAAGCCCAGCGCGCGGTTGCGCAACTGGCCACGCTGGCCGTCGGACAACCCGGACATGCGCTGGCCGGCCACGAATACTTCGCCGGCGGTCGGCGTATCCAGCCCGCCGAGCAGGTGCAGCAGGGTGCTCTTGCCCGCACCGGAGGCACCGATGATCGCCACCGTCTCGCCGGCGCTCACGCTCAGGTCCAGGCCATTGAACACCGGGGTCTGCATGCGGCCTTCGGCATAGGTCTTGGCCAGCCCTTCGGCGCGGATCACTTCATCGCCGCGGTTGATCGGCTCATTCATAGCGCAGGGCCTCCGCCGGCTGGGTGCGGGCGGCGCGCCACGCGGGGTACAGCGTGGCCAGGAAGCTCATGGCCAGCGCGATCACGGTGATGACGATGATGTCCGGGGTCTGCATGTCGGTCGGCAGGCCGGTGATGTAGTAAACGTCCTCGGGCAGCAGCTTGACGTTGAACAGCGTCTCGATCGCCCCGAGGATGCGCTCCAGGTTCAAGGTCAGGGTGATGCCGCCGATCACGCCGGCCACGGTGCCGATGATGCCGATCAGCGAGCCCTGCACCATGAAGACCTGCATCACCCCGCCCGGGGTGAGGCCCAGCGTACGCAGGATGGCGATGTCGGCCTGCTTGTCGGTGACCAGCATCACCTGCGAGGACACCAGGTTGAACGCGCCCATGGCGATGATCAGCGAGAGCAGGATGCCCATCACCACCTTCTCCATGCGCAGCGAGTGGTACAGGTTCGCGTTCTGCTGGGTCCAGTCGCTGACCCGGTAACCGCCGCCGAGGGTGTGGGCCAGGTCCACGCCCACGTCCAGCGCCTTGTCCATGTCATGCAGCTTCAGCCGCACGCCGGTCACTCCGTCCATGCGCAGCACGCGCTCCAGGTCGGCCATGTTGGCGAACGCCACGCCCTTGTCGATTTCGTTGTAGCCGGCCTCGAAGATGCCGCTGACGGTGAAGCGCTTCAGCCGCGGCATCGCGCCGACCGGGGTGCCCTGCACTTCGGCCAGGGTCACCAGCACGGTGTCGCCCACGTCCACGCCCAGCCAGAGCGCCAGCTCCTTGCCGACCAGCAGGTGGTAGCTGCCGGGGGTGAGGCTGTCGAAGCTGCCCTTGACCAGTTTCTGGTTGATCACCGAGACGCCCGGCTCCAGCGCCGGGTCGATGCCCTGCACGATCGCGCCCTGCACGCGCGGCCCGCTGAGCATGGCCTGGATCTCGATGTACGGCGCGGCACCGGCCACGCGCGGATCCTTCTTTGCCGTATCGACCGCGCGCTGCCAGTCCGACATCGGCGCGCCGTCGGTGGTGATGGTGGTATGGGCGGTCATCTGCAACAGGCGGTCGCGGATCTCCTTCTGGAACCCGCTCATCACCGCCAGGGTGGTGATCAGCACGGTCACGCCGAGCGCGATACCGAGGATGGAGGCCATCGAGATGAAGGAGATGAAACCGTTGCGGCGTTTGGCCCGCAGGTAGCGCAGGCCGATCGAGACAGGAATGGGTTTGAACATGCAGGTACGCCGGACAATTCAGGCTATGGTGCCACTGCCGGACGTGAACGGGAAATGCAGTGTGCGCGGACGGCCAGTCGCAGTTCACGTCGCTGTGCAGGGGACAGCGTATCGGGCCAGAACAGCCGCCAGTAGCGGCGCCCCCGGCAGCGCCAGGCCACCTGCAGCAGCACGCCCCGGTCGGACAGCTGCAGGTCCTGCACCGGCTCGCCATCGACCTGCGCCGGGGCGTCGTCGGGCGGGATCACGATCGAGCGGGTGGGCGCGTGCCAGTAGCGCCAGGCCTGCGCCAGCCCCCAGGCCACCGCCAGCACGGCAGCCGGGCCGTGCCAGCCATCCGGCACTGCCGTGCGGTACAGCGCCCACGGCGCCAGCGCGGTCATCAGCAGCTGCGCGCCGCACTGCCAGCGCGAGGGGCGCCACTCAAGCCGGCAGGGCGCGGATCCGGGCGATGAGCGCGGCGGGCTGGGCATGCGGGCATTCCTCGTAACCCATGAACCAGCGCCACAACTTATCGTCCTCGCTCTCCAGCAGGAACAGGAAAACCTCGCGCTCTTCGGTAGGCGCCTGCAGCCAGCAGCGGTCCAGGTAGCGGCCAAACAGCTGGTCCAGCTCGCGCATGCCACGCCGGCAACGCCAGCGCAGCTTCTTCAGTTCAGTGGCTTCGTCCATCGACATCGCATTCCTCAAGGTGCCGGCCAACCAGGGCCGGAAACAACAGCGGCACCGGACCTTCCGGTCGGTGCCGCCGCGATCGCCGCCGCACGGGCAGCGATGACATGAACCGCCAGGTCAGGCGCGGCGCGCCATCATCAGCTTCTTTATCTCGGCAATCGCCAACGCCGGGTTCAGGCCCTTCGGGCAGGTCCGGGCGCAGTTCATGATGGTGTGGCAGCGGTACAGCTTGAACGGGTCTTCCAGATCGTCCAGGCGCGCACCGGTGTCTTCATCGCGCGAGTCGACGATCCAGCGGTAGGCCTGCAGCAGGATCGCCGGGCCCAGGTAACGCTCGCCGTTCCACCAGTAGCTCGGGCAGCTGGTCGAGCAGCACGCGCACAGGATGCATTCGTACAGGCCATCCAGCTTCTTGCGGTCTTCCGGCGACTGCAGGCGCTCACGATCCGGCGGCGGCGGGGTCTGGGTGCGGATCCACGGCTTGATCGAGGCGTACTGCGCGTAGAAGTGGGTCAGGTCCGGGACCAGATCCTTGATCACGCTCATGTGCGGCAGCGGGTAGATCGGCACTTCGGCCTTGCCGCAGTCGGCGATGGCGCGGGTGCAGGCCAGCGTATTGGTGCCGTCGATGTTCATCGCGCACGAACCGCAGATGCCCTCGCGGCACGAACGACGGAAGGTCAGGGTCGGATCGATTTCGTTCTTGATCTTGATCAGCGCGTCCAGGACCATCGGGCCGCAGCTGTCCAGGTCGATCTCATACGTATCGGTACGCGGGTTGCTGTCGTCGTCGGGACTCCAGCGGTAGATCTTGAACGTGCGGGTATTCTTCGCACCGCTCTTGGCGGGGAAGTGCTTGCCCTTTCCGATCTTGGAATTCTTGGGGAGGGAAAACTCGGCCATGGCTGTTCTCGTTGGCTCAGGCGGCTCGCGCTGCGATGCAGGCGCGGCTAGCACGGAAGGTGAGGAAGTCGACACCACCGGCCAGCGGCGCGCGCAGCCCCCTGCCCTGGCGGGCAGGAAGGCGTGCTGGCGCTGCGTGGCCGGAGGTCATGCCGCAGGTCTCTTAGTACACGCGCGGCTTCGGCGGTACCACGTCCACGTCCTTGCTCAACGTGTACATGTGCACCGGGCGATAGTCGAAGCTGCACTTGCCGTTGTCGTCGACGTTGACCAGCGTGTGCTTCTGCCAGTTGACGTCGTCGCGGTCCGGGAAGTCCTCATGCGCATGCGCGCCACGGCTTTCCTTGCGCTGTTCGGCCGAGTTGATCGTCGCCACCGCGTTGAGCAGCAGGTTGTTCAGCTCGTAGGTTTCGATCAGGTCCGAGTTCCACACCAGCGAACGGTCGGAGACCTTGACGTCCTGGAAGGAGTCGAAGATCTCGGCCATCTTGCTGCAGCCCTCTTCCAGCGTCTTGCTGGTACGGAACACCGCCGCGTCGTTCTGCATGGTGCGCTGCATGTTGTCGCGGATGACCGAGGTCGGGGTGTCGCCGTTGGCGTAGCGCAGCTTGTCCAGCAGGCCCAGCGCCTTGTCGCACGCGTCCGACGGCAGGGTCTTGTGCGGCGCGCCGGACTTGATGGTCTCGGCGCAGCGGTTGGCCACCGCACGGCCGAACACCACCAGGTCGAGCAGCGAGTTGGAGCCCAGGCGGTTGGCGCCGTGCACCGACACGCAGGCCGCTTCGCCGATCGCGTACAGGCCCGGCACGACCGCATCGGGGTTGTCGCCGACCTTGCGCACGACTTCGCCGTGGTAGTTGGTCGGGATGCCGCCCATGTTGTAGTGCACGGTCGGGATGACCGGGATCGGCTGCTTGTGCACGTCCACGCCGGCGAAGATGCGGGCGCTTTCGGCGATACCCGGCAGCTTGTCGTCGATCACGCCCGGGCCGAGGTGGGTCAGGTCGAGCAGGATGTGGTCCTTGTGCTCGCCGACGCCGCGGCCTTCGCGGATCTCGATGGTCATCGAACGCGACACCACGTCGCGCGAGGCCAGGTCCTTGTAGTGCGGTGCGTAGCGCTCCATGAAGCGCTCGCCATTGCTGTTGCGCAGGATGCCGCCTTCGCCACGCACGCCTTCGGTGATCAGGCAGCCCGCGCCGTAGATGCCGGTCGGGTGGAACTGCACGAACTCCATGTCCTGCATCGGCAGGCCGGCACGCATGACCAGGCCGCCGCCGTCGCCGGTGCAGGTATGGGCCGAGGTGGCGCTGAAGTAGGCGCGGCCGTAACCGCCGGTGGCCAGCACCACGCCGTGGGCGCGGAACAGGTGCAGCGAGCCGTCGGCCATGTCCAGGGCGAGCACGCCGCGGCAGACGCCTTCCTCGTCGAAGATCAGGTCGAGGGCGAAGTACTCGATCATGAAGCGCGCGTTGTGCGCCAGCGACTGCTGGTACAGCGTGTGCAGCATGGCGTGGCCGGTACGGTCGGCGGCGGCGCAGGTACGCTGCGCGGACGGGCCTTCGCCGTACTTGGTGGTCATGCCACCGAACGGGCGCTGGTAGATCTTGCCGTCTTCGGTGCGGCTGAACGGCACACCGTAGTGTTCCAGCTCGATGATGGCCGGGATCGCTTCGCGGCACATGTACTCGATGGCGTCCTGGTCACCCAGCCAATCCGAGCCCTTGATGGTGTCGAAGAAGTGGTAGCGCCAGTCGTCTTCGCCCATGTTGCCCAGCGCGGCGGAAATACCGCCCTGCGCGGCCACGGTGTGCGAGCGGGTCGGGAAGACCTTGGTCAGGCAGACGGTCTGCAGGCCCTTGGCGGCAAGACCGAACGTAGCGCGCAGGCCTGCGCCACCGGCGCCGACCACGACCATGTCGTACTTGTGTTCCGTAATCTTGTAAGCGGACATCTAATCTGGATTCCTGTCTTGGTGCCTGGACTCAGGCAACGCCGAGCGCAATGCGGGCGACCGCAAAAACACTGACGATCGCGCCGAGCACGGCGATGAACTTCACCGTGGTCTGCAGCGCCAGGGCCAGCAGCGAGTTGTGGATGTAGTCTTCCAGCACGACCTGCAGGCCGAGCTGGGCGTGCCAGAACATCGCGACCAGGAAGCCGACCAGCAGCACCGCGTTCCACGGCTTGGACACCGCGTCGGTGGCGGTCACGTAATCGGCGCCGATCAGGCTCAGCACGAACACCAGGAACCACACGGTGAGGCCGACCAGCGCGGTGGCGGTCAGGCGCTGCATCACGAAGTGCTCGGTGCCGGTCTTGGCAGCGCCAAGGCCACGCACGTTCTTCAACGGGGTACGGAACTTGTTCATGCGGCGGCTCCGACGAACACATAGGCCCAGACCAGGGCGGTGATCACCAGGCTGGCGAAGACGGAGATCCAGCTGCTGCGGACGAACGCCGGGATCGAGAAGCCGATCGCGAAGTCCTGCACGATGTGGCGCAGGCCGTTGCACAGGTGGTAGGCGAAGGACCAGGTCCAGGCGAACAGGAACAGCTTGCCGTACCAGCTACCAGCGTGATCGGTGAAGCAGTTCCAGGAGGCAGGGCCCATCATGAGGGCGAGCAGGCCGCCGGCAATGATCAGGGCTCCAACAGACAGAAAGATGCCGGTCGCTCGATGCAGAATCGAGGTGGCCATCTGGATCTGCCAGCGATACACCTGAAGGTGCGGGGAAAGGGGACGTTCTCTGGCGGCCATTCGCTGGGCTCGTTGTCTCGGCTGGGCGGCGCAATGCCGCGTTGGCTCAATGCTGATCAAAAATCGATGCAGCGTCCGTTTTTCTCCCAGTCTCCATACCGCACCGGATCGAGTCCGCCGCGGCCACCAATTTCCACGGGCACCGCGGGCGTCTCAGGCAGCGGTTGCGCCTGGTCGACCTGCGGGGCTTCGGAGTCGGTATCTGGAGTGGGGGTTGTTTGGCCTATCATGGGTGGTCTCGCAACGCACAAATTTTAGACCCCGTTCACTTGCCTGACAACCTGCCCATGGATTTCAACGGTTTTCCGCGCCTCTCCGGTCACCAGCTGCTCAGTCTGGACGGGCCCGATGCGGCCGCGTTTGCCCACGCCCAATTCGCCAGCGACGTGACCGCCCTGCCCGTCCGGCATTGGCAGTGGAGCGCCTGGCTGAACGCCAAAGGCCGCACCATTGCTGTGTTCCAGCTGATCCGGGTGGACCAGGATCGCATTCTGCTGGTGCTCGCCGACGGCGATGCCGATGCGATTGCGTCGCAATTGCAGCGTTTTGTTTTCCGCCGCAAGCTCAGCATCACCGTGCGCGATGACCATGCCGTGGGCGGCAGCTTCACCGCGCCGGACGCCGCCGCTGGCGCAGCAATCGCCGTCAACGGTGAGACGCTGGAGCTGGATGTGGGCAGCGATGCGCTGCCTCGCACGCTGCGGATCGCACCGCGTGCAGGTACCGCGGCGCTCGACGACGCCGGCATTGCGCTGGCCTGGCGGCAATCGGACCTGCGCTTTGGCGTGCCCCGCCTGGCCGCCGACCAGCGCGAACAATGGACACCGCAACAGCTGGGCCTGGACCGCTTGAACGGCTACAGCGTCAAGAAAGGTTGCTATCCCGGCCAGGAAATCGTGGCGCGCACCCACTTCCTCGGCAAGGCCAAGCGGGCCCTGCAGTTGCTGCGGGTCGGCGACGGTATCGCCAGCGGCGCGCAGGTGCAGCAGAACGGCGCGGCGATCGGCACGGTGGCCAGCGTGGCCGGCAACCTCGCCCTGGCGGTGCTGCCGCTGGAGATCGCCAGCGATCCGCTGTCGGTGGACGGCCTCGACGCCGCGCCGCTGCCGTTGCTGGACGGGCTGGCCCGGTAGGCATCCCGACGCGGGTCGAGACGTTACACGTCGATGCGCCACCCCAGGCGCGTTGATGGGGGTGTGGGAGCCGGCCGCTGGACGGCATCCACCGCACCCCCGCCACCTCAGCCCGCGTTCAAGCGCTCGCCGGTCTCGGCGTCGAAGAAGTGCAGCCCCTTCGGGTGGATCGCCACGCGGATGCTCTCGCCGACCTGCGGCAATGCCTGCGGCGCCACGCGCATCACCAGCGCCTGGCCGCCACGGGTCATGTTGACGAAGATCTCGTTGCCGACCGGCTCGATACCGTCGATGGTCGCCTCGAAGCCCGTCGCATCCCCCGCCGCCGCCGGCTGCAGGTGCTCCGGCCGCACGCCCACCGCAACAGTCCTGCCGATCCAGGCCGGATCGACCGTCGCCTGGCCCAGCGGCGCGGTCAACTGCGCTTCCTGCACCGCGATGCCGCTGTCGGTGCGCTGCAGCGTGCCGCGCAGCACATTCATCGCCGGGCTGCCAAGGAAGCCGGCCACGAACAGATTGGCCGGGCGGTCGTACAACGCCATCGGCGTATCGATCTGCTGGATCACGCCATCCTTCAGCACCACGATGCGCTGGCCGAGGGTCATCGCCTCGACCTGGTCATGGGTCACGTAGATCATCGTGGTGCCCAGCTTGCGGTGCAGCTGCGCGATTTCGGTGCGCACGCTGTGGCGCAGCTTGGCGTCCAGGTTGGACAGCGGCTCGTCCAGCAGGAACACGGCCGGCTCGCGCACCAGCGCACGGCCCAGCGCCACGCGCTGACGCTGGCCGCCGGACATCGCCTTGGGCAGCTTGTCGAGCATGTCGGTCAGGCCCAGCGTCTCGGCCGCTTCGCTGACCCGCTTGCCGATCGTCGCCTTGTCGTGGCCGCGCAGCTTCAGGCCGAAGGCCAGGTTCTCGGCCACGGTCATGTGCGGGTACAGCGCATAGCTCTGGAACACCATGGCGATGTCGCGGTCCTTGGGCGCCACGTCGTTGACCACCCGGTCACCGATCGTCAGCGTGCCGCCGCTGATCTCTTCCAGGCCGGCGACCATGCGCAGCAAGGTCGACTTGCCACACCCGGACGGCCCCACCAGCACCATCAATTCACCATCGGCCACTTCGAAGGTCGCGCCCTGGACGGCCACCTGGCCGTTGTCGTAGACCTTGCGCACGCCCTGCAACTGCACTTTTGCCATATCACCCATTCCAGTCCGCCCGCTGCCGGGCTGTTGTGCGGAACTGCCTTCGGCCCTCCCGATGGCAGGTCGATGGCGTGGTGCCGCATGACGGCGACCACTGCAATCGAATACAGTCTGCTCATTCTGCCATGTAAACGTTTTCACGTGGCAGTATCCGTTGGTCGGTCATGACCGCGACGCGTCGGGGAGTCCACAGTCTCCCGATCCGCCCGCAACATGCCCCATGATGCGCAGGCGCGTGCCTGTTCATGTTGCTTCTGCAACATCGGACATCACGCCCGGCGAGACCCCCGAGAACATAGACGAGAAGCGATTGACAACGATGTCACCCGGATCTGAAACTCGAGCGATGCACGACACCCTCTTCCTGTTCGGCGCCACCGGCGACCTGGCCCAGCGCTACCTGTTCCCCTCCCTGCTGCGCCTGCTGGGCGACGGCCTGCTGGCGGAAGATTTCAAGATCCGTGCGCTGGCCCTGTCCCCGCACGACACCGAGGGGTTCCGCGAGATCCTGCGGCCGCGCCTGCAGCAGGCCATGCCGATGGCGAGCCAGGACGACATCCATTCGCTGCTGATGCGCATCGATTACCGCTCGGTGGACCTGCGCAACCCGGACTCGGTGGCCGAGTCGGTCAGCGACCTGGTCGACCGCCACTGCGTGAGCTACCTGGCCATCCCGCCGGGCCTGTACATCTCCACCTGCGAAGGCCTGGCCAAGGGCGGCGCCCTGGCCGCACCGCACCGGTTGATGCTGGAAAAGCCGATCGGCAGCGACAGCGCCAGTGCCGAGGAGATCATCTCCACCATCGGCCAGTGGATCGACGAAGACCGCGTGTTCCGCCTGGACCACTACCTGGGCAAGGCCGCGGTGCAGAACCTGATCGCGCTGCGCTTCGGCAACACGCTGCTGGAAGCGGTCTGGAACCGCAACTACATCGAGTCGGTGCACATCCTGGTCGCCGAGAGCGAAGGCGTGGATGGCCGCGACGCCTATTACGCCCGCTCCGGCGCGCTGCGCGACATGGTCCAGAGCCACATCCTGCAGCTGCTGTGCCTGGTGGCGATGGAGCCGCCGGCCTCGCTGGAAGCCGACCGCATCCGCGATGAGAAGGTCAAGGTGCTGCGCGCCCTGCGCCCGCTCGACGCCAAGCACGCCGCGCGCGACAGCGTGCGCGGTCGCTACACCGCCGGCACCATCAACGGCCAGCCCGCCCAGGCCTACCAGCCGCCGGAAGGCAGCGACGTGGAAACCTTCGCCGGCGTCACCGCGCATATCGACAACTGGCGCTGGTCCGGCGTGCCGTTCCACCTGGTCACCGGCAAGCGCCTGGCCGAGCGCACCACTCGCGTGGTGGTTACGCTCAAGCCGGTCACGCATTGGCTGTTCGAGCGGCCGCATCGTCGCAACGCCACGCCCAACCGCATCGTCTTCCAGCTGCAGCCGCAGGAGAACATCGAGCTGGGCCTGATGAGCTCGCTGGCCGGCCCGGAATGGGGCGCGCTGGAACTGCATCCGCTGGAACTGGAACTGTCCGTCCCGACCGGCCTGCACCGCCGCATCGCCTACGAGCGCCTGTTCCTGGACGCCTTCAACGGCAACCACGCGCTGTTCGTGCGCGACGACGAAGTGCGCGCCGCGTGGGCGTGGATCGACAGCGTCAGCGATGCCTGGAAGGCCGCCAGCCTGCCGTTGCAGCCCTACCCTGCTGGCGAGTGGGGCCCGGCCGAGGCCGCCGGCTTCCTGCCCGCCGAAGTCGATGCCGATGCCGGCCGCAAGGACGGCAACGCATGACGCTGCAGAACCAACCGGTCCTGGTCGCCGATATCGGCGGCACCAACGCCCGCTTCGCCCTGGCCGACACCAGCCTGGACGCACCGCTGCAGCAGGACAGCATCCGCGAATTCGCGGTCGCCGAGTTCCCCTCGCTGGGCGAGGCGGCACAGCACTACCTTGAACAGGTGGGTGCACAGGCCACCCGCGGCGTGTTCGCCGTGGCCGGGCGCGTGGACGGCGACGAAGCGCGCATCACCAACCATCCGTGGGTGATCTCGCGCAGCCGCACCGCGCACATGCTCGGCTTCGACGAGCTGCACCTGATCAATGATTTCGCCGCGCAGGCAATGGCCATCTCGCTGCTGCAGCCGCAGGACGTGGTCCAGGTCGGCGGCGCGGCGTGGGTACCCGGCAAGCCCGGCCAGTCGCGCAACTACGCGGTGATCGGGCCCGGTACCGGGCTTGGCGTGGGTGGCCTGATCCTGCGCCACGGGCGCTGCTACCCGCTGGAAACCGAAGGCGGCCATGTCAGCTTCCCGCCCGGCACGCCGGAAGAAATCCGCATCCTGGAGATCCTCTCCGAGCAGTTCGGCCGCGTCTCCAACGAGCGCCTGATCTGCGGCCCGGGCCTGGTCAACATCCATCGCGCGGTCTGCGAGATGGCCGACATCGATCCGGGCCAGCTGCAGCCGGTGGACGTCACCGCCCGTGCGCTGCACGGCGACCCGCAGGCGATGCGCACGGTGGACGTGTTCTGCGCGGTGTTCGGCGCGATCGCCGGCGACCTGGTGCTGATGCAGGGCGCCTGGGATGGCGTGTTCCTGACCGGCGGCCTGACCCCGAAGATGCTCGACTCGCTGCAGCATTCCGGCTTCCGCCAGCGCTTCGAACACAAGGGGCGCTTCTCCTCGATCATGGCCCGCGTCCCGTCGCTGGCGGTGATGCACCCGCATGCGGGCCTGCTCGGTTCGGCCGCCTACGCTGCCGATGTCGAGCGCGACCTGCAAGGAATCAACGCATGAACACGCTGGACACCTCCGATCGCTTCACGCTGATCCGCCACGGCGATGCCGATGGCTGGATCGAGGCCATCGCCGCGGAAATGGCGCAGGCGCTCAACCAGGACATCACCACCTTCGGCCGCGCGCGCATGCTGCTGTCCGGCGGCACCACGCCGGCGCCGGTGTACCAGGCGCTGGCCGAACTGGACGTGCACTGGGACCGCGTTGAAGTGAGCCTGGTCGATGAGCGCTGGCTGTCGCCGCAGGACCGCGACAGCAATGCCTGGCTGGTCCGCGAGAGCTTCCTCGCGCGTGCCGAAGGCGCGCATTTCGATCCGCTGGTGCGGGTCGGCAAGCCGCTGCCCGAATGCGTCTACACCGCCAACCTGCAGGCCCAGCACAGCCAGGCGCCGTGCCTGAGCGTGCTCGGGATGGGCAACGACGGGCACACCGCCTCGCTCTTCCCCGGCTCCCGCGACCTGGCCCGCGCACTGGAAAGCACCCTGCCCTACGCCGCACTGGACGCCACCGGTTGCCCCGGTTCCAACCAGTGGCCGCTGCGCATCACCCTCACCCCGCACGGCCTCAAGCAGAGTCGCCAGCGCCTGTTGCTGCTGCGTGGCAAGCAGAAGCTGGAAGTGCTCAAACAGGCGCTGGAAAGCAACAATCCGCAGCTGTATCCCATCCTCAACGCGATCGATCTCGACGGCGCCAAACTGCGCGTCCACTGGTGTGACTGATCTCCTCCGGTGTTGTTCCGTTCGCCTTCTCATAGCCGGTAGCCAATGAGCCTGCATCCCCAACTCCATGCCATCACCCAGCGCATCGTCCAGCGCAGTGTCGCCTCGCGCGCCGCCTACCTTGCCGGGATCGATGCCGCGCTGCGCGACGGCCCGTTCCGCTCGCGCCTGAGCTGCGGCAACCTCGCCCATGGCTTCGCTGCCTGCGGCCCGACCGACAAGTCGCGCCTGCGCGGCGGCGTCACCCCCAACCTGGGCATCATCACCGCCTACAACGACATGCTGTCGGCGCACCAGCCGTTCGAGCACTACCCGGAGATCCTGCGCCAGGTGGCCCGCGAGATGGGCGCCACCGCGCAGGTCGCCGGCGGCGTGCCGGCGATGTGCGACGGGGTTACCCAGGGCCGCGGCGGCATGGAGCTGTCGCTGTTCTCGCGCGATGTGATCGCCCAGTCCACCGCGATCGGGCTGAGCCATGACATGTTCGATGCCAGCGTCTACCTCGGCGTGTGCGACAAGATCGTGCCGGGCCTGCTGATCGGCGCGCTGGCGTTCGGCCACCTGCCGGCGATCTTCCTGCCGGCCGGGCCGATGACCCCGGGCATCCCGAACAAGCAGAAGGCCGAAGTGCGCGAGCGCTACGCCGCGGGCCTGGCCACCCGCGAGGAACTGCTGGAAGCCGAGGCGGCCTCCTACCACGGCGCCGGCACCTGCACCTTCTACGGCACCGCCAACTCCAACCAGACCCTGCTGGAGGCGATGGGCGTGCAGCTGCCGGGCGCGTCGTTCGTCAATCCGGACACGCCGCTGCGCGACGCACTCACCCGCCGCGCCGGCGAGCGCGCCCTGGAAATCAGCGCGCTGGGCGATGACTTCCGTCCGCTCGGCCGGCTGATCGACGAGCGCGCGATCGTCAATGCGGTGGTCACGCTGATGGCCACGGGCGGCTCGACCAACCACACCATCCACTGGATCGCGGTGGCGCGTGCGGCCGGCATCGTGCTGACCTGGGACGACATGGACCAGCTCTCGCAGCTGATCCCGCTGCTGGCCCGGGTGTATCCGAACGGCGAGGCCGACGTGAACCGTTTCGCCGCTGCCGGCGGTACCGCGTTCGTGTTCCGCGAACTGATGGACGCCGGGCTGATGCACGCCGACCTGCAGACCGTGGCCGAAGGCGGGATGCGCCAGTACGGCCAGGAGCCGGCCCTGCGCGAGGGCACCCTGACCTATGTCGACGGTGTGCGCGAAAGCGCCGATCCCGGCGTGGTGCGTGGCGTGGCCGAGCCGTTTGAAGCGCAGGGCGGTCTGCGCCTGCTGCGCGGCAACCTGGGCCGGTCGCTGATCAAGCTGTCCGCGGTGAAGCCGGAGTTCCGCACGATCGAGGCGCCGGCCGTGGTGGTCGATGCGCCGCAGGTGCTCAACAAGCTGCATGCCGCTGGTGTGTTGCCGCACGATTTCGTGGCCGTGGTGCGTTACCAGGGACCGCGTGCGAACGGCATGCCGGAACTGCATTCGCTGGCGCCGCTGCTCGGGCTGCTGCAGAACCAGGGGCGCCGGGTGGCGCTGGTGACCGATGGGCGTCTGTCGGGCGCGTCGGGCAAGTTCCCGGCGGCGATCCACATGACGCCGGAAGCCTCGCGCGGCGGGCCGCTGGCACGGGTGCGCGAAGGCGACATCATCCGCCTGGATGGTGAAGCAGGCACGCTGGAGCTGCTGGTGGATGCGGCGGAATTCGCCGCACGCGCGCCGGCACCGAACACGGCACCGGCGGCGAACGACCTGGGCCGCAACCTGTTCGCGCTGAACCGGCGCGTGGTGGGTCCGGCCGACCAGGGCGCGATTTCGATTTCGTGCGGGCCGGCGACGGCTGACGGCGATATCTGGAATTACGACGCCGAGTACGACCTGGGCCGTGATGCTGCTGCTGCGGCGGCGCCCCATGAGAGCAAGGACGCCTGAGGCAAACGCAGCGGTGGGTTGTCCTGGCCGAGGCAGCGGTTGGCCCTGATCAGGACACGTGTCACCCCCTCCATGGGGGCTCGCAAGCGGCTTGCGCGTGTACGCGATCCTGCGCACACGGCACGGCCAGGGTTGGGCGTCCTGCCCAACCGGCCCGACGCCTGCGTCGGGCCCATGCCGCTTGACGGTCCCGACCAGGGCGATCCGCGGCCCTCGGACACATTCCGGCGCGTCGTTTGCGCTGCAGTCACTGAAAAGAGAGAACGAACACATGAGCATCGCCGAACACCAGAAACGCGCCGAATCCCTGCTGCTTGCCGCTGGCATCCTGCCGGTGGTGACGGTGCATACCCTCGATCAGGCCCGTGCGGTCAGCGCCGCGCTGCTGGAAGGCGGGCTGCCGGCCATCGAGTTGACGCTGCGCACGCCGGTGGCGATGGAGGCGTTGGCGATGCTCAAGCGCGAGCTGCCCGATGTGGTGGTGGGTGCGGGCACGGTACTGACGGTGGAGCAGATGCAGCAGTCGATCGATGCCGGCGCAGACTTCCTGGTGACGCCGGGCACGCCGGCGCACATGGCCGATGCGCTGGCGCAGGCGCCGCTGCCGGTGGTGCCCGGTGCGGCCTCGCCCACCGAGATGCTGGCGCTGTATGCGCGTGGTTTCCGGGTGTGCAAGCTGTTCCCGGCCTCGGCCGTGGGCGGGCTGGCGATGATCAAGGGCCTGGCCGGTCCGATCCCGGACCTGAAGCTGTGCCCGACCGGTGGCATCACCGAGGACACCGCGGCCGAGTACCTGGAGCAGAAGAACGTGGTCTGCATCGGCGGCTCGTGGATGGTGCCGGGCAACTGGATCGAACAGGGCCAGTGGGACAAGGTGCGCGAGAGTGCGGCGCAGGCGGCCAGGATCGTTGCGCGGGTGCGCTCGCACTGAGGCCTGCATCGGGGCGCGGCCACGCAGGGCGTGGCTCCACCCGTCACATAAAAAACGCCCGGGCATGCCCGGGCGTTTTTTTGAGTGCACCTGTCGTCGGCGGTTACATCGGGCGCGCCGGATCCACCAGGCCGTACTGGCTGGCCATGCGCGCCAGTGCGATGTTGTCGTGGATGCCCATCTTCTCGAACAGGCGCGCCTTGTGCGTGTTGACGGTCTTGGCGCTCAGGCTCAGGCGCTTGGCGATGTCTTCCTGGCGCAGGCCCTGGGTGAGCAGCAGCGCCACTTCCAGCTCGCGCGGGGACAGGGTGTCGAACGGCGACTGGCTGCCTTCCACGTTGGACAGCGCCAGGTTCTGCGCGATGCTGCTGCCCAGGTAGCGTCGGCCCATCGCCGCGTCGCGCACGGCACGGAGCAGTTCCTGCGCATCGCAGCCTTTGCCGATATAACCGGACGCACCGGCCTCGAGCAGCCGCTTGGGCATGGGGCCATCTTCCAGCACCGATACGATCACCACGCGGGTGCCGTGGTCGCCCCGCACCACCCGTTCGGTGACTTCCATCCCGCTCACGCCCGGCAGGTGCAGGTCGCACAACACCACGTCCGGTCGCAGCTGACGGATGTCAGGCAACGCATCTTCACCGGAGTCCGCTTCACCGACTACCTCGATATCGGTCTCGTTGGACAGGATCATCCTCATGCCGGTTCTCACCAGCGCATGATCGTCCACCAGATACACTCGAATCGTCATCCACGCACCTCTTCAAACGCTGCGAACGGGGGCAAGCCTAGCCGCGGGGGTGCGTGATAACAAGGACATGTCCCCCCTGTCGGCGCGTTCTGGTGCCCGCATCACACCCATGCTTGCCTGCCCTTCCCCTAAGCCTTTCACCCCAGGCTTTATCGGTTTACTACACCTATCAGTGTACGCCTGCGGGGAGTGGCGCAATCGGCGCACCCGCGTCCGCCTGGCTCAGCGCAGGTGCCGCCAGGGGCCCCCGCGTCGAAACATGACCAGGAAGCACCCTACCACCCAAACCAGCGCCGCACACCACCCGGCCAGGATGTCCGACGGGTAGTGCACGCCCAGGTAGACCCGCGACACGCTGACCAGCAGGCTGAACGCAGGCGCCAGCACCAGCACTGGCCAGCGCCAGCGGGTGTTCCAGGCCAGCAGCACCACCGTGACCGCCAGGGTCATCGAGCCCATGGCGTGGCCGCTGGGGAAACTGAACGTGCTTTCCGGGGCGATCGATTCCCACAGGCTGGGCCGGTCGCGCTGGAAGAACTGCTTGCTGCCCATGTTCAACAAGGCCGAGCCGACGAAGCAGATCGCCACGAAACTGGCCTCGCGCCAGCGCTTGAGCGCCAGCAGCACGGCGACGATCAGCACGTCGACCGGGATCAGGAACCACTCATAGCCCAGCTTGGACAGCAGCACGAAAAAGCGGTCCAGCCCCGGCGAATGCAACCCGTGCAGGGTCCACAGCAGCGGCGCGTCGAAATAGAACGACTCCAGCTCATGCACTTCATCGGCGAGGGCCACGAAGGCGGCCAGCGGCAGCAACACGCCGACGAACAGCAGCACGAAACGCCAGGCGTTCTGGGCCATCCAGTGGCGGAAGCCGGCGGCCGGCTCGGGTGCGGCCAGCGGCGCGGGCTTATCCGACGCTGCGGACATACTTGCGTTCGACGTAATCGTCGATCAGCGCCACGAACTCCTGGGCGATGTTGTCGCCGCGCAGCGTCACGGTCTTCTCGCCGTCCACGAAGACCGGCGCGGCCGGCGTTTCGCCGGTGCCCGGCAGCGAAATGCCGATGTTGGCGTGGCGCGATTCGCCCGGGCCGTTGACGATGCAGCCCATCACCGCCAGGGTCATGTTCTCCGCGCCCGGGTGGCTCACCTTCCATTCCGGCATCTTCCCGCGCACGTGGTTCTGCACCACCTTGGCCAACTCCTGGAAGAACTCGGAGGTGGTGCGGCCACAGCCCGGGCAGGCGGTGACCAGCGGCGTGAAGGCACGCTGCCCGGTGGTCTGCAGCAGCTCCTGGGCCACGATCACCTCGGCGGTGCGCGACTGCCCGGGTTCCGGGGTGAGCGAAATGCGGATGGTGTCGCCGATGCCTTCCTGCAGCAGCACCGCCAGCGCCGCCGAGGAGGCGACGATGCCCTTGCTGCCGATGCCGGCTTCGGTCAGGCCCAGGTGCAGGGCGAAGTCCGAGCGCTGGGCCAGGTCGCGGTAGACCGCGATCAGCTCCTGCACGCCACTGACCTTGGCCGAGAGCACGATGCGATCGCGCGGCAGGCCCAGTTCGACGGCGGTATGCGCGGAGTCCAGCGCCGAACGGATCAGCGCCTCGCGCAGCACCCGGCCAGCATCCCAGGGCTGCGCCCGCTGGCTGTTCTCGTCCATCAGGCGCGCAGCCAGCGACTGGTCCAGCGACCCCCAGTTGGCGCCGATGCGCACCGGCTTGTCGTAGCGGATCGCGAACTCGATCAACTGCGCGAACTGGGTGTCCTTCTTCTTGCCGAAGCCGACGTTGCCGGGGTTGATCCGGTACTTGGCCAATGCCTCGGCGCAGGCCGGCTCCTGGGTCAGCAGCTGGTGGCCGTTGTAGTGGAAGTCGCCGATCAGCGGGACCTCGATCCCCATCATCCGCAGCTTTTCCACGATGCGCGGGATCGCCGCGGCCGACTCGGGGTTGTTGACGGTCAATCGCACCATCTCCGACCCGGCCCGCCACAATTCGGCGACCTGCTTGACGCTGGCGGCCACGTCGGCGGTGTCGGTGTTGGTCATCGACTGCACCACCACGGGCTGGCCTCCCCCCACCACCACCCCGCCAATGCGGACGGCCTGGGTCTGGCGGCGGGCCCACACGGTGGTGTCGGAGGGTTGGGTCGGTTGGCTGACGGCGTCGTGCATCCCGGCATTTTACCGCGCCGGGCGCGCCGGTGGTGACTGCCTTGAAGCACGACTCATCTGCGGTTTTCCTCGTCACCGGTCGTCGCCCGACCTCACACGCGGCGCAGACGGGCGCCAACAAAACCGACGGCAGCGCCGAGCCTGCCCAGCCCTCCCCATGCCGCCCCTTCCCCCTCCCTTCGCCGTGCTCTTCCCCTTCCCCTTCCCCTTCCCCTTCCCCTTCCCCTTCCCCTTCCCCTTCCCCTTCCCCTTCCCAGTGCCCCTCCCTTCCCAGTCCCACTGCCGTTGCCGTTGCCGTTGCTCCCCCCTGCGCACCGACCCACTGACGGGGGTGGGTGCGGGTGGCGTTGCGGGACCGTTTTGCGCCATGGATGGCGCAAAAAGAGCCCCCAGGGATGGGTTCACGGCGTGTCCCGCAACGCCACCCGCGCCCACCCCACCCAGCGCATGCCCGCACTCGCGGCTTCGGCTCTCAAGCTCCAGAGCGCTGTAGCCTTTAAAAAACCAAATTCCCCCCGATGCGGCCGATTGTCGCAGGCAGGTCGCGCGCCGAGCGCATAGCATGTGCGTCATGACCGGTACCGACGCCCCCTTCCTCCGTACCCTGTGCAGCCTGCGCTGGCTCGCCGTGGCCGGCCAGGCGGCCACCATCCTCGTCGCCACCTCCGTACTCGGCCTCGAACTCCCGCAACGCCCCCTCTGGGCCGGCGTCGCCGCACTGGCCCTGTTCAACCTCTACGCCCAACTGCGCGTACACCACGCCGACACCGCCCCGGTCACCGCGTTCGGCCACATCCTCGTCGACGTCATCATCCTCACCTGGATGGTCGGCTGGAGCGGCGGCATCGGCAATCCGTTCGGCTCGCTCTTCCTCATCCTGATCGCCCTGGCCGCGCTGGCCCTGCCGCTGCGCTGGACCCTCGCAGTCGCCGCCACCTGCCTCGTCGGCTACGCCGCCAGCGGCATCTTCGGCCTGCCACTGCCGGCCGGCTACTTCACGGCCATGCAGATGCACCAGTGGGGCGTGGTGTGCAATTTCCTGCTATCGGCCACCGTCGTGCTGGTGTTCGCCACCCGCCTGGCGATCGCCCTGCGCCAGCGCGAGCACGAACTGGCCATGCTGCGCGAGCGCTTCGTCCGCAACGAAGGCATCGTCGCGCTGGCCACCCATGCCGCCTCCGTCGCGCATGAACTCAACACCCCGCTGGCGACCATGACCCTGCTCGCCGACGACATCGCCGACCAGGCCGACAGCCCGGAAGTGCGCGAAGACGTGGACACCCTGCGCGAGCTGCTGGTGCAGTGCCGCGAACGGGTGCTCGCGCTGGCCCGCCCCGCAGCCGGCGATGCGCCCGGTCGCGAGGTCGTGACCCTGCCGCAGGTGCTCGAGCAATGGCGGCTGGTGCGCCCGACCATCACCCTCAAGCGCAACGACGACGCCCCGCTGAAGCTGCCGCTGGACCCGGGCATCGGCCACCTGCTGATGGTGCTGCTCAACAACGCCGCCGACGCCGGTGAGAAGGCCGAGCGCCCGCAGGTCGACCTCACCCTGCGCATCGAAGGCGATGACCTCATCGGTGAAGTGCGCGACTACGGCCACGGCTTCGACGCGCGCCAGGCCGTCCTGCCCGGCACCCTGTTCAACAGCGGCAAGACCCAGGGCATGGGCGTCGGCCTGGCCCTGTCCCATGCCACCATCGAACGCCTGGACGGCGAGTTGTGGATGCGCCCGGCCAATGGTGCCGGTACCCGCGTCGGCTTCCGCCTGCCCCTGGCCTCCCAGGAGACCTCCGCATGACCACGCCCCCCCTGCCTGCCGCCAGCCACGGCCTGCTGGTTGATGACGACGAACTGTACCTGCGCACCCTGCAGCGCAGCCTGGCCCGCAAGGGCCTGGAAACGGTAACTGCCAGCGACATCGCCTCGGCGCTGATGCTGGCCCGCCAGCAACCGCCCGCCTATGCGCTGATCGACCTGAAACTGGGCGCCGAATCGGGCCTGTCGTTGATCCAGCCGCTGCGCGCCCTGCGCGAAGACATGCGGATCCTGCTGGTGACCGGCTACGCCAGCATCGCCACCGCGGTGGAAGCGATCAAGCTGGGGGCCGACGACTACCTGCCCAAGCCGGCCACGGTGCCGATGATCCTGCGCGCGCTCGGCGAGGAAGACGATGGCCCGGCCGATGATGGCGAACTCGAGCCACCGGATGCGATGACCCCGATCAGTCGCCTGCAGTGGGAACACATCCAGCAGGCGATGCATGAAACCGGCGGCAATGTGTCGGCCGCGGCGCGGCTGCTGGGCATGCACCGCCGCTCGCTGCAGCGCAAGCTGGCCAAACGCCCGAGCCCGGAACGCGACCCGACCCGGTGATGCCGACCGTTGGTTGGCTGCGGAAACACCGGTAATGCCGACCGTTGGTCCGCTACGCGAACACCGGTAGAGCCGACCGTTGGTCGGCTGCGCTTCACCGCAACGTTCAACCCCGCGCGCTGCGCGCGATAGCCGACCAACGGTCGGCTCTACATCCCTGCAGCGGACCAACGGTCGGCTGCGCAAACATCGGTGCTGCCGACCATTGGTTGGCTGCGCGAACATCGGTAATGCCGACCGTTGGTCCGCTGCGCTTCACGACAACGATCAACTGCGCGAACATCGGTAGAGCCGACCGTTGGTCGGCTGCTCTTCACGACAACGATCAACCCCGCGCGCTGCGCGCGATAGCCGACCAACGGTCGGCTCCACATCCCTGCAGCGGACCAACAGTCGGCTGCGGAAACATCGGTAATGCCGACCATTGGTTCGCTGCGCAAACATCGGTGATGCCGACCATTGGTTCGCTGCGCAAACATCGGTAATGCCGACCATTGGTTGGCTGCGCGAACACCGGTAGAGCCGACCGTTGGTCGGCTGCTCTTCACCGCAACGATCAACCCCGCGCGCTGCGCGCGATAGCCGACCAACGGTCGGCTCTACATCCCTGCAGCGACCGCCGGTCGGCTGCGGAACATCGGTAATGCCGACCATTGGTTGGCTGCGTGAACATCGGTAATGCCGACCGTTGGTCCGCTGCGCGAACACCGGTAGAGCCGACCGTTGGTCGGCTGCTCTTCACCGCAACGATCAACCCCCGCGCGCTGCGCGCGATAGCCGACCAACGGTCGGCTCTACATCCCTGCAGCCGACCAGCGGTCGGCTCTACGCGCGGTCAGGCGGTCAGGCGTCCCAGGAGCTCCAGCGTCACCGGGTCGGTGATCGCGTGCGCCTCGCCCTGCAGCGCCGGCAGCAGCTGGCTGGCCAGCTGCTTGCCCAGCTCCACGCCGAACTGGTCGAAGGCGTTGATGTTCCAGATCAGCGACTGCACGTACACCGCGTGTTCGTACATCGCGATCAACGCGCCCAGGGCCTGCGGGGTGAGCGCGTCGAGCAGGATCAGCGTGCTCGGGCGGCCACCGGGATACTCGCGGTGCGGATCGTCGCTGCCCTGGCCGTTGGCCAGCGCTTCGGTCTGCGCCAGCAGGTTGGCCATCAGCGCCTGGTGGTTGACCACGTAGGGATCATCGTTGCGCACGCAGCCGATGAAATCGGCCGGGATCACGCTGGTGCCCTGGTGCAATGCCTGGAAGAAGCTGTGCTGCACGTCGGTGCCCGCCCCGCCCCACCACACCGGCACGGTGTCGCTGGCGACCGGGCGGCCATCGAGCTGCACGCGCTTGCCCAGGCTTTCCATCACCAGCTGCTGCAGGTAGGCCGGCAGCAGCGCCAGGCGCTGGTCGTAGGTCATCACCGCATGGGTGGCGTGGCCGAGCAGGTTGCGGTTCCAGATGTCGGTCAGCGCATGCAGCACCGGCAGGTTCTGGTCCAGTGGCGCGGTCAGCGCGTGCTCGTCCATCTGCGCGGCACCGGCCAGCAGCTGCTCGAAGCGCTCGAAACCGATCGCCAGCGCGATCGGGAAACCGACCGCCGACCACAGCGAATAGCGCCCGCCCACCCAGTCCCACATCGGCAGCACGCGACCGGCGGCGATCGAGAACGCCTTGGCCGCACGCTCCGGGTTGGCACTGACCGCGTACAGGCGCTCGCTGCCGCCCAGCCAGTCATGCAGGATCTGCCCGTTGAGCAGGGTTTCCTGGGTACCGAAGGTCTTGGAAATCAGGATGCCGGCGGTGGTGGCCGGGTCCAGCGTGGCCAGCGTGCGCTGCATGGCGGCGCCGTCCACGTTGGAGACGAAATGCACGCGGAAGCGCGCACCGGTGACCGGGCGCAGCGCATCGGCGACCAGGCGCGGACCGAGGTCCGAGCCGCCGATGCCGACGCTGACGATATCGGTGACGCCGGTTTTTTCCAGCGCGGCGATCAACTCGCCCATCTGCGCGCGCACCGTGGCGGCGGTGGCGAATGCCTCGCCCGCGACCGGTGCGCCGCTGAGGTCGCCGCGCAACGCGGTGTGCAGCGCGGCGCGACCCTCGGTCACGTTGACCGTCTCACCGCGGAACAGGCGCTGGACGCCGCCGGCGACATCGCGCTCGGCGGCCAGTTGCAGCAGTGCGTCCAACGCCGCGCGGTCGTACTTCTGCCGCGCGAAATTGACGTACAACGGACCGACCCGCACGCCCAACGTTCGTGCCCGCTCCGGTTCGGCGGCGAGCAGCGAAGGGATGCTCGCGCCACGCAGGCGCTGGGCATGAGGATGAAGCGGGTCGAATCCGTTGTGCTGTGTCATGCGGCCTGGGTCGGGATGCTGTCGTTGGTGTGGGAGATCTGGTTGTTGCCGTCCACATATACCAACTTCGGCTTGAAGCTGTCAGCTTCTTCTTCGCTCATGCTGGCGAAGGCGGCGATGATGATGATGTCGCCCACCTGCACGTGGCGCGCGGCTCCACCGTTGAGCGAGACCACGCCGCTGCCGGCTTCGGCACGAATGGCATAGGTGGAGAAACGCGCACCGTTGGTGACGTCCCAGATGTGCACCTGTTCGAACTCACGGATGCCGGTGGCCAGCAGCAGGTTGTCATCGATGGCGATGGAACCCTCGTAGTTCAGCTCGGAGTGAGTGACGGTGGCGCGGTGGATCTTGGTCTTGAGCAGGGAAAGGTGCATGGCACGGGACAACGGTAAAGGAAAGGGAAATTCTAGCACCCGCCGGATCGGCGGCAGGTCCTGACCGCCCGGCCCGGTGCGGGCGCTGCCGTTCATTCAGCCAGGCGGGGGCTTCCCGCCCTTGCAGGGCCTGCGCTGCGCCCGTCGGAGCACCCGGCCTCAGCCGCCGCCGTCCACCGGTGCGCCGTTCTCCGGCGAGGCCGGCCGGCCGACCTCGGCCAGGAAATGGCCGATGATCGCCTCCAGCGCGTCGGCCGGGTCGGCGTTGCCGCGCAGCCCGGCGATGCCCTCGGCCAGCTGGCGGGCGGTATCGGCCAGGATCATCCCCCAGGCCCGCTCTTCCGCAATGCCCAGCGAGGCCTCGTGCAGGCCGATCTTCATCGAACACTGCAGGCCTCGCGCGGCGATCCACACCCGCAGCATCTCCACGGCGTGGTCGTCGGCGAGCGCGGCCGCGGGAATGGGGCGTTCGTTCATCGGGTTTCCGGGGCGGGCCCTCAGAACTCCAGGTTGTCGATCAGGCGGGTGGTGCCGATGCGCGCGGCGATCAGCGCCACCCGGGTGCCATCATTGGCATCGGCCGGCTCGGACAGGTCCGGCAGCCGCAGCACGGCGTAGTCCACCTGGAAGCCGGCGGCCTGAAGCGCCGCCGTGGCATCGGCCTCGATCACGCTGCGGGTCTTGCCGGCGATGAAGCCCTCGCGCATGCCCAGCAGCACCTGGTGGATGCGGGTGGCGACCAGGCGCTGCTCGGCGCTGAGGTACTGGTTGCGCGAGCTCATCGCCAGGCCGTCGCTCTCACGCACGATGTCGCCGCCGACGATCTGGATCGGGAAGGCCAGGTCCTCCACCATCTGGCGGATCACCGCCAGCTGCTGGTAGTCCTTCTTGCCGAAGGCGGCCACGTCCGGCTGGACCTGGTTGAACAGGCGCGAGACCACCGTGCACACGCCATCGAAATGGCCCGGCCGGTGTGCGCCCTCAAGCAGGCCGCTGATGCCCGGCACGTTGACGCTGGCGGCCAGCGCCACCCCGAACGGGTACATCGACTCCACCGTGGGCAGCCACAGGACGTCGCAGCCGGCCTGCTCCAGGCCGGTGGTGTCGGCCTCGGGCGTACGCGGGTAACGGGTGAAGTCTTCGTTCGGGCCGAACTGGGTCGGGTTGACGAAGACACTGGAGACCACGCGGTCGGCGTACTGCCGCGCCAGCGTGACCAGCGAATAGTGGCCCGCATGCAGGTTGCCCATGGTGGGGACCAGCGCGACGCGCAGGCCCTCGCGCTTCCAGCCGTTGACGATGGCGCGCAGGCGGGACAGTTCGGTGACGGTGTCGATCATGAGGCGTAGGCGTGTTCTGCGTCGGGGAAGGAGCCGTCGCGCACGGCGTCGGCGTAGGCACGGACGGCACCGGCCACCGAACCGCCTTCGGCAAGGAAATCCTTGACGAACTTGGGTCGACGGTGGCCGCTGTCCAGGCCGAGGAAATCATGCAGCACCAGCACCTGGCCATCGCACTGCGGGCCGGCACCGATACCGATGGTGGGCACGCTCACCTCGGCGGTGACCTGCGCGGCGACCGGCGTGGGCACGCACTCGAGGACGATCAGGGTGGCGCCGGCGGCGACCGCGGCCTTGGCGTCCTCGCGCAGCTGCTGGGCGGCATCGCCACGCCCCTGCACGCGGTAACCGCCCAGGCGCAGCACCGACTGCGGGGTCAGCCCGAGGTGCGAGCAGACCGGAATCTCGCGCTCGACCAGGTAGCGGATGATGTCCAGCTTGAAGCCGGCGCCCTCGATCTTGACCATCTCCGCGCCGGCCTGGAGCAGGCGCAGCGACGCATCCAGCGCGCGTTCGGGGGTGGCGTCGGCGCCGAACGGCAGGTCGGCCACCAGCAGCGCGCGTTGCAGCACGCGGGCGACCGCGCGGGTGTGGTAGACCATGTCGTCGGTGGTCACCGGCAGGGTCGAATCGTGCCCCTGCACCACCATGCCCAGCGAGTCGCCGATCAGGATCAGGTCCACCCCGTTGGCATCGAACGCCCGCGCGAACCCCGCGTCGTAGGCGGTCAACATCACCAGCTTCTGCCCGTTGCGCTTGGCCTCGGCCAACGCCGGGACGGTCCAGGGCTTGCTGTCTGCGTGGGTACTCATGAGCTGATAACCGGTGGCGATAAGCCCCGCATTATCCCCCTATTGGCGCGATCCCGCAGGCCTCGACCCGCATCACAGCATCCCGCACGCGACCCCGTCCCGGAATCACCGCCTCCGGGGCGATCTCGGCCAGTGGCAACAACGCAAACGCGCGCTCATGCAGGTAGGGATGCGGCACCTGCAACTGCGGCAGGTCGATGACCTGTTCGCCATACAGCAGCAGGTCCAGGTCCAGCGTGCGGGGGCCCCAGTGCACGCCGGGCGCGCGGACGCGGCCGAAGCCGCGCTCGATCGCCAGCAGTGCGTCCAGCAGGTCCGGACCGGACAGCGTGGTCTCCAGCAGCGCGGCGGCATTGACGAACGCCGGCTGGTCGAGGTTGCCCCAGGCCGGCGTGCTGTACAGCTGCGAGCGCGCCCGCAAGGTGGTATGCGGCAGCGCGGCCAGCGCCTCGAAGGCATCGCGCAGGGTCTGCGCGGCGTCGCCGAGGTTGGCGCCCAACCCGATGCAGGCCGTGGTCACCGCTTACTCGCCTGCAGCAGTCCCGCCCGGCCGGCGACGGCGGCGGCGACGCTTGCGCGGCGCGCCGTCTTCGCCTTCGCCATCGGCCTGCGCGGCATCCAGCGCCGAATCCAGCTCCGGGCCGGACTGCAGCTGGGCCTCGCGCCAGAACTCCACGTCGGCGGTGTGCTCGCTGGAGGCGACCTGGCGCAGCACCAGGAAGTCATAGGCCGCGCGGAAACGCGGGTGGGTCAGCGTGCGGATCACGCGCTTGCGCTGGCGCGAGCCGAAGCGACCCTGCAGCAGCCAGATCTCCTGCATGGGCAGCGAGAAGCGGCGCGGCAGCGCGATGGTGGTCAGCTGGTGCAGGGTGACGCGGTCGGCCGCGCGTCGCTGCGCCTCTTCCAGCGCCACGCCCTGCTTCTGCAGGCTGGCCAGGGCGCGGCAGAATGCCGGCCACAGCAGCAACGCGAACAGGAACGACGGCGACACCGGTTCGTCGTTGGCCACGCGCAGGTCGGTGTTGTGCAGGCCCTCGATGACCATCCGGCGCAGCGCACCGCTGCGGTTGCTGCGCAGCGCCGCGGCGCTCTCGGGGAACATCACGTCGAGCAGGCCGTAACGCTCCAGCCCTTCGAAGCTGGCCACGCCGTGCCCGGACAGGAACAGCTTGAGCACTTCCTCGAACAGGCGCGCCGGTGCGGCTTCGCCGAGCAGGTTGGCCAGCCGCGGCAGCGGCTCGGCACTGGCGTCGTCGATCTGGAAACCGAGCTTGGCGGCCAGGCGCACCGCGCGCAGCATCCGCACCGGGTCTTCCTGGTAGCGCTTTTCAGGATCGCCGATGAGTTTCATCAGGCGCGCCTGCACGTCTTCGAAGCCGCCGGTGTAGTCGCGCACCGAGAAGTCCTCGATCGCGTAATACAGGGCATTGCAGGTGAAGTCGCGGCGGATCGCGTCGTCCTCGATGCTGCCGTAGACGTTGTCGCGGACCAGCATGCCGTTTTCCATCTCGCGGTCGCCGCTGCCGTCATCGATGTTGGCGCGGAAGGTGGCCACTTCGATGATCTCGCGACCGAACACGACATGGGCCAGGCGGAAGCGGCGGCCGATCAGGCGGCAGTTGCGGAACAGCGCCTTGACCTGCTCGGGCGTGGCATCGGTGGCCACGTCGAAGTCCTTGGGGTTGCCGCCGACCAGCAGGTCGCGCACGGCGCCCCCGACGAGGTAACCGGCGAACCCGGAATCACGCAGCCGGTACAACACGCGCAGGGCGTTGGGGCTGATGTCCTTGCGGGAGATGGTGTGCTGGTCGCGCGGAATCACGCGCAGGCTGAACGGTGATGTAGCAGAAGAATTGATGTTGGCGCTTCCGGTTGAGTTTTCGGGATTGCCCAATGGCATCTAGGTCCATATACTAGCGCGCTGCGCAGTTCGCGACAAAGCCTGCTCCCTTCGTCTAGAGGTTAGGACGTGGCCCTCTCAAGGCTAAAACAGGGGTTCGAGTCCCCTAGGGAGCACCAGTCGCGGTGCAGGAAGCCAAAAACCCCGCCCCGGCGGGGTTTTTGCGTTGCAGGGCCGGGCCCGGCTCATCCCTCCATCTGCTCCAGCTCCTTGCCTTTGGTCTCGCGCACGTACCGCAGCACGAAGACGATCGAGACCGCCGCTGCCGCCGTATAGATGCCATACGCCCCGGCCAGGCCGATCCCGGTCAGCAGCACCGGGAAGCTGACGGTAATGGCGAAGTTGGACGTCCACTGCGCCGCGCCGGCCACCGCCAGGCCCGAGCCGCGGATCTGGTTGGGGAACATCTCGCCCAGCATGACCCACATCACCGGGCCCCAGGACATGTTGAAGAACACCACGTAGACGTTGGCCGCGACCAGCGCCAGGCGGCCCATGCCATCGGACAGCTGCAGCCGCCCGCCGTCCAGGGTGCCGCTGGCGAAGGCCACGGTGACCAGGGCAAGCGACACGGCCATGCCCAGCGAGCCGATCCACAACAACGGCCGCCGCCCGATCCGGTCGATCAGCACGATGGTGAGCAGGCACGCCCCGATGCTCAGCGCCCCGGACAGCACGTTGATCAACAGCGCGTCGTTCTCCGAAAAGCCGACCGCCTGCCACAGCACCGCACCGTAGTAGAAGACCACGTTGATCCCGACCAGCTGCTGGAACACGGCCAGGCCGATGCCGATCCAGACAATCCGGCGCAGCCGCCCGCTGGTCGTGTCGAGCAGGTCCGAGAGCCGCGGGCGGTGCGCCTCGCCGGCCAGCGACCCGTCGATCTCGGCCAGTTTGGCCCTCGCCTCGTCCGGTCCGTACAACCGGGTCAAGACCGCCATCGCCTCGTCCTGCCGGCCCTTCACCACCAGGTAGCGCGGACTCTCGGGAATGCGCAGCAGCAACACCAGGAACAGGCCCGAGGGCAGCGCCTGCATCCAGAACATCCAGCGCCAGGCTTCCTGCCCGAGCCACAGCGGCTCGGTCGAAGCCCCGGCGGCGCGCGCCAACAGGAAGTTGCTGAGGAAGGCACAGAACAGCCCGCTGATGATCGCCATCTGCTGCACCGTGGCCAGGCGCCCGCGATAGCGCGCCGAGGCGACCTCGGCGATATAGGCCGGCGACATCACGCTGGCCGCGCCGACCGCGAAGCCCCCGACCACCCGCGCCAGCACGAATACCGCCGAACTGTGCGCCGCGCCGGCCCCCAGCGCGGACAGCAGGAACATCACTGCGGCGATGATGAGCACCCCGCGCCGGCCCAGCCGATCGCCAAGCCGCCCGGCGAAGAACGCGCCGAACGCACAGCCGAGCAGCATCGAGGCCACTTCGAAGCCGATCCCGGCCTGGCTGGACTGGAAGGTCTGCTTGAGCCCGTCCACGGTGCCATTGATCACGCCGCTGTCGAAGCCGAACAGGAAGCCGCCAATGGTGGCCACGCAGCTGATCAGGACGATGAAGCCGGTGTTCTCGCCGCGGGCGACGGATCGGGGAAGCGCTGTGGACATGGACGCACCTTGCCGGGGAAGGGGGACGGCCGCCAACCGCGCGACCACGGGATGGCCGCAGCGTCGCACAGGTCCGCCCCGCAACACCATGCCGCCCAGCCAGCATGGCCCGGGAACGACGCTCGCTGTCGCGCCGCGCCCGATCCCCACGATCCGTTGCCATCAACGCTGGCAGAATGCCCGACCCGCCGCCCCTGCCCGCCCTGATGACGCCTGCCATTTCCACCACCCCCTCCCTGCTGGTCGACAGCCGTTGTACCCATGGCGAAGGCGCGCTGTGGTCGCCGCGCCGCCAGTGCCTGTTCTGGGTGGACATCAGCGAGCGACGCCTGTGGCAGTACCTGGCCGCCGATGGCAGCCGCCGCCACTGGGACCTGCCCGACCGCCCCGGCTGCCTGGCCGAGGGTGAAGACGGGACGCTGCTGCTCGCCCTGGCCGGCTCGCTGCAACGCGCCGACATCGATGCCGCGGACGGCACCCTGGCGCTGCAGTGGCTGGCCGACGTGCAGCCGGAGCACCCGGGCACGCGCAGCAACGATGGCCGCACCGACCGCGCCGGCAACCTGGTGTTCGGCACCATGAACGAAGATCCTGCGCGCGAACCGCTGGGGCGCTTCTACCAGTACAGCGCGCGCCACGGCCTGCGCCCGCTCGACCTGCCCGGCGTGGTGATCCCCAACGCCATCTGTTTCAGTCCCGATGGCGGCACGATGTACTACTGCGACTCGGTGCGCCCGGAAATCTGGTGCTGCGACTACGACCCCGCGCTGGCGCGTTGCCACCGCCCGCGCCTGTTCGCGCGGCTGGAGGACCGCAGCTGGGAACCGGACGGCGCCATCATCGATGCCGAGGGCAGCCTGTGGAATGCGCAGTGGCGCGCTTCGCGCGTGGTGCGCTACGGCGGCGACGGCCGGATCGAGCGGATCGTGCCGATGCCGGTGACCAACCCCACCTGTGTCGCCCTGGGCGGAGCCGACCTGACCACGCTCATGGTGACCAGCTCGCGCCTGGACCACAGCGCCGAAGCGCTGGCGGCCAGCCCGCATGCCGGCGGCGTGTTCGCCATCGAGACCGGCCTCGCCGGCCTGCCCGATGCCCCGTTCCGCTGGTGATCGCGGCCGGCCACCCCCTCCGTTGCAGCGCCAAGTGAGATCCAATCCCGCGCCGACGCCCAACCTGTTCTAGAATTGTCCGGCTTACTGTCGGATTCAGATCCAGCCATGCCTTTTGTCGTCACCGAAAACTGCATCAAGTGCAAACACACCGATTGCGTGGAAGTGTGCCCCGTGGATTGCTTCCATGAAGGCCCGAACTTCCTGGTGATCGATCCGGACGAGTGCATCGACTGCACCCTGTGCGAACCGGAATGCCCGGTCAACGCGATCTTCCCCGAAGACGACGTGCCCGCCGGGCAGGAAGTGTTCGTGGGGCTCAATGCCGAACTGGCCAAGGCCTGGCCGGTACTGACCGTGCGCAAGGACCCCCCCGCCGACGCCGGCGACTGGGACGGCAAGCCGGACAAGCTGCCGCTGCTGGAGCGCTGAGCAACGCAGCGTGCGGCACTGAAAAAGGGCGCCATGGGCGCCCTTTTTCATGTCCGGTAGCGCCGAACCACGCTCCACTACCCAGATCCGGTAGAGCCAAGCCATGCTCGGCTGCCCCAATCCGGTAGAGCCGAGCCATGCTCGGCTGGCCGATCCGGTAGCACCGAGCCATGCTCGGCCCCCCCAATCCGGTAGAGCCGAGCCATGCTCGGCTGGCCGATCCGGTAGCACCGAGCCATGCTCGGCCACCCAAATCCGGTAGAGCCGAGCCATGCTCGGCCACCCAAATCCGGTAGAGCCGAGCCATGCTCGGCTGGCCGATCCGGTAGCACCGAGCCATGCTCGGCCACCCAAATCCGGTAGAGCCGAGCCATGCTCGGCTGCCCTAATCCGCTCGGGTGGCCGATCCTGAAGCAGCCGAGCATGGCTCGGCTCTACCAGGGGGCCTGATCGCGGGGCACTGCACCCGGGACCGCCGCCCGCGGCCACGGACCCGGACAACGGCCGGGTCCGCATGCCCTCTTACGGCGCCAGCTTCGCCTTCAGCTCGGCCAGCAGCTTGGTCGGGGCGGCGCCGGTAGCCGGCAGGCCACGCGGATCGACCGCCGAGACGTAGGCGCCCGCTTCCACGCCGACGACGCGGACCAGGAAATCGCTGCCTTCATAGGCCACGTCGTAGGAGCCCAGCAGCTGGGCCTTGCTGGCGATCTTCACGCCGGCCACGCCTTCCAGCGCGGTGCCGACCTTGCCGAACACCTCGTCCTTGCTGCCCGGCACGGTGAAGCCGGCCGCGTTGGCCTGCGACGCAGCAGCCGCCGGTGCCGCGGGGCGGGCCTGCGAGGCCAGCGCGGGGACCTGGGCGGCCGCGCTGCTGCCGGGCACGTTCAGATCCGGCGGGACTTCCAGCGGACGCATTTCCGGGGCCAGCGCATAGTCGCCCTTGGCGCCACGCTTGAAGCAGCCGGTGGTGCCCACCAGGGTGGCGGTGGCCAGAATCGCGAAGGACAGCACGCGGAGGGCGGAAACGGATTGACGCATGTGAATCTCCTGGGTGACCACTGTCGATCAGTGGTTGGATAGTGCTTCCAGCGCACCGATGTCGGTGGCCAGGTGTTCGGCAGCGGCATGGTGGGCCGCGGAAAGGGACAGCAGCGGCAGGCGCAGGCCGTGGCCGATGCCGATCCGGCGCAGCAGGTCCTTGACCGGGATCGGGTTGGGCTCCACGCCGCAGAATGCATGGAACGGTTCCAGGCGGGCATCCCAAGCCTCGGCGGCGTCGCGCTCGCCGGCCGCGGCCAGCGCGCACATGCGCCGGTATGCGCCCGGCAGGGCGTTGGAGCCGACCGAAATCAGGCCGTCGACGCCGGACAGGATCGAGCGCGCCGCGGTGCCGTCATCGCCACTGAGGATGGCAAAGTCCGCCGAACGCAGCGCCAGCAACGCCTGCACGCGACCGACATCGCCCACCGCTTCCTTGATGCCCACGATGTTCGGATGGGCGGCCAGCGCGGCCACGGTCTCCGGCAGCATGTCGCAGCCGGTACGGCCGGGCACGTTGTACAGGATGACCGGCAGGCCGCCCTGGTCGGCCACCGCGCGGTAGTGCGCGATCAGGCCTGCCTGGGTCGGGCGGACATACGGCGGGGTCACCACCAGTGCATGGGTCGCGCCACTGGCGGCCGCGCGGCGGGTCTGCTCGATGGTTTTCGCCGTGCCCGACAGGCCGGTCCCGGCCAGCACCGGCACGCGTCCGGCCACGGTTTTCACCGCGCTGCGCAGCAGCTGGTCGTACTCGTCGTCGGACAGGGTCGCGGCCTCGCCGGTCGAACCGGCCACCACCACCCCGTGAACACCACCCTCCAGTTGCAGGTGCAGCAGGCGCTGCCAACCGTCGGGATCCAATGCGCCATCGGCCTGGAAAGGCGTGGCCAGCGCGGTGATGAGACCGGAAAGGGACAAGGAAACGTTGCTCGGAAGAAAGGGGGCACCCGGTGGGCGTAAACGCCGGCCGGATGCAGGTTGCATGTTACTTGCGGGTCGAAAGCACGGGCAAGTATGCTGGACTCCGGCGAACGTGCCGTCGTCGGCCGTTCAGACTCACCTTGTATCACCCGGAACCACCTTGACCGACACCACGCCGCGGCCTGCGCCGACCGAAAACCATCTCCTGATCAACGCCTACACGACGCATCCGGAGTCCCCCCTGCTGCCCGTCACCCGGCGTATCGCCGACAGCGGCTGCAACCTGGTCGATGCCCGCCTGGCCACCGTCGGCCGCGATGTCTCGGTGACGGCACTGGCCACCGGCTCGTGGGATTCGGTGGCCAAGCTGGAAGCCATGCTCACCCGCCTCGAGCGCGAAGAGGGCCTGAAGCTGGTGTGGTACCGCACCGGCGCCAAGCAGGCGCAGTCCAACCTGCTGCCCTACATCGTGGAAGTGATCGCCGCCGACAAGCCGGGGATCCTGTTCCAGCTGGCCGATTTCTTCGACCGCCAGGGCATCACCATCGAGAACCTGCAGAGCACCCGCTATCGCGCGATGCAGACCGGTGCGGAAATGTTCTCCGCGCAGGTCACGATCGGCGTGCCGGCCAACATGCATATCGCGGCGCTGCGCGACGATTTCCTCGAGTTCTGCGACCACCTGAACCTGGACGCCATCATGGATCCGATGAAGTTCTGATCTTTCGCGCGTTCGTCACGGGCGCGCGATGTTTCATGCAAGTGCAGTGACGCACCGCTGTAACAGCTTTGCCCCAGGCTCCGGAAAAAGGACCTCATGAACATCGGCGACACCCTGGACAGATCCACCCTCGATCTCCCGCTGGCACTGTCCGGCGGTGACACCACCACCCTCGGCACGCTCGCCGGCCAATGGCTTGTCCTGTACTTCTATCCCAAGGACAGCACGCCCGGCTGCACGACCGAAGGCATCGACTTCAACGCCCTGCTCCCGCAGTTCACCCAGGCCGGCGCCCGCGTGTTCGGCGTCTCCCGCGATTCGGTCAAATCCCACGACACCTTCTGCGCCAAGCACGGCTTCGCCTTCCCGCTGATCAGCGATGGCGACGAAGCGCTGTGCACCGCCTTCGATGTGATCAAGCTGAAGAACATGTACGGCAAGCAGGTGCGTGGCATCGAACGCAGCACCTTCCTGATCTCACCCGACAGTCGTATCGTGCAGGCGTGGCGCAAGGTGAAGGTGGCCGGCCACGCGGATACCGTGCTTGACGCCCTGAAGGCCGCGAAAACCCAGTGACCAACCCGGCACCCCCCAATGGCCATCACCCTGCCCCGCAGGTCGTGATGGCTTGCCCCTGTTCTGCCACCAGGAAATGACGATGACCCGAGGCAAGCGCATCTACGTTCTGGATACCAACGTGCTCATGCACGATCCGACCGCGCTGTTCAAGTTCGAGGAGCATGATGTCTACCTGCCGATGCAGGTGATCGAAGAGCTGGACAACGGCAAGAAGGGCACCACCGAGGCGAGCCGCAACGCACGCCAGGTCAGCCGTTTCCTCAACGAGCTGGTGCAGGCGTCGGGCCTGGACAACCTGGCCGATGGCATCCCGCTGCAGCGCCCCAACGGCCTGCAGCTGCGCGGCAAGCAGAGCGTGGGCCTGCTGCGCTTCCAGACCAGCCACTTCGACGCGGGCAAGAGTTTCGGCGCGGTCATCCCGGACAACGCCATCCTCGGCGCGATCCTGGCGCTGAAGGAGCAGATCCCCGAGATCCCGGTGGTGTTCGTCTCCAAGGACATCAACCTGCGGATCAAGGCGGCGATCGCCGGCATCGTGTCCGAGGACTACGAAAACGACCGCGCGCTCGACGATTTCAGCCTGCTCTACACCGGCGCCACCGAGCTGCCCGACGACTTCTGGAAGAAGCACACCGACAGCCTGCGCAGCTGGAGCGACAAGGGCCGCACCAGTTACGAGATCATCGCCAGCGAAGACGAGAGCTGGCATCCCAACCAGTACGCCTACCTGCCCGGCGACGATGAAGTCGAACTGCGCGTGGCCAAGGTCGACGGCGACAAGGTCACCCTGTCGCTGGTCAATGATTTCCGCCATGGCAGCCATGCGGTGTGGGGGATCAGCGCGCGCAACCGCGAGCAGAATTTCGCGCTCAACGCACTGATGGACCCGGAGATCGATTTCGTCACCCTGCTCGGCACCGCCGGTACCGGCAAGACCCTGCTGGCACTGGCCGCCGGCCTGGCCCAGACCATGGACCAGCAGCGCTACCGCGAGATCATCATGACCCGCGCCACGGTCAGCGTCGGCGAGGACATCGGCTTCCTGCCCGGCACCGAGGAAGAAAAGATGACCCCGTGGATGGGCGCGCTCACCGACAACCTGGAAGTGCTCACCCACACCCAGGAAGGCGGCGCGTGGGGCCGTGCGGCAACCAACGACCTGATCGCCAGCCGGATCAAGATCCGCTCGCTCAATTTCATGCGCGGGCGTACCTTCCTGTCGCGTTACCTGATCCTGGACGAAGCACAGAACCTCACCCCCAAGCAGATGAAGACCCTGATCACCCGTGCCGGCCCCGGCACCAAGATCGTCTGCCTGGGCAACGTCGAACAGATCGACACCCCGTACCTGACCGAGACCACCTCGGGCCTGACCTACGCGGTGGACCGCTTCAAGAACTGGCCGCACAGCGCCCATGTCACGCTGCGCCGTGGCGAGCGTTCGCGCCTGGCCGACTACGCTTCGGAGGTGTTGTGAACCAGTCCCTGTCCCGTGCCGTCCTGCCGCTGGCGCTTGCCGCGCTGGTGGCCGCGTGCACGCCCGCCAACACGCGGCCGGGCGCCAGCGTACCGACCGCGGTCAAGACCGGCCAGTCCTGGGTGGTGACGCGACCGATCGTCGCCGCCCAGGTGCTCGATACCTGCTCGCGCGACAGTCCCGGCCGCGAGGCCGGGCGGGTCACCGGCTACTGGGCGCCCAGCCGCAAGGAGGTCGAACAGCTGGAGGCAGCCCTGCCGACCCTGGAGGCACAGGTGCCCAAGGTCGTTGATTTCGATCGCCAGTACGTCGGCATCGAAATGAACGGACGCAAGCTGATCTACCTCAATGCCTTCCACCTCCCCGACGATGCCGACATCGATCCGGCGCGCGAGGCGATCCGGGTCTGCGACGGGGGCAGCCAGTTCTGGGGCGCCGTATTCGATCCGGCCAGCGCGCAGTTCACCGACGTCCGCTTCAACGGCGCGCTCGACACCCCCTGAGCCTGCCGTGGCCACGCCCATCCAGGCTCGATGAGCATCCGGCTGCCCACCTGGGTATGGATCGGCGCGGTCGCGTTGTCGTGCGTGGCCGGCATGGTCAACGTGGTCGGCTTCCTGGGGTTCGAACACCAGGCGGTCAGCCACATGACCGGCACCACCAGCCAGCTCGGCATGGCGCTGGCGCAGGGCGACTGGCGCGTCGTCGGGCACCTGTGGGGCCTGCTCATCGCGTTCTGCCTGGGCGCGATGCTCAGCGGCATGATCATCCAGGACAGCGCGCTGCAGCTGGGCCGGCGCTACGGCGTGGTCCTCACCCTGGAATCGCTGTTGCTGCTGGCGGCCATTCCCCTGTTCAAGCAGCAGCAGATCTGGGGCGCATTGGCCGCCGCCATGGCCTGCGGCCTGCAGAACGCCATGGCCACCACCTTCAGCGGCGCGGTGGTGCGCACCACCCACCTCAGCGGCATGTTCACCGACCTGGGCATCGGCCTGGGCCACCTGCTGCGTGGCCTGCCCCTGCCGATCCGGCGCCTCACCCTGAGCGGGCTGATCGTCAGCGGCTTCCTCGCCGGCGGCGTGATCGGCGCAGCGTTGTTTCTCCGCTTCGGCTACGACGCCCTGCTCGCCCCGGCGCTGCTGACCGGCTGCACCGGCCTGGGCTACGTGCTGTACCGGCAATGGATGCTGCTGCGCCGGCCCTGAAGCAATGCCGCGGCAAACATTGCACAATCAGCGCATGACCCCGCCCGCCCCTGTTTCCGCCCTGACCATCGCCGGTTCCGATTCCGGCGGCGGTGCCGGCATCCAGGCCGACCTCAAGGCCTTCGCCGCGCACCGCGTCCATGGCCTGTCGGCGATTGCCGCCCTGACCGCGCAGAACACGCGGGGGGTGACCGCCGTGCACGTGCCGCCGCTGGATTTCCTGCACGCGCAGATCGAGGCCTGCTTCGCCGACTTCGACATCCATGCGGTGAAGCTGGGCATGCTCGCCAATGCGGAGGTGATCGAGCTCGTTGCCAGCGCGCTGGAGCGCCATCGCCCCACCCACGTCGTGCTCGACCCGGTCATGGTCGCCACCAGCGGCGCCAGGCTGCTGGAGGACAGCGCGCTGCGGGCCATGCGTGAGCGACTGCTGCCGCTGGCCACGCTGCTGACCCCGAACATCCCCGAAGCCGAGCTGCTGCTCGGGCGCACGATCAGCAGCGCCGACGATGCCGAGAACGCCGCCGCCGCGCTGCTCGACCTTGGCGCTGGCGCGGTGCTGCTCAAGGGCGGCCACCTGCATGAAGGCCCGCGCGTGATCGACCGCTATTTCGATGGTGTCAGCCACGAAGAGTTCATCCATGCGCGCTTGCCGGTCGATGCACATGGCACCGGTTGCACGCTGGCCTCGGCCATCGCCGCGCAGCTGTGCCAGGGCCTGTCGCTGCCCAATGCCTGCGAGGCGGCGATCGACTACGTCGCGCGCGGCCTGCAGGGCGGCTACTACCCGGGCCGCAGCGAGGTCCTGGTGATCGACCACTTCGGCGCAGCGCGACCGGCATGATCGACGCGCTCGCCGTACCGATCACCGCCGCCGACGGCCACCGTTTCGAACTGCTCGCCCGGGTACCCGCGCAGCCGCGCGCACACCTTTTGTGGCTGCCCGCGCTGGGCGTGGCCGCGCGCCATTACCTGCTGCTGGCCGATGCCTTGGCCGCACATGGCGTGGCGGTGTACCTGCACGAGTGGCGCGGCAACGGCAGCAGCAGCCTGCGCCCCTCACGCACGCAGGATTGGGGCTATCGCGAGCTGCTCACGCTCGACCTGCCCGCCAGCCTGGCCCAGCTCGCTGCGGGCGCCCCCACCCAAGGCGTCATTGGCGGTCACAGCCTCGGCGGACAGCTGGCCTGCTGCTTCGCCGGGCAGCATCCCGGTGTTTTCCAACGCCTGTGGCTGGTCGCCAGTGGCACGCCCTACTGGCGCACCTTCCCGGCCCCGCGCGGCTGGACCCTGCCGCTGATCTACCGGTTCCTGCCGTGGCTGGCACACCGCCAGGGCGTGCTGCCCGGTCGTCGGCTCGGCTTCGGCGGCACCGAGGCGCGCGGCCTGATCACCGACTGGGCCAAGGTGGGGCTGAACAACCGCTATGCCGGCGCGGGCATTGGCGAGGATCTTGAAGCCGGGCTGCGTGGGGTGCGCGCGCGCGCCACCGCCGTGGTGATGGAACAGGACTGGCTGGCCCCGGCCACCTCCATGCACGGCCTGCTGGCCAAGATGCCGCAGACGACCGCCACGCTCAGCGGGGTGTCGCCCGCCGCGCTTGGCGTGCGTGCGGATCACTTCGCCTGGATGACCGCCCCGCAGGCCGTGGCCGCGCTGCTGTTTCATTCATTGGAATGAAGATCTTCACAAAAGCGTTGACGAATGCGGCCTGCATCCGCATAATTCCGCTCCTGTTGACGCGCCCGTAGCTCAGTTGGATAGAGTACCTGGCTACGAACCAGGCGGTCGGGAGTTCGAATCTCTCCGGGCGCACCATCAACAGGTTGCCGGCTCCGCCGCCGGCATCAGCAGTACAACGTGATGTAAATGCGCCCGTAGCTCAGTTGGATAGAGTACCTGGCTACGAACCAGGCGGTCGGGAGTTCGAATCTCTCCGGGCGCACCATTACATCGCGCGGCAGGCCTGCCCTGCCCTCTTGTCGAATGTGGCGACACACCGACGGGAAATACAACCAGACAATGCAAATGCGCCCGTAGCTCAGTTGGATAGAGTACCTGGCTACGAACCAGGCGGTCGGGAGTTCGAATCTCTCCGGGCGCACCATTGCATCGACGAAGACGGCAGCCATCGGCTGCTGTTTTTTTTTGCTTCTGCGCCCCCATGCGGGGCAAGCACGAAGCGCGCCTTGGATCTTTTCCCGCGCGGCCGCTTGGCGAGCCGGTGGGCCGGGCGCTGGGCCCGACCCACCGACTGACACAGGAAGAGCCTGGCTTCGGCATGCGTACCGCAAGCCGAGCCCGTAGTGGCCGGTACGGGGCCATACACTCGCGACACACCCGGAGCGAAGACACCGCTCGATGCATGCGGGCAGTGTGCCTGGAGCCGGCCAACGGCCGGCACTACCCGACGACGGAACGGCGCATCACCCGCGCGGCGTGGCCGCCACCTGCGCCATCGCCATTCGATCGGCCTCCTCGGGGATCTCCGGCGCCGCGCAGTGCGCGCCGGCACGCGTTTCCTGCGCGAGCCAGTCGTCGACCACCCCGCCCAGCAGATCCACCCGCAACGGCAGGGTGATGTGGTCTTCGCCGCGCATCTCGATGTAATGCACCCGCGGACTCGCCGCCGCCAGCCGTCGCCCCTGGCTCACCTGCACATGCTGGTCGTCCTGGCCATGCAGCAGCAGCACGCAGGCGCGCGTGTCGGCCAGCGCGCGCGTCACATCGACACGATCCAGGTCCAGGTCCAGCCGCTGGCTGGCAGCCACGATGACCTGGTTGATGTCCTGGTCGCCGTAGCGCCAGCGGCCGTAGGCAGCCATCGCCTGCGCCTTCCAGGCGGTCGGCTGCAGCGACATGAGGTGCGGGATCATGCTGCGGATCGCATCACCGGCATTGGCGAATGACTCCATCGCCACCACGCCGGCAACCTGGTCGCCGAGCTTCTCGGCGGTGAACAGCGCGGTGGCCGCACCGTAGGAGACGCCGAACAGATACAGCGGCCCGACCACCTCCCCGCGCGCCTTCAGCGCGGCGATGACGTCGACCACGTCATCCGATTCGAAGGTCCCGTAACCGGACGGGCCCGCACCGGAATGGCCATGGTTGCGCAGGTCGATGGTGACCACCCGGTAGCCGGACTGCGCCAACTGCAGCGACCACGGCAGCATCGCATCACCGTTCATCATCCAGCCGTGCAGCAGCACCACCGTGCCGCGCGGCGCCTGCGGCCGGAACGGATGCGGCAGGTCCAACGCCATGCCGGTACGCAGCGGCTCGCCGTTGTCGTGCTGCTGGGGCAGATACTCATACCGCACCCCGTACTGACCGGGATCGAACGCACGCCAGAAGATCGGCACGCCGGCGCGGCCGGTGACCCGACCATGGCGGTTGGGGACGCTGTCCACCGCTTCGGCGATGCGCGGCATGTCCAGCAGCGTGGACACGCCACCGGGCGCGATCAGCCGATCGCTCAGCGAGGTGGAGGCAGCGGTGGAGGTCAGGGAGGAGCAGGCAGCCAGCCACAGGCCGGCCCCGGCCAGCAGCAACAGCAGCAAGCGCTTCATGGGGATAGGGGCGAAAAACCAGACGAGTCCGACAGGTTACCGATCGTGCCGGCGGCGCTCTATCGCATCCGGATGACCATTCAATGACAGCGCAGGAGGCATTCAGCCACCTCCCGCTGCGGTGGCTCAGCCCAGCCAGCCCTCCATGGTCGGCCACCAGCCTGCCAACACCGCCGGCCGCTGCATGCGCTCGCGCCACCACGTCAGCGCGGCCCCCTCCTCGCCGGTGCGCCAGGCCAGCCAGAACGTCTCGTCCGGCTTGGGCTCCTCCACCTGTTTGATCACCAGCCTGCCATCCCGCACCGCCTGCCGGACGTACGGCTCGGGCAGGAAGCCGAAGCCCAGCCCGGCGCACTGTAGGCGGAACTTGCTGACCATGTCCGGCACGGTAACCGTCTCCTGCCCCATCAGCAGCCCGACCGTGCGCGGCAGCAGCCGCCGTGCCGAATCGGCCACGGCGATCGCGCAGTGGGCGGCCAGCTGCTCGCGGCCCAGCGGTTCGGGCGCGGCTGCCAATGGATGGGAGGGCGACACGGCGAACACGAACTGCACCACGCCCATCGGCTCGACGACATAGCCCCCGCCACTGGGCCCCTCACCCGCCGCACCGACCAGCAGATCCGCACGTCGGTCCAGCAGCGCTTCCCAGGTGCCCGACAGCGATTCACTGATCAGCCGCATCCGGGTCTGTTCCGCCACCGCATTGAAGGCGCGCACGTCCTCGGCCAGCAGCGCCGGCACGAACATCGAGTCGACCGCCACCGTCAGCTCGGCCTCCCAACCGGACGCCACCCGCCGCACGCGCATCTCCAGTTCACGGGCTGCCCGCAGCAGATGGCGCCCCTCCTCCAGCAGCGCCTCGCCTGCCGGGGTCAGGTGCGCGCGCGGGCCCACCCGGTCGAACAGCTGTACGCCCAGGTCCTCCTCCAGCTTGGAGACGGTATAGGAGATGGTCGAGGGCACCTTGTGCAGGGCCTTGCCGGCGGCGGCGAACGAGCCGCGGCGGTCGATGGCGTCCAGGATCTGCAGGGCGTCGAGGCTGAGCTTGAGCATTCGAATTTTTCGATGATGGCTTGCGAAACTATCCGTTTTTCAACGCGCCGGAGCAAGCGGATACTGGCCGCAACAGGAAAGGGACCGGCATACGCCGCCCGGACCACCATCGAAACCGTCGAACACCGAGGAGATTCACCATGCTGCAGATCCGCAAGAGCAACACCCGTGGCAAGGCCGACCATGGCTGGCTGAACTCCATGCACACCTTCTCCTTCGCCAACTACTACGACCCGCGCTACACCAGCTTCGGCCCGCTGCGGGTGATCAATGAAGACCGCGTCCAGGGTGGCCAGGGCTTCGGCACGCACAGCCACAGCAACATGGAGATCATCTCCTACGTGCTGGGCGGGGCGCTGGAGCACAAGGATTCGATGGGCACCGGCTCGGTGCTGCGGTATGGCGACGTGCAGCGCATGAGCGCGGGCAGCGGGGTCAGCCACAGCGAGTTCAACCACTCCGCCGACGAGGCGGTGCACTTCCTGCAGATCTGGCTGTTCCCCGACCAGGAGAACATCACCCCGAGCTACCAGGAAACGCATTTCGCGCCGGACACCAAGCGCGGCCAGCTGCGCCTGATCGCCTCGCGCGATGGTCGTGAGGGCTCACTGCTGATCCACCAGGACGCGAACATCTACGCCACGATCCTGGACGGCGACGACCGCGTCCACCTGCCGCTGGCCCCGCGCCGTGGTGCCTATGTGCAGGTTGCCCGCGGGCAGCTGCAGGTCAACGGCATCACGTTGGACACCGGCGACGCACTGCAGGTCACCGACGAGGCGCAGCTGACGCTGGAAAACGCCAACGACGCGGAAGTGATCGTGTTCGAGCTGGCCCTGTAACCACCCGGCCGCAGACGCCGACACTCCGGTTGCCCGGGGTGTCATTGGTGGCCTGGATCAGAACCTGTAATTCAGGGTCAGGCGCACGTTGCGCGGCTCACCCCAGGTGTAGGTGCTGTACCAGCTGAAGATCGTGTAGTAGTGCTTGTCCAGCAGGTTGTTGACGTTGAGCGTCGCCGAGAGCTTGTCGTTGAACTGGTACCGCGCCATCGCATCGAGCAGCCAGTAGGGCTCGGTGCGGTGGACCTGGCTTCCGCCGGTGGCCGGGTTGGTGATCGTGCCGAACGTGCTGCCCTGCCAGCGCGCGCCGCCGCCGAGGCTCCAGCCGTCGGCCGCACCGGTGAGGCGGTAGCTGGTGTGCACGCTGAACTGATCTTCCGGCTCCAGCGTGGAGACCTTGGTGGACTGCTGGCGCGCGATCTTGTGCGCGTAACCGCCCTGGATCTGCCAACCTGGCGCCAACTGGCCCGATACCTCCAGCTCATAGCCCTTGGTGCGCACGCCCATCAGGCCTTCATAGGCGATCCCGCCACTCGGCGTCCTGCCGCCGGTCGGCTGCGCGTAGTTGTCCTGCTCCAGCTGGAACACCGCCGCACTGGCGTTGAGGCGACCCTCGTAGAACTCCGCCTTCAGGCCGGCTTCGTAGCTGCGCCCTTCCAGCGGATCCAGCACCCGGCCCTGCTCATCCTGGTTGCCCTGCGGCTTGAAGATGGTGCTGTAGCTGGCGAACACCGAGAAGTTGCGGTTGAGGTCGTACACCAGGCCGGCGTATGGCACGACCACGCCGCTCTCGTCGGTGTCCGGGGATGTGTAGTTGGCGATGCGGCTGCCGACGATCAGCTTGAGCGGATCGGCCAGGTCGAAACGGCCCACCACGTAGGCACCGCTTTCGCGGGTGACCTGGTTGTCACCGTAGCCCCACTGCCAATCCGGCTCGGGTACATCGCCGGTCCAGGCGTAGTAGTCGGCGACGTCACTCACGTAGCCCGGCTGCGGCGAGTAGCCGTTGTTGACCCAGCGCTTGCGCGACACGCTGCCTCCGACCACCAGCTCATGCTGCCGACCGAACCACTCGAACTTTCCGCTGACGTACAGATCGGCCGCGTTGCTGGTGGTCTTGCCGATGTACTGGCCCAGCCACATGCTCACGCCCTCCCCGGTGACCGGATCCGGGTTGCCACCGGCCGCGGCGCCCAGCGAGGCGTCATAGCCGTTGACCTGGTGGTTGAGCTGCAGCTTGGCGACCCAGTCATTGCCGAAGGTGTGTTCCAGCGTGGCGAAGCCGGTGCGGGCGTACTGGCCCCAGCGGCTCCAGCGCGCGCCGTTGTTGAACGCGCGCGGCATGTCGTTGAAGTTGCCTGCACTGTCCAGCAGGGGAATACCGCCCCAGCTGGAACCTTCCGGATCGCTGTCCTGGTAATCGGCACCGACGGTCAGCAGCGTGCTCTCGCCGAGGTCGGCTTCGAGGATGCCGTAGAACACCTCATTCCTGCGCTGGTAGTGGTCGACGTTGGAATGCTTGTCCTGGTAGGCGCCCACGACGCGGCCGCGCACGCGCCCGCTCTCGGTGAGCGGGCCACCGACATCGACCTCGGCGCGGTAGCTGTCCCAGGAACCAACGCCCAGCGTGGCACTGCCGGCCAGCTCGCGGGTGGGCTTCTTGCGCACCAGGTTGATGGTCGCGCCCGGGTCGCCCATGCCGGTGAGCAGGCCGGTGGCGCCCTTGAGCACTTCCACGCGATCGTAGATGGCCATGTCGCTGAGCGTGTTGCCGGCCGAATACGCCGAATCGCGCGCCATCGGGATGCCGTCGTACTGGAAGTTCTGCACCGCGAAGCCGCGCGCGTAGTACTCGGTGCGCTCGCTGTCGTAGGTGACGATGCTCACGCCCGGCGTGACCTTCATGACGTCATCGATGCCGTTGAGGGCGAAGTCGTTCATTTCCTGCCGCGTAATCACGCTGATCGACTGCGGGGTCTGGCGCGGGCTGAGCACCAGACGGGTCGCGGTGGCGATCGTGCCGGGCGTGTAGGAATCACTGCCTTCCGTCACGGTGCCGAGCTGATTGGCGGTGACCTGCACGGTCTGCAACGTCTGCGCACTGTCGGCGGGGGGCGCATCTTCCGCGCGCACGCTGCCGGGCGCCGTGGCCAGGCCAAGCGCGGCGGACAGCGCCAGTGTCAGGACGGAGGACGACGGGGTGACGGGACGGCGACCGGCAAGGGTCGGGACAACACGCAACGGAGCAACGGACACGGCAACGCCTCCAGAGGCAGGATGGGAATCCTCTGGCGGCGGCTGGAGGTAACGATGGGCCGCATGATGCCGCATCTGCGGCTGCGGCGAAAGGCACCGGCTATCGCTGGATGCTGGGGCGCGCGATTGCGCGACCCTCCACCCGCCGCGTGCACGGACTCAATTGGCCTGGCGGCAGTCGCGCAGATGGACCCGCGACGGCCCGACGTCATCCACGGTGCCGGCCAAGGTCACCCAGTCATTCGGGCGCAACGTCCCGGCCAGGGCAGATTGATCGTCCGCCAGGGTGCACTCGACCGCGTAGTTGGCCCGGTTGCTGTCCCGGCCCTCGCGCAGGCGCAGCACCCCCTTCTTGCGGGTCACCAGATACGCCACCTCCACCGTCTTCCTGTCCAGCGGATCGACCGTGACCGTATAGACCTGCCCATCGATGCGCAGGCGCTGCCCGAGAAAGCGGATCTGCATCGGCTGGTACCCGGCATGCGGCGCCATCTTCCCGGTGAACGCGCCCTTCAGCCCGCTGGCATTGAGCGAGCGCTGCGTCGCCTCGCTCTCCTTCTCCAGCGCGACCGACAACGAGACCGCATCGATATCGATCACCTTGTCCGTGCCGCTGGCGCTGCGGGCCGCCGCGGCGATGGCGGCGCCCTCTTTGCCGGGCTTGAGCGAGTTCAGCAGGCCACACATCGCCGTCCGCGCGTTTTCCGGCGTCATGGTCTGGCCCGGCGCCAACCGTGTCCGCAGCGAGACCCGACCGCCCGCCTCGGCCGTTGTCAGCACCACCAGCGGCGGATTGGCACTGTTCGCCACCAGGTACAGCGTGCCCTTCTTCGGCGTGATCAGGTCGTTGCCGACCACGAACTTTTCCCGCACCGCGCCCGCGCGGACCTGGCCCAGGGCGCTGTCCACCGCCAGGCCCGGGACCGTCACCTGCGCGATGTAGACCTGCCCATTGCGCGCATCGCCCACGATCTGGAACCCGGCGTCGCAGCTGGCGGCGTGTGCCGCCGACGTCGAGGCCAGCAGCGCGATGGCAAGAAGGCGAATCCTGTAATTCGGCATGCACATGCTCCCTGTGGATGGCGTGGAAGGGATTCCTTTCCTGCCCGAGGGCCTGATCTTAAGTCAGCCCGGCGGCACGACACCATGAAGAAGGCCGGGCACCGGAAAGGGTGCCCGGCCTGCCCAGCGCCGACGCAACTCACCCTGCGGGCACGGGCGCATCTTCGGCGATCAGTCGCTCCTGCTTGAGCTCGGCCCACAGCCCGGACGGCACCGCGATCGCCATCGAGGCCACGTTGGCCTGCACCTGTTCGGCAGTGCGGGCACCGGGAATGATCGCCGAAACCACCTCGGGCGCGTCGGCGAACTGCAGCGCCACCGTGCGCAGGTCCACGCCGTGACGGTCGCAGACGGCCTGCACCTTCGCGCGCTTTTCCGGTGCCCACGACGGCACCGTGCCGTCGTAGAGATACCGGTCGCGACCGGCCAGGTAACCCGCCAACAGCGGCGAACCCACCACCACCGACGCGCCGTGTGCGGCGATCTTCGGGAAGGTCGCATGCAGGGCCTCGTCATGGTCCAGCAGCGAGTACTGGCAGGCCAGCAGGAAGATGTCCGGGTCCGCTTCGGCGATCGCGCGCAGGGCGGGCTCGGGGCGATTGACGCCGAACCCCCAGGCCTTGATCAGCCCCTCCTCGCGCATCCGGGTCAACGCCGGCATCGCGCCCTTCGCAGCCTCGGCGAAACGCTGCTCCCACGGCATCCCGAGATCTTTTTCGTTGTCTGGCGACAGGTCGTGGATGAACACCACGTCCAGCTGCGAGACACCGAGCCGGTTGAGGCTGTCCTCGACCGAACGGCGCACGCCATCGGCGGAATAGTCGTAGCGGTAGTGGAACGGCGACGGGTCCTGCCACATCGTGTCCTGCAGTTCGCCACGGGTTGCGGTCAGCAACCGCCCCACCTTGGTGGACAAGGTGTAATCGCGCGCCGGGTGGGTATGCAGATGATGACCATACCGCCGCTCGCTCAGACCCAGCCCGTACCACGGCGAGGTATCGAAACAGCGCACGCCTGCCGCATACGCGGCGGCCAGCGTCTGCTCGCTCTGCGCATCGGTGCTGGCCGCGAATCCGTTGCCGATCGCCACCCCACCTAGCCCCAGGCGGGTCAGCGGACGGTAACGCCCGCCCGGCTGCGCGGGGTTGCCCCGCAATGGCGTCGCCGCCGTTCGGCCCCGGGTGGGCAGCACGCTGCCCGGGCCGGCGGACTGCGCCATCAACGGCGAGGCGGCGAGCGCCGCGGTACCGGCAGCGGCAACGGAGAGGAAGTGGCGACGTGTGTTCACGGCGACTCCTGTTTCTGCGGGGTAAGCAGACAGCTTCGCAGAGCGGCGGTGCAGAGCATGCCTGCGCCGCGTCAAGGCAGCGGCAACAGTTCGCCTTCCCGTCTTGCCGTTGCTCAGCCCTGGTCCGCGCCGGCGGCGAGCAGCATCGACTCGATCTCGCGGTAGCCGCGCCGGCGCGCATGCTGCAAGGGGGTGACGCCGTCACCGTCGGCCAGGTTCACATCCGCCTTCGCGTCGATCAGCTGACGGACGATCTGCACGTGCCGGGGACCGCCATCACTCAGGATGATCGCCTCCAGCAGTGCAGTCCATTGCAGGTTGTTGACGTGATCCACATTGACGCCGGCCGCGATGAGCATCGCCACCGCCTGCACATGCCCGCGTTCGGCAGCCGGAATGAGTGCGGTGCCCCCGTAGCGGTTGGTGCTCTTCAGATCCGCGCCGGCCGCCAGGGTCGCCTGCAGGATTTCCAGATGCCCTCGCGCCCCGGCGTAGAGGTACGGGCTGTCGTGGATCGCATCCTTGGCATTCACGTCGGCACCGGCCTGGATCAGCGCACGCGCTGCATCCACGTGGTTGTGGCGGGTGGCCACCAGCAGCGGCGTCGCCTTGGCTGCATCGCGTGCGTCCACCGCCGCGCCCTGCCCCAGCAGCGTCCGCACGGCCGCGTCATCGCCCTTTTCCGCCGCCCGATGCAGGCGCTCGTCCAACGATGCAGCACTGACCGGCATGACCATGCCCATCAGCATGCCCAGGACCACCCAGCCACGTAGCGACATCCGTTGAATCGACATTCTTGCTCCTTACGCCGGCAGCGCCAGGGGATGTCGGCGCTCGACAAGACCGTAGCCGAGCCGCCGTTGCAGCACCAATGAAGAATGCGGATCGAGGTCATGTGCCGTTCGAATAGTCCCGCCGAGCCCCCCTCCCGACGTCATGCGAGGCTGCGCTGTAGTCACTACTAAAACGCATCCCCTGCTGCATCACACCTCATGTGGCGTGCGTGATCTCGCGCCAGGCGGCGGCGTTCCACCGCGCCGGGCTGGCAGCGGCGGCACCTGCAGCGGGGCGGCGGGTCTGCGCGAGGACTACGGCGATCACTGCTACACCGCCTGCCTGATCGACCCGAATGGGCACAGGATCAAGGCGGTGATCCACGCACCGATCCAGTCGCCCGGCAGCGCGAGCCCGCCCCGCGCGAGCCAAAGAAAAAGGCCTCCGTGCTCGCGCACGAAGGCCTTTTCTACTACTGGCGGAGCGGGAGGGATTCGAACCCTCGATAGAGTTTTAAGCCCTATACTCCCTTAGCAGGGGAGCCCCTTCAGCCACTCGGGCACCGCTCCAGTGTTCTGGTTCCGCCGCTGCCGTGTTTCATCTCAGCGGGGGCGCGAATAATAACGTTTTCCGCGCCCGAAGGTAAAGCCTTAATCCGAAGAATTTTCACTTCCGGATGCATTCGGCTCATCGCCGCGCTGGATCCGCTGGTAAATCTCTTCGCGGTGCACGGCCACGTCCTTCGGAGCGGTGATACCGATACGCACCTGGTTGCCCTTGACGCCGAGCACGGTCACGCTGACCGAGTCACCGATCATCAGGGTTTCGCCTACGCGGCGAGTCAGGATCAACATTTTTGCAAGTCTCCAGGGAACCGGTGGATCTTCCCCACCGGCTCGGCGCCCAGCCAAGGAACGCCACACGACAAAGGGAAAGGATTCGCCATAGTACCGTCAGGCCTCCCGCCCCTTCAAGGAGCAGGAGGCTTCAGGGTGTTCAGATACGGGGGGTGACCCAACCCACGACTGCGGCAAGCGCAGAAGCAAGGGCGGGCCCGTCCTCGCCACCACCCTGGGCGAGATCCGGGCGGCCGCCGCCCTTGCCCCCGATCTGACTGGCGATGTGGGACAACAGTTCCCCGGCCTTGACCTTGCCCATTGCACTGCCGTTCACGCCCGCAACCAGCGCGGCCTTGCCATCCTGGGTACCGGCCAGCACGATCACCGCATCGCCCAGCTGCTGCTTGAGGCGGTCCATCGCGTCGCGCAGTGCCTTGGCATCGAAGCCTTCCAGGCGCGAGGCCAGGATCTTGACGCCATTGACCTCCACCGCCGCCGCACCGAGATCGGCGGTGGCACCGGCGGCCTGCTTGGCCTTGAGTGCGTCCAGTTCGCGTTCGAGCTTCTTCTGGCGCTCACCGAGCTGGCGGATCTTGTCGACCACGTCGCCGGCATTGCCGCCGAGCAGTGCGGCCGCTTCACTCAGCTGCGCTTCCTCATGGGCCACGTAATCCAGGGCGCCCTGCCCGGTCACCGCTTCGATGCGGCGCACGCCCGAGGACACGCCGCCTTCGGAGGTGATCTTGAACAGGCCGATGTCGCCCGTGCGCGAGACATGCGTACCGCCACACAGTTCGGTGGAGTAGTCGCCCATCTTCAGCACGCGCACATGCTCGCCGTACTTCTCGCCGAACAGCGCCATCGCGCCGAAGTCGAGCGCTTCCTGCATGCCCATGGTGTGGACTTCAGCGGCGTTGTTGGCACGCACCTGCTCGTTGACCTTGCGCTCGATGACCGCCAGGTCCCCGGCGCTGATCGGCGCGAAGTGCGAGAAGTCGAAGCGCAGGCGATCGGGCGCGACCAGCGAGCCCTTCTGCTGCACGTGGGTGCCCAGCACTTCGCGCAGGGCGGCATGCAGCAGGTGGGTGGCCGAGTGGTTGAGGATGGTTGCGCCGCGGCGCTGGCCATCCACCTGGCCGGACAGCACGTCGCCGACCTTGAGGCTGCCCTCCGTGAGCTTGCCCACGTGCCCATGGAACTGGCCCGCGAACTTCTGGGTGTCGCTGACGTCCACCTGCACGCCGGCGCCGGACAGGGTGCCGTTGTCGCCGACCTGGCCACCGGACTCGGCGTAGAACGGGGTCTGCTGGGTCAGCACGATGACGTCGTCACCGGCCTGGGCACGCTCCACCGGGCGGCCGTCCTTGAGGATGGCGACCACGGTGAGGTCGTCGGCCTGCAGACGGTCGTACCCGAGGAACACGGTCGGCTTGAGCGTGGCGACCAGATCGGCCGACAGGGTCACGCCGCCGCCAAACTTGCCGGCCGCGCGCGCGGTCTCGCGCTGGGTGTCCATCGCGGCATTGAAGCCGTCGATGTCCACGGTCAGGTTGCGCTCGCGCGCGATGTCCTGGGTGAGATCGAGCGGGAAGCCGTAGGTGTCGTACAGGCGGAACGCATCCGCGCCCGGGATCACGCCGTTGCCGACCTTGGCCGCCACGTCGTCGAAGATCTTCATGCCCGAGTCGAGGGTTTCAGCGAAACGCTCTTCTTCGGCCTGCAGGGCGCGCACGACGGTGTCGGCCTGCGCCGGCAGTTCCGGATAGGCCACGCCCATCTGCTCGACCAGGGTCGGCACCAGCTTGCTGAAGAACGGCTGGCGCACGCCCAGCATCCAGCCATGGCGCAGGGCGCGACGGATGATCCGGCGCAGCACGTAGCCGCGACCTTCGTTGGACGGCAGCACGCCATCGACGATCAGGAACGAGCAGGCGCGGATGTGATCGGCGATCACGCGCAGCGACTTGTTCTCCAGATCGGCCATGCCGGTCAGTTCGCTGGCCTTGCGGATCAGCGCCTGGAACAGGTCGATTTCATAGTTGGTGTGGACGTGCTGCAGAATCGCGGCCAGACGCTCCAGGCCCATGCCGGTATCCACGCACGGGGCCGGCAGCGGCACCAGGGTGCCGTCGGGCTGGCGGTCGAACTGCATGAAGACCAGGTTCCAGATCTCGATGAAGCGGTCGCCGTCTTCATCCGGCGAGCCCGGCGGGCCACCGGCGATGTGGTCGCCATGGTCGTAGAAGATCTCGGTGCACGGGCCGCACGGGCCGGTTTCGGCCATCTGCCAGAAGTTGTCCGAGGCAAACGGCGCGCCCTTGTTGTCGCCGATGCGCACGATCCGGTCTTCCGGAATGCCGATCATGTCGCGCCACAGCGCGTAGGCCTCGTCATCGGTCTGGTAAACGGTGACCAGCAGACGCTCGGCGGGCAACTTCCAGACCTGGGTCAACAGCTCCCACGCCCAGGCGATGGCATCCTTCTTGAAGTAGTCGCCGAACGACCAGTTGCCCAGCATTTCGAAGAAGGTGTGGTGGCGCGCGGTATAGCCGACCTGGTCCAGATCGTTGTGCTTGCCACCGGCGCGCAGGCAGCGCTGGACGTCCGCGGCGCGCACGTAGCTGCGCTTCTCGGCGCCAAGGAATACGTCCTTGAACTGCACCATGCCGGAGTTGGTGAACAGCAGGGTCGGATCATTGCCCGGCACCAGCGGCGCCGACGGCACGATGGTGTGGCCCTTTCCCTTGAAGAATTCAAGGAAATCGCTGCGGATCTGGGAGGTAGTGAATTTGACGGATGCGTTCATGGGGGCTGGCTTTGTGCGGGCCGGCCGGTCCTTGGCACACAGCCCCAATGGCCGGGTGTCGCTGCAGGACCGCCGAAACCACAAAGGGTATCAGGCCCGGGGCCCTCAGTCGTCAGGGTCGTAACGGGTGGCGCGGCGGATGGTATCCCCGTCGAAGCCCCGCCGGGCCAGCAGATCGGCCGCTTTGCGGCGCTGGGCCAGCTCCTGCGGGCCGCTGTCGCCGAAGCGGCGGCAGACCAGATCACGCGCATTCTCGCCCCAATCGCCCTCGAAGGTGTCCATGGCCAGGGCGATCTGCTCGCTGTCCAGGCCGTGGGTACCCAGTTCGGCGCGGATATGGAGGGGGCCGTAGCCGGTATTGGCGCGGATGCGCACCAGGTTCTCGGCGAACCGGGTGTCGTCCTGCCAGCCGGCCTCGCTCAGTTTGTCCACCGCCGCCACCGCAGCCTCGGTTTCGATGCCCCGGGCCTGCAGCTTGCGGGTCAACTCCTTGCGGGAGTGCTCGCGGCGCACCAGCAGGCCCAGCGCCCGCTGGACCGGGGTCTGTTCGATGACACGGCGTTTACGGCGCGGTGCCGGGGCGTCGGAGTCCTGCATGGCAACCTTTCAATCAGATGCGCCGTCCCTGGCGCTCCCCCCGTCGGGGGAATACGGAAACCGCGGGACAGGGCTGGCGTCACTGACGGCGCCGCCCTGCCCCGCAGGAAACTTACTCGTCGGCGTCCTCGGCGTCGTCGCCGCCTTCGCGTGAGGCTTCGGCCGGCTGGAACTTCTCGCGCAGTTCGGCTTCCAGGCGCTGGGCGATCTGCGGGTTGTCGCGCAGGTAGCCGCGGGCGTTGTCCTTGCCCTGACCAATGCGCTCTTCACCGTAGCTGTACCAGGCGCCGGCCTTCTCGACCAGCTTGGCGTCCACGCCCATGTCGATCAGTTCGCCTTCGCGGCTGATGCCTTCGCCGTACAGGATCTCGGTGATGACCTGCTTGAACGGGGGCGCCAGCTTGTTCTTGACGACCTTGATCTTGGTCTGGTTGCCAATGATCTCATCGCCCTTCTTGATCGCGCCGATGCGGCGGATGTCCAAGCGCACCGAGGCATAGAACTTCAGCGCATTGCCGCCGGTGGTCACTTCCGGGCTCTGGCCCGGCATCATGACGCCGATCTTGTGGCGCAGCTGGTTGATGAACACCACCAGCGTGTTGGAACGCTTGATGTTGCCGGTCAGCTTGCGCAGCGCCTGGCTCATCAGGCGGGCCTGCAGGCCCGGCAGCTGGTCGCCCATTTCGCCTTCGATTTCGGCCTTGGGGGTCAGCGCGGCGACCGAGTCGACCACCACGATATCCACCGAGCCGGAGCGGACCAGCATGTCGGCGATTTCCAGCGCCTGCTCACCGGTATCCGGCTGGGACAGCAGCAGGTCATCGACATTGACGCCCAGCTTGGCCGCGTAGATCGGATCCAGGGCGTGCTCGGCATCGATGAAGGCGGCGGTGCCGCCCTTCTTCTGGCATTCGGCGATCGCCTGCAGGGTCAGGGTGGTCTTGCCCGAGGACTCCGGGCCGTAGATTTCCACGACACGGCCCTTGGGCAGGCCGCCGATGCCGAGTGCGATGTCCAGCATCAGCGAACCGGTCGGAATGACCTCGACCGCTTCGACGACGCGGTCGCCCATGCGCATCACGGCGCCCTTGCCGAACTGCTTTTCGATCTGGCCCAGGGCGGCGGTAAGGGCGCGCTTTTTGTTCTCGTCCATCGGAGTGGTCCTTGCAGAGGTCGTATCGGTGGAGGTGCTGTCTTTGGAAGTCTTCTTGGCCATGGGGTCACTTTAAGGCTGGCGTATCGCACAGGCTGAGATTCTGCCCGGCGTTCGGAAAAAAATTATCGGACATCCGTACCAACCTCAGCGGAACCAGAGAATCGCCACAAAAGACCGTGCAGGTAGTGCGTAATGGAAGGATCAGCGGTTGGGGCGCAGCAGGCCGCAGTACAGGCCTTCGATCGCGAAATCCTGGTCGGGCAGGACTTCGATCGGCTTGTAGTCCGGATTGCGCGGCAGCAGGCGGATGCGGTCCTTGCCCATCTTCAGCAGCTTGACGGTGATCTCGTCATCGATCCGCGCCACGACGATCTGGCCGGAGCGGGCGTCGCGGGTGCGGTGCACACCGATGAGATCGCCGTCGAAGATGCCTTCGTCGATCATCGAGTCGCCCTGCACCTTGAGCAGATAATCCGGCGCGGGCGAGAAGAACACCCGGTCCAGCACCACGAAATCGTCAGAGCCGATGTCCGCCCCGATGGGCAGACCCGCTGCGACCCGGCCCAGTACCGGCAGGCGCAGTACGTGGTCCGGCAGCGCGGGTACCGACAGCGAGGCAGGCAGGCCGTCCTGCAAGGGCGGCGCCTGCACCAGCCGGATGCCGCGGGCCTGGCCGGGGATGCGGCGGATCGCCCCCGCCTGCTCCAACGCCTCCAAGTGGTACTGGGCGGCGCGCACGCCCTTGAAGCCAAAGGCGCGTGCGATTTCAGTCTGCGACGGCGGTGCGCCATCGGTCTCGATACGCTCGGCGATCAACTGCAGGATCGCCTGCTGGGTGTCGGTCAGTTCCATGGTTAGTAGTATTACTACTAACAAGGCGGGCACGCAAGTGCCCTCCGAAGAAGAGCAGGAAGCAATGGGATCATCCCCCCCCCCACCAAAGCCCTCAGCAGTTCGTAGCCACCGACCGTTGGTCGGTGACCGCGCGCACGCGCGGCAATGCGTGACGGTGCGGTCGCGCGTCGGTTTCTCTCTTGTCTCCGGGGTTTAACCCATGCAACCCCATGGGTCAGACGCTCATGGGCGGCAGACGAAGGGCAGCGATCATAAGAGGCGCCCCGGGAAAAGCAGCCGACCAACGGTCGGCTCTACCGAGGTGGGCACGCAAGTGCCCACCGAAGAAGAGCAGGAAGCAATGGGATCGTCCCACCCCCACCGAAGCCCTCAGCGGTTCGTAGCCACCGACCGTTGGTCGGTGACCGCGCGCACGCGCGGCAATGCGTGACGGCGCGGTCGCGTGTCGGATTCGGCCTTGTCTCCGGGGTTTAAGCCGTGCAACCCCATGGGTCAGGCGCTCATGGGCGGCAGACGAAGGGCGGCGATCATGAGAGGCGCGCCCGGGAAAAGCAGCCGACCAACGGTCGGCTCTACCGAGGTGGGCACGCAAGTGCCCACCGAAGAAGAGCAGGAAGCAATCGGATCATCCCACCCCCACCGAAGCGCTCAGCAGTTCGTAGCCACCGACCGTTGGTCGGTGACCGCGCGCACGCGCGGCAATGCGTGACGGCGCGGCCGCGTGTCGGTTTCGGCCTTGTCTCCGGGGTTTAGCCTATGCAACCCCAAGGGTCAGACGCTCATGGGCGGCAGACGAAGGGCGGCGATCATATGAGGCGCCCCGGGAAAAGCAGCCGACCAACGGTCGGCTCTACCGAGGTGGGCATGCAAATGCCCACCGAAGAAGAGCAGGAAGCAATGGGATCATCCCACCCCCACCGAAGCCGTCGTAGCCACCGACCGTTGGTCGGTGACCGCGCGCACGCGCGGCAATGCGTGACGGCGCGGCCGCGTGTCGGTTTCGGCCTTGTCTCCGGGGTTTAAGCCGTGCAACCCCATGGGTCAGGCGCTCATGGGCGGCGGACGAAGGGCAGCGATCATAAGAGGCGCCCCGGGAAAATCAGCCGACCAACGGTCGGCTCTACCCAGGTGGGCACGCAAGTGCCCACCGAAGAAGAGCAGGAAGCAATGGGATCGTCCCACCCCCACCGAAGCCCTCAGCGGTTCGTAGCCACCGACCGTTGGTCGGTGACCGCGCGCACGCGCGGCAATGCGTGACGGTGCGCTTGCGTGTCGGTTTCTCTCTTGTCTCCGGGGTTTAACCCATGCAACCCCATGGGTCAGGCGCTCATGGGCGGCAGACGAAGGGCAGCGATCATAAGCGCCGGGAAAAGCAGCCGACCAACGGTCGGCTCTACCGAGGTGGGCACGCAAGTGCCCACCGAAGAAGAGCAGGAAGCAATCGGATCATCCCACCCCCACCGAAGCCGTCGTAGCCACCGACCGTTGGTCGGTGACCGCGCGCACGCGCGGCAATGCGTGACGGCGCGCTTGCGTGTCGGTTTCTCTCTTGTCTCCGGGGTTTAACCCATGCAACCCCATGGGTCAGGCGCTCATGGGCGGCGGACGAAGGGCAGCGTCGGGCCGGCGATCATATGAGCCGGCCGGGAAAAGCAGCCGACCAACGGTCGGCTCTACCGAGGTGGGCACGCACGTGCCCACCGAAGAAGAGCAGGAAGCAATGGGATCATCCCACCCCCACCAAAGCCCTCAGCAGTTCGTAGCCACCGACCGTTGGTCGGTGACCGCGCGCACGCGCGGCAATGCGTGACGGTGCGGTCGCGTGTCGGTTTCGGTCTTGTCTCCGGGGCTTAGCCCGTGCAACCCCATGGGTCAGGCGCTCATGGGCGGCGGACGAAGGGCAGCGATCAGGCCGGCGCTCATATGAGGCGCCCTGGGACAAGGCAGCCGACCAACGGTGGGCTCTACGGGGTTGGGTCGCGGGTGCCGAAGGACGGAAGGACGGAAGGCCGGCGGTCATGAGCGCCCCGGGAAAAGCAGCCGACCAACGGTCGGCTCTACGCGTGCTTTGCCGCGCTGGCGGCACGGCGCGGGGACCTGCGGATCCCGGCGGCAGGAGTCCTATGGGTTCTTGCCGCTGCGCCAGATCGAGAACAGGATCCACACGCCGCAGACGCCGGCGCCGACGAAGCCCGCCACGCCGAGCGCCAGCAGCCAGCGGCTGGAGACGCCGCCCACGCTGTGCATCACGATGGACGAGCCGATGATCAGCGCGGCCGTCACGATGCCCATGACAAGGCGGTTGGCGGCACGATTGACCTGGTCGCCAAACCCCTGCAACGCGGTGGTTTCCACCTTCAACTGCAGCCGGCCGCGGCGCGCCATCTGCAACAGGCGGCGCACGTCGCGTGGCAGGTCGCCAAGCAGGTCCATCACCCCGACCAGGCTGCGCTTGCCGCGCTTCAGCACGGCACCGGGCGCATAGCGCTGCCACATCACCCGCTCCAGGTAGGGGCGCGCGGCGCTGGCCATGTCGAACTGCGGGTCGAGCTGACGCCCCATGCCCTCCAGGGTCAGGAAGGTCTTGATCATCAGCGCCAGGTCGGCCGGAAGGGTCAGCGCGTACTGACGCAGCAGCGTGGTGATGTTGCCCAGCATCAGCCCCATGTGCAGGTCTTTGAGCGGCACGCCGCGGTACTGGTCGACGAAGGTGCTGATGTCCTGCTGGAGGCGCGATTCGTCCACGTCCACGCCGCCGGCCCAGTCCAGCAGCACGTCAGCCACCGACTCCGGCTCCTGGTTGACCAGCCCGTGCAGCAGTTGCGCGACCTGGAAGCGACGTTGTTCGGAGATCGCCCCGACCATGCCGAAATCGATCACCCCGATACGCCCGTCGCGCAGGTAGATGATGTTGCCCGGGTGCGGGTCGGCGTGGAAACAGCCGTCTTCGAGCACCATCTTGAGCACGATATGGGCGCCACGGCGGGCGAGTTGGACGCGGTCCAGGCCGGCCGCATCGACGCCGGGCAGATCGCGCCCGGGAATGCCGTCGACGAAATCCTGCACGTTCAGGCTTTCGCAGGTCCACTGCCAGTGCACGTTGGGGATCAGGATGTCCTGGCGGCCCTGGAAATTGCGCGCGATGCGCTCGGCATTGCGGCATTCGGCGGCGAAGTCCAGCTCACGGCGCAAGGAGACCTGGAACTGCTGCACCACTTCGGCCGGGCGGTAGCGCTGCAGGTCTGGCAGGCGCGCCTCGACGATCTCGGCCAGTCGCGCGAGCAGGCGCAGGTCGGCCTCGATCACCTCGCGGATCCCCGGCCGGCGGATCTTCAACACCACCGCGGTACCGTCCTGCAGCGTGGCGCGATGCGCCTGCGCCAGCGAGGCGGCGGCCATCGGGGTTTCATCCAGCCACGCGAACACCTCGGTCGCCGGCGCGCCGAGGTCGGCCTCCAGCTGGTCGCGGACCTGCGCGTACGGCAGCGGCGGCACCGCGTTCTGCAGTTCGGAGAATTCGGCGATCCAGTCCGGCGAAAACAGGTCCACGCGGGTGGCCAGCACCTGGCCGAGCTTGACGAACGTCGGCCCCAGGTCTTCCATCGCGCGACGCACCCGCACCGGGGCGGTCATGCGCAGCATCTCCGTGTCATTCCAGTGCAGCAGGCGCCCGGCGCGCTCGAGCACGTCGGCCAGGCCGATCCGGCGCACGAGGTCGCCAAAGCCATAGCGGATCAGGACCGAGGCTATTTCCTGCAATCGCCCCAGGTCACGCACGGTTCCCAGCGTTTCCCACATCGGTGCAACTCCTGTCCACGCACACCGTGAGGATGTCACACCGGGGCGAAAATTCCCGTCAGGGCCTGCTGCACGGTTTGCCGGCGGATGGCGTCACGGTCGCCGGCAAACTGGAACAGCTGCGCCCGGGCATAACCACCGCGCTGCTTCCAGCCGATCCAGACGCTGCCGACCGGCTTGTCCGGGCTGCCGCCGCCGGGCCCGGCGATGCCGGTGACCGCCACGGCAACGCCGCCGCCGGAATTGACCAGCGCGCCGGACACCATCTCCAGCACGGTCTCGCGGCTGACCGCCCCGAACTGCTCCAGCGTCTGCGCGCGAACGCCCAGCAGGCGCTGCTTGGCTTCGTAGCTGTACACCACCATCCCGCAGTCGAAGAATGCCGACGAACCGGCAATATCGGTCATCGCCTTGGCGATCCAGCCGCCGCTGCAGCTTTCGGCACTGACCAGTTGCAGCGAGGCCTGCTGCAGGCGCTGGCCGACCTCTCGGGCAAGGACGCCGAGGTCGGCATCGGTGGGGACGCTCATGGAAATCCTGGTTCATCGGGGGACGGACGCCCCCTTTTTTAGCCGAATTCGACCGTCATGTCCCGTCCACGCGGCGCAACGACGTGTCGCGCCCGTGGAGCTGCCGCCGATCGGCGCGCAGGGCAGCCGGCGCGGGGCCGGCCACCACGGGTTACCACTCGGGCAGCTTCTCCGGCAGCAGCGCGCGGATGGGTTCACCGCCCTCGCCTGCGGCCAGCTTCTCGGCCTCGGCGATCGGCAGGTCGACGTCCAGCAGCCAGCCGTCTTCGTCGGCCTGTTCGCGGCGCACCACTTCCAGCTGGTGCAGGCGCGACCGCAAGCGGCCCGCGCTGGGCGGCAGGCGCAGTTCGCCGGTGACGTGCTGCAGGCCCAGGCGCTTGCCCAGCACCGACTGCAGCAACGGCAGGCCCGCCCCGTCGCGCGCGGAAATCCATACCCGTTCGCGGCGGGCGTCGTCGGGGATGCCGTCCTGCGCGTCGTGTCGGACGTCGGCGCCGTCGATGCGGTCGATCTTGTTGAACACCAGCAACTGCGGCAGGTCGCCCGCCCCCACCTCGGTCAACACTTCGTCGACCTGCGCGATGCGCTCCTCACGGTGCGGATCGGCGGCATCGACGATGTGCAGCAGGAAGTCGGCTTCGCGCGCCTCGCTCAGCGTGGAGCGGAACGCGGCGACCAGTTCGTGCGGAAGGTCGCGGACAAAGCCCACGGTATCCGCGAGCACCACGCTGCCGCCCGGCACGATGATCCGGCGCACGGTCGGGTCGAGGGTAGCGAACAGCTTGTCGGCGGCATAGGCCTCGGCGCCGGTCAGGGCGTTGAACAAGGTCGACTTGCCGGCATTGGTGTAGCCCACCAGGGCTACGCGCGGCAGTTCGCTGCGCACGCGGGCACGGCGCATCTGCGTGCGCTGCACTTCGACCTTCTCCAGCTTCTTCTGCAGCTGTTCGACGCGCTTCTGCAACAGGCGGCGATCGGTTTCCAGCTGGGTTTCACCCGGGCCGCGCAGACCGATGGCACCACCGCGCTGGCGCTCCAGATGGGTCCAGCCGCGCACCAGCCGGGTGGCCATGTGCCGCAACTGCGCCAGCTCGACCTGCAGCTTGCCTTCGTGGCTGTGCGCACGCTGGGCGAAGATGTCCAGGATCAGGCCGGTACGGTCGATCACCCGGCGCTCCAGGAAGCGCTCCAGGTTGCGCTCCTGCACCGGCGACAGCGAATGGTTGACCAGGATCAGGTCGGCGCCGGTGGCATCGGCGGCCGCCTTGACCTCGTCCAGCTTGCCCGTGCCGATCAGGATCGATGGGCTGGGTCGATCGATGCGCGCGGTCAACGTGGCCGCAATGCTGGCCCCGGCCGAGCGCGCCAGGTCGGTGAATTCTTCCAGCACGTCTTCTTCGAGCCGGCCGGCATGCGGCTGGATCAGGAGCGCGTGTTCGCCTCGCTTTGAACGGTCAAACACGCAGTTCTCCGGTAATACCGAACGGGTTACTCAACGTCGTCTTCACCTTGGACGCCATCGGCGCCACCTTCATTGGACTGCACATAGCCGCCGCCTGGGCCGACCCGCACATTGCGCGCCGGCACCACGGTCGAGATGGCGTGCTTGTACACCATCTGGCTCACCGTATTGCGCAGCAGCACCACGAACTGGTCGAACGATTCAATCGTTCCCTGCAGCTTGATGCCATTGACCAGATACACCGACACCGGCACGCGTTCGCGCCGAAGTGCATTCAGAAACGGATCCTGCAGCGATTGCCCCTTGGACATTGCGAACTCCTGATTATTGTTTTTATGGTCTTCCGGCAGTTCCGCGGCCCCCGCCGCCCACCGGAATCCTTGATGGTACACGGGCCGGAGGGGGGAAGGCGTGGAGTCAGCGTGCGACGAAGGCCGACACCGCATCCGCCAGGGAAGCCTGATCCAGATGGGGGTCGAACCAGCGCACATCAAGCTCCCCCCGCAGCCAGGTCAGCTGGCGCTTGGCCAGCTGGCGGGTGGCCTGGATGCCGCGTTCACGGAACTGGCTGGCGCTGCCCTGCCCGTCGAGGAACTCCCACGCCTGGCGATAGCCGACGGCGCGGATGGCAGGCAGGTCCAGCGGCGCGGCCACCCCGGCCATTTCCGGCAACGCACGCAGCGCCCGCACCTCGTCCAGCAGGCCCTGCGCCAGCATGGCGTCGAAACGGGCTTCGATGCGCTGGTGCAGGACGCTGCGCTCGCGCGGGGCCAGCACCAGCTTCAGGGTGCGCACCGACAGCCGGTCCACGCCGGGCAGCTTCTGCCAGTCACTGATCGGCGTGCCACTGAGCCGGTACACCTCCAGCGCGCGCTGGATGCGCTGCGGATCGGTGGCATGGATGCGCGCGGCCGCGGCCGGGTCGACCCTGGCCAGCTCGGCATGCAGCACCTGCCAGCCGTGGGCGTTGGCCTCCTCCGCGATGCGGGCACGGGTATCGGGGTCGGCCGGCGGCATCGGCGACAGGCCCTGCAGCAGGGCGCGGAAATACAGCCCGGTGCCGCCGGCCAGGATCGGGATGCGGCCGCGGGCCACGATGTCGGCCACCGCGCGCGCCGCATCCACCGCGAACTCGGCCGCCGAATAGGGTTGCCACGGATCGCGCAGGTCCAGCAGGTGGTGGGGCGCCTGCGCGCGCTCGGCGGCGTCGGGCTTGGCCGAACCGATGTCCAGCCCGCGATAGACCAGCGCGGAATCGACGCTGACGATCTCCCCGCCCAACTGGCGGGCGAGCGCGATCGCGGTGGCGGTCTTGCCCGAGGCGGTCGGGCCCATCACCGCGATCGCCAGCGGGCGGCGGTCGATGCCCATCAGTCCTCGTCCGGCCAACGCGGCATGGCCGGTGCCGCAGCGGCACGCGGCATCGGCACCGCATCCACCGCCGCCCAGACCTTGAGTGCGTCGACGGTGGCCGCCACGTCATGGACGCGCAGGATCGCCGCGCCGCGCTGGGCGGCGATCAGGTGCGCGGCGACCGAACCGGCCACGCGTTCGCGCGGCGCGGCCCGGCCGGTCAGCTCGCCGATGCTGCGCTTGCGCGACAGCCCGGCCAGCATCGGCACGCCCAGTTCCAGGAACCGCGCCGAGCGCGCCAGCAGGATCATGTTGTGTTCGGTGGTCTTGCCGAAGCCGAAGCCCAGGTCGATCACCAGGTTCTTTTTCGCGATGCCCGCCATTTCGGCGGCAAACAGGCGCTCGGCCAGGAACCGGTGCACCTCGGCGACCACGTCATCGTAATGTGGGGTGTCCTGCATGCTGCCGGGCTCGCCCTGCATGTGCATCAGCACCACCGGCACGCCGAGGTCGGCCGCCGCGGCCAGCGCGCCCGGCTGGCGCAGTGCGTGGATGTCGTTGAGCATGCCGGCGCCGGCGGCCACCGCGGCACGCATCACCTCCGGCTTGAAGGTGTCGATGCTGATCGGCACCGTGGTCTGCGCGGCCAGCTGCTCGATCACCGGGACCACCCGACGCAGCTCTTCGTCCAAGGGCACGGGCGCACTGCCCGGGCGGGTGGATTCGCCACCGATGTCCAGCAGGTCGGCCCCCTCGGCCACCAGTTGCAGGCCATGCGCGACCGCGGTCGCCAGCGTGTCGTGCGCGCCGCCATCGGAGAACGAATCCGGGGTGACGTTGACCACGCCCATCACGCGCGGGCGATCCAGCCGCAGCACGCGGCCGCCGCAATCAAGCTGGGGGGAAATGTCGAACATGGGCCGGTCCACGAAGTACGCCAGCGCGTAGTTTACGCCGGCGTACCCGGGTACCCGTCAGAAGTCGCCGAGGCGGGCGTTGTCGGTCGGATTGGCCAGCCATTCGGCCAGGTCGCCGCCGATCGCGGTGACCACGCGCTCCAGCACGTCGCAGGAGCCCTTGAAACCACCGAAGGCGCCACCGCGCGAGGTCCGTCGTGCCGTCACCGCGGCGACCTTCTGGCCGTCCTGGAACAGCACGCCACGCGCGGTCGCCGATTTGAAATGGCCTGAAAACGCATTGCCGGCGCTCTGCGCCTCCACCAACTCCAGCTGCAGCACGCGACCACTGCCGGGGCTCACCGGGGCGCTGTCGAACACGATCCGGTTGCCATGCGCGGGCGCACTGCTGCCGAGCGCGCTGGCCAGCTGCGTGCCCATCCGGCACTCGGCCTTGATGTTGTCGGCGATGTAGGCCGATTCGGAAAACGGCACCGGATCCTGCACGTGGATATCGGCCGCCAACGCAGGCGCGGTACAGCACAACAGCACCGCAAGCGCGGCGCACGACGAATGACGCATGGACTTCCCCCTGAAAAGTGGTGGCGCGAGCGCAGGCTGCGAACGGCGCCGGCTGCATCCTGCCGCGCCCGCCGCCGCCATGCAAGCGTCGCTCAGCGTTGCTGGCGGCGCTTGCGATCCACGTACAGGGTTTTGGCGATGCTCAGCAGGATGCCCAGTGCGATGCCGATACCGGCGCCCAGCAGGAAGTTGTCGCGGAACAGGCCGATGCCAACGCCGACAACCGTGGCAATCACCATCTCGGCGGTATGCGATACCGGGGTGGGGGGCGTGGTGGACATGGCAACTCCGCGACGAAGGACAGGAACGAGCGCCGCATTATCGCGCGGAAACGACAAAGGCCGGGTCACCCCGGCCTTTGCCATTCACATCCGCGCCCGCTTACAGCTGCTCGGCGGGACCGGCGATGGGCGGCACCGGACGGGCGTCGCCGCCCTTGTCGTTGTTGTTGCTGCTGCCGCCATCCTTGTTCGACTTGCTCCAGCCCATCGGCGGCGGCGGATCGCGGCCCTCCATGATGGCGTCGATCTGCGGCGCGTCGATGGTTTCGTACTGCAGCAGCAGCTGGGACATGGTGTGCAGCTTGTCGAGGTTGGCCGTGACCAGCTCGGTGGTACGGGCGTACGCCTTGTCCAGGATGCTGCGCACCACTTCGTCGATACGGCGGGCGGTGTCGTCGGAGACGCTCTTGTGCTGGGTCACCGAACGGCCGAGGAACACTTCATCGTCCTCTTCGCCGTAGGCGATCGGGCCAAGCTCGTCGGACAGGCCCCACTTGGTGACCATGTTGCGGGCCATCTTGGTGGCGCGCTCGATGTCGTTGGACGCACCCGTGGTGACCTTGTCGGTGCCGAAGATCAGCTCTTCGGCCACGCGGCCGCCATACAGCGAGCACAGCTGCGATTCGATCGCGACGCGGTTCATCGAGTACTTGTCGCCTTCCGGCAGGTACATGGTCACGCCCAGCGCACGACCGCGCGGGATGATGGTGACCTTGTAGACCGGATCGTGCTCGGGCACCAGGCGGCCGACGATGGCATGGCCGGCCTCGTGGTAGGCGGTGAGCGTCTTCTCTTCTTCGCTCATCGCCATCGAACGGCGCTCGGCACCCATCAGGATCTTGTCGCGGGCCCGGTCGAAGTGGTCCATGCGGACCTCCTTCTCGCCACCACGCGCGGCGAACAGCGCCGCTTCGTTGCACAGATTTGCGAGGTCCGCACCGGAGAAACCCGGGGTACCGCGCGCGATCACCATCGGCTCGACGTCGTCGGCCAGCGGCAGCTTGCGCATGTGCACCTTGAGGATCTGCTCGCGGCCGCGCACGTCGGCCAGGCCGACCACCACCTGGCGGTCGAAACGGCCCGGGCGCAGCAGCGCCGGGTCAAGCACGTCGGGACGGTTGGTGGCGGCGATGACGATCACGCCCTCGCCTCCCTCGAAGCCATCCATCTCGACCAGCAGCTGGTTCAGGGTCTGCTCGCGCTCGTCATGGCCGCCACCCAGGCCGGCACCGCGATGACGGCCGACGGCGTCGATTTCGTCGATGAAGATGATGCACGGCGCCTGCTTCTTGGCCTGTTCGAACATGTCGCGCACGCGGCTCGCGCCGACGCCCACGAACATTTCCACGAAGTCCGAACCGGAGATCGAGAAGAACGGCACCTTGGCCTCGCCGGCGATGGCGCGGGCCAGCAGGGTCTTGCCGGTACCGGGCGGGCCGACCATCAGCACGCCGCGCGGGATCTTGCCGCCCAGCTTGGTGAACTTGGTCGGGTCGCGCAGGAAGTCGACCAGCTCGCCGACCTCTTCCTTGGCTTCGTCGCAACCGGCAACGTCGGCGAAGGTGACCTTGATCTGGTCTTCGCCCTGCAGCTTGGCGCGCGACTTGCCGAAGGACATGGCGCCCTTGGAGCCGCCACCGCCGCCCTGCATCTGCCGCATGATGAACAACCAGAAGCCGATGATCAGGATCACCGGAAGGAAGTTCATCAGGATCGAGCCCAGCGAAATGCCGCTGGACGGCTCCTCCTGGACGATTTCCACGTTCTTGCCGCGCAGCACGTTGATCAAATCACGATCGTAGGGCGCGGTGATGGTGGCCGACTGGCCGCCACGGGTGGTGTAGGAGAGCTGGCTGGTGCCGCCGCGGACATCCCCGGCGAAGGTCACCTTCTGGACGTTGCCGCTGTCCACCTGGTCGAGGAACTGCGAATACGTAGCGCCCTGGGCACTCGCGCCGTTCGGCTTGGGCGAGAAGCTCTGGAACACCACCATCAGCACCACGGCGACGACCACCCATAGCAGGAGGTTCTTGGTCAAGTCGTTCATCCTCATTGGCTCCGGTGTTCCTCTAATTCCTGACGCGATTCGTATGGTTGAGCTTACTTGATCTGCGCGCGTTTGCCCCGCCCCAGGGCATACACCTCGGGGGAGCGCTTGCGGGACGCTTCCGGCTTGCGGATGACCACCTTGTCGTACCGACGGCGCATCTCGCGCACGTAGTCGTCAAAGCCCACGCCCTGGAACAGCTTGATCAGGAACGCGCCACCCGGCTTGAGATGGTTGTCGGCAAAATCCAACGCCAACTCCGCCAGGTGCATCATCCGCGGTTGGTCGACCGCGTCCATACCACTTTTATTGGGGGCCATATCCGACAGCACAAGGTCTACCGGCTGATCCCCCAGCATCGCCTCGAACTCCGATAGGACGGTTTGCTCCCTGAAGTCACCGTGAAGGAACTCCACGCCGGCCAGCGGCGGCATCTCCAGGATGTCCAGGGCCAGCACCCGGCCGGTGTCGCCGATCTGGCGCCGGACCTGCTGGGACCAGCCCCCCGGCGCGGCGCCGAGGTCGACCACCACCATGTGCGGCTTCAGCAGCCGGTCACGCTCGAGCAGCTCCTCCAGCTTGTAGGCCGCGCGCGAGCGCATGCCCTCTGCCTGGGCCTTCTTCACGAAGGGGTCGGAAAAGTGTTCTTTCAACCAGCGTTGACTGCTCTTGCTACGGGAAGCCATTGGTAATAGGGCCGGAACGGGTGGTCATGATACCCTGATCGCCCCAGTTAACCGCTTGTTCCTGAATGTCTATTGCCCTGACCTCTGCCCAGACCCGCTTCCTCCGCGGCCATGCCCATGATCTGAAAGCCCTGCTGCAGATCGGCGGCAAGGGGGTCACCCCGGCCTTCCTGGCCGAACTGGACGAAGTTCTGGAACGCCACGAGCTGATCAAGGTGAAGGTGGCCGCCGAAGACCGCGATGCCCGCGACGCCATGATCGCCGAGCTTGCCGCCGCCTCCGGCAGCGCCCTGGTGCAGCGCATCGGCCATGTGGCCGTGCTGTACCGCCCGAGCAAGGAACAGCGCCAGATCGTCCTGCCGCGCGGCTGATCCGGGAATCCGAGATGCAACTGAGCCACGAACTGCCCGATTACGCTTACGCGCTGCGCGCTGCCGATGGCCGCACCGCGAAGGTGAATGACCGCACCCTGGCCAGCAGCTTCGTGCTGACCCCGGACACGCTGATCGAAGCCTGGCCGGTGGCCGATATCTCGGCGCTGACCCCGGAACACCTGCAGCCGGTGCTGGCCCTGAACCCCGCGCTGGTAGTGCTGGGTACCGGAGCGACCCAGGTGTTCCCGCCCGCCGCGGTGATCGCCGCCTGCCTCACCCGTGGTATCGGCCTGGAAGTGATGAACAACCCGGCTGCGGCCCGTACCTTCAACATCCTGGCCGGCGAAGGCCGCAAGGTGGCGGCGGCCTTCATCCTGACCGGTTGAAATGCGCTGATTCCGTTCAGAAAAGGCCGCCAATGGCGGCCTTTTTCGTGGGCCGCGCGGGCCCAGCCACCGATGGGTGGCTGCCCCGGCCGATCGGTTACCGCGGCGGCAGGTACAGCAGCGGGTCGACCGGCTTGCCGTTGTAGCGGATCTCGAAGTGCAGCATGTCGCGGGTGGTCCCGGTGCGGCCCATCTCGGCGATCTGCTCGCCCGCCTTCACGCTCTGGCCCTCGTTGACCAGGCGCTTGCGGTTGTGGCCATAGGCCGACAGCCACTGGTCGCTGTGCTTGATGATGATCAACTCGCCGAAGCCGACCAGGCCGGCACCGGAGTACACCACCACGCCCGGGGCCGTGGCCCGCACCGGCTGGCCGCTGCTGCCGGCGATGTCCACGCCCTGCTTGGTCACGTCGGCGCCGACGAACTTGCCGACCAGCGCGCCATCGGCCGGCCAGCGCCAACTGATGTTGCTCTTGATCGCGGTCGTCGGCGACGGCGTGGGCGCCGGCGTGGGCGCGGTGCCTGGACGCGGCGCGGTCACCACCGTGGTGGGCACGCGACCACGCGACCCGGCGTGGCACCGCCGGGGTACAGCTTCAGCGTCTGCCCCGGGTAGATCGTGTACGGCTCGGCCAGGCTGTTCCAGGCGGCCAGGTCGCGCGGGGTGATGTTGTGGATACGGGCCAGCGCGTAAAGCGTGTCGCCCCGCCGTACCACGGCGGTCTGGCCCGGCTTGGCCACCGAGGTCTGCGGCGTGGTGTGCACGCCGCGGCCGCCCGGCGCCGGCTTCACCACGGTGGCGGTGCCGCACGCACTCAGCATGGCCACGGCCAGCACCAGCGTGCCAGCACGCAACCCCCTGCTCAAACGATCAGCACTCATGCGAACTTCGACCTCCAGACTAGCCAGGCGACCAGCGCCACGACCAGCACGGTCGCGATCCAGCCCAGCGGTTCAATCCAACGCCGCAGCGCAGCTTCCGCGCGCGGGCCACCAATACGGATGACCGCGGCCAGCACGAATACGCGCTTGCCCCGGCCGATCAACATGCTCAGGAAGTACTGCGGCAGCGGCACGCCGACGATACCCGATGCCCAGGTGAAGACCTTCATCGGGATCGGCATGAAGCCGCCCAGCACCAGGAAGGTGAACACCGCCCACGGCGACTCGGCCATCTTGGCCTGCACCACCGCGATGCCGCCTTCGATGCTCGGCAGCATCCCCAGCGCGGCGAACACCGGCTTGAGCGCCTCGAAGGCAAAATGCCCCAATGCGTAGCCGACCAGCGCACCGGCCATCGAGCCGGCCAGGCTCAGCGTGGCGAACCACCAGCCGCGCTTTGGCTGGGCCACGCACATCGGCGCCAGCATCACCTCGGGCATCACCGGGAAGATGATCGCCTCGATGAAGCTCAACACCGTCAAATAGGTGGGCGCGCGCTCGTGCGCGGCCCATTTCATCGCCCGCTCGTACAGCGGACCAAAGATCTTCATGACGCCACGCTCCTGTGAATCAATCCAGCATGCCAGACAGCAGCGGCACGAACGTGACCGGCGCCAGCACCTGGTGTTCGATGCTGCCGTCGATGCGGCGGGTCAGTTGCACCAGCGACTGCGCGCCCGGCCCGCCGACCGGCGCCACCAGCCGCCCGCCGACCGCCAACTGCTCGATCAGCGCATCCACCAGCGCCGGGGCGGCGGCGGTGACCACGATCGCGTCGAACGGGCCATGCTCGGCCCAGCCGACCCGGCCGTCGTCGTGCTTGGTGCGGATATTCATGCCCAGCGCGCGGAAGCGCTTGCGCGCCTGGCGCAGCAGGTCGCCGATGCGTTCGACGGTGTAGACCTCCAGCCCAAGCGCGCCCAGGATGGCGGCCTGGTAACCGGAGCCGGTGCCCACCTCCAGCACGTTCTTCGGCGCCGACTGCAGCACCGCCTCGGTCATGCGCGCCACCACCCAGGGCTGGGAGATGGTCTGCCCATGGCCGATCGGCAGCGCGGTGTCTTCATACGCGCGCGAGGCCAGTGCCTCGTCGATGAACAGGTGCCGCGGCACCACGCGGATCGCGTTGAGCGTGTCCTCGTCGACGATGCCGGCCTCGCGCAGGCGTTCGACCAGGCGGTCGCGCACGCGCTGGGAGGTCATGCCGATGCCGACCGCTTCAGGTTGCAGGCGCAGACGCTGGCTCATGCCGGTCGGTCCAGAGCAGCCGTCAGGCCACCGACCCAACTGGCCACCTTTTCCAGCGCCTGGTAACGGGTGAGATCGACCTGGATCGGGGTGATGGAGATGTAGCCACTGCGCACGGCGTGGAAATCGGTCCCCGGGCCCGAATCCTGCTCGCGCCCGGCCGGCCCGATCCAGAACACCTCGTTGCCGCGCGGGTCACGCTGGGCGATGCAGCCTTCGGCGCGGTGACGGTTGCCCAGGCGGGTCACCTCGAAGCCGCGGATCTGGCTCCACGGCAGGTCCGGCACGTTGACGTTGAGGATGGTGTCGGCCGGCAGCGGATCGGCCTTGAGCCGGGTCACGATCTCCACGGCGGCGCGCGCGGCGGTCTCGAAGTTGCGCGGCTCGTGGTTGTGCGTCACCAGCGACATCGCCACCGCCGGCAACCCCAGGAACCGACCTTCCATCGCCGCCGACACGGTGCCGGAGTAGATGACGTCATCGCCCAGGTTGGCCGCGTTGTTGATGCCGGAGACCACGATGTCCGGTTCGTACTCGAGCACGCCGGTGAGTGCCAGGTGCACGCAGTCGGTCGGGGTGCCCGCCACCGAACAGGTGTAGTGGTCGATGCGCTTGAGCCGGATCGGCAGGTCCAGGGTGAGCGAGTTGCTGGCACCGGAGCGGTCGCGATCCGGCGCGAACACCGTCACCTCATGCCCTGCGTCACGCAATACCGAGGCAAGCATCCTGATCCCCGGCGCGTCGACGCCATCGTCGTTGCTGACCAGAATCCGCATCTGCGATTTAACCGCTTGATTTTTCAAGACTTCGATTCCATCACTTTCCAGCGTTGGCGGAGCCGGCGCGGCCCCAGATGGGGCGGGTCGACCGCGCAAGTGCGTCAGCTATTGTGCCGCAAGCGGGCAGATCGGCCTACCCCGGCGACGGTAGGCAGCGGCCGTGCCATGGCAGTAGGCTGTACGCATGTCACATTCTGAAGACGAAGACCCCGCCGCCCTGTTCCGTTCGGCGATCGGTGAGGTCAAGCCGCTGCGCAAGCCGGCGGCCGCGCCGCCGCCCACGCCGAAGCCGAAACCGCGCGCGCGCATGGCCGAACGTGACGACGACGAAGCGCGCGGCGAATTCGCGCGACTGCTGCGCGACAGCGCGCCGCTGGAGGCCGGCGACACCGCCAGCTACCGGCGCGACACCCTGCCGGCGCGGATGTTCCAGCGGCTCAAGCGGGGGCAGTACTCGGTGCAGGACGAGCTGGACCTGCACGGCGCCACGGTAGTGCAGGCGGAAAACCTGCTCCGCCAATTCCTGCTCGAAGCGCACGCACACGAGTACGGCTGCGTGCGCATCATCCATGGCAAGGGCCTGCAGTCCGATGGCGGCGCGCCAGTGTTGAAGAACCTGGTCGATCGCCTGCTGCGTCAGCGCAACGATGTGCTGGCATTCCATTCGGCGCCAGCCGGGCAAGGCGGCACCGGCGCGGTGCTGGTGTTGCTGAGCAATCGGTAGAGCCGACCGTTGGTCGGCTGCATTCCACTCCGGCACCAAGACGCCACGCACCTCGCGCAGCCGACCAACGGTCGGCTCTACCCGGGTTCGGATCGGGACGCGGATCGGGTGCGGATCGGGACGCAGATCGGGACGCAGATCGGGTGCGCATCGGGTGCGGACCGGACGCGGATCGGGTTCGGATCGTGCGTGGATCGGACGCGGATCGGGCGTGGCTCGGGACGCACATCTGCGCGTAGAGCCGACCGTTGGTCGGCTGCATTCTGCTCCGATACCGAGAAGCCACACGCCGCGCGCAGCCGACCGACGGTCGGCTCTACCGGGGTTCGGATCGGGTGCGGATCGGGTTCGGATCGGGTGTGGATCGGACGTGGCTCGGGACGCGCATCTCGCGCGTAGAGCCGACCGTTGGTCGGCTGCATTCCGCTCCGATACCGAGAAGCCACACGCCGCGCGCAGCCGACCGACGGTCGGCTCTACCGGGGTTCGGATCGGGTGCGGGATCGGGTTCGGATCGGGTTCGGATCGGGTTCGGATCGGAGGCGGATCGGAGGCGGATCGGAGGCGGACCGGGTGCAGATCGGGCGTGGCTCGGGACGCGCATCTCGCGCGTAGAGCCGACCGTTGGTCGGCTGCATCCCACCCCGATACCGAGAACCCACGCGCCGCGCGCAGCCGACCAACGGTCGGCTCTACCCGGGTTCCGATCGCGGATCGCGCATCGGGGTCGGATCGGATCGGGGTCTGGTCGCATCGGGCGCGGATTGGAGCGCGGATCCGACGTGGCTTGGCACGCGCCTCTCGCGCGTAGAGCCGACCGTTGGTCGGCTGCATTCCACTCCGGCACCAAGACGCCACGCACCGCGCGCAGCCGACCAACGGTCGGCTCTACCGGGTCAGGCGTCGGCCTGGCTGGCATCCTGCACCGGGCCCAGCTCATGCAGCACGGCGGTGGCATAGCAGCCGGGCGGCAGCGCGAAGCTGAGTTCCAGCACGTCCGGCTGCAACCAGGCGTGCTGCAGCATCGCCGGACGCAGGCGCAGCGCGCGGCGCTCCTGCTTCAGGCGCGCGCCCTCCAGCCCGGTACGCAGGGCACGTGACTGCTCGTCGTTGATCGCCCCCAGCTCCAGTGCGGCAGCCGCACCGGTACTGCGCAGCTCGCCCTCGCCCCACAACGGTCCGCTGGGATGGATGTCGAAACGCGCCAGGCGATCCGCCAGCAGGTCGGTCCACGGCTCGGGGCCGAACACGCTGCGGCTCCCATCCAGCATCCACACCTCTCCGTCCAGCGGGGTGTCCCAGTTGCCCTGCGCGACGCGCTCGGCCAGCACCTGGTTGAACAGCGCCGAGCGTGCCGCCGACAACAGCAGTGACCGCTGGTCCGGGCGCACGCGTCGGCCGCCGAACATCGCCAGCGCCGCCGGCACGTTGCCGCCGTCGCGCCCGAAGCGCTGTTCGCCGAACCAGTTGGGCAGGCCGCGCGCGGCGATCAGCGACACGCGCTCCTCGATGGCCGCCGCCTCTCCGCGCACGTCGCGCAGCACCAGCTTGAAGCGATTGCCGGCCAGCGCACCGCGCTGCAGCTTGCGGTTGTGCCAGGTCGCCTCGACCACCTCGATCTCATCGGATGCCAACAAGGCCGGATCCGGCGCGACGCGCTTGGGCAGGTGCACGCTGAAGCGCTGGGTGGTCACCGCATGGCGGTCCTTCATGCCGGCATAGCTCACTGCCATTTCCGGCAACCCGGCCCACTTCGCCAGCACCTTGGCCACGTGCACGGTGTTGGCCCCGCGCTTGCGGAGAGTCAGCAGCAGGTGCTCGCCCTCCCCGCTCGGCTCGAAGGCCGGCAGTTCATCGACCTGGAAATCCTCGGGGACGCTGCGGATCTTCGCGCTCAGCAGGGGCGCGCCAAACGCCAGCGGCAACGGGATCACAGCGCCACCAGCAGCACGACGGCCTGGGCGGCGATGCCTTCACCGCGCCCGGTGAAGCCCAGCTTCTCCGAGGTGGTGGCCTTGACGCTGACCGCATCCAGCGCGACCCCCAGCAGCGCGGCGATGCGCTCGCGCATGGCCGGCGCATGCGGGCCCACTTTGGGCCGCTCGCAGATGACGGTGATATCGGTGTTGCCGACCTGCCAGCCACGCTCGCGCAGCAGGCCGTTGCAATGCGCCAGGAACTGGCTGCTGTCCGCGTCCTTCCAGCGCATGTCCGACGGCGGGAAGTGCTGGCCGATGTCACCCAGCGACAGCGCGCCGAGCATCGCATCGCAGAGCGCGTGCAGGATCACATCGCCATCGCTGTGCGCCAGCACGCCGCGCTCGTGCGCGACGCGCACGCCGCCGAGCATGATGTGGTCGCCCTCGCCGAAGGCGTGGACGTCGTAGCCCTGTCCGATCCGGACCGGGGGAAAAAGAGCGGTGTTCATGACAAGGACCTGCGGTTGTGGCGCCGCGCGCGGAGGGTCATCCGCGGCGCGACAGCTCGAATTCGAATCGGGACAGGTCGGCCGGCGTGGTGACCTTGAAGTTGTCCTCGCTGCCTTCCACCAGCAATGGGCGCAGCCCCTGCCGCTCCATCGCCATGGCGTCGTCGGTCACCTCGATCCCGGCGGCGGCGGCCTCCTGCAGCGCGCGCGCCAACTGGTGGCGACGGAACAGTTGCGGGGTCAGCGCACGCCACAGGCGCGCACGGGGTTCGGTGGCATCGATGCCACCGTCATCGCCGGCCCGCTTGAGGGTGTCGCGTACCGGCGCGGCCAGGATCGCCCCGACCGGGTCGTTGCGCCCTACTTCCAGCAGCCGGCCCAGGTCGGCGGCGGCCAGGTTGGGCCGCGCCGCGTCGTGGACCAGCACGAAATCATCGGCACGCACGCTGTCCGGCAAGGCCTGCAGCCCGGCCAGCACCGACGCGGCGCGAGTGGCGCCGCCGGTGCAGGTCAGGATCGGCTTGTCCGCCAGCGACTGCCAGCCCGGCCAGTCGGTGTCGCCCTCGGCGACCACGACCATCACGCCGGCCACGACCGGGTGCGACAACAGGGCCTCCAACGTGTGCGCCAGCAGCACCCGGTCGCCCGCGACCAGGTACTGCTTGGGGGTCTCTCCGCCGAAGCGGGTGCCGCGACCGGCCGCCGGCACCACCGCCCATACCGTGCCCATCAGGGCACCTCCTGGTGCGGTGCATCCGGATCGACCGGCGCCACCGGTGCGCGCGCAGGCGCGACCGGGGCATCTTCGACCACGCGGTAGAACTTCTCGCCGGGCTTGATCATGCCCAGCTCGCTGCGCGCGCGCTCCTCGATCGCCGCCTGGCCTTCCTTGAGATCCTTGACCTCGGCGGCGAGCGCGTCGTTGCGCTGTTGCAGACCGGCGTTGTCACGCTGCTGGCTGGCGACCTGGGCCTCCAGGGCCATCACTTCCCCTGAATTGCCCGGGCCGAACCAGAAGCGGTACTGCAGCCACGCCAGCAGCAGCGCGAGCAGCAGCAGCATCCAGCGCCAGTTGCGCATGGGATCAGCGCTTCAGCGACACAAACGCGTCGCGACCGGCGTAACGCGCACCGGCACCAAGGGCTTCTTCGATGCGCAGCAGCTGGTTGTACTTGGCCACGCGGTCGCTGCGGCACAGCGAGCCGGTCTTGATCTGGGTGGCGGTGGTGGCCACGGCGATGTCGGCGATGGTGGTGTCTTCGGTTTCGCCCGAACGGTGCGAGACCACGGCCGCGTAGTTGGCGTCGTGCGCCATCGCGATCGCTTCCAGGGTCTCGGTCAGGGTGCCGATCTGGTTGACCTTGATCAGGATGGCGTTGGCGGTGCCCGACGCGATGCCTTCCTTGAAGATCTTCGGGTTGGTCACGAACAGGTCGTCGCCGACCAGCTGCACCTTGCTGCCGATGCGGTCGGTGAGCAGCTTCCAGCCGGCCCAGTCGTTCTCGGCCAGGCCGTCTTCGATGGTGATGATCGGGTACTGGGCAGCCCAGTCGGCCAGGAAGTCGACGAACTGCTCGGAGGTCAGGCGCTTGTTCTCGCCCACCAGGTTGTACTTGCCGTTCTCGTAGAACTCGCTGGAGGCCACGTCCAGGCCCAGCAGCACGTCTTCACCGGCGGTGTAGCCGGCCTTGCCGATCGCCTCCAGGATGGTGTCCAGCGCCTCGACGTTGCTGCGGAAGTCCGGCGCGAAGCCGCCTTCGTCGCCCACGGCGGTGCTCAGGCCATGGCCCTTGAGCACGGACTTGAGCGAATGGAAGATTTCGGTGCCGGCGCGCAGCGCTTCGGAGAACGAGGTGAAACCGACCGGCAGGACCATGAACTCCTGGAAGTCGACGTTGTTGTCGGCATGCGCGCCGCCGTTGATGATGTTCATCATCGGCACCGGCAGGGTCACGTCGCGGCCCTTGGCCAGGTACTGCCACAGCGCCTGCTTGTTGGACGCGGCGGCGGCATGGGCATTGGCCATGGACACGGCCAGCAGCGCGTTGGCGCCCAGCCGGCCCTTGTTCTCGGTGCCGTCCAGGTCGATCAGGCGGCGATCCAGGGCGTCCTGGTCGGCGGCGTCGTAGCCCTTGAGCGCGTTGGCGATGGTGGTGTTGACGTTGGCCACGGCGTTGCGCACGCCCTTGCCCAGGTAACGGGTCTTGTCGCCGTCACGCAGCTCGACCGCTTCCTTGGAGCCGGTCGAGGCGCCGGAGGGAACCGCGGCGCGGCCGAACGAACCGTCCTCGAGGATGACATCGGCTTCCAGCGTGGGATTGCCACGGCTGTCGAGGATTTCACGGGCGTGGATGCTGCGGATCGTGGTCATAGCGGGCCGGTTACCAGTCAGGAAGGGGAAACGCCAAAAAGTAGCGCTGAAAAGCTGCCGCGTGATTATCGCCATCCACCTGCCGCTTGCCAAATCGGCGTGCGGCCTGGCAGGCGGCGCGCGTCTACAACAGCGCAGGAGCGAGCAGCACCGCCAACAGCAGCGCGTCGAGCACCAGCGCGGACACGCCGCCACCGGCCTGGCGGCGCAGGCGCAGGGCCAGCACGCTGGCGATCACGCTGCCCAGCAGGGCGGTCCCGCCCAGCGCCAGGGTGATGTACAGATAGGGCGCGGTGGCCTGCATGGCGTGACTGCCGTCACCGGGCATGCCGACGCTGGCCATCACCAGCACCGTCAGCATGAAGGTGCACACCCAGGCGCCGAAGGACAGCAGCAGTGCGGCCCAGCCCCACGGCCACTGGCGCCAGTGCCGGCGCTGGCGGCGCGCTTCCAGCGCCGCCCACGGGTCCTGGCTCATGCGGGCCGCCCGCGCGGGCGGCCGCGCCATGGCGCGGTCAGGCGCCTGCTTCCAGGGCGCCACCGGCCTTGCGCTCACGCGCGGCGCGGATGAAGCCGATGAACAGCGGGTGGCCTTCGCGCGGGGTGGACAGGAACTCGGGATGGGCCTGACAGGCCAGGAACCACGGGTGCTGGTCGCGCGGCAGCTCGATGACTTCCACCAGGGTGTCGTCCATCGACTTGCCGGCGATCACCAGCCCGGCATCTTCCAGCTGGGTGCGGTAGCGGTTGTTGAACTCGTAGCGGTGGCGATGGCGTTCGGAGACCACGTCCTTGCCGTACAGCGCGCGGGCCAGCGTGCCCGGCTTGAGCCGCTGCTCCTGCAGGCCCAGGCGCATGGTGCCGCCGAGGTCGCTCTTGTCGTCGCGCTTCTCCACGTCGCCGGTGGCGGTGCGCCACTCGGTGATCAGGCCGATCACCGGGTTCGGCGACTGGCGGTCGTTCTCGGTGCTGTTGGCCCCGTCCAGCCCGGCCACGTGGCGGGCGAAATCGACCACCGCGGCCTGCATGCCGTAGCAGATGCCGAAGTACGGCACGTTCTGCTCACGGGCGAACTGCGAGGTGAGCACCTTGCCTTCGAAACCGCGGTCGCCGAAGCCGCCGGGCACGAGGATGCCGTCGACGTCCTTCAGCGCGCCCATGTCGGTGCCTTCCAGGTCCTGGGCTTCGAGCCACTTCAGGTTGACCCGGGTGCGCTGGCGCAGGCCGCCGTGCTTGAGGGCCTCGCCGACCGACTTGTAGGCGTCCTGGTGGTCCACGTACTTGCCCACCACCGCGATGGTGACCTCGTCCAGCGGGTGCAGGGTGGCATCCACCGCTGCTTCCCACTCGTGCAGGTCGGCCGGGCCGGCCTTGTCGGCGAGCTTGAGCTGGTTGATGACGATCTCGTCCAGGCCCTGCGCGTGCAGGCCCATCGGGATGCGGTACAGCACGTCCACGTCGGGCACGCTGATCACCGCGCGCTCGGACACGTTGGTGAACTGGGCGATCTTGCGGCGCTCCGAATCCGGCACCACCTGCTCGGAGCGGCACAGCAGCACGTCCGGCTGGATGCCGATCGAGCGCAGTTCCTTGACCGAGTGCTGGGTCGGCTTGGTCTTCAGTTCGCCGGCGGCGGCGATGTACGGCACCAGGGTGAGGTGCATGAACAGGGCCTTCTCCGGCCCACGCTCGGTGCGCACCTGGCGTATCGCCTCCAGGAACGGCAGCGATTCGATGTCGCCGACGGTGCCACCGATCTCCACCAGGGCCACGTCGAAGCCTTCGGTGGCTTCATCCATGCAGCGGCGGATTTCATCGGTGATGTGCGGGATGACCTGCACGGTGGCGCCCAGGTAGTCGCCGCGGCGCTCCTTGCGGATCACGTTCTCGTAGATGCGGCCGGTGGTGACCGAGTTCTTGCGGCTCAGGCGGGTCCGCACGAAACGCTCGTAGTGGCCCAGGTCCAGGTCGGTCTCGGCGCCGTCGTCGGTGACGTACACCTCGCCGTGCTGGAACGGGCTCATGGTGCCCGGATCGACGTTGATGTACGGGTCGAGCTTCATCATCGTGACGGTCAGGCCACGGGCTTCGAGGATGGCGGCAAGCGACGCGGCGGCAATACCTTTGCCGAGCGAGGACACTACGCCGCCGGTTACGAAGATCAAGGGAGTCATGGCTGGGGGTGTCCTGTCAGGAAGGGGGAAACGACTCCGGCGCGGGGGGCGACGGACGGCGTGAAGGGGAAAATGGGGGCGATCGGGCCGTTGGCTGCGGGCACTACACGCGCCAGGGACGGGATCAGGGGGGCAGCAGGCAGGCCGGTCGGCGAGGTCGGGTTGGCCGTGCCGGTCGCTGAACGGACCGTCACCTTCTGCCTACCCTGCTGGCGATCGCGCACGATCAGGCCAGTCCATTCGCTGATGGATGACACGTACTGCTCCCGGAAAGCGCTAGTTTACAGATTGGAGGCCACAAGCCCAAGCACTGGCGTGCGCCCTTCACAAAAAAAAGACGCCCCGGCAGTGCCGGGGCGTCCATGACGCGGTCGGAAGGGGTCAGCGCTTCTTCCTGGCTTCTTCCTCTTCTTCCTTCTGCGGGGCCTGTTCGCCCCTGGCCTTCATCTCGGCGGTGGCCTGGGCCCGGCGCTTGGCCTTGGCATCGGCCTCGGACTGCGCCTTGTCGGCCTGCTCGCCCTGCTGCGGCGTGGGCTGGCCCTGTCCGGCGTTCTGGGCCATGGCCAGCGGCACGGCCACGACGGCGGCGGCAATGGCGATGACGGTCAGCAACTTCTTCATGGGGTCACTCCTCGCGGTCTCGGCTTGGGATGGGGTTGCCGGGGGGCCCGGTTTCCACCACGCACAGTCTATCCAACCCCGGTCGGCCGGCCCCTGAACGTGTGGCGTGCAAAAAAACCGTCCAGACCGCAAACTTCGCCGTCGCTTTGCGCTTTATGAAGACAGATGAACGCCCGCTATAACGCCGCCGATATTGAAGTCCTGTCCGGCCTGGACCCGGTCAAGCGCCGCCCCGGCATGTACACCGACACCGCGCGCCCGAACCATCTGGCGCAGGAAGTCATCGACAATGCCGTCGACGAAGCCCTGGCCGGGCATGCCCGTACGGTCGAGGTCACCCTGTACAAGGATGGCAGCTGCGAGGTCAGCGATGACGGCCGCGGCATGCCCGTGGACATCCACCCCGAGGAGAAGATCCCCGGTGTCGAACTGATCCTCACCCGCCTGCACGCGGGCGGCAAGTTCAACAACAAGAACTACACCTTCTCCGGCGGCCTGCATGGCGTGGGCGTCAGCGTGGTCAATGCGCTCTCGACCCTGGTCGAGGTGCACATCAAGCGTGACGGCAGCGAACACCGCATCACCTTCCGCAACGGCGACCGCGCCACCCCGCTGGAAGTGGTCGGCAGCGTCGGCAAGAAGAACACCGGTACCCGCGTGCGCTTCTGGGCCGACCCGAAGTACTTCGACACGCCCAAGTACAACCTGCGCGCGCTTCGCCACCTGCTGCGCGCCAAGGCGGTGCTGTGCCCGGGCCTGACCGTGAAGCTTCGCGATGAAGCCACCGACGAGCAGGACACCTGGTACTACGAAGATGGCCTGAGCGACTACCTGAAGGCCGAGCTGGGCGAGCGCGAGATGCTGCCGGCCGACCTGTTCGTGGGTCACCTGAAGAAGGAAAACGAGGTGGTGGACTGGGCCTTGGCCTGGATTCCCGAGGGCGAACTGGTCCAGGAAAGCTACGTCAACCTGATCCCGACGGCCCAGCACGGCACCCACGCCAACGGACTGCGCACCGGCCTGACCGAAGCGCTGCGCGAGTTCTGCGATTTCCGCAACCTGTTGCCGCGCGGGGTCAAGCTGGCCCCGGAAGACGTGTGGGACCGGGTCGCCTTCGTGCTGTCGCTGAAGATGACCGACCCGCAGTTCAGCGGCCAGACCAAGGAGCGCCTGTCCTCGCGCCAGGCCGCCGGTTTCGTCGAAGGTGCCGCGCACGATGCCTTCAGCCTGCTGCTCAACCAGAACGTGGAGATGGGCGAGAAGATCGCCCAGCTGGCCATCGAGCGCGCCAGCGCGCGCCTGAAGACCGAAAAGCTGGTGACCCGCAAGAAGGTCACCCAGGGCCCTGCCCTGCCCGGCAAGCTGGCCGACTGCATCAGCCAGGACCTGTCGCGCACCGAGCTGTTCCTGGTGGAAGGCGACTCGGCCGGCGGCAGCGCCAAGCAGGCCCGCGACAAGGACTTCCAGGCGATCATGCCGCTGCGCGGCAAGATCCTGAACACCTGGGAAGTGTCCTCGGGCAGCGTGCTGGCGTCGGAAGAAGTGCACAACCTGGCGATCGCGATCGGCTGCGACCCGGGCAAGGACGACATCACCGGGCTGCGCTACGGCAAGGTGGTGATCCTGGCCGACGCCGACTCGGACGGCCTGCATATCGCCACGCTGCTGACCGCGCTGTTCCTCAAGCACTTCCCGGCCTTGGTGGATGCTGGCCACGTGTTCGTGGCGATGCCGCCGCTGTTCCGCATCGACGTGGGCAAGCAGGTGTTCTACGCGCTGGATGAAGAAGAAAAGCGCACCATGCTGGACAAGATCGAGCGCGAGAAGATCAAGGGCACCGTGAGCGTGACCCGCTTCAAGGGCCTGGGCGAGATGAATCCGCCGCAGCTGCGCGAGTCGACCATCCATCCCGATACGCGCCGCCTGGTGCAGTTGACGATCGATGATGGCGAGCAGACCCATTCGCTGATGGACATGCTGCTGGCCAAGAAGCGCGCCAGCGACCGCAAGCAGTGGCTGGAGAACAAGGGCGACCTGGCATCGCTTGAAGTCTGAGAGTCGCCTGACCGCTGCAGAGGAGCCCGCCATCCCGGCGGGCTTTTTTTTTGGGTTTCCTTCCTGATCGAGGGGGCGACTGTTCCAAGGGCCGCAGGGGATCGAGTACGGCGATGCGCGGCTGGACGGGGTGTCGGGATCGGGCGGTGGTTTCGCCCGGGTCTGTCGCGAGCGTGGGGGGCCCGCCATAATCCCCGGACACGACCGGCCGCGTGCCGGCTGCCGACACGGACCTGCATGTACTTCGATTCGACCCTGCAACTGCGCAGCCCGCGGCTGGTGCTGAGCCCGATCCGGGCCAGCGACGGTGCCGCGCTGTTTGCCATCCAGTCCGACCCGGCGGTGATGCGTTACTGGAACCACCCGGCCTGGACCGACATCCAGCAGGCCTATGCGCAGATCCTCGACGACCTGGCTGCGCTGCGGGCCGGCACCCAGCTCAAGCTCGGCATCCGCGAGCATGCCGATGCGCCGTTGCTCGGCATCTGCGTGGTGTTTGCGATCGATGCCGATGCGCGCCGGGCCGAGATCGGCTACCACCTGTCGCCGCTGGCACAGGGCAAGGGCTACATGGGCGAGGCGCTGCGGTGTTTCGTGGACCACCTGTTCGATGATCGCGGGCTACGCCGGCTGGAGGCGGAGATCGATCCGCGCAACGCGCCGTCGGCACGCGTGCTGGAGCGCATCGGATTCCAGCGCGAAGGCCTGCTGCGCGAACGCTGGTGCGTGGGCGGTGAGCTGTCCGATTCGGCGTTGTACGGGTTGCTGGCACGGGAACGCGGGCGCTGAGGGGATGGCGCGGCGCCGCGCTCGGCGGTGGTCAGTGGCTCGGGCGCTGGGAGAAGAAACGAAAAACCCGCCTTTCGGCGGGTTTTTCGTTGCAGCCGAGCATGGCCCGGCACCGCCGGTTCGACGCGGCTTACGCCCAGCCGAACAGCTCGAACAGGCGCAGGATCAGATACGCACAACCGCCGGCGGCGGGGATGGTCAGGATCCAGGCCCACACGATGCGTTCGATCACGCCGAACCGCAGCGAACGCGGGTTCTTGGCGTAACCCACGCCCATGATCGCGGTCGAGATGCTGTGCGTGGTCGAGACCGGCATGCCGAAATGCGCGGCCAGGGTGAGGATGGTGGCCGAGCTGGTCTCCGCGGCAAAGCCGTGGATCGGGTGCAGCTTCACCATCTTGTGGCCCAGGGTCTTGATGATCTTCCAGCCGCCGGACGCGGTACCGGCCGCCATCACCACCGCGCAGGTGAGCACGATCCACATCGCGATGCCGTCACCGGCACTGGCCTGCGGATGCATGAAGGCCAGCCAGGACGGCAGGTCGTTCAATGCACCGGTGGCCTCGGCGCCGATCAGGGTCATGGCGATGATGCCCATGGTCTTCTGCGCGTCGTTGTGGCCGTGGGCGAAGCCCATGTAGGCGGCCGACGCGATCTGCGCCTTCCCGAAGAACGCGTTGACGATGCGCGGGCGGGCCAGGCGACCCAGCCAGCCGCCGGCCTTGGCCATGCCGGCGATGATCGCCCACAGCAGCAGCATCACCACGATACCGAGCAGGAAGCCGGCGATCGGCGAGGTGATCATCGGCAGGAACACCTTCCACAGCAGGCCCTTGTTCTGGGCCCAGGTGCCGATCCGTTCGGACCAGATCAGCGCATCCCAGTTGTTGTGGGCCGCGGCCAGGCCGGCGCCGCACAGGCCGCCGATCAGCGCGTGCGAGGACGAGGACGGCAGGCCCTTCCACCAGGTGATCAGGTTCCAGATGATGCCGCCGAGCAGGGCGCACAGGATCACCTGCGGGGTCACGTCGACCACGTTGGTGTTGAGCAGGCCCGAGGCGATGGTCAGCGCGACGGCGGTGCCGGTCAGCGCGCCGATGAGGTTCATGAACGCGGCGAGCATCACCGCCCAGCCGGGCGAGAGCACTTTGGTCGCCACCACGGTGGCGATGGAGTTGGCGGTGTCGTGGAAGCCGTTGATGAACTCGAAGACGAGCGCGGCCAGGATCACCACCAGGACAAGGGTCAGCATGCTGTGGCGTCCGTCAGCTGTTCTTCAGCACGATCTGGTACGCCACCACGCCGGCCTCGCGGCAGCGGTCGATGGCTTTTTCCAGGATCTCGAAGAACTCCTTGAGCAGGAACATCTGCAGGTTGTCCAGGCGGCCGGAGTAGATGTCGCGGTACAGCTCGAGCATCAACCGGTCGGCTTCGTTTTCCAGCGAACGCAGCTTCTCGTTGAGCGCGGTCATCCGGTCCAGGTTCATGTGGCGCAGGTCACCGACCATCTCCACGACCACGCTGGCGGCCTGCTCGAGCATGGCGGCGCGGGGCGCGAAATCGATGTGTTCCAGGTGCTTGGTCGCCAGCGAGTAGCGGTCGGCGAACTTCTCGACCTGCTTGGGGATCTTGTACAGCGCCGAGCCCAGCGCTTCGATGTCCTCGCGCTCGATAGGGGTCATGAAGCTGTCCACCAGCGCCTGGCTGATCTTGTCCGAGGCGGCGCGCTCGCGCAGGCGGGCCAGCTTGAAGGCGTCCAGCGCCGGCTGGCGGTCAGCCTCGCGCAGCATCGCGTGCAGCGCCTTGGCGCTGTCCTGGGCGGCCTGCGCAGCCTCGTCCAGCAGGGTGTAGAACTGTTTGCCGGAGCCGAAAATGGTCTGCAGAGAGAACATTGAGAAACCTATTCGCCGTCGAGGAAGGACGGCACCGGGCGGAATTATGACGGTTTGATGTCCATTGCGGGTACTCCCCCCTGCCCTTCACATCCCGACGCCCCAGTCTGAACGACTCTGGTTGCCTACCTCCCCCGGCCTTTTGTTAAGATGCGCGGGCACCTTCGGGTGCACTCTATGGAAGACGACCCTTACCCTCCGCCGCTCCGCCGCGCCTGCGCGCCCTCCGGATGCCGCCACCGCTTGAACACGCCCTCCCTGCCACCAACCGGGGACGCCGCCCGTGTTTGAACTGATTATCGTCCTGGCCCTGATCCTGCTCAACGGCTTCTTCGCCATGTCCGAGATGTCGGTCATGACCTCGCGCAAGAGCCGCCTCAAGCAGATGGCCAGCACCAGCAAGCGCGCCGAGCGCGCGCTTGAACTGTCCGAAAAGCCCGAGAGCTTCCTGTCCACCGTCCAGATCGGGATCACCCTGATCGGCGTGCTGACCGGTGTGTTCGGCGGCGAGGCGATCGGCCTGGCCATCGCCACCTGGCTGCACGGGCTGTTCCCCGACTTCGTTTACGCCGCCCAGGTCGGCAAGGCGCTGGCAGTGGCCCTGATTACCTTCCTGACGCTGATCTTCGGCGAACTGGTGCCCAAGCGGCTGGCGATCACCCGCTCGGAAGACATCGCCGGCCTGGTGGCCTGGCCGATGGGCTGGCTGTCGCGGATCGCCTTCCCGGCGGTGTGGCTGCTCTCGCACAGCACCCGGCTGGTGCTGCGGGTGCTGGGCCTGGGCAAGGACGAGGCCGCCTCGGTCACCGAAGAAGAGATCCGCATGCTGGTCGCCGAGAGCCACGAAGCCGGCGTGATCGACGCGCATGAGCGCGACATGATGAACCGGGTGATGCGCCTGGGCGACCGCACCGCCGACAGCCTGATGACCCCGCGCAACCGGATCGCCTGGCTGGACACCGTGGCCGACCCGGAAAAGAACATCGCCACGATGCGCGAGCACGAGTTCTCGCGTTACCCGGTGTACCGCGACAACGACCAGGACATCGTCGGCGTGCTCGAGGTAAAGAGCCTGGTCACGCGGCTGGTGCGCGATGACCACTCGCTGTTCCAGCACCTGCGCGAACCGCTGTACGTGTCCGAGTCAACCCATGCGATGAAGCTGCTGGAGATCTTCCGCGAGGAACAGCAGTCGATGGCGCTGGTGGTGGACGAGTACGGCGAGATCCAGGGCCTGGTGACCATCAGCGACCTGATGGGCGCGGTGGTGGGGCGCCTGCAGTCGGTGGAGAACGTGGACGAAGACGCGCTGGTGGTGACGCGCGAGGACGGTTCGTTCCTGGTCGATGGCTCGCTGTCGATCGAAGACCTGCGCGAACTGATGGGCAATGCCGAACTGCCCGATGCCGAGGACGGCGATTACTACACCCTTGCCGGCATGTGCATCCATTATTTCGGGCGCATTCCGCACGCGGGCGAGTATTTCGACTGGGCCGGCTGGCGCATCGAGATCGTCGACCTCGACGGCGCGCGGGTGGACAAGCTGCTGCTGCGCACGCTGTCCGAAGAAGAGACCGATGAACTCACCGGCTGAGCCAACGCCGCCGGAAGACGGCCGGCCCGCGTACCGCAACGAGGGCATCCGCACGCTGCTGGCCATGTTCGATCATGGCGACCCGGAGCACCGCCTGCTGCTGGGCGAGATCCTGCGCGACCTGCAGCAGAGTGCGTTCGGCGTGTTCCTGTTCGTGGCGATCCTGCCGGCGTTCATTCCGATCCCCGGCGTGGGCGGCGCGGTCAGCGGCCCGCTGATCGTGTTGATCGGTGCGCAGATGCTGTTCGGGATGCGCCGCCCGTGGCTGCCGGGTTTCGTGGCCAACCGCGGGCCCAAGCGCGGCACCATGCATCGCTTCCTGGCCCGCATCGACCGGCCGCTGCGACGGCTGGATCGCTTGCTGAAGCCGCGCCTGCCGGCGCTGCTGGTGCCGCGGCCGGCACATGCGTTCACCGGCCTGTTGCTGATCCTGGTAGCGATGCTGCTGTCGCTGCCGATCCCGTTCACCAATTATCTGTTCGGCTTCCAGCTGCTGCTGTTCGCCCTGGCCCTGCTTGAACGCGACGGCATGCTGATGCTGTTCAACTGGGTCGGCGCGGTGGCCGCGGTGCTGTTCTTCGGCTTCAGTTCCGGCCAGCTGGTGAGCTACACGATGGAGCAGGTCCAGCGCTGGTTCTGAGCGGCCAGGGGGAGCCGACCATCGGTCCGCTCCACCCCGGTCGCCGGGACGTTACGCCCCCGGCTTGAGATCCACCGTACCGGTATCGGACAACGCGCCCGGATCATCGGTCACCGCCGACAACACGAAATACAGCGCGCTGCCGAGCAGGCCGCCCGGGCCATCCCAGTACTCGGCCGATTCGGCACTGAAGTGGATCAGCCGCAGGTTCGGATCGTCCTTGCCACCGGGGAAGAACACTTTCATCGCCGGCGACCACAGTTCCTCGATCTTGGCGCGGTCATCAACGACGCGCGCGGTACCGGCGACGGACACATAGGTGTTGCCCGACGGTGAGGAATAGGAGACGTTGACCCGCGGATTGAGCGCGATCTCGGCCACCTTGGGGCTGTCGGCTTCGGTGGCGAACCACAGGTCGCCGTCGAACTCGACTTCCTGGGTACCGAGCGGGCGACTGTAAAGACGTCCGTCGACGCCGACCGTGGTGAACATCGCGATGTCCACGTCACGGATCATGCCGGCCAGTTGTTTGATGTGCTGTTGGCGATCGTGCTCTGCCATGGGGTAACTCCTGCAACGGGGGCCCCATCACAGCGGATCGGCGGCCACGGCAGCGTGAATCGCAGGGTCACATCCCCTTCGCATCCTTCCCGGGTGGAGCCACGCCATGCGTGGCTGCACCTTGAACGAGGCGGGGTGACGTCGGCCACGCATGGCGCGGCTCTACCGTGGGGATCAAGCGTTCGCCTGCCACGCCTGCATCGCCAGACCGAACGAGCGCTTGCGCGCGGCGTGGTCATAGATGTTGGCGGTGAGCAGAATCTCGTCGGGCCTGTGGCGCGCAGCGAACGCGGCCATGCCCTCGCCCACCTGGCGCACGTCGCCGACCACCGCGCAGGCCAGCGCGTTCTGCACGCCGAGCTTTTCGTGCGGCTGCCAGAAGGCCTCGATGTCGTCGATCGGCGGCGGGATCAACCCGGGCTTGCCGCGGCGCAGGTTGACGAAGCTCTGCTGCTGGGTGGTGAACAGGCGCTTGGCCGCAGCCTCCGATTCGGCCGCCACCACGTTCAAGCCGAGCACCGCGTACGGCGCGGTCAGGTACTGCGAGGGACGGAACTCGCGACGGTAGACGGCCAGTGCCTCATCCATCGCGTCAGGCGCGAAGTGCGAGGCGAACGCGAATGGCAGGCCCATCGCGGCGGCCAGGCGCGCACTGAACAGGCTGGAGCCGAGCAGCCACACCGGCACCGGAATCCCGGCCCCGGGCACGGCACGCACGGCCTGGCCGGCCTGTGCCGGTTCGAAGTAGTGCAGCAGTTCGCGCACGTCCTGCGGGAACTGGTCGGCACTGTCGAAGTAACGGCGCAGTGCGCGCGCGGTCGGCTGGTCGGTGCCGGGGGCACGCCCGAGGCCGAGATCGATGCGGTCCGGATACAGCGAGGCCAGCGTGCCGAACTGCTCGGCCACCTGCAGAGGGGAGTGGTTGGGCAGCATGATGCCGCCGGAGCCCACCCGTATGCGCCGGGTACCGCCGGCCACGTGCCCGATCAGCACCGCGGTGGCGGCGCTGGCGATGCCGGGCATGTTGTGGTGTTCGGCCAGCCAGTAGCGATGGTAGCCCCAGCCTTCGGCGTGCTGGGCCAGGTCCAGCATGTTGGCGAAGGCCTGGGTGGTGTCGCTGCCCTCGCAGACCGGGGCCAGGTCAAGAATCGACAGGTGCATGAACGCGTTCCATCCAGAAAGTATTCCACTGACATGGGGCCGGCGCCGGCCGCGCGCCAGTGCCGATCGCGGGATGCTGATTCCTGCGGTTCGGGTTCGTGAGGTTGCCGGATGAGGCATCGGCTCCTGGCGGCCTGGCTGCCTGGCTGCCTGGCTGCCGAGCATGGCTCGGCACTACCTGATACACGTGACCGGTAGTGCCGAGCCATGCTCGGCAGCCCCGACACCCTCGGCAGCCCCGACACCCTCGGCAGCCCCGCCACCCTCGGCAGCCCCGACACCCCCGGCGAACCGCCCTCAGGCCGCCCCGGTCTCCGCTTGATCGACCAGCGGCTTCAGCTCGGCATCCAGCGCCACGCGCTCGTCGAACACGAAGCAGCGGCCGTCGTAGCCTTCGCCACCGACCGCCTCGAAGTAGCCCAGGATGCCGCCCTCGAGCTGCAGCACGTTGTCCATGCCGTCGTTGCGCATCCACAGCGCGGCCTTCTCGCAGCGGATGCCACCGGTGCAGAAGCTGACCACGGTGCTGTCGCGCAGGGCATCGCGGTGCGGGGCCAGTGCATCGGGCAGGTCGGTGAACTTGGTGATCGGCAGGACCAGGGCATCCTGGAAAGTGCCGTACGCGATCTCCTGGGTGTTGCGGGTGTCCAGCATCACCACCGGCTTGCCGGCATCGTCGTGGCCCTGCCGCAGCCAGCGCTGCACGGTGGCCGGGTCGACCGACGGCGCGCGCGGATAGGCCAGCGGCTGGCCGTCATCGATGCGGAAGCTGATGATCTCCGGCTTGACCTTGGCCTTGAGTCGGGCGAACGGCTGCCTCTGGCTGACGCTGGTCTTGACCCGCAGGTCGGCAAAACGCGCATCGGCCTGCAGGGCGGCGTAGAAGCCGTCGATGCCGGCCTGGCTGCCGGCCAGGAACAGGTTGATGCCCTCGCCCGCCACCAGGATCGTGCCGCGCAGGTCGGCGGCGGTTGCCCGCGCCAACAGGGTCGCGCAGAGCGCGTCCGGGTCGGCGATGGGGGTGAACAGGTAGGCGGCGGTATTGGCGATCATGCGCGCAGTATAAATCGCGCCGACGGCGCTGCCCCGGCCCATCGCACGATGGGTTCAGCCGCGCAGCAGCACGAATGGCAGCAGCACCAGCGCCGCCGCCGCGACCATCCCCAGCAGCACCGCGGCCACGAACAGCGGTCGGCGCTGCAGCAGGCTGCCAAAGGTCTCGGCGGTGCCGTCACGCAGCGCGGCCTCGCGCTCGGCGCGCACCCGCACCCCGCGGGCCTCCTGGTACTCGGCCATCAGGGCCCTGGCCCGCGGATGGTCCTGGTCTTCGCGGATCCAGATCCCGCCCGAGGAGATGCCCCAGGGGCTCGGCTCGGTGCGGTAATGGGCGATGCCCGCCTGGTCCAGCAGGGCGGCGACGTCCTGGATTTCATCGTCCGCGACGTTGCGCAGGTTGAGCAGCAGTTTTGACATGCGCCCATGATAGCGCCCGGCGATGCGCTACCCTTGCGTCCCGTTTTTGCATTCCGGAGCCGTCATGCGCCGTCTGCCCACCTACCTGCTCGCCCCCCTGATGCTGCTGGCGCTCGCCGCCTGCACCCCGCCCGGCCCGCCGCCGGGAGGCACGATCACGCAGTTCGAGAAGATCGACACCCAGCCGGGCACCGGCGCCGAGGCGACGCCCGGCAGCAAGGTGACCGTGCATTACACCGGCTGGATCTACAACGAGCATGCCGCCGACAAGCATGGCGACAAGTTCGACAGCTCGGTGGACCGCGGCGAGCCCTTCAGCTTCGACCTCGGCAAGGGCCAGGTCATCAAGGGCTGGGACGAAGGCTTTGCCGGCATGAAAGTGGGCGGCAAGCGCACGCTGATGATCCCGGCGGCGTACGGCTACGGCGACCGCGGTGCCGGCCCGATCCAACCGGGTTCCTCGCTGGTGTTCGATGTCGAGCTGCTCGACGTCAAGCCGAACTGAGCCTGCTGCATGCGTAGTCCAGACAGCCCGGCGCGGCGCGTGGCGATCATCGGCGGTGGTCCGGCCGGGTTGATGGCCGCCGAGACCGTGCGCGCGGCCGGGCACCAAGTCGATGTGTACGAGGCCAAGGGATCGCCGGGGCGCAAGTTCCTGATCGCCGGCAAGGGCGGCCTGAACCTGACCCACTCCGATCCGCAGGCGCTGTTCGTCGCGCGTTATCGCGAGCGGGCCGCCGAGGTGGGCGACTGGTTGGCCGACTTCGACGGCCCGGCGCTGCGCGACTGGGCGCGCGGTTTTGGCGTGGAGACCTACGTGGGCAGCTCCGGCCGGGTCTTCCCGGTCGACCGCAAGGCCGCGCCGCTGCTGCGCGGATGGGTACGCCGACTGAAGGAACAAGGCGTGCGCCTGCATGTGCAACACCGCTGGGTCGGATGGGACGCCGACGGCGCACTGCGCCTGGCCACGCCCGAGGGCGAGGTGCGGGTGCAGGCCGATGCGGTGGTGCTGGCGATGGGCGGCGGCAGCTGGCCCGAACTCGGCTCGGACGCGGCGTGGGTAGACCCGTTGCTGGCGCGTGGCATCGACATCGCCCCGCTGCAGCCGGCCAACTGCGGCTTCGACATCGCATGGAGCGACTACTTCCGCGAGCGCCAGGCCGGCGCGCCGTTGAAACCGGTGGTGGCGCACTGGACGGCGCTGGATGGGCAGGCGTGCGTGCAGCAGGGCGAGTGCGTGATCAGCGCCGACGGCATCGAAGGCAGCCTGGTGTATGCGATGGCCGCCGACCTGCGCGACACCCTGGCCCGCGATGGCCGGGTGCAGCTGCACTTGGACCTGCTGCCGGGGCAGACCGAAGCCCAGGTGCTGGACAAGCTGCTGCGGCCGCGACAGGGCCGCAGTTTCGGCGAACACCTGCGCCGCCAGCTCGGCCTGGGCGGGGTCAAGTCCGCGCTGCTGTTCGAGGTGCTGGGCAAGGACGCCGGGCAGTTGCCGGCCGAGCGCATCGCCGCGTCGCTCAAGCGGTTGCCGCTGTCGCCGCAGCGCCCGCGCCCGATCGCCGAGGTGATCAGCAGCGCCGGCGGCGTGCGGCTGGAAGCGCTGGACCGGCAGCTGATGCTGCGTGAGCTGCCCGGCACGTTCTGCGCCGGCGAGATGCTGGATTGGGAAGCGCCCACCGGCGGCTACCTGCTGACCGCCTGTTACGCCAGCGGCCTGCGTGCCGGACGCGGCGTGGTCGCCTACCTGGGGTAGTGCCCGTCGTGGGCCGGCCAGCGGCCGGGGCCCCCTGCGCCGTCATCCGGCCGGCATCAACCGCGCTGCATGCGCACCGAGGCCAGGGCGATGCCGCTGGGGTGCGGGTAGGTTTCTTCGCGGAGGGCCACGAACCCGGCGCGTTGGTAGAACGGCACGGCGTTGAGCGATGCCGACAACACCAACGGCCGGCCCGGATCGGCCAGCGCCTGCATCGCCCCCATCAGCCGCATGCCGATCCCGCGCCCGCCGCAGTCGGGATCCACGAACAACGCGTCGATCTCGTTGCCGTCGCGGTCGATCACCGCATACCCCAGCAGCCGCCCCTGCGCGTCCTCGGCGACGATGCAGCCGCCCTGCGCGATCAGTGCGTGGTAGTGCGCCGGCGGCGGCGAGGCCGACCAGGGTGCGATCACCTCCGGCGGATACGCCGCGCTGCACAGCTCACGCACGCAGCGCGTGCGCAGCGCCCACAACCGATCGGCGTCGTCCACCCGGCCCGCCCGCAGCACGGCAGTATCGGCATCCCGCGCTGGCGGTGCATGCCCGGTCATCATCGCGACTTGCTGCTGCGCAGCGCCTGGATGCGCGCCGGTGGCTGGAACGAATCGCTGCGCGCATCGCTCCAGTAGTCATGGAAGACCGCGTGGTCGGGGACCTGGCGCAGCAGCTCGCCCGGGCTGAGGTAACGATACAGCGACGCCAGCGAGCGGATTTCCACCGGCGACACCCGACGCAGGATGTGCTCGGGCCCCAGCTCGGCAGGATGATTGAGGCCCGCCGCGCACAGCAGGTCGCGCAGCGCGCGCACGGTGTTGTCGTGGTAACGGTGCACGCGGGTGGCCTTGTCGGCGGCGTCCAGGTGGCGCCAGCGGTGCGGGTCCTGGGTGGCGATGCCGGTCGGGCATTTGTCGCTGTGGCAACTCAGCGACTGGATGCAGCCCAGCGCGAACATGAAGCCGCGCCCGGCGTTGCACCAGTCCGCGCCCAGCGCGATGGTCCGGGCGATCTCGAACGCGCTGGTGACCTTGCCCGCAGCGCCGACCTTGATCCGCTCGCGCAGGTCCAGCCCGACCAGCGTGTTGTGCACCAGCAGCAGGGCTTCGTGCATCGGCACGCCCACGTGGTCGATGAACTCGGCCGGGGCCGCACCGGTCCCGCCTTCGGCCCCGTCGACCACGATGAAGTCCGGCAGCAGCTGGGTTTCCTGCATCGCCTTGGCGATGCCGAACCATTCCCACGGATGGCCGATGGCCAGTTTGAACCCGACCGGCTTGCCACCGGACAACTCGCGCAGGCGCGCGACGAACTGCAGCAGTTCCACCGGCGTGCTGAAGGCCGAATGCTTCGACGGCGAGACACAGTCCACGCCCATCGGCACGCCCCGGGTGATCGAGATTTCCTCACTGACCTTGGCCGCCGGCAATACCCCGCCATGGCCGGGCTTGGCGCCCTGCGACAGCTTGATCTCGATCATCTTGACCTGGTCGGTGTTGGCATTGGCCACGAACTTTTCTTCGCTGAAACCGCCCGCCTCATCGCGGCAGCCGAAGTAGCCCGAGCCGATCTCCCAGACCAGGTCCCCGCCCATTTCCCGGTGATAGGGCGAGATCGAGCCTTCGCCGGTGTCGTGGTAGAAGCTGCCGCGGCGCGCGCCCTCGTTGAGGGCGCGGATCGCGTTGGCCGACAGCGAGCCGAAGCTCATCGCCGAGATGTTGAACACGCTGGCCGAGTACGGCTTGGCGCAGTTCGGGCCGATCAACACGCGAAAATCGCTGTGGGCGATCTCGGTCGGTGCCAGCGAATGGTTGATCCACTCGTAATCCACCGCGTAGGTGCTGCGCAGCGTGCCGAACGGCACCACGTCCATTTCGTTCTTGGAGCGCTGGTAGATCAGCGCGCGCTGCTGGCGCGAGAACGGCACGTCCTCCAGGTCGCTCTGCACGAAGTACTGGCGGATCTCCGGGCCGATCGACTCCAGGCCGTAGCGGAAATGCGCCATCACCGGGTAGTTGCGCCGCAGCGTGCTGCGCGTCTGCAGCAGATCCCAGGTGCCCAGCACGACCAGCGCCGCGCTGGTGCCGACGCCCCAGTACCAGGCCGGCCAGATCGTGGCCAGCCACAGGCAGACCGGGAACAGCAGGATGGCGAGCACGTAGACCAGGTAACGATGCATGGCTTTCCTCGATCAATAACGCCGTCGAGTCTACAACCGGTCGTCGACCACGTCGCGCGGCCAGACCGATTTGACGTCGTACACCACGCCGTCCGGCTTGAGCAGCGCACGCACGCTGCCGGCGTCGAACGCCCGGAACTCGTCGTGCGCCACCGCCAGCACCACCGCGTCGAAGACACCCGGATCGGCGCGCTCCACCCACTGCACGCCACTCTCGGCCAGTACGGCGGGGCCAACCCACGGGTCCTGCACGTCCACCTGCGCACCGCTGGCGCCCAGCGCCTGGGCCAGTTCCAGCGCCCGGCTGTTGCGCAGGTCCGGGCAGTTTTCCTTGAAGGTCACCCCCAGCACCAGGATGCGCGCCCCCATCGGCGCCTTGCCGCGCCCTTCCAGCAGGGCCAGCACGCGCTGCGCCACGTGCGCACCGACCCGGTTGTTGACCTGGCGCGCGGTGTGGATCAGGTCCGGGTGGTAACCGACGCTTTCGGACTTGTGCAGCAGGTAGTACGGGTCCACGCCGATGCAGTGGCCGCCGACCAGGCCCGGGCGGAACGGCAGGAAATTCCATTTGCTGCCGGCGGCGTCGAGCACGTCCTGGGTATCGATGCCGAGCTTGTCGAAAATCAGCGCCAGTTCGTTGACCAGCGCGATGTTGACGTCGCGCTGGATGTTCTCGATCACCTTGGCTGCCTCGGCCACGCGGATCGACGGCGCCGGCCAGGTGCCGGCGGTAATGATCGCGGCATACAGCGCGTCCACCACCTCGGCGACCTCGGCGGTCGAGCCGGAGGTGATCTTGCGGATGTCCGGCAGGCGCCGCTGGCGGTCGCCCGGGTTGATCCGCTCCGGACTGTAACCGCAGTAGAAGTCGTGGTTGAAGCGCAGCCCCGACCCGGCTTCCAGCAGGGGCACGCACACCTCTTCGGTGGTGCCCGGGTACACGGTGGATTCGTAGATGACCAGGTCGCCGGGCTTGAGCACCCCGGCGATCAGCGTGGAGGCACTGCGCAGCGGCCCGAGGTCGGGTTGCTCGAAGGCATCGATGGGGGTGGGCACGGTGACGATGTAGACATTGCACCCCGCCAGCTCGGCCGGATCGGCGCTGTAACGCGCCTGCCCGGCCGCCGCCAGCTCGTGCGGCTCCATCTCCAGGGTGTGGTCATGGCCCTGCTGCAGTTCCAATACGCGTGCACGGTCGATGTCGTAGCCGAGCGTGGGTTGGCGGCAGCCAAAGGCGACAGTCAGCGGCAGGCCGACATAGCCCAGCCCGATCACCCCGATCCGCGCGTCGGTCGCAGCGCCGATGGCGGCCGCCATCAGCCCTGCCTCCGCGCAATGCAGGAACAGGAAGAAGTGCTGGGACGGCGGGAAGGACTCATGGAGGGCGGCGCCAGGAAACGAATAGCGCAAGCCTAACGCGGGAGGGCCCCGGCCACAAAGAACAAAGCCGCCGCCCGCGGAGAGTACGGACGACGGCCAACAAGTGGTCCAGCTGCGGTTACTACCCTTTCAGAACAGCCTGTCGGAATTTCCGCAGGACCGGTCACAGCTGGTAGACAGATGCTAGGCGACCACCCGTGAGAATCATGTTACGAGGATCGAACCGTTCCGTTACGAACCCAGCATCACCGCGGCAGGTTCGAGCTCGCCCGAGTCGCCGGTCCACAGCGACAGCAGTCGTGCGAAGCCGACCCGCGCCTGGCCATCGACCGGCGCGGCGGCACTGAAGCCATCCCACGGACGGTCGATCATCGCCGTGAGCACCGCCGGCTCGATCGCCGCGGAGGTCATGGTCCAGCGCGGGAAGTGCCGCGCCGCGACCGGCCCGCGCGCCAGTTCGCGCAGGCACAGGTGGCTGCGCGCATTGGCCACGCGCTGGTAGACCGAATCGACCCCGTCCTCGGGGCCTTCGAAATACTGCAGGAAGCGGGTGCCATCGAACATCAGCACCCCGGTGACACCGGCCATCTTGTTGAAGCTGGACGCGGCCGCCAGGATCCGATCGATATCCGATGCCTGGATCCCTTCGAAGGCGACGCTGGTATAGGCGATCGCACGCAACGGCATGCAGGTGAAGCCCCCTGTGAACTGCCCTGACTATGCCACGAACCCTGACGTCGGGATAGATGAATACCGTGCGCGGAGACGCCGGCAACCGTGCGCCTCCCGCTCGCAGGATCAGGGCGCCTGCACCTCGTAGCCGGCCTGTTGCAGGCGTGCCAGATACCCCTCGGGCGCTACCAGGGAATGCACCGGGACGACCGCGAAGGTGGTGCGGTTGCGGGCCAGCGCGGCGCGCGCCACCTGCTGCCATTTGTCCGCCGCCTGCCGGTCCACCGCGGCCAGGCCGCGGCGACGCCCGAACGGGCTCTCGGCGATCGCGCCAACGCAGGCGTCGTACTGGCTTTGCAGGGCCAGCCGCTGCAGCGCCTCGGTGTCGCCCATCGACCAGGCGTTGGCGCGCTCGACCAGCAGCGGCAACTGGTGTTCCACCACATCCAGGGTGCGCTCCAGGCACTGCACATCCTGCAGCGGACTGGCGCGCGCTTCCTTCAGCGCCTGGCGCGGATCATCGACCCGGATCACCACCCGGGTCACCACCGGCTTCAGGCCGCGCGCCTTGTAGGCTTTGTCCAGCACAGCGGAAACCGGCGAGCCGCGGCCGAGCCCGACCGACTTGAGCGCCTCGGTATACAGCCGCGTGGCCGCCACCAGCGGGCGGTCTTTCTCCACGCCCCGGTCGCGTCCGAGGTAACGCTGCTTGAGTGCCAGCCACCGGGTGTAGGTCGCGGCCGGCAGGATTTCCTCCAGGCGCCGTCCCTGCGGATCATGCGCGGCTTTCATCGCCGAAGGCAGCAGGGTCAGCCCCTTGAAGAACCCTACGTCGGCATCCAGCGTCCAGCCCGGCGGCCCCAGTACTTCATCGGCACTGGCGACCACCGCCTCGACCTCGTCGGCGCGCCAGTCCAGCTTGGCCGGCAGGGGCGATACGGTGCCGAGGATCCACAGCACGTGGCCGTCGCGGGCCGTCACTTTCCACATGCCAGGCCCGGGCTGCACCCCCGAGACCACCACCGGTGCAAGGTCGACGACGGCCGCCTGCCCGGCCGCCGCCGGCGGTGCGGGCTGTGCGTTGATCCCCGCCGCGCACAGCATCGCCATGCTCACCGCCACCGTCGTCCTTGCCCACGCCGCGCTCGCCATGCTGCCTTGCCTGTGATGGAGTCGTGCGCAGCCTACGGGGAGCCGGGTGCGGCTGCGTAAAGTTTGCGTTGCCCCTGCCCTGCACCGCCCGGGCGGCATAATGCGACACCGCCCTTCAACGGAGTAGGCCCCATCGACACCCTGCGCAATGCCGAAGCCCTGGCGCGCCGCGCGCATGCCAGCCAGACCGACAAGGCCGGCCGGCCCTACATCGGCCACGTCGCGCGCGTGGCCGCGCGGGTGCACGGCGATGCCGACGCCGAAGCAGTCGCCTGGCTGCACGACGTGGTGGAAGACTGCCCGGCGTTCGCCAACGAGGTGGACGCGTTCCCGCTGCACATCCGCACGGCGGTGGCCTGCCTGACCCGGCGCAAGGACCTGCCAGCCGACACCTACTACGCTGCCATCCGCGCCAATCCGCTGGCACTGAAGGTCAAGCTGGCCGACATCGCCGACAACAGCGATCCGGCACGCCTGCACTACCTGCCGGACGCGATGCGCCAGCGGCTGGCCGACAAGTACACGCACGCCCTGGCCGCGCTCGGTGCCGCGACGACGGCCCCCACCAGCACCTGATCAGGCCGGATCGGGGCCCTGCCGGTAAGGCTCTTCGAACGGGCGGAAGTCGTGCTCGGCGAGCGCATCGGCCACCCACCGGGCCACGCCCGGCAAGGCCAGCAACGCCGCCATGTAGGCCTGCACGCGCGCGCTGACCGGCACCGCGTAGGTCTTCAGCCGCATCACCACCGGGGCAAAGAAAGCGTCGGCAATGCTGAAGCCGTCGAACAGCAGCGGCCCGCCGTGGCGCGCCAGCAGTGCCTCCCACAGCGACTGCAGGCGCTCCAGGTCCTCCAGCACCGCCGGCTGCTCACGCAGCACGCGCGCACCCACCGCCGGCAGATGCGCTTCGATGTTCATCGGGAAATGCTGGCGCAGCGCACCGAAGCCGCTGTGCATCTGCGCGCAGACGCTGCGCGCCAGGGCGCGCGTGGCCACGTCCCGCGGCCACAGTGCCTTGTCCGGGAAGCGCTCGGCCAGGTACTCGGCAATGGCCAGGGTGTCCCAGACGACCAGGCCGTCGTCGACCAGCACCGGCACGGTCGCCGACGGCGACAGCGCGGTGGCCTGCCGCTTGAACTGCGACGCCGGATCGAAGCTGTCGAAGCGCAGCAGCACCTCCTCGAACGGGATGCCGGCCTGGGTCATCAGTACCCACGGGCGCATCGACCAGGACGAGTAGTTCTTGTTGCCGATATGGAGGGTGAGCATGGCGGCACCGGGCAGGACGGGAATACCCATGCTACCGGCAACGCAGGACACCGGCAGGCGCAATCGGCCGCGCCATCAGAACCGCCCTGGAATGCGCTATCGTCGTGCGGACACAGCGAAAAGGACACCCGCTCGATAATCGGTTACCTGCACAGCCTGCTCATTCTTCTTTCGCTCACCCCCCCGGCGGCGGCAGAGGACGTCCAAGGAAAGGTCTACGACGCGTTTTCCGTGGTGCAGCACGGCAAGCCAAAGGGCGACGTGTTCGTCTACTCCGCGGCGATGGCCACCGACTCGGACCCGATTGTCATCAGCGTGCAGGGACGGGACCTAAGACCCCGCGATAAAACGCTCCGGACCGATCTCCAGAAAAACTGGCTGTCGCTCAACGTGCCGGAGCAATTCGAGTTCGAGGACCGCAGCCTGGCCTCCTGCCCACTGCAGCCGGGGCGGCAAACAGGCAGGTGCGACGCCTATGCGTTCCGCGACGGTGACACCGTCCGCACGTTCTATTTCCGCGTGGACAACTGGCCCTGACCGACCGGTGCGTCGGGGTGCTTGCCGCGTTGGTGCCCGGAGCCGGAATCGAACCGGCATGGGGTTGCCCCCGGCGGATTTTAAGTCCGATGCGTCTACCAATTTCGCCATCCGGGCAGCGCCGCGCATAGGGTGCCTGATCGCGCCCGGTTTGGGAATGCAGGCTGCCTCGCCGTGCCGGCAACAGCACCTGCGTGGGGGCGTCGGGGTGGGAGAGAATGCGTACGTTCTCGCGCGGTATCCCTGGCGCAGCCAGCAGGCTCGCCACCGACGGGATTCCAGTCATGGCTGCGCGTTGATCCCGGTAGCGGTCTGGCGCACGTCCGGTGCCTGCGCCTCGGGTGCCGATGCCGCGGTAGTGACGGCATCTTCTTCATCCAACGCGCCGCTCACCGTGGCGGGCGCAGGGTACGGCACTACCGCGCCGGTCGACACCGATGACGCGGCTCAGATCGCCCGCGAGTAGCGCACCGGCTGGTCCGGGCGTGCCAGGTAGCGGTCGAAGCACATGGCCAGCAGGCGCAGCAGGGGCCGGCCGCGTTCGGTGCTGCGCACCACACCGTCGGTGTACTCGGCCAGCCCATCGTCCTGCAGGCGCTGCAGCGCGATCAACGCATCGGCGAAATACACCTCGAAGTCCACGCCGTGGCGGCGCGCCAGTGCACGCCCATCCACCTGCCCCTGGCACATCAACTGGCCGATCAGTTCGGCGCGCAGCGTGTCGTCGGCATCCAGGTGCAGGCCGCGCCACACCGGCAGGCGTCCGGCATCCACCGCGACCTCCCAGCCCGGAAGGTCGCGCGGGTTCTGGCTGTAGGTATCGCCGATGTGGCTGATCGCACTCGCCCCCAACCCGACCAGGTCGGTGTCGGCATGCGTGGTATAGCCCATGAAGTTGCGGTGCAGCTGCCCGGCGCGCTGCGCCTGCGACAGGTCTTCCCCGGGCAGGGCGAAGTGGTCCATGCCGATGTACTGGTAGCCGGCCAGCGTCAGGCGGCGCACTGCCAGACCGAGCAGGGCCAGCTTCTGCTCCGGACTGGGCAGCGCCGCATCGGGAATCTGCCGCTGCGCCTTGAACAGGTGCGGCAGGTGCGCGTAACCGTAGATCGCCAGCCGGTCAGGGCGTTCGCGCAAGACCGTTTCCAGCGTCTGCGCGAAGCCCGCCGGGGTCTGGTGCGGCAAGCCGTAGATCAGGTCGACGTTGACCGAGCGCAGGCCGTGATCGCGGCATGCCCGCAGGATGTCCAGGGTCTGTTCGACGTCCTGTTCGCGGTTGATCGCACGCTGCACCGCCGGATCGAAATCCTGGATGCCCAGGCTGGCGCGGGTGAAGCCAAGCTCGGCCAGGCCGGCGATATCGGCGCGGGTGACGAAACGCGGGTCCAGTTCGATGGACACGTCGCGGCTGTCGGCCGCGCTGAAGCGGAACCGCTGGCGCAGCCCGTCGACCAGCGCGCGCAGTTGCGCGGCGGCCAGGAAATTGGGCGTACCGCCGCCCAGGTGCAGCTGGATGACCTCGCGCGACGGATCGAACAACGGCGCGATCCGGTCCGCCTCGCGGAGCACGCGCGCCACGTAGGCCACGCCGCGGCCGTGGTCGCGGGTGATCACGCGGTTGCACCCGCAGTAGAAGCAGGGGCTGCTGCAGTAGGGCACGTGCACATACAGCGACAGGGCGCGGGCGCGTGCGTTGCTGGCGTTGATCGCCGCGTGCAGCTGCTGCTCGCCGAAGCCGTCATGGAAATGCGGCGCGGCCGGATAGGAGGTGTAACGCGGGCCGGGGCGGTCGTGGCGACGCAGCAGGTCCGGGTCGAAGTGCCAGGCGAGGCCGGCGGCGGCAGGCGGGATCGTGTGCATGCCGTCAGGGTGCGCGCGCGCGGGCAGCCGCGCATTGAGCCAGATCAATCCAGCCGCGGCGTTCCTGCCGGCATGACACCGGCCACCGGCAACTGCGGCCAGCGCAGCATCTGGAAGCGGCGCCAGAAGGTATCGGCGATACGCGTGGCGACATCGTCGGCCAGGCGTTGCATGGGCAGGTTGCCGCTCTCGGCCGTGGTCTGGCGGAACAACGCCAGCCAACGATCGAACAGATCGCGGTCGAGTTCATCCATGGCCATGTGCTTGGGCATCGGCGCGCCGCTGAAACGGCGGGTGCCGCGCAGCATCGCCGACCAGAAATCCACCAGCTGGGCCAGGTGCGCGTCCCAATCGTCCACGCGCGCGGCGAACACCGGCGCCAGGCGCGCTTCGCCACGCACGCGCGCATAGAAATCGTGCACCAGCCGGGTGACTTCCTGCTCGCTGCACAACGCCAGCGAGGGCGTGGGCAGCGCGGTGGCGGACGGGTCCAGCATGGGGGAGTCCTCTGCGGCGGCGGTCCGCGGCGTGTGCAGCGCAGGATGCGCGCGCAGGCCCCGCGGTGCCTTGATCAGGATCAATGTCGGGGCTGTAGTGCCGCCCTAGTCTGTGAGCCTCGACAGCCTGCGCGCCGGCGCACCACGACCGTGGCCAAGTATAGCCGCGCCCTGCCCTCCCCTCCTGACCGTGGCCGCAATGACCGACCTGCACCTCCCGCCCGCGCCCAGCCGCCGCCGGCAGTTGATCCAGCAATGGGGCGCCATCCTGTGGCCCAGCTTCGTCGCCGCGGGCCTGGCCTGCATGGTGTTCTTCGCCTTCGTCGACCCCCTAATGCTGCGCGACATCAGCTTCCCGCAGCACGCGCTCAGCCGCGAGCTGGGCTACACGCTGGGCTTCTTCATGTTCTGGGCCGTGACCGCCGCGGCCAGCAGCGTGACCTGGTACCTGTTGCGGCCGATGCGCCGCGACGCCGACGACGTGCCGTTGGGCTGACCATGCCGCGGCGACTGCACCTGCAGCTGGTCGAGCCCGCGACCGCCTCCCCGTCCCCGCCGCGGCCGCGCCGGGCGCTGCGCTGGCGCGCCCTGTTGTCGGCCGCGTTGCTGGCCCTGTTCTACCTGCTGCCGTGGCTGCGCTGGGAGGGCCGCCAGGCCCTGCTGTTCGACCTGCCCGCGCGACGCTTCGACCTGTTCGGCCTGACCCTCTGGCCGCAGGACCTGGGCGTGCTGCTCGGCCTGTTGGCGGTGCTGGCCACCGGCCTGGTGCTGCTCACCACCCTGGCTGGCCGGGTCTGGTGCGGGTACGGCTGCCCGCAGACCCTGTGGAGCGCGTTGTTCCGCCGGATCGAGCGCACCACCGCCCGGCATCTGCGCCATCCGCGGCTGGCACGCGCAGCCAAGCACGCGGCGTGGGCACTGGTGGCGGCATGGACCGGGATCACCTTCGTCGGCCTGTTCACCCCGATCCAGGACCTGGTGGACGCCCGGTGGCCAAGCGCGTGGACTGCCTGGGTCACCTTCTGGGTGCTGTTCTACGCCCTGGCCACCTGGGGCAACGCGGGCTTCCTGCGCGAGCAGGTCTGCATCGACCTGTGCCCGTTCGCGCGGGCCTGCCCCAGCCTGTGCGATGCCGATACCCCGCAGGTGTACTACGACGCGCGCCGGGGCGAGCCGCGCGGCCCGCGCGCGCCCGGGCAAGGGGCCGTGATGCAGCGCGGACGTGGCCTGCTCGATCCAGTCAGCGCCAACGATTACGCGTTTCGCGCCGCGCACCCGGCGCTGGCCGGCCCGATGCCGCGCTTCCCCGATGACCGCCTCGGCGACTGCGTGGATTGCGCGGCCTGCGTGCAGGTGTGCCCGATGGCGCTGGATATCCGCAGCGGCCCGCATCCGGATTGCATTGCCTGTGGCGGCTGCGTGGATGCGTGCGACGCGCAGATGCGCGCCTCGGGCTTCCCGACCGGGCTGATCGGCCATGCCAGTCTCAACCGCACCCGCCAGCGTCCCACGCGCTGGCTGCGTCCGCGCACGCTCACGGCGCTGGCCACCCTGCTGGTGCTGCTGGGTATCGGCCTGCATCGGTTGTAAGCACGGGTTCCCCGCGTCTTGCCTGCCATCGATGGATGGCCCGGTCCCCCAACCGGAATCAGCGCGTGCGCGTCGTTCGCGGCGGCACCATCTGCGCCCGCCGGACGATGCCCAGCTGCTCGATGATCAACGCCAGCTCATTGGTGACCTGGGTGCGACTGCGCCCCTTGGGCACCAACCGCTCCAGTACCTGTTGATAGGTCGTCCAGAACTCCGGGCCGCAGCCATGCTTGCTGTAACTGGCTTCCAGCTCGGTGCGCACGCCGTCAGCCAAGTCATGTACGCCGTATTGCATACGACCTCCCTTGGACCTGCCCTGCATCGGAGACGAGCAACCACCCTGTGTGCAGCTTGTCGCGCAAAGACAACAAAGACCCCCGGCCAGCGAAGAATTCACTTGCGATTCACCCGAAATTTGCACGGTCTTCGCACGAAGTCAATCGCCGCGTGGGTCGCAGCCGGAGAAGTCGCTGAATGGTTCATCCCGGTGCGCTCGCGCACAGGCAGCATGCCCGGGGGGCGGTGACAGGGTGATGTCAGCGCGGCACGGGCGGCGCGCTCAGCTCCCCAGCCGCCAGGCGCCATACACGCCGATGCCGATCCCGGCCAGCAGCAGCGCCCACACCAGGCCGTTGAAGCGCTTCAGCGCCTTGGCCAGCACCAGCGAGAACGCGATGCCGGCCAGCCCGATCAGCACCCACACCACACCACTCACGTTGCTGGGGGACGCCCAGAACGAACCGGGCGCGCCGGCGGCAAACAACAGGGCCAGAGCCATCAACGCAACCTCACGGGGGACCGGCGTCCATCTTGGTCAGGCCATCGTCCTGAACAGGTGAAGGTCCGTGCCCCCCCCTGGCAGGCTCATCCCCCGGCGGGGACGGGCGGCGGCAGTTCCAGGGTGCGCACCACCAGCCCAAGCAGTTGGCTCAGCGCACCCTCGGCGGGCGGGCCCTGCTCCAGCCCGCGTGCGAAGCCGGCCCAGTCGCCGGCCGACAACTGCTGGATCAATGCCGGATCCACCGCCAGCCAGCGCATGCCCCAATAGGGAAAGTAGCGCTGCGGCACCCAGCCGCGGCTCAGCTCGGTGATTTCCCCGTGGCTGCGGGCCTGGCGCACACGCTCGTGGACCGCGGCGACGCCGTCCTCGGGGCCTTCGAAGTACTGCAGGAACCGTTGGCCATCGAACAGCAATACCCCGGTGACTCCGGCGAGGGAGTTGAAGCGGGTAGCGTCCTCGACCAACGTATCCAGCATGCTGCTGGACAATCCGGCGGACGCCTCACTGACGTAGGCAATCGCGCGAAGTGGCATCGGCTGTATCCTTGAAATAGGCGGTCATGCTGTCACTTTCAGACAGATGAATAAAGCCGCTGACTGAAGCGTTCAGATAATGTCAGGGCAGCGACGCGGCGGGCGGCGGTCCAACGCAAAGAGCCCGCTTGCGCGGGCTCTTGCTTGACTCTGGAGGCCTGGACGGGAATCGAACCCATCTCAACGGATTTGCAGTCCGGTGCATAACCACTCTGCCACCAGGCCGGTGACCTTACCGCTTACCCGGGTAATCATACCCCGATAAAACAAGACCCCGAGAACGGGGCCTGGTCTGGATGTGGAGCGGGAAACGAGACTCGAACTCGCGACCTCAACCTTGGCAAGGTTGCGCTCTACCAACTGAGCTATTCCCGCAAAATCAGGCGCGTATCTTACCGAAACCGCAGGTAACACACCAGCCTTTTCACACTTTATTTCACATGCCGACCGGGCGTGCCGATCAGGATGCCCGCGTGCCACCGCGGAGAAAAACAAGGCCCCCGAGGGGCCCTGTCGAAATCTGGAGCGGGAAACGAGACTCGAACTCGCGACCTCAACCTTGGCAAGGTTGCGCTCTACCAACTGAGCTATTCCCGCAGACTTTCGCTTGCCCCGACCACACCGCACCGTGAGGCGCTGGAGGCTGTCGGCCCATCGACCTGCGTCGAAGGAGCGCTATTGTGTCGGGATTCCTTCACGCCGTCAACAGCCTTGTTCACGCGAAAGGAGCGGCGCGGGAGCCGCCTGCTGCGGCGATCGATTGCACGTAGTTGCATTCCAACGCATGAAGACGCGGGCTAAAACAAGGCCCCCCCCCCCCCGCTGCTTCACGCCTCCACGTGACAACCTCCCTGTCCCGCTCCTCCTGGATAGAAGCAATACGGGTCTGGGCCATTGTCGCCGCCATATACATCCACGCCGGTTTCCAGCCGGACCATGGGCGACCTCGCTTGTTCGACGGTATCGAACCGCCCTACCCGGTCAGGGCCGTCAGCGTGCTTTGCGTGGTATCCGCCATCGAGATCGCCATGGTCTGCGCCATGGTGCGGCCCTGGCGCAGCCATCGTCGCTGGCGACGCCTGCTGCTCACTACCGTGCTGATGCTGGCCTGGAGTGTCTACTGGGTCCTGATTGCGATGCACCAGCCACCGGCACAGGGCGCGCATCTTCTGTGGCTGCTTGCCCTGGATGCGTGCCTGCTGATCGCCATGTTCGCGGACGTTGCCGCGTGCCTGTTCAAGCGCCTGTACCGCTGGCGAGCAGCCCGGCGCACGGCGGTGTGACACGGCCTCGGGCCCTCCCCCTCCGCTACCCGCCCACCCGCATGCCACGCCGGTGGAAGTAGACCTGCTCTGCCGTCCGCCGCATGGCGGCGGACTGCAGCAGCAGGTTGAGCGGCCAGTCCATCTGCAGGTGATCCATCGCCCAGCGCATCAGCCGCTTGCGACGGAACGTGGGGGCGGCCTGCCGGGCGACGGCTTCCGCCGCCGCTCCCTTGCCTCGCAGGTGCAATCCCGCCGCATCGCCGACGGCCCATCCATGGCGCCACGAGGAATGGATGCCGCCGGCCGACAGCGGCGAAACGATTCCCGCCGCATCGCCCGTGAGGATCACCCCGGGCGCGGTGATCGGCCCATCCGGCAGCCCGCACGGCACCAGCCCGGCACGCGTGGCGCTGGGCCGGGCGGAGGTCGGCAGGCCGACCACGCTGCGCACGTGCTGCAGGAAACCGTCCAGGTCCGGCTGCCGTGCGTTGGCCGGATCGTGGCGCAGTGCCAGGCCCACCTGCACGCCCGTCGGGTTCTGCGCGACCCAGCCGATGTAGCCCGGCGCGAAGCGCTTGCTGGCAAAACAGTGCAGCGCACCGGCTTCGGCAAGCTGCACGCCGGCAAATTCCTGTTCCACACCGTAGAGGGTGTCCCGCACCCGACCCAGGCCGGTGCGCTGGGCCACGCGCGAAGTCGCGCCATCGGCGCCGATCAGGTAACGCGTCCGCCCGGCCCCCTCCACCCGCCAGCCGTCGCCGTCACGCTGCGCCTGGGTGAACGCCTGGCCCAGCCGCAGGTCCACGCCATTGCCGCGCAGTTCGGCTGACAGCCAGCGCAGCAGGTTGGGGGTGTCGGTGGTCATGAAGTAGTACCCGGGCGCAGCCAGCAGCACGCTGCGCAGGTTCGGCGCGTACAGACGCACGCGCTCCACGCGCTGCAGCAGCGTTGCGGGCGCGCGGCCGAGCCAGGTCTGTTCGATCGCCTCCTTCACGATGATGCCGGTGGTATGCAGGCGCGCCCCGGGGTCGGTCTTGCGCTCGAGCACGCACACGCGCAGCCCGTACTGCGCGGCGGCCAACGCGCAGGCCGCGCCGGCGAAGCTGGCACCCACCACCACCAGGTCCCAGTCGTAGGGCGATGCAACGCTCTCCATTGGGCGACTCTCCTCTGCATGTCCAGGCGCGCAGGATCACGGGCGCCGGCGGAGACGCCATGAAGTGCCGGTGAAGCGGGTATGAAGCGGCATGGCGGATCACCATCGCGCGTGCTGCATGGGACAATCGGCGACATGAACACCGGCCTGGACACCATCGTTACCGCACCGGCTGCGATGCGCCCGACACGCGTTGGCCGCTTCAGCCGGGTACTGCGATGCGTGCGCGCGACGATGCGGGGGGTCGCCGTTGCCGTTGTACTACCGGCGACGGCGACGGCGGCGCCTGCCCCGATCAGCGTGCCCCTGACAGATGGCAGCGGCGCACGCCTGCACATCGACAGCGTCCACGGCAGCGCACAGCTGCTGGCGGCCTCCGCAGCGATCCCGCTGCGGATGAACAGCACCTTGCGTGATGCGCTGTCCCGCTCGGACACGGCACTCGTGCTGGGCCGTCACCGCGGCGCGGCCGAACCGGACAACAGCCTGCTGCTGTTCATCAGCGCGCCGTCGCGCCCCGCCGCGCCGATGGGCTATTGCGGCGCCGGGCAGGAAGACGGGTTGCTGTTGCTGGCGGTGCGCGATGGCGCATTGGTGGCGCTGGACGTCATGATGTTGCAGAGCTGCCTGCACTCGATCGCACAGGCCGTGGACCTGGCCGATCCTGCCACCGCCTTCCGTCCCGTGCCAGCGCCCTGGCTGGTGAGCTTTGCCGCCATGCAGGAGGACACCGCCGTGCAGCGCTGCGTCGGCATCCGCGATGAACGGCTGACCGTCCAGGACGATTGCACGGCCGCGCCGCTGGCTGCGCCCTGATCGGTACGGCGCGCGGCACGCCGCGCAAACGAAAAAAGCGACCTTGCGGTCGCTTTTTCGTTTGGCTTCCATGCCGATCAATTGACTGGAAAACCGGTATCTGGAGCGGGAAACGAGACTCGAACTCGCGACCTCAACCTTGGCAAGGTTGCGCTCTACCAACTGAGCTATTCCCGCTTGGGAGGCGAAATTCTACAACCAAATGCGCAGGTGTCAACAGCCCTCAGCCATTCTTTTTCGCCCGTGCGTTTTCCCGTGCCGCACGTTCGTCCTCACGCAGGCTCGGCCATGCCGCATGCAGGTACTGCAGACCGGAGAACAGGGTGAGGATCGAGGCGATCGCCAGGGTCCAGTCGCCGATGTGGAAGACCTGCACGCCCATCCAGATGTCCTGCATCGGGGTATGCGGTGCCACCGAATACAGCAGGCACAGCAGCGCCACCATCTGCGCGGTGGTCTTGATCTTGCCGATCAGCGCCACCCGCACCTTGGCGCGCTGGCCGATTTCGGCCATCCATTCGCGCAGCGCGGAAACGGCGATTTCACGCCCGACGATCACCGCCGCCCAGACGGCCATCCATGCGGTCGGATGGCCCTGCACGATCAGGAACAGCGCGACGGCCACCATCAGCTTGTCGGCCACCGGGTCCAGGAACGCACCGAACGCGGACGCCAGGTTGTAGCGGCGCGCGATCCAGCCATCCAGCCAATCGGTGATGGCGGCCAGGCCGAAGATCGCCGCGGAGGCGAAATTGGTCCATTTGTAGGGGAGGTAGAACACCAGTACCAGCACCGGGATCATCACGATCCGCAGCAGGGTGAGCCAGGTGGGGAGGGTCAACTTCATCGCATCTCTCTACTCGCCCGCCGCGTCGGGCGTGGGCAGTCCATGAAGGTTAGCGTAGATGCGTGCAGCGAGGGCGTCATTGATGCCCTCCACTTTCGCGATTTCCGCTTCGCCGGCGGCCTTGAGCCCGACCAGGCCGCCGAAATGCTTGAGCAGGCTGGCGCGACGGCGCGGGCCGATGCCGGCGATGTCTTCCAGCTTGCTGGTCATGCGCGCCTTCTGGCGACGCCCACGGTGGCCGGTGATGGCGAACCGGTGGGCCTCGTCACGCACCTGCTGGATGAACTGCAGGGCCGGCGACGCCGCCCCGGGCCGCAGTTCGCGGCCGTCAGGCAGCACCAGCGCCTCGTGCCCCGCCCGGCGCTCCACGCCCTTGGCCACGCCCACCAGCATCACCCCTTCCACGCCCAGGTCGGCCAGTGCCGCCTGGGCCTGGCCGAGCTGGCCGGCACCGCCGTCGATCAGCAGCAGGTCCGGCAGCACGCCGTCTTCTTCCACCGCGCGGCGGAAGCGACGCTCGATGGCCTGGCGCATCGCGGCGTAGTCGTCGCCCGGCTCGATGCCGCTGATGTTGAAGCGGCGGTACTGGCTGCGCACCGGGCCGCTGGCATCGAACACCACGCAGGAGGCGACGGTGGCCTCGCCCATGGTGTGGCTGATATCGAAGCACTCCACCCGCTTGACCTGTTCGGCCAGCCCCAGCATCTGCCGCAGGTCTTCGCTGCGCGCATGCTGGGCGCTGCGGCTGCTCAGTTCGCTGACCAGGGTGATCTGCGCATTGCGGCTGGCCAACTCCACATAGCCGGCACGCTCGCCGCGCACGTTCCATTTCAGCTGCACCTTGACCTCGGCCGAGGCCGACAGCGCCGATTCGATCAGGCTGGCATCGGGGATCTCGCGATCGAGCAGGATCTCGCGCGGCGGCGAATGCTCGGCGTAGTACTGCGAGACGAACGCGGCCAGCACTTCCTCGGCGCTTTCCTCGCCGTTGGTGCGCGGGTAGAACGGGCGCGTGCCCATGTTGCGGCCATCACGGAAGGCCAGCAGCATCACGCAGGCGTTGGCGCCCTGGGTAGCGCAGGCCAGCACGTCCAGGTCGGCGGCGCGGCCGTCCACGTACTGGCGGGTCTGCATGCTGCGCAGCGCGGTGATCAGGTCGCGCAGGCGCGCGGCCTGCTCGAACTCCAACGCTTCGCTGGCCGCCTGCATCTGGGTGCCCAGCTCGCGGCCGAGCTGGTCGCTCTTGCCCTCCAGGAACATCGAGGCGCGTCGCACCGACTCGGCGTAGTCGCCGGCCGGCACCAGGTCCACGCAGGGCGCGCTGCAACGGCCGATCTGGTACTGCAGGCACGGCCGGGTGCGGTTGCGGAACACGCTGTCCTCGCAGCTGCGCAGTTTGAACAGTTTGTGCATCAGGTTGAGCGTGTCGCGCACCGCGGTCACGCCGGGATACGGGCCGAAGTAGCGCCCCGGCACCGCGCGCGGGCCGCGATGCAGCGCGATGCGCGGCCACTCCTCGCGGGTGAGCAGCACGTGCGGATAGGTCTTGTCGTCGCGCAGGGACACGTTGTAGCGCGGCGACAGCGACTTGATCAGCTGGTTTTCCAGCAGCAGCGCCTCGGCCTCCGAGCGGGTCACGGTCACGTCCATGCGCGCGACCTGCGACAGCATCGACATGATCCGCGTGGTCTTGGGCGTGCCGTTGAAGTAACTGCCCACGCGATTGCGCAGCGCGCGCGCCTTGCCGACGTACAGCAGGCTGTCGTCGGCGGCGTACATGCGGTAGACGCCGGGCGCGGTACTCAGGTGGGCCGCGAATGCCTTGCCATCGAAGGCCGGAGCGGTGGACACGGTCATTCGCTGATCGGGACGTCGCTCAGTACGCCGCTGACCGGATCGAAACGCAGCACGGCGTGGGCGTCGGTCTCGGCGATCCACACCGCGCCACCGCCCAGGGCCAGGCCGGCCGGCCCATGCAGGCGGCGCGGCAGTTCCAGCGTGCTCAGTTCACCGCCGCCCAGGCGCAAGGTGCGCAGGCGCCCGTTGCCCGCATCGGCGATCCACAGCAGGGGGGCGTCCGGGCTCAGGGCGATCGCCTGCGGGTGCTGCAACTGCGCCAGCGCGCGCGGGCCATCCTGTTCGCCGAACGACCACAGGCCCTGGCCGACCAGGGTCTGGACCAGGTCGCCGCGCAGCTGCATCGCCCGGATCGACGAGCCCAGCGCATCGCAGACGTACAGCACCTGCTGCACGGCGGCGACCGAGGCCGGCTGCGCGAACGCGGCCAGGTGGCCGCTGCCGTCGCGCTCCTCGATGGCCCCGGAACCGGCGCGCCAGTTCAAGGTGCGCTGGCCGAGGTGGTAACTCCAGATGCGGTTGTCGCCGGCCATGGCGATATGGATCTGGTTGTCGGCCACGGCCAGCCCTTGCGGGTGGTTCAGCGGTACCCGCCGCGGTTGCTCGACCACGCCCTCGATGGGCTCGCCGGGGCGACCGGTGCCGCACAGGGTGTCGACCTGGCCGGTCAGCAGATGGATGCGACGCAGCGCATGGTTGCCGGTGTCGGCCACGTACAGCGCATCGCGCTCGAGGGCCAGGCCCTGCGGCCGGTTGAACGCGGCTTCGCCGGGGCCACCGTCCATGAAGTCGGCGGTGCCCAGGCCGAACTGGCGCAGCACGCGGCCGCCATGACTGCACTCGAGCACCCGGTGGTGGCCGCTGTCGGCGATGTACAGGCGTTCGGTCGTGGCGACCAGGCCCACCGGGAACCGCAACGGCAGGCGCGGCTCGGGATGCAGCTCGCGCGCCGGCTCGGCGTCGGCCGGGCGGCTGCTGTCCTCGCACAACGCGGTGAGCGCGCGTTCCAGTTCCCCGCCGAACCCGACCAGACGATCACGTTCGCGGCCCTGCGCATCCAGCAGTACCAGCGTCGGCCAGGCGGTGATGTTGAAACGGCGCCAGCCATCCCAGTCGGCATCGAGCAGCGCCGGCGCGGTCAGGCCCTGCCGCCGCAGCAGCTTGAGCGCCTGCTCCGGCTCGCGCTCGCAATCGAAGCGCGGCACCTGCAGGACCAGCAGCTGGAGCTTGCCGGGGTTGCGCGACTGCCATTGGCCCAGTTCGGCCAGGCGCTGCGCGCACCATACCGAGGCGGCATTGACGAAGGCCAGCACCACCGGCCGCCCACGCAGTTCGGTCAGGGTGGTGGGCGTGGCGTTGAGCCACGTGGCGAATTCGGGCAGGTCCTGGACAGGCTGTACGTTCATGCCCCGATTATGCCGGAGTCGGCGTCATGCAATCGTCGTGCCGGCGCCAAAATCGCGGCGGGCATTGTCATCGCCTATCCGGACCCCTGCCCCGGCTCAGGACTGCGCCGCCAGCCAGGCGTCGGCGCGGGCCAGGTCCTCGGGAGTATCGATGCCCGGGGGGAACGCGGCCGGGGTCAGGGCCACGCTGATCCGATGGCCCGCCTCCAGCGCGCGCAGCTGCTCCAGCGACTCCAGCTGCTCCAGCGCGCCCGGCGGCAACGCCGCAAACTGGCGCAGGAAGCCGGCACGATAGCCGTAGATACCGATATGGCGCAGCCAGTGCGGCCCGGACAACTGCTCGCGCGAGCGCGCGAAGGCGTCGCGGTGCCACGGGATCGGCGCCCGGCTGAAGTACAACGCGTCCAGGTTCTGCTTGCGCACCACCTTGACCACGTTCGGGTCGAACAGGCTCTCGGCGTCGTCCACGGGCGTGGCCAGGGTAGACATCTCCGCACCGCTGCAGACCAGCGCCTCGGCCACCGCGACGATGCCCTCGGCCGGCGCGAAGGGCTCGTCGCCCTGCAGGTTGACCACCACGGTGTCGTCGCTCCAGCCCGCCTGGGCGGCACATTCGGCCAGGCGGTCGGTACCCGAGGCGTGGTCGACCGAGGTCATCGCCACGCGCACGCTCTGCAGCCCCTGCAGGGCGTCGGCGATGCGCACGTCATCGGTGGCGACCCACACCTCGCGTGCCCCGGCCAGCAACGCACGCCGGGCGACGCGCAGCACCAGCGGTTCACCGCCGAGCAGGCGCAGCGGCTTGCCGGGCAGGCGCGAGGCCGCGAAACGGGCCGGGATGGCGACGACGAAATCGACGGATGGGCTCATGCGCAAAACTCTCGGCAGTGAAGCAGGAAATACAGGTGGGCTGGCGCGGCCATCAACGCTTGCCGAGTTTGTCCAACCGGTCCAGCAGGTTGATCCAGAACGCGGCCGGCAGGTCGGCGGCCAGCGGCACGGCGAAATGCCATTCGTTGGCGAACACCTTGCACTTCACCGCGTCCTTCTCGGTCATCAGCACCGGCAGCTCGCTGCCGAAGCGCAGGTCCGACTGCTGGTAGGCGTGGTGGTCGGGGAAGGCGTGCGGTACGACGCCGATGCCTTGCGCGCGCAGCATGTCGAAGAAGCGCTGCGGATGGGCGATGCCGGCCACCGCATGCACGCGCTGGCCGCGGAAGTGCGCGAGTCTGCGAGCCCGCCCCCCGCTGAGCGGCTGGGCACTGTCGATGCGCAGCTGCATCGCCCACTCGCCAAACCCGCACGCCGGCTGCGCGCCCACGCCATCGCTGGCCTGGCCCAGGTTGACCACGCGGAAATCGCAGTCGTTGGCCCGGCTGGCGGGTTCGCGCAGCGGCCCGGCCGGGATCATCCGGCCGTTGCCGTAGCGGCGCTGCGCGTCCACCACTTCGATCTCGATGTCGCGCGCCAGCCGATAATGCTGCAGGCCGTCGTCGCAGACGATGATGTCGCACCCCGCCTCGACCAGCGCCCTGCCGGCCGCCACGCGGTCGGCGTCCACGCGCACCGGCACGCCGGTCTTCCAGGCGATCAGCACCGGCTCGTCGCCGCCGAGGGCGGTGGACGTGCCTGCCTCCACCCAGCGCGCCACGCCCGGCTCCTCACGACCGTAGCCGCGGCTGGCCACGCCCGGCTTCCAGCCGGCCTCGCGCAGGCGATCGACCAGGGCGATGGTCAGCGGCGTCTTGCCGGTGCCACCGGCGGTGACGTTGCCGACCACGATCACCGGCACCGGCAACGCATGCCGCTTCAGCCAGCGCCGCCGGTACAGCAGCCGACGCAATGCGATCGCGGCGCCATACACCGGCGCCAGCAGGCGCGCCGCGAATGGGATCGCGCTGCCGTCGTACCAGTACGACGGCGTGGAGGTGCCGTTGGCCGCCATCAAGGCTGCCTTTCGCGGAACTGCATCTTGTGCAGGTGCTCGTACAGGCCGCCCAGTGCCAGCAGCTCCTGGTGGGTGCCCCGCTCGACGATGCGACCGTGGTCCATCACCAGCACCTGGTCCGCGTGCTCGATGGTCGACAGGCGGTGCGCGATCACCAGCGTGGTGCGCTCGGGCATCAGCCGTTGCAGCGCATCCTGGACCAGCCGTTCGGACTCGTTGTCGAGCGCGGCGGTGGCTTCGTCCAGGATCAGGATCGGGGCGTCGCGCAGGATCGCCCGGGCGATCGCCAGGCGCTGGCGCTGGCCGCCGGACAGCAGCGCGCCGTTTTCGCCGACCGGCGTCTGCAACTGCTGCGGCATGCGTTCGATGAACTCCCACGCGTTGGCGGCCTCGGCTGCCGCGCGGATCTGTTCCTCGCTGGCGTCCATGCCGTAGGCGATGTTGGCGCCGACGGTATCGTCGAACAGGATCACCTTCTGCCCGACCATCGCCACCTGGCGACGCAGGTCGGCCAAGGGGTAGTCGTCCAGCGCCACGCCATCGAGGGTGATGCGGCCACCGCTGGGCTCATAGAAGCGCGGCACCAGCCGGATCAGGCTGGTCTTGCCGCTGCCGGAGCGGCCGACGATCGCAGTCACCGTGCCGGGCCGGGCGACGAAACTGATGTCATCCAGCGCCACGCCGGTATCTTCGCGATACCGCAGCATCACATGCTCGAAACTGAGTTCGCCACGCGATCGGCCCATCTTCTGCACGCCCTGGTCGCGCTCGACCGGCATGTCCAGGATCGAGAACAGGCGCTCGGCCGCAGACACGCCGCGTGCGATGGACGACTGCACGCTGGTCAGGCGGCGCAGCGAGGGAATGATCGCGGTCATCGAGATCATCAGGCCCATGAACTGGCCGGCATTCAGGCGGCCGGCCAGGGCCTCGCGGGTGGAGACCCACACGATCACCGCCAACGCCAGCGCGGCCAGGAACTGGACCACGCTGGAGGCCGCCGCACGGGTGGTTTCCACTTTCATGTTCAGGCCGAGCATGCGATTGGCCAGGCGCGCGTAGCGCGAGATTTCATGCGCCTGGGTGCCGTGGACCTTCACTTCCTGCTGTGCGGCCAGCGACTGCTCGGCAGTCTGCGCCATGCTGCCCATGCCGTCCTGGATGCCGCGGCTGATACGCCGGTAGCGCTTGCCCACGAACGACACGATGACGCCGATCAGCGGCACCACCACCAGCATCGCCACGGTCACCTTGACGCTCATCTGCAGCATCACCACCAGCATGGCGATGATGGTCAGGGTGTCGGCGACCAGGGTCTTGAGCGCGTCGGCACTGGCCTGGGTGACCTGCTCGGTGTCGAAGTTCAACCGGCTGACCATCACCGGGGTGGACTCGGCGTCGAAATGCGAGGACGGCAGGTGCAGGTATTTTTCCAGCACCTGCTCGCGCAGGTCGCGGACCACGCTGCGGCCGGTGCGTGCCAGCGCGTAATCACTGACGAACGTGGCCGCGCTGCGGGCCACGAACAGGCCCAGGATGGTCAACGGCAGGATCACCGCCATGCGCGGCTCGGGGTTGACGAAGCCGCGGTTGACCAGTGGCTCCATCAGCTTGCTGAAGTGGTAGCCGGCCAACGCCTCGACCACCATGCCGATCACCGCGGCCACCATGAACACCCAGTAGGCGTTGGTGTAGCCCAGCAGGCGCTTGTAGATCGGCCAGACCGGCGCGTGTTTCTTACTCATGGACGCACCTCCGGCGCGGTAGCGATGGCGATGCGGCGGAAGCCGAGCTGGCCCAGGGCATCCTGGGCGGTGACAACGGCCTGGTACGGGGTGCGCGCATCGGCGCGCAGCAGCACGGTCTGCTCGCGGTCGCTGCCGGCGACGGCGGCGATGGTCTGCTTGACCGCTTCGACGTCGGTGCGCAGCACTTCCTGGTCGTTGATGAAGTAGCGCCCCTCGGCGTTGACCAGCACGCTCAGCGACCGCGGCGGCTCGCTGTTCTCCTGCTGGCTGGCGGTCGGCAGCTGCAGTTGCAGCGTGGAGCGCGCGTCGAACGTGGTGGTGACCACGAAGAAGATGATCAGCACGAGGATCACGTCGATCAGGGGGACCAGATCGATATGCGGCTCGTCCTGGACCCGGTCATTGCGGATACGCATCCGTCAGCCCTTGGCCGTGACGGGTGCCGCCGGCGCGGCAGCGGGCGCGCGGGCGCCGGTGTTCATCACCCCGGGGCGACCGTCGAGCGCGTCAAGCAGTGCGCTGGCCTCCTGCTCCATCTCGATCACATAGCCGCCGATACGGCCCTTGAAATAGCGGTGGAACATCAGCGCCGGGATCGCCACGATCATGCCGGTGGCGGTGCAGACCAGCGCCTTGCCGATGCCGCCGGCGAGCTGGTTCACATCGCCCACGCCGTGGTCGAGGATGCCCAGGAACATCTGGATCATGCCGACCACCGTGCCCAGCAGGCCCAGCAGCGGCCCGGCCGAGGCGATCGTGCCCAGGGCGTTCAGGAAGCGCTCCATGCGGTGCACCAGGTGCCGACCGGCATCCTCGATGCGCTCGCGGATCTGGTCACGCGGCCGATTGCGCGCTTCGAGGGCGACCGCCAGCAGCGCGCCCAGCGGCGAGTTGGCCCGCAGCGACTGGATGTGGCTGGGATCGAGCTTGCCGCGCGCGGCCCAGTTGCGCACTTCCTGGCCCAGCCCGGGAGGCAGGACTTCGTTACGCCGCAAGGTCCAGAAACGCTCCAGGACGATCGCCAAAGCCAGTACGCCCAACAGCAGCAGCGGCACCATCGGCCAGCCACCGGCCTTGACCAGTTCCCACACGTTTCAACCCTCCGGCCCATCGGCCGCCTGTTTGACCGCCGATAGAATAGCAGCCGACCGGCTCCGCTCCGCGGCATCCCACCAACGCGGCTGAAAAACCCGCTGTTCACGCACCTGCAGGCCTTCACGCCCCAGCCAGGCACGCAGCGCGCCGCTGTCGCCGGTGTTGAGTACCTCGGCGCCGGCCGCCTGCCACCGCGCCACCACGTCCGCGCGCGGATGCCCGAAGCAATTGCCGTGCCCGGCCGACACCAGCGCCAACTGCGGCGACGCCGCCCGCACCCACGCCGCGCTGGATGAGCCGGCGCTGCCGTGGTGGGGCACCACCACCAGCGCCGCACGCAGCGCCTGCCGGTCCGCTGCCAGCAATCGCTGCTCGCTGCCCCGGCCGATGTCGCCGGTCAGCAGGATCGCACCGTGGGGCGTGGCGATGCGCAGCACGCAACTGCTCTCGTTGCCCGCGTAGCGCGCCCCGGGGGCAGGATGCAGCACGCTGAACGTCACCCCGTCCCACTGCCAGCGCTGCCCCGCCGCACAGGGCACGTCGATACCGGCCAGCGCCCCGCGCGGTGCATGCAGCGGTGGGTGACCGAGCGCCGCCTGCACCGCCGGCGCGCCGCCGGCATGGTCGGCATCGCCGTGGCTGAGCAGGATCCGGTCCAACCCGTCCTCACCCAGTGCGTGCAAGGTCGGCACCACCACCCGCTCACCGGCATCGAATCGCCCGGCTGTCGCAGGCCCGGCGTCATACAGCAGGCGATGGGAGCGGGTCCGCACCCAGATGGCCAGCCCCTGCCCGACGTCCATCACCAGCAGCTCGACCTCGCCCTCGCCCGGCCGCTGCTGCGCCGGCCACAGCAACGGCAGGCACAGCACCGCGGCGGGCAATCGGCCGGCCACCCCGCGCGGCAACAGCAGCCAGGCCACGCCGCACAGGGCCGCCGCCAGTGCCCCGGCGCCGGCATGAGGCAGCCACCACAGCGCCCAAGGTGCCTGCGCCAGGTGCCCGAACAACCACCAGCTGCCCTGGAAGCACCAGGCTGCCAGCTGCCACGGCCAGCGCCCCGCCCCGTCCATCAGCGCCTCCAGCACCGTGCCCAGCAACGCCAGCGGCACCACCACCAGGCTCCACCACGGGATGGCCAGCAGGTTGACCAGCGGACCGGCGCGCGAGGCCTGGCCGAACAGCGCCACCGTCAAGGGCAACAGCGCCAGGGTGGCCACCCCCTGGGCGGCCAGGAAGGTCCGCAGCCAGTGTTGCCTGCGCCCGGGCAGGCACCAGACCAGCCACAGTACCCCGCCAAAGCTGAGCCAGAATCCCGGCGCCAGCACGGCCAGTGGATCCAACGCGAGCATGACCAGCGCGGCCAGGGCCAGCGCTTGCCCGATCGTGCACGGGCGACGGGCGCAGTGCGCGCCGGCCACCACTGCGATCATCAGGACGGTGCGCACCGTGGGCAAGGCGAAACCAGCCACGCCAGCGTAGACGGCCGCCCCCAGGACGGCGGCGGTGGCGGCTGCCAACGGGCGCGGCCAGCGTCGCGCCAGGGCCGGCCAGCATCGCCAGAGCGTGGCCCCCAGCCACGCGGCGCAGCCGGCCACCAGCCCGACATGGAAGCCGGAGATCGCCACAAGATGGGTCAGGCCAAGCGCGCGCAACGCGTCCCAGTCCGACGGCGCCAGCCCTCGCGTATCGCCCAGCGCCAGCGCCTGGATGAAGCGTGCGCCGTCGCCATCGACCTGGGTCGCGATGCCCGTCGCCATGCGCTCGCGCCACGCAGGCAGGCCATGCGCTGCACGCAGCTGGCGCGCGCTGTGGGGCGCGCGCACCTGCCCGGTGCCGGCCACTCGGTGCAGCACCGCATGCTGCTCGGCGTCGAAGCCGCCGGGATTGCGCAGGCCGCGTGGGGCGCGCAGGCGCGCCTGGAACTGCCAGTGGGCGCCGGCCATCACCTGCCGCCGCGCCGAGGTGGCGCTTCGCGGCGGGTCGTACCAGCCCAGCGACACGTCCCGCCCCCGCAGCGCCGCCGGCATGGCCGGCGTGGTATCGATCCGGAGCGTAAAGCGGGTACTGCCCGGGCGATGCTCCGGCAGGCTGACCACCCGGCCCCGCAGCATTACGTCCACCGGTGGGCGGCCGGCCGGCAGCTGCCGGTCCAGCACCAGACCGCCCTGCAATACGACATGGCCCGCACCCAGCAACAGCACGGCGCAGCACCGTCCGCGCCACGGCCAGACCCAGCCTGCCATGCCAGCGGCGATCAGCAGCAGCGCGACCCACGGCGCTGGAAGCACGGGGGCGAAGGCGGCCGCGCACGCCCCCACCACCGCCCCGGCGGCACAGGCTTTGCCGAACAGCGGGTGTATCGGACGGGGAGCAATGCAGGCCATGGCCGCGCGGTCCGCCTCCTTGCATCAGGACGAACGGGCATGCTCGGCGCCTCGCCTCACCCACGCCATCGGCGACGTCGCCGCCATCGGGTGGGCGCTTCCCGCGCACGCCCCGGGTCGGCAGATGGCGACCCGCTGCTCACGCCGGATCGGACAAAATCTGTGATGCCGATCAAATCACCGAGCACACCCACTGCAACCGACGTCGCGTGAAGGCGCATCGACAGCGTTGCATCACGGTGCATTCGCCGATAGTGTCCGATCTGCATCCGGCGTGGAGGTGGATGCACCACCCACGCAAACGGAGGTATCCGTGCAGTTGAGCTGGTTGAAAAAGGAGTTTCACCTCAATCTGCGGATTCATCCGGCCGGGGTGCTGTTGGCGATCGCCTACGCCCTCGCCTATGCCGTGGCACGCGGCTCATCGGTCGACCAGATGTACCTGCCCGCCGGCATCCGCGTGGCGGCGCTGCTGCTGTGTCCGCCACGCTGGTGGCTCTATCTCGTGTTTGGCGAGTACGCCTACTTTGCGTACGCACGCGTCCCGATGGTCGGTACGTACGGCGTTGCCTGGGTCGTGATCGCCTCGGCGGTGCTGATGCCCGCGGTGGCCCTGATCATGCACGCGCACCGGCACAGGCTGGCGCAGAACGAAGCGTGGCTGCTGTCGGTGGCCGCCCTGTCGGCGCTGGTCGTCTCCTCGCTCAACCAGGGCCTGGCGTACCTGCTGATGCCCACGCTGCACGAGGCCGTCTCCTGGACGGGCGTGCTGCGCTACATGGTGGGCGACTATCTGGGCATCCTGATGTTCGCGCCACTCGCCCTGCTGTGGCGGCATCGCCACGTGTCGTTCGCGGCCACCCCGCGCTGGCGCATTGCCGTGGTGGCGGCCCTGTCGGCGATCGTCACCCTGGGCCTGCTTGCGGCCCACCTGCCCGATACCGGCGAGATGGCGCTGGCCAAGAACAGCCTGCGTATCGCCATGATGCTGCCTGCCGTGGCCCTGACCTGCCTGTATGGCTGGCGCGGGGCGGCGGTGAGTTTCGCCGCGGTCAACCTGACCCTGGCGCTGACCATGGAGATGACCGGGCGGCCCGGTTCATTCGACGCTACCGCCTTTGTGGCCCAGCAGATTCTGGCCGTGACCGGCACTGCGTTGCTGATGCTGGGCTCCACCATCTCCCATCATTACCACCGCTTCGCATCGCGCGAAAAGCTGCGCGGCCAGGCGGAGTCCTTCGCGCGCACCGGTCACCTGGCCAGCGAACAGGAGCGCCGCGAACGCGCCGTGCAGATGAAGCTCATCGGCGAGGACATCGACCAGTCGTTCCTGCGCGCCGCAGCGCTGCTCAAGCAGCGGGGCGAGCATGCTTCGGCGCTGGACATGCTCACGGCAAGCCAGGCGCAGTCGCGCCTGTTCCGCGAGCAGATCAGCATGGTCTATCCGACCGAGATCGAGTATTCGGGCCTGTTCGTCGCGCTGCGTTCCGGCGGCCTGGCCGGGCTGTGGGAACTGACCTACCGGGTCGCGCGGCCGCGACTGGATGGCGACCCGTGCCAGCTCAGCCTGGGCTTGCAGCTGGCGGCCTACCGCAGCCTGGCCGACGCGGTCGGCGTGCTGCTGGACAATGAAACCGGCTACCTGCAGGTACGCGCCCGTTGCGGACGGCGCAATGGCGTGGCGGGGATCGTGATGACGGTATCGCTGCTGGACGGCAGGCGCCATCTGGGTACCGCGACGGTCCAGCGCGCACAGCAGATCCTGGCGGGACGCACGCTGGCTTACGGCGGCAGCGCGAGCTGCCGCCGTAACCGTATCCGGCTGTTGCTGGTCGACGTGCCGCAGGCTTACCGCGAACCGTCCGGCGCCTCGATGGACCAGATCACGCCACCGGCCGTGCTGTAGGCCACCAGCCACAGCTGCGGCTTGCGGTACACCACTTCCCGCGCAGCGCCTGCCGGAATGGCCAGGTTGCTGCCCGGCAACGAAACCCGGTCTGCATCCACGCCACCGGGCAACGTCCAGAACGTATCGCCGATGTTGCCGACGATGGCCCGCACCGTGCCGGCCTGGTCATTGACCTGCAGATACCAGACGCCATCGCGCTTGAACTCGTACGCACGCCAGTTCGATACCTGGCTGAGGTTGAGCGCCAGCGGCGCGGTTTCACCCAGACCCTTTGCCGCGATCTGACTGCCATGCGGATCAGAGGAGCAGCACGGCCCGGCCGCGCGTGCTTCCTGGATCGAGCCAGTACCGGCAAGCGTCATCCCGCCTGCCACGACCATCATCAACGTCAGCCCTTTGAGCGTCGCCATTTCGTCTCCTTCCCACGGTCAGGTTATCCATCCATTTTCCGATGCAAAGGCATTCCCTCCATCGGCGCGAAGACGCTATCACACCGGTCAGGGGGCGGTCCCGTGTCGAGGGTGCCCGCGGACGCCGGCACGCCCGGGCCTGGCCTGCATCGATGCACGGACGCAGGCATCTGCCGCCGCCGCAGCAGACGGAGGCGATGCGAAACGAATCGATCAAAAGTGTCGCGATCGGCGAAAAACGCGATACCGGCCAGACCGCAGGGCCGGCCGCAGGCGGACATGCGCGGCCCGGAAAAAACAAAAAGGCCAGCACGATGGCTGGCCTTCTTCGTTTCCACCCGCACCTCGCTGGAGGTCGAAGTGGTGGGCGGTACAGGGTTCGAACCTGTGACCCCTACCATGTCAAGGTAGTGCTCTACCGCTGAGCTAACCGCCCGTTTTTACTGCCCTGCCCGGTTGCGATTGCGTCGGGGCAGGCCGCGTATATTACGGACGTCCGCCGGGAAGCGCAACACTTTTGTGAAGATATTTCACAACGAACGGTTCAGCCCAGGCTGGCCTCCTTCAGCTGCCGGATCTGGTCGCGCACGTGGGCGGCGTCCTCGAATTCCAGGTCGCGCGCGTGCTGGTACATCTTCTGCTCCAGCGCCTGCAGGCGCTTGGCGATCTGGGCCGGTTCCAGGGTCCGGTAATCCACCGCCTCCTCGGCCACCCGGCCACCCCGCCCCTTGCCCTTGCCGCGCGACTCCTTTTCGGCCGCCTCCGAACGCGCCCCTTCCAGCACGTCGGTGATCGGACGCAGGACCGACTTGGGCGTGATGCCGTGCAGGGTGTTGTATTCGACCTGCTTGGCACGGCGGCGGTCGGTCTCGTCGATCGCTGCCTGCATCGACCGCGTCATCTTGTCCGCATACAGGATCGCCTTGCCACGCAGGTTGCGCGCGGCGCGGCCGATGGTCTGGATCAGCGAGCCGGTGGAGCGCAGGAAGCCTTCCTTGTCCGCATCCAGGATTGCCACCAGCGACACCTCGGGCATGTCCAGGCCTTCGCGCAGCAGGTTGATGCCGACCAGCACGTCGAACTTGCCCAGGCGCAGGTCGCGGATGATCTCCACGCGCTCGACGGTGTCGATGTCCGAGTGCAGGTAACGCACGCGGATGCCGTGCTCGGTCAGGTATTCGGTGAGGTTCTCGGCCATGCGCTTGGTCAGCGTGGTGACCAGCACGCGGTCGCCGAGCTTGATGCGTTCGTTGACCTCGCTCATCAGGTCATCGACCTGGGTACCGACCGGACGGATCTCGACGACCGGATCGATCAGGCCGGTCGGACGCACCACCAACTCGGTGATCTCATCGCCGGCCTCGCGCAGCTCGTACGGGCCCGGGGTTGCGGACACGTAGATGCTGCGCGGGCAGCGCGCCTCCCACTCCTCGAAGCGCAGCGGGCGGTTGTCCAGCGCCGATGGCAGGCGGAAACCGAACTCGACCAGGGTTTCCTTGCGCGAGCGGTCGCCCTTGAACATCGCGCCGATCTGCGGAATGGTCACGTGCGATTCGTCGATCACCAGCAGCGCGTCGGGGGGCAGGTAGTCGAACAGGGTCGGCGGCGGCTCGCCCGGCGCCTTGCCGGTGAGGTGCCGTGAGTAGTTCTCGATGCCGTTGCAGAACCCCACTTCGGCCATCATTTCCAGGTCGAACTGGGTGCGCTGCGCCAGACGCTGCGCTTCGACCAGCTTGTTCTGCTCGTACAGCTGCTCCAGCCGCGGCTTGAGCTCGGCCTTGATGGTTTCCACCGCGGCCAGCACCCGCTCGCGGGTGGTGGCGTAGTGGGTCTTGGGGTAGACCGTGTAGCGCATCAGCTTGCGCAGGCTCTCGCCGGTCAGCGGATCGAACATGCTGATCTGCTCGACCTCGCCATCGAACAGCTCGATGCGCACCGCCTCGCTGTCCGACTCGGCCGGGAACACGTCGATCACCTCGCCGCGCACGCGGAACGTGCCGCGATGCAGCTCGTACTCGTTGCGCGTGTATTGCAGCTGGGTGAGGTGGTTGATCAGGTTGCGCTGGTCGATGCGCTCGCCAGTGGACAGGATCAGGCGCAGCGACAGGTAATCTTCCGGCGCGCCCAGGCCATAGATCGCCGAGACGGTGGCCACCACGATCGCGTCCGGGCGCGACAGCAGGGTCTTGGTCGCGGCCAGCCGCATCTGCTCGATGTGCTCGTTGATCGAACTGTCCTTCTCGATGAAGGTGTCCGACGAGGGCACATAGGCTTCGGGCTGGTAATAATCGTAGTAACTGACGAAGTACTCCACCGCGTTGTGCGGGAAGAACGACTTGAACTCGCCATACAGCTGCGCGGCCAGGGTCTTGTTCGGCGCCATGATCAGCGTCGGCTTCTGCACCTGCTGGATGACGTTGGCGATGGTGTAGGTCTTGCCCGACCCGGTCACGCCCAGCAGCGTCTGCTTGGCGATGCCGGCCTCGAAATTGGCCGTGAGCTTCTCGATCGCCGCCGGCTGGTCGCCGGCCGGTGAATACGGAGAGACAAGTTCGAAGCGATCGCTCATGGTGCCGCCAATTCCCGGGCCCTCCAGTATACCGGGGGCCATGGTGACAGCTGGCTGAGGGGCTGGCCTACCCGGGGGCGCGGCGCGCGCCGATAGGGCTGGGCGGGCCGCCGCTGCAGGCTGGGGGTCCTGGCCCCTGCTGGTGCGACCATGCCCTTGCCACCCCCGCGTGCCGCGGCGCCCCGCCTGCACGGCTGGACCCTGATCGAAACGATGGTGACGCTGCTGGTCCTGGCGCTGCTGTGCGCGGTCGCCCTGCCCGATGTGCGGGCGTTGCTGGACCGCCAGCGCGCTGCCAGCGCGCGCCACCTGCTCAGCACCGACCTCGCCTTCGCACGGCTCTCGGCCCTGCAGCGCCACGAAGAGGTCAGTGTCTGCGCCAGCGCGGACGGACGCCACTGCACCGATGTCGACAGCTGGGGACATGGCTGGATCGTCTACGTCGCGGGGCCGCGCGCGACCACGCCGGCGGCGGCCGGCGACATCCTGCGCCAGCAGCGGTGGCAGCCCCCGGCCGGCTGGCGGATCGTCAGCAGTGCCGGCCGCGGTCGCCTGCGTTATCTGCGCGACGGGCGCGCCTACGGCACCAATCTCTCGCTGCGGATCTGCCGCGATGATCGGCTGCTGGGCCGGGTGGTGCTGAACAACAGTGGTCGCGTGCGCTCGGAAGTACACGATGCGCCCGGCGGCTGTCCGCGCTGAACCGCGCGCCGCGCCGCCGCTGGAGGACAACAAAAAAGCCGCGATTTCTCGCGGCTTTTTTAGATCTGGCGCCCGAAGTTGGACTCGAACCAACGACCCCCTGATTAACAGTCAAGTGCTCTAACCGGCTGAGCTATTCGGGCGGGGAGGCGCATTGTAAAGGTGGTTTTGCCGAAGGGCAACACCCTGCGCGCATCCTGCCGCCCTGCCCCGCTACGTCGGACCTACCAGCACTCGGACAGCTCGCCGGTGCTGCTGGTCTTGCGGTTGGCCTGGTCCACGCTCAGGGTGCCGCACTTGTCCTTGGCCTGCTCGCCGTCGGGGGTGGCGGTGATCGAGAAACTGGACCCGTCACCCTCGAACACCAGGTTGTAGCGGACCACACCCCCTTCGCGCGGCGACACCTCGACCGGCAGCGCGAAGTTGGCGTAGGTGTTGTTGACCGAGTGGTAACGCTCCGCACGCTGCGCGTACTCGACCATGTCCGCCTTGACCACGCCACGCCGGGTCTTGAGCACGTGCTGCTGGTAGGACGGATAGGCCACGGCCGCCAGGACCGCGATGACCAGCACCACGATCATCAACTCGATCAGGGTGAAACCCGCGCTGCCGGCCTTGTTCCGTAGGGTGTTGCTGTTGTTCATCATGTCCAGGCTTCCGCAGCGTTATTGGATCTGGCGCCAGGATTGGCGACCACACGGATACGGCAGGTACATCGGTTCTGCACCGGCCACGTTGACCACCATCCAGCAGGCACGGTCGTTGGGACCGCCACCGGCGGCCAGTCGCGGCACCACGGCCACACTGACGTCCTTCACCGGTGCGGTACCGCCGGTGTTCAGGCTGGTGGCCGCCGTGCCGCTGCCGTGCGGATCGCCGCCTGGCGAGCCGACGCGGGCCTGGTCCAGCGCGGCGACGCCGCTGACCGGATTGAGCCCGAACAGCCAGTTGGAGCCCTCCGTGGAGCAGCCTTCCGCGCCGTTGTTGGGCAGGTAGGTTGGCAGGAAGACCACCCCGGCCGCCACCGCGGGATTGCCGACGAAGCGCTCGCCCAGGCCCGGCAGGAGCACGGTCCAGCCGTAGGCGGTGCCGCCGGTGAACGATGCCGCCTCGACCGAACGCTTGGTGCCGCCGGTATCGGTGGTGACGGTGTAGCTGACCAGGTTGGACGGCGTGATGGTGCTGGTCGGCTGGCCGGCACTGATGTCGTTGACACCATAGAGCGCCTGCTGCGCCGTGTCCTGCGGGTCGTTGCTGAAGGAGAAGCTGCCGGTACCGAACAACAGCATCACCCCGCCACCCGGACCGGTCACGGTGGTCATGCCGCCGGTGATCGGCTGGCGGTACACCTGGCCGCTGTTGCCGTCGGTCTGGCGCGCGGTGGTGAACACCGGCACGGTGACGCTGTTGCTGGAATCTTCCAGGTCGAACTTCCACAGTGCACCGCGCTGGTCGGCCGCGTACACGGTGTCGGCGAGTCCGTCACGCCCGCGCACGCTCTCCTGGCCGACCGGCGGATTGGCCGCCGGATTGGCGCGCAGGCGATCGAGGACGACGATGTTGCCCAGGCCGTTGGTGCCGGCTGGCGCCGTGTTGGAGGCCTCGGTGGCGGTGATCATGCGGACCGCACCATCGGCCATGTCGACCACGAACAACACGGCCTTGCCGTCGGCGCTGTTGTAGCCGTTGCCGAAGATGGCCTTCCAGGCCACGTCGGTGCCGGACTTCACCGGCACGATGACCGGCTTGCCCAGCACATGGCCGATGTTGGCACGGACGTCGTCCGCGAGCCGGGTGTTGACGTCACTGATTTCCCACAGGCGATTGGTGGTCCCGAACGTCGACGGCGTGGTCACGTCCAGGCCGAACACGGCCCGGCCGCCGGCGCCCGCGGTGCCCACCAGCGCGGTCGCCCAACTGCCACTCAACTGCACGTCGGCCACGGTGATCGGACCATCCACGTAGTAGCGGTGGCGGAACTTCTGGTCGTTCTTGTTGGCGGCCTTGTACGGGTACAGCAGGTTGCCCATGTGGCCGAGCGCGGTGCCGGGAATATAGGCGAAGGTCTCGGTGCCCCCGGACCCGTCGGTGGTGCCATCGCCGCTCATCCCGCCATCGAAGGCATGCAGCATGCCGTCGTTGGCACCCACGTAGACCATGTAACGGCCGTCCTCACGCTTGCTGGCCAGGTATTCGGCGTAGGAGGTGGCGAAGTCGGTGCTGATGCGCTGGTAGCCGTAGTCGTCGCGCGGCGAACTGATCACCGGGCTGGAGTTGACGATATCGCCCAGCACCGTGCTGCGGAAGCGGTAGATGCCGTTGGTCTTGCCGACTTCGCGCGAGCGGTCGCCGCGCAGGTAGGCCATCGCGGTGGCGATGTCACCGCCCAGCCCTTCGATCTCCGCACCGCTGCACAGCACCATGTCCGGGTACAGGTTACCGGGCTTGGTGCACAGGTCGTTGAAGGCGATATTGCTGTTGGTGAAGTTGACCGCGTTTTCGCCCTTGGTCGCGACGATGTTGCGGGCCGTCTGCGTCCCCATCTTGGCCGCCGCTTCCCACGCCGTGGTGTACTCGGCGACGCGGGTGTCATCGTTGACCGTCAGCGTCGAGGCGGTCAGGCGGCTGAACCAGTCGGTCTCCTGGTTGGCGACCTCGAAGGTCGGGGTGACCGACAGCGTGCCGGTACCGATGCGCGAGCCGGTCAGTGCCAGGCTGCCGGACGGGGCCGCGCCGGCGGTCACCGACGACAGCACCCGGCGCATGGCCGCGGTGATGTCGGCCGGCGTGCGTGCGTTGATGTACTCGCCGCGGGTATTGGTGGCCGCGTGCCAGATGTCGTCGACCGTACTGCGGTTGTCATTCTGCCGCGACGGCCAGTTGTTGTAGATCGCCGGCGTGGTGTACGGATTCTGCGGATTGTTGGGGTCGTACAGATTGCCACGCGCACCCAGGGTGATGCCGTAGAAGTTGATATGCAGGTCTTTGTTGCAATCCAGCGACAGATCGGTGTTGCCCGTGCCGCAGGCCTGCGGGACCGGCACCTGGCCGCGTGGCATGTTGTCGTCGGTACGCAGTGGGTTGAGGTAGTACTGCGACACGATATCGGCCATCGTGTTGCTGTAGCTGTCCTTGAAGGGCGCGGTCATCGCGCCATCGATGTTGCCCACGGTCGGACCATCATTGTTGCTGTAGCCGTCGGTGAACAGCATCACCGCGTTCTTCTGGCAGGACAGGCGTACCGGTGCGTTTGCGTCGGTGCGCTGGAACTGCAGGCCGGCGGCATTCACCGCCTGGCGATTGGGCGTGCCACCGCTGGCGGTCAGCGCGATCATCTTCTTGTAGAGCGCGATCTTGTCTGCCGGCGTGCCCATGTTCTGGATCGCCAGCCGCTTGCCGCTGTCGGTGGAGCTGTCGTAGGAGCCGTTGTCGTTGATCTTGAAGTAGCCCACGTACATGTTGTTCACGTCCATGGCGCGGGTCATGCCGGCGATCATGGCGCGGTTGCGGTTGCCGTAGTACGAGAACCAGTTCGCGAAGTTCTGCAAGGCCGCCGTGTTGCCGCTGGCGATCGTGTACTTCCACATGTGGCAATTGGTGCCACATGCGTCGTTGATCTTCTCGCGGGTCACGCCGCTGTAGACAGTCGCATCGCCCGCCATCGCCGGGCGCGGGTCGTTGGCGCCCGTCCAGGGCATGTAGAACGTCGACGGGGTGTACTCGACCAGCGCATAGGCGGAACCGCTGTTCCAGGTGACGCCGTTCCTGTTGGTGTTGAGATTGCCAACCGTGTAGCGATTGCCATTCACCGTGATCGGGTAGTACTGCGTGCCGGCCGGAATCTTCATTCCGTTCTGCATGCGCACCGCATCGGTCGCGGTGGAACTCAGATACTTGGCCGTCAGATCCAGCGTCGCGGTCTGCCGAGGGTCGATCTTGGTCTTGCCCGTCGCCGCGTTACCATAAGAGGCAATGGTCTCCCTGCCACCGGTCGTGAACACGCCCAGCCATGGCTCGTACTTCACCGAGGGGTCGAAATAGGTCGGGTTGTAGGCGGCCGATCGCGCGAATCCATAGGCATCCAGTGCCGGCAGGCCGAAGTAGGTCATGCCGATGCGCGGACCGGGCGCTACGTAGAAATAACTGCACTCACCCTGCGTCGAGCCACTGCTGTTCTTGATGGTATCCGGCGTGTTCAGCGCACCGTTGGCGGTGAAGAAGCTCTCCCGCGTGCTGCTCCAGCACGCGGTACCGTCCTGCCCCGGGAACTGGGTCTGGAAGGTCATCGAGCCGGAGTCATCCACGGCCATGATGAAGGACGGGGTAGCCGACACCTTCACGTTCATTGGAATCTGCGACAACGTGCCCTGCGCCTGCGCGGCGAACAGCGAATAGGCCAGCCAGCCTGCGCCTGCCACCAGCAGCAGGCCCGAGCCAGTGACGATCTTGGTCTTCCGGGTGAGCATGATGGCGTTCCTCAGAGCTTGAATACGGTGTCGATGGCAGCCGAGCTGGTGCCATCGTTGTTGTTGTCGTCGCGGTCGGACGCGAAGGACGTGATCTGGTAGACGCGGGTCGGCTCTTCGCTTTCGGGCTGGCCCATTTCCAGCGCAGCCTCCCCCTGGATGCAGGTTTCGATCCGGCGCACGTTGACCGCCGGCGCGTCGGCGAGGGCCTGTTCGCCCACCCAGCGGGTCGGGTCATAGCCGTCGTCGCAGAGGCGCTGGATGTCGGCGGGATTGAGGTCGCCGCCGTCACCGGCATTGTTGTCGATCTCTTCGATCGAGCGTTCGGTGTCCCGCACCGAGCGCTCGCTGGCCTGGAAGGCAACGTTGACCGCGCGGTAGTTGGAGGACATGCGCTCCTGCATGCTGGCGACCTGCATGCCGACGATGCCGAGCAGCGAGAGCAGGATCAGCAGCATCAGGGCGATGTACAGCACTGCGCCGCGCTGGCGGGCGGGCGGGGAGAACCGACGAAGGGCGGAAGCGTTCATGGCTCAGTTCCCGAACAGGCGGTTGCGCAGGGCCACCGACACCTCGTACGAGGCGCGGTAGCGGCGGTCATTGGTCTGGGGTGGATTGAAGGCCACCCCGAGCACGCCCAGCTGGGCCACGTCCACGTTGGCCTGCTCGGCCGAGGCCGGTTGCGGGCTGCGCACCAGGATGCCCAGCTGCACCATGCCGACGCGGCGCCATTCCGCCACGGCGGTGGCGTCGGCGGCGGTGCTCACTTCCGAGGCCACACGCTGCACATCGATCACCCCGGTGGGCGGCGCGCTGCTGCTGATCGCCGACTCGGCATCCAGGCCGTACACGAACTGCAGGCTCTCGATGCCCTCGACCATTTCCTCGCCCTGTTCGAACTCGCCGTCACCGTTGGCGCGGGCACGGTACAGGGACGGCTCATTGGCCGTGTTCATGGCCACGTAGTACACCAGCGACTCGGCGCGGTAGACCATCGTCACCGCGTTGTTGGAGGCGTAGTTGACCAGCGAGGTGGCATTGGCGGTGATGGTGTTGCCGTCCAGGGTGCCGGAGAAGATATCCACCCGGCTGCAGTCGGAGACCGCGAACACCGACGGCGTGGTCGCCGCACCGGCCGACAGGCGCGCGGCGGCGTCGGAGGCGATGGTGACGGTGGAGTCGGTGCCGTTGACGATGTTCAACACCGGCGAGCCTTCGGCCGCCAGGTAGCGCATGACCAGGATGTCGCTGCCCCCGATCGGCGCAGGCGACAGGCCACTGATCCCGTCCGGGGTGCTGCCCGCCGCGGCCCAGGTACCGCCGATGGTGAGCGCGTCACCGGGGGCGGTGCCGTCGGCCTCGTAGCCCTGGATCGGCACGGAGAAGTCCAGCGGGCTACCGTCGCCGCTGGTGATCCCGGCCACGTGGACCTTGATGCTGTCGCCGTCCTTGATGACGTGGGCCTGGTCGTTGACGCAGCCCATGTGCCCGGCCATGCGGATGTCGCGCTCGAGGAAGTCCAGCGCGAAACGCGCGTTTTCCTGGGTGCGCGCGGCGCCCTCGGACAGCCGCGAGGCCGCGCGCGAGGCCATGAAGATCTGCACGACGCCGAGCATGAGGATCAGGCTGATGACCATGGCGATCATCATTTCGATCAGCGAAAGGCCGGCGGCGTGGCGACCAGCATTGAACGACGAGCGGCTCATAGGCGGGTGACCAGGGTAAAGGTGGTGGTGCTGTCGGCGTTGTCGGCATCCCAGCGTTCATCGCCCCAGCCGATCCCGACGGTGACCAGGCCATCGACGACGCTGACATCGGCACTGGCCTTGTCGCCCAGCGTCTTGACCACCTGGCACTGCCAGCGCGCCACATTGCTGGAGGTGGCGGTGGTACCCGCGCCCACCGGCCATGCACAGGGTGCGGCGGTGACGTCCACGTCGCCGACGGCAAAGGACGCCGCGCCGTAGTCGCCATCGTTGAGGGTGTCGGTGCGCTGCACGCGCATCATCTCGATCAGGTCCGAGGCCAGGTTGGTGGCCTGGGTGCGCTGGCCCGAGCTCTGCACGAAGCGCACGTTCATGGTCTGCAGCAAGGCGAAGCCGAGCAGGCCGAAGGCCAGCACCAGCAGTGCGATCAATACTTCCAGCAGGCTGAAGCCGCCGCTGCCGCGGCGACCATGGAATCCGGAGCGGCGCTTCATGTGCAGGTTCCGTTGGTGGAGCGCACCTGCCCGGACAGGGTCACGGTCAGGGTGCGGGTGGACTCGCCGGTTTTGCATTCGGTGGGCGTCAGGGTGATCGACTGGTCGCTGGCGGCGCGACGACGGCCACGCGGGTCAAAGGCGATGACGTCCGGATCGGGGCTGCCGACCTGCAGTTGCGGGTTGCCCTGACCGAAGCGCAGGACGGTGTCGCCCGCGCCGAACTCACCGTCGCCGTTGCTGTCGGCCCAGGCCATCATGCCGTCGGTCCAACTGCCGTCGCAGGCCGTGCCATCGGTGCTGCCGCAGACGCCGCCACCGGTGTTATTGCGGATCCCCTCGCTGCGCGCCAGCGACAGCAGGCCGAGGACCTCGTTGTTGGTGGTGCTGAGGCGGTTGTTGCGGATCGAGTTCTGGAAGCTCGGATAGGCGATGGCCGCCAGCACCGAAAAGACGATGAGGGTGATCATCAGTTCGACGAGCGTAAAACCCTTGGATCGGCGTAAAGACATGGAACGCTCCCCAGCGTGATGACACAGAAGATGAACGACCCGCCGCCCGGCGGCAAGCGGCGGCAGGACGAACGGTCGCCCGGGGGCGACGGGCGTCAATGCGTTGACGGGCGGACGGCGGATCCCGGACGGCGGGGCTCCCCACCCCGCCCTCGCCCGACCCGGTCAGCCGGGCCGGGCCAGCCCGTCGCCGGTCAGGCCAAGACCTTGTAGCAGGGCTGGTACTCGCCGGAAATCTTCATCCGGCGCTGCTCGACGAAGGCGCGCAGCAGTTCGTCCAGGGCCTGCATCATGTCGGCGTCGCCGTGGATCTCGAACGGGCCGAACTGCTCGATGCGGCGCATGCCGTCTTCCTTGACGTTGCCGGCCACGATGCCGGAGAACGCGCGGCGCAGGTCGGCGGCCAGGGCGTGCGGCGGGCGCCCGTGGTGCAGGTCCAGCGCAGCCATCGCCTCATGGGTGGGCACGAACGGCTGCTGGTACTCCCACGGAATCTCGATCGACCAGTTGAAGAAGAACGAGTCCTTCTGCTCCAGGCGATGCTCGCGCACGCGCTTGATACCGGCGGACATGCGCCGCGCCACGGCGACCGGGTCGCCGATGATGATCTCGTAGCGCTCGGCGGCCGCATCACCCAGGGTCAAGCGGATGAAGCGGTCGATCTGCTCGAAGTACGGTGCGGCCACGGTCGGGCCGGTCAGGATCAACGGGAACGGCAGGTCCTTGTTTTCCTCGCGCAGCAGGATGCCGAGCAGGTACAGGATCTCTTCGGCGGTGCCCACGCCGCCGGCGAACACGATGATGCCGTGGCCGATCCGCACGAACGCTTCGAGACGCTTCTCGATGTCCGGCATGATCACCAGGTGGTTGACGATCGGGTTGGGCGACTCGGCGGCGATGATGCCCGGCTCGGTCAGGCCGATGTAGCGGGTGACGTGCTTGCGCTGCTTGGCATGGGCGATGGTGGCGCCCTTCATCGGGCCCTTCATCGCGCCCGGGCCACAGCCGGTGCAGATATCCAGGCCACGCAGGCCCAGCTCGTAGCCGACCTGCTTGGTATACAGGTATTCGTCGCGGCCGATCGAATGGCCGCCCCAGCACACCACCAGGTTCGGGTCGCCCGGGTTGAGGATGCGCGCATTGCGCAGCAGCCCGAACACCGCATTGGTGATGCCTTCGGAAGACTCCAGCTCGGCCGCGTAGGCCGGGCCCATTTCGATGGCCATGTAGGCCAGGTCACGGACCACGGCGAACAGCAGCTCGGCCACGCCGCGGATGATCTCGCCATCGACGAAGGCCATCGCTGGCGCATTGACCAGGTCGATGCGGACGCCGCGATCCTGCTGCGCCACCTGGATGTCGAAATCGGGGTACAGATCGCGCGCCGCGCGCGGATCGTCGGACGCACTGCCACTGGTCAGCACGGCCAGCGCGCAGCGGCGCAGCAGCTCGTGCATGCCGCCGCCGGAGGCGTCGCGCAGGCGCGCCACTTCGGCACGCGACAACACATCCAGGCCACCGCGCGGGTAGATCCGCGCGTCCTGCACCGGCAGCGTCCGCGCCGGGGTTTCGGTGATCTTCATTTCCATTTTTTCTGCTTTCCTCAAGGTTTCCGACTGTACCGCTGCCCCCTTAAAAAGCAAAACGGCCAGGAAACCCGGCCGTTGGATATGTTTCAGCGGCAGCGGGCCGTTTCGGGCGCTGCGGTGCGCGTGTTTGCGCGCAACCGATTGAGAGTACAGGAACTGGCGGCAGGCAGCAAGAAGGCCGTCCTGCCCTGCCCTGCCGGGGCCATCCGCCCCGACAAACGGAAACGGCCGGGTTTCCCCGGCCGTTCTTTTTCCATTTCCTCTACGTCAGTTCATCAGAACTGGTAGCGGAAGCCCAGCTGCACCGACCACTGCGAGACACCGACGTCGAAGCCGTCGGCGTCATTGTTGGCCACTGCCGGCAGGTCCGCGCCACGGAAGTTGTACACGTACTTGCCGTCCTTGATGCCCTGCAGGGTGGCCACACGCGCATCGGCGAAGAAGCCGTAGTCGTAGATGTTGCCCCAGTCCTTGTTGATCATGTTGCCGACGTTCTGGATATCCAGCCAGATCTCCGACTTGTGACCCTTCATGAAGCCCGGCAGCTGCTGGCTGACACGGATGTCGAAGGTGTTGATCCAGCCGGTACGGAACTGGTTGGCCGGCGCATAGCTGCCTGCGTACTTGGCCAGCTGCGGGTTGTTGGCCAGCCATTCGTAGAACGACTTCTCCATCGCCGCATCCGGGGTGAAGTTGCTGCCCACCAGGTTGCCGAACAGCACATCGCCCGGGCCGGTCGGCACGTAGAACAGGTCGTTCGCGGAACGGTTGTCGCCGTTTGCATCGTTCACGTAGACGTAGCTGTACGGACGGCCGCTGCGGCCTTCGTACACCAGACCGATCTTGGTTTCGTAGTCACCGAAGAACTTGTGCTTCCAGTTCAGACCACCCGACAGGCGGTCGCGGATCTGGTAGCGCGAGGTGTTCTCGATGTTGTCGTTGGCGTTGAAGGCGTACTGGTAACCCCAGCCCGAGCTGGCGGTGGAGCTGGTCAGCGAGCCCACTTCGGTCGCGTCCGTGTAGGTGTAGCCGATGTTCCACGACCAGTCGCTGGCGGCATCCCACGGCTTGGTCAGCGAGACCGTGAACTGCGAGGTGCGACCCTTGTCGGTGTTCGCAATCTCGTACACGGCGTCGTAAGCCTGGTTGCGTCCAGCGCGGGCATTGCCCGTGGCCCAGGCCGAACCGGTGCTGCCAGTGGAGTAGTACATGTCACGGCCGTCCGGACCCTGATACTGCACCGGGCCCAGGTTCAGGTTCTTGTAGTACAGGGCGTCCTTGACCTTGGTGACCAGCAGCTCGGCCGAGGCCACGATGCCGTACCACGGGGTCTCGTGATCCAGGGCCAGGTTGGCCTTGTACACCGACGGCATGTTGAAGTCGCTGCTGACGAAGTTCACGTTCTGCCGGTTGGAGCCTGCGGTGTTGGGAACCGGCTGGCTATCCTTGTTCGGGTTGAACGGCAGCGCCGCGTTGTAGGCGGTGTAGGTGTAGACCGAGTTGTTGAAGCCGGTCGTCGAGTAGCTGTTGCTCAGCCACACCTGCGGGGCATCACCCTGGAACAGGCCCACGCCGCCGCGCAGCTGGGTCGGGCGATCGGTGTCGAAGGTGTAGTTGAACCCGGCGCGCGGCTGGATCAGGAACTTGTTGCTCAGCACATCGCTGTTGTCGAGGCCGAAGAACTGCGACGCCGTCGCGTTGTACGTCGGCGCCGGGGAGGTATCGGCACGGTCCGCACGCAGGCCCAGGGTCAGGGTCAGGTTGTTGTTGACATACCAGGTGTCCTGCACGAACAGGGCCAGGTTGCTGAACTTGTAGTCAGCCGGAATCGAACCCGGGCTGCGTTCCGGGTTGTAGTTGTAGCTGCTCCAGCGGCCGGCAGCGAAATTGTCCAGGCCGTAGAAGGTGTACGCGCCCCACGAGTTGGCGCCGAAGTAGTTGTAGATGTCGTTGGTGTCGTACGACGCACCGAACTTGACGTCGTGGTCACCCAGGGTCCAGGTGCCGGCAGCGTAGTAGTTCCACGCCTTGGTCTCGAGGATGTTGTCCTGCGAGTTGACTTCGGTACCGAGGTACAGCGAATCGCCGGTCGGCGAAGCCTGGGTGCCCTGGAAGAAGATGCGGATGCTCGGCGCGTCGGTGGAGACGTTACGGATCGCAGAGTACTCGCGGTACGAGGCCTTCAGTTCGGTGGAGAAGTTGTCCGACCAGTCGCTGAACAGCTGGGCGACGTAGCTCTCGTTGGTCTTGTCGTGCTGGTACCAGTACGAGCTCAGCGAGGCCGTGCTGGTGGACATGCCGTTGATGCGCAGCTTGCTCTGGTCGATCTTGCTGTAACGGATGTTGGCACGGTGGTTGTCGCTGATGTTCCAGTCCAGCTTCAGCGCGTACTCTTCCATCTCCGTATCGCCGTTGCTTTCCAGGCCGCCGGCGTTGATGCCGTAGCCCTGCGCGATCTGCTGCGCACGGGTCACGTCGGCCAGGGTGAACTGCGGGTTGGCCTTGCCCAGCGCGGTGCCGCTGATGTCGGCGCCCGGGGCGGCCTGCTTGAACTTTTCGTAGTTGGCGAAGAAGAACAGCTTGTCCTTCACGATCGGGCCGCCCACGGTCATGCCGTAGGTTTCTTCCTTGGTGAAGCCGTTGAACGGCTTGCCTTCCGGGTTGTCGCCGAACCAGTCGCCGTCACGGTAGGTGCCGTACACCGAGCCGTGGAATTCGTTGGTACCGGACTTGGTCACCGCGTTGACGGTGGCACCGGCGGCGGCCGCGATGCTGACGTCGTAGTTGGACAGGTTGATGTCCAGTGCTTCGATGGCTTCCATGGCGACCGGCTGGCGGCGGGTCGGCATGTTGTTGCCTTCCAGGCCGAAGGTGTCGCTGGCCGAGACGCCGTCGATGCTGATCGAGTTGAAGCGCGGGTTCTGGCCACCGGCCGAGATCGAGCCCGAGGCGCGGTCGATGAAGGTGACGCGCGGATCCAGGCGCATCAGATCCTGGATGTTGCCGCCGATGGACGGGGCAACTTCGATCTGCTGCTGGCTGATGTTGGTGCCCGAGCCCATCTTGGTGGCGCTGAACACTTCCGAGCCGGCGGCGACGGCAACCACCTGCACGGCGTCCAGGTTGGTCGCGGCCAGGTCGCCGGTCAGGGCGGCGTTGACGGTACCGGTCTGGTTGACGCCCAGGTACACGCCGTCTTCGGTCTTGGTGCCTTCACCGGACTTGGTGATGGTGATGGTGTACGGACCACCCACGCGCAGGCCGCGCGCGTTGTAACGACCCGCCGCATCGGTGGTCGCACGGCTGACCGTGCCCGACTCGGTGTGCGTGATGGTGACTTCGGCACCGGCAACAGGCGAACCTGAGGCGGACGTGACCTGACCGCCGACACCGGCAGAGGTGCTCTGGGCGAAGGCGGGAGCGGCAGCAAGTGCGGCCACGAGACCAAGGGTGAGCTTGGACATCCGGAGACAACGTGAGTGGGTCATTGGGGAGTAGCCTCGATGCGAGATTGGCGATGGCGGAGAAAAAAACGCGCCCAAGCAGCCTTGCTGGCGGCTGACTGGACTTTTATCTGGGTTCCCTAGCCGAGGGCTGGTTTCAGCCGCAACGGTTAACACTAGATTAACACGGTAGCGCTGGATTGTGACGGTTTGGCGACAAAACACACGCCATCACAACGCTATCGTGACGCCATCTTCACATTCGACCGTGATCGGCTGAATGGGACGCGGGGTGTGCAGGTTAGGCGGGAAACACTGCGGAGATGTGACCGGGGCGGGTTGCCGGGGAGCAGGCCTGCGGCCCGCACGGCCTTGTCAGGCGTCCACGATCTGGCCGCGGTGGGCGGCACCGGCGGCCGAAAGCAGCAGCACCGCGCTGGCGGCGCAGTCGACCGGGTCGCGGGCGCTGCGGTCCTCGTCCAGCGAGAAGGCACGGGCGCGCAGCGCAGTGCGCATCGGGCCCGGCTGCAGGCCACTGACCCGCACCGGGCTGCGGCCGAGTTCGTCGTGCAGGCTGGCGATCAGGCCGCGCAGCCCGTGCTGGGCCGCGCCGTAGCCGCCCCAGTAGGCCTGCCCTACCCGCGCCGGGTCGTCCACGGTGAACACCAGCGCGGCGTCGTCGCGCTGGCGCAGCAGCGGCAGGCAGGCCTGGGCCAGCCACGCCGGGGCGGTGAGGTTGACGTGCACCGCGCGGGCGAAGGCGCCCGGGTCGGCCAGCTCGAAGGGGGTCAGGCCGGCGAAATCGGCGGCGCAGAACAGCAGGCCGTCCAGCCGGCCCAGCTCGGACTGCAGGCGCTCGGCCAGGGCGGCGTAGTCGTCTGGGGTGGCCCCTTCCAGGTCCAGCGGGTACAGCAACGGTTCCGGCCCCACCGCCTGCACGGCGGCGTAGACCCGGTCCAGCCGGCGCGGCTTGCGCCCCAGCAGGACCACGGTGGCCCCCGCGGCGGCGCAGGCCACCGCGGCGGCACTGCCGAAGCCGCCGCCGGCACCGGCAATGAGAATGACGCGATCGGCGAGCGATCCAGTCCCGACCGCGACGGACGGGACGGCACTCATGCCTGCGATGCCTCTTCGACGATGCGCTTGAGTTCGCCGGACTCGAACAGCTCCAGCACGATGTCGCAGCCACCGATCAGCTCGCCGTGGATGAACAACTGCGGGAAGGTGGGCAGGTTGGAGAAACGCGGCAGGTTGGCCCGCACCTCCGGCTCCTCGAGCACGTTGACCGTGCGCAGGGCGACGGCGCCGGCCGCCATCAGGGCCTGGATGGCCCGGCTGGAGAAACCGCACATGGGGTACTGCGGGGTGCCCTTCATGAACAACACGAGGGGGTAACGTTCCACTTCGGACTGGATCTGCTGCATCACCGCCACAACGACTCTCCCTGCAGGTGGGACAACCCGACCTGGCCGGTCGGCTAGACTTCCCTCAGCGCCATTGTAAGCCTTCCGGCGCCCCTCTCCCCAATCCGTCGCGAGCCATGCCCCTCGAACTGCCCCGCCTGCCCTACGACCGTACCGCCCTGCAGCCGCACCTGTCGGCCGAGACGCTGGACCTGCACCACGGCCGCCACCATCGCGGTTATGTCGAGGCGGTCAACGCGCGTATCGACGGCACCGAGCTGGCCGAACTGCCGCTGGAGGACATCGTGCGGCAGAGCCAGGGCAGCCTGTTCGATGCCGCCGCCCAGGCCTGGAACCATGCCTTCTACTTCCAGTGCCTGCATCCGCGCGGCGGCGGTGACCCGAAGGACCGCCTGGCCGAACTGGTGACCCGCCACTTCGGCGACATCCGCCGCCTGCGCGAGGAGTTCGACCGCGCCGCGCTGGGCCTGTTCGGCTCGGGCTGGGTGTGGCTGGTGCAGCACCCGACCGGTGCGCTGGCGATCCAGGCCACGCGCAACGCCGGTACCCCACTGACCGGGCAGAGCAGGCCGCTGCTGGCCTGCGACGTGTGGGAACACGCGTATTACACCGACTACCAGAACGAGCGCGCGCGCTACCTGGAGGCGTTCTGGAAGCTGGTCAACTGGGACTTCGTGGCCGCGCAGCTGCGGGATTGACGCCCAGGCTGCCGGGGGTGTGAGGCGCCGGCGAGTGGCCGGCCCTGCCGGTTTCCTCGCCGTTGGTTCCGCCGCAGTCGGTTGGGGGGCGCGGGCGCGCAGGCCGCGCGCCCGCGTCAGCTGCGCAGCGCAGCGATCACCGGGGCGACCTGGGCGGTGCGGTCCAGCTGCGCACCGACCGCGTCCAACGCGTCGGCCAAGGCCTGCGCATCGGCGTCGCGCAGCGTGGCATGGCCGACCTTGCGACCGGCGCGCGGCTGCTTGCCGTAGTCATGCCAATGCCCGCCCGGCTGGCCGAGTACGGCGGCCGCCTCGGGCATGGCCCCGAGCCAGTTGAGCATGCAGGCATGGCCGAGCATGCGCGTGTCGCCCAGCGGCAGGCCGAGCACGGCACGCAGGTGGTTCTCGAACTGCGATGTTTCGCTGCCTTCGATGGTCCAGTGGCCCGAGTTGTGCACGCGCGGGGCCATCTCGTTGACCAGCAGCTCATCGCCCCGGCAGAACAGCTCCAGCGCGAACACGCCCACGTAATCCAGGCGCTCGGCCAGGGCGCGCGCATGGCCGATGGCCCGTTCGTGCAGCGCCGGGCTCAACTGGGCCGGTGCCAGGCTGGCCGACAGCACGCCGTCGACGTGCCAGTTGCCGGTCACCGGCCAGGCGCGGAACTCGCCGTCGCGGCCGCGCACGGCCACCACGCTCACTTCGCGATCGAAGGCGACGAAGCCCTCCAGGATCAGCCCGGTCTTCTCGACGTAATCCCCCAGGGTGACCCAGGCGGCATCGATGTCGGCCGCGCTGCGGATGCGGAACTGGCCCTTGCCGTCATAGCCCAGGCGACGGGTCTTGACGATGCAGGGCATGCCGAACTCGGCCACCCTGGCGGCAAGCTCGTCGCGGCTGCGGATGTCGGCGAACGGCGGCAGCGGGATGCCCAGCTGCTGGAACAGGGTCTTCTCGCTGAGCCGGTCCTGGGCCACCGCCAGCGCATCCGGATGGGGATGCACCGGCACGCGCGCGGCCAGAAAGCGGGCGCTGTGCGCCGGCACGTTCTCGAAATCGAAGGTGACCACGTCCACCCGCGCGGCGAACGCGGCCAGCGCCGCCTCATCCTCGAAGGCCGCCACCTGCAGCGGTGCCAGCTGCGCGCCACAGGCATCGGCAGCGGGGTCGAACAGTTCGAAGCGCAGGCCCAGCGGAGCGCCGGCCAGCACCATCATGCGGGCCAGCTGCCCGCCGCCGAGGATGCCAACGGTCTTCATGGTCATTGACGCGGATCGTCGTGGGCCATGACGTCTTCGGTCTGGCGGGCGCGGAAGGCGTCCAGGGCCTGGCCGATCGCCGGCTGGTCCGAGGCCAGCATGGCGGCGGCGAACAGCGCCGCGTTGGAGGCGCCGGCATTGCCGATGGCGAAGGTGGCGACCGGGACGCCGGCTGGCATCTGCACGATCGACAGCAGCGAATCCATGCCGTTGAGGGCCTTGGACTGCACCGGCACGCCCAGCACCGGCACGGCGGTCTTGGCCGCGATCATGCCCGGCAGGTGGGCCGCGCCCCCGGCACCGGCGATGATGGCACGCAGGCCGCGCCCGCCGGCCTGCTCTGCATAGGTGAACAGCACGTCCGGCGTACGGTGCGCCGAGACCACTTTCACTTCGTAGGGAACGCCGAGCGCATCGAGCTTCTGGGCGGCGTGCTGCATGGTTTCCCAGTCGGAGCGGGAACCCATGACGATGCCGACGAGCGGCGCGGATTGGTTGGGGGTCATTGGCCGTCACCTGCCTTAAAGACGTATTCTAGCCATCTTCCACGCAAGACGAAGAATCCATGGATCGCAAGCTGCTTGACCTGCTGTGTTCGCCGGACACCCGCCAGCCCCTGTCCCTGCTCGATGCCAAGGGCCTGGAGGCACTCAACCGCGCCATCGGCGCCGGCGCCGTGGTCAAGGCCGACGGCAGTACGCAGGCCCTGGCCCTGCGCGAAGCGCTGCTGACCCGCGACCGCAAGCAGGTGTTCCGCGTCGACGACGGCATCCCGGTGCTGCTGGCCGAAGAGGCCATCGCGACCGCCCAGATCGCCGATTTCCCGGAAAAATGAGTCCGGCCGTGCTTGGGGCACCCGATGCCGCCGTGGTCGCGGCCGATGTGGCGCGTGCACTGGCCGAGGACATCGGCAGCGGGGATGTCACCGCCGCGCTGCTGCCCGACCGCCCTGACAGCGCCTATCTGCTGTGCAAGCAGGATGCGGTGATTGCCGGCCGGCCGTGGTTCGACGCCACCCACCGCGCGCTGGACCCGGAGGTGCGCATCGAGTGGCGCGTGGCCGAGGGCGACGCGGTGGTCGCCGGCACGGTGCTGGCGATCCTGCACGGGCGCAACCGCAGCCTGGTCAGTGCCGAGCGCACCTCGCTGAATTTCCTGCAGACCCTGTCCGGCACCGCCACGACCACCGCGCGCCACGTGGCGGCCGTGGCCGGCACCGGCGCGCGCATCCTGGACACCCGCAAGACCCTGCCGGGACTTCGCCTGGCGCAGAAGTACGCGGTGCGCTGCGGCGGCGGCGACAACCACCGGATGGGGTTGTTCGATACGGTGATGCTGAAGGAAAACCACATCCGCGCCGCCGGCTCGCTGACTGCGGCGGTGCAGGCGGCACGGTCGCAGTGGCCGCAGTTGCCGCTGGTGGTGGAGGTCGAAGACCTCGACCAGCTGCGCGAGGCGCTGGCGGTCGGCTGCGAGCGCATCCTGATCGACGACTTCGACGCGGAGATGCGCCGCGAGGCCGTGCGGATCGCCGCTGGCGCGATTCCGCTGGAAGTGTCCGGCAGCGTCGGCCTGGAAGGCCTGCGTGCGATCGCCGAGGACGGGGTGGACTGCATCTCGATCGGCGGGCTGACCAAGCATGTGCAGGCGATCGACCTGTCGTTGAAACTGGGCCCGCCGCCAGGCTGATGCGCGTGTCGACCTGCGGTCGACACCGACCGCAGGGGTCGTGCCGGCCGTGGGCCGGCTCCCCGCGTCGGTCGGGCGCCGGGCAATGACCGGCGCCACCCGGGCGTGTCGGCGCGACGCGTGCATCCGCCCCCCTGCTTTCACGGCACGGGCAGATCGGGTCTGCGAGGCTTGCCCTGCCCCCACCCGGAGAGCGCGCATGCGCCCCTTGCTCCTGCTTGCGTGCCTGTCGCCGCTGGCGACGCTGCTGCCGACCACCGCACTCGCCGCCGAGGTCTGCGATATTCCTCCGCGCTTCGGCCTGAGCCCGCTGGCGGTGAGCGTCGTGCAGACCGCCTGCAACGAACACCGCCTCTGGTACCGCCCCTTCATCGATCGCGATGGCCGCGCGGCCAGCCTGAGCGTGACCGAGGCCGAGGACGTGCACCTGGCCGACAACGGCCTGGTGGCCTGGCAGCGCGTGGTCGGCTACTGGCGGCAGAGCGGCACGCTGTCACCGATGGGCAACCAGCCCGGCGCGTCGAGCTGCATGGCCCCGCCGGGGACGCGCTACACCGACACCGACTGCCGTGCCTTCCTGGTCGACAACCCGTGGTCGGCCGCCTTCATTTCCTGGGTGATGACCCGCGCCAGCGTGCCCGGCTTCACCCGCTCGCCGCGCCACATCGACTACATCCGCGCCGCCTACCAGAACAGCGGGCCGTACCGGATGGCCGATCCTGCGCAGGAAAAACCGGCGCCGGGCGACCTGCTGTGCTACCTGCGCGACCGGCGCGAGACGCTGAGCTACAGCGGGCTGGTGCGGTCGCTGGGCAGCGGCGCGGTGACGCACTGGAAATCGCACTGCGAAGTGGTGATCGCCGCCAACATGGGCGGCGACCACACCCTGTACCTGATCGGCGGCAATGTGATGAACACGGTGGCGATGCGCAAACTCGGCCTGGACCGCAGCGGCCGGATCGAGCTGCCGCCGGCCAAGGCCTCGGCCAGCGACGGGGTCGATCCGGGCTGCACGCCCGGGCGCGAGGAGGAATGCAGCTTCAACCGGCAGGACTGGGCGGCGCTGCTGAAGCTGGTGGCCACCGCGCCGGCGACGTTGCCGACGGGCGCCGCGGAGCCGGCGATCCTGCCCGGTACCGGGACGACGGCACCGCCGATGGCAGCCCCGGCTTCCCAGGCACCGATCCGAGCGCCCACCGTGGTGCCGCCACGTCCGCCGCTGCCGAACGCGAACCCGACCCCGCTACCGCCAGCGAGCCCGACGCCTGCTCCCACTCAGCCACCGACACCGGTCCCGCCACCACGCACGCCCTGATCGCGATCGCGCGGCTGGCTTGATCCGCACCGCGTTCGTCGCCATCTTGGAGGTTCGACCTCCTTGACCGCACCGAGTCGCCGATGCCCAGTTTGATCCTGTTGATGATTGGCGGCGCGCTCGCCTACGCGTTCTGGAATTCCTCGCGGGCCGCCGCCGAGCGCGCCGGTCAACTCGGGCGCAATGCCTGCCGCGCCGCCGATGTGCAATGGCTGGACCAGAGCGTGCATGGCACCGGCCTGCGCGTCTGCCGCAAGCCGAACGGCTGGCTGGGCTGGGAGCGCACGTTCAAGTTCGAGTATTCGCACGACGGCGTGGACCGGCATACCGGGCGCATGGTGCTGCGGGGTGACGAACTGGTGGCGTTCGTGGGGCCGTCGGCGGCGCGGATCAGCGAGATCCGGCGTGGGGTGGATACCAGCGGGGCCGAAGACGCGTGAGCCGCCGACCATCGCTCGGCGCCCCAACAAAATGGCCGCCTTGCGGCGGCCACGGATGCGTTACTTGACCACGCGCAGGTGCGGGCGGCCGCTCGGCTTGGGCGGGGTGTCATCCGGCGGCGTCGGGGTGTCGTCGGGTGGCAGCGCATCGTCCGGCCCGGGATCGTGGCCGGGGATATCGTCCGGCAGCGCCATGCCCTGCCCGGTCTCGCGGGCATACACGGCCAGTACCGCCGAGATCGGCACCTGCACCGGGTAGCTGGTGCCGGAGAAGCGCGCCGAGAAGCTCACGCTGTCATTGTCGATGTGCAGGCGCACGACGGCGCGCTCGGCGATGTTCAACACCACCCTGCCATCCTTGACCGCGCTCTGCGGCACCTGCACGCCGGGCATGCCGGCGTCGACCAGGATGTGCGGCGTCAGGTCGTTGTCGTTGATCCATTCCACCAGGGCCCGAAGCAGGTACGGGCGGTGGCTGGTCATGCGGAAAGTGTCTTCTGTCATGGGGTAGAGCCGAGCCATGCTCGGCTGTTTTGATCCGGATTGCCTGCCGCAAGTGTACGCGCCCGCACCCGCGCCGGTCAGCACCCACGCGCCCGGCGTAAAGCGTCGATGCAGTCGATGGCCCGGTGGGGCCGGCTCAGCTGGGCAGATCGCGCAGCTTCTTTTCCTGGTCGGTCAGGCTGCGGATGAACCCCGGATGGCGGAAGATGCGGTTGCCGTAATCCTCGATCGACTTGCCGTCCTTGGGCAGCGCCACGTCCAGCGACTGCAGCCGCCAGATGATCGGCGCCATCGCGCAGTCGGCCAGGCTCATTTCCGGATTGAGGAAGAACTTGCTGGCCTTGAACAGCGGTACCGCACTGGTCAGCAGCTCTTTCAGGCGCTTGCGCCCGGCCTCGGCCTGGGTCTTGTTGCCGAGCTGGATGGCCTGCACCTGCGGCACCCAGTCGTGCTCGATGCGCAACATCGCCAAGCGGATGCGCGCGCGCGAGAGCGGGTCGACCGGCATCAGCGGCGGGTGCGGGTAGCGCTCGTCGAGGTACTCGCTGACCACGGACGCCGCATACAGCACCAGTTCGCGCTCGACCAGGGTCGGCACCGAGTGGTACGGATTGAGGTCGATCAGATCCTCGGGCGGGTTCTGCGGGTCGACCGGAACGAAGTCGTAGGTCACGCCCTTGGCCGCCAGTACCAGGCGCACGCGATGGCACAGGACATCGTCGTTCGAGGAAAACAGCGTCAGGGTGTTCCGCATGCGTACGCTCGCCGCCATCAAAGGCTCTCCAACGACCGGTAACCGCCGGTCGTATCGGCGCCGCCAGCCCATTGCCAGCGGTCGTCACAGTACCCGAGTGTGCAACTGCCCATCACAAAAGCCAATAGGCTGATCGACCCGTGGTCGGATCGATCGATGCTCGGCGGCGCGATGATGCTCAGTGCACGTCCTTCCAGTATTCCTTCTTGAGCAGGTACGCCAGGAAGGTGAGCAGGGCCAGGAACAGGATCACCCACACGCCGAGCTTCTGGCGCTTGAGCGCGGCCGGTTCGCCGGCGTACTCGAGGAAGTTGGTGATGTCGCGCACGTTCTGGTCGTACTCGGCAGCACTCACGTTGCCCGGCTGTTCGATCGTCAGCCCGGTCACCGGCGCGTCGGCGCCGGGACTCTCCGGCTTGCCATGCACGGCGTGCTGCAGGCCCTGCATCTCCCACAACGGGTTGGGCATGGAGGCGTTGGGGAACAGGCGGTTGTTCCAGCCCAGCGGCCGGCTCGGGTCGAGGTAGAACGACTTGAGGTAGGTGTAGATCCAGTCGCTGCCGCGCACGCGCGAGATCAGGCTGAGGTCCGGCGGCATCTTGCCGAACCATTTTTCAGCCTGCGCCTTGGGCAGGGTGACCGGCACCGGCTCGCCGATCGGCACGCCGGTGAAGTTGAGGTTGGTCATGACCTCTTCTTCGCTCAGCCCCAGGTCCTGCCCCATCCGCGAATAGCGCAGGTATTTGAGCGCGTGGCAGCCGGAACAATAGTTCATGTACAGCTGCGCGCCGCGCTGCAGCGAGGCGCGGTCGCCGAGGTCGTTGCCGGCCTGCAGCGTCGCACCGCCTTCGGCGGCGCCGGCCAGGCTGCTGGCCAGCATCATGGCGGCCGCGCAGGCCAGCCGGACAATCCAGTGGTCAGTCATGCGTGGTCACCCGATCCGGTACCGGTTTGGTCCTGTCCAGCCTGGTCCATACCGGCATGGTGATGAAGAAGGCGAAATACAGGAAGGTCAGCACGCGCCCGACGTAGGTTTCGTGCGCGTCGGTACCCGGTCCCGAGCCGATCACGCCCAGCCAGACGAAGCACACCGCGAACACGCCCAGCAGGGCGCGCGACAGCCAGCCGCGGTAGCGGTAGGACTTCACCCGCGCGCGGTCCAGCCAGGGCACCAGGAACAGGATCGCGATCGCCGAGAACATCACGATCACGCCGCCCAGCTTGTTGGGCACCACCCGCAACATCGCGTAGTACGGGGTGTAGTACCAGACCGGCTTGATGTGTTCGGGCGTGACCAGGCGGTTGGCCTCGGTGAAGTTGTCATGCTCCAGGAACAGGCCGCCGAAGGCCGGGGCGAAGAAGATGATGAAGGCGGCGATGACCAGCAGGAAGCCGGCGCCCACCCCGTCCTTGAGCGTGTAGTACGGATGGAACGGGATGCCGTCGGTGGGCGCGGTGGCCGACCAGCGGTTGCCCTTCGGGCCCTTCTTGATCTCCACGCCGTCGGGGTTGTTGGACCCCACTTCGTGCAGCGCCCCCAGGTGCAGCACCACCAGCAGCAACAGCACCAGCGGCAGGGCGATCACGTGCAGGGCGAAAAAGCGGTTGAGGGTGGCGTCGCTGGGCAGGTAGTCGCCCATGATCCATTCGGTCAGGCCGGTGCCGATCACCGGGATCGCGCCGAACAGCGAGATGATCACCTTGGCGCCCCAGAACGACATCTGGCCCCACGGCAGCACGTAGCCCATGAAGGCTTCGGCCATCAGCACCAGGTAGATCAGCATGCCGAGGATCCACACCAGTTCGCGCGGTTTCTGGTAGCTGCCGTACAGCAGCCCGCGGAACATGTGCAGGTAGACCACGATGAAGAACAGCGAGGCACCGGTGGAGTGCATGTAGCGGATCAGCCAGCCCCATTCGACATCACGCATGATGTATTCGATGGAGTTGAACGCCTCGGCCGCACTGGTCTTGTAGTGCATGGTGAGGAAGATGCCGGTCACGATCTGGTTGACCAGGATCAGCAGCGCCAACGAACCGAAGTAGTACCAGAGGTTGAAGTTCTTCGGCGCGTAGTACTCGCTCACGTGCTTGCGGTACACCGGCATCAGGCCGGGGGCGCGTGCGTTGACCCAGTCGGCCACGCCGGTGGCGGTGCGGGTAAGGATGTTGGCCATGATCAAGCCGCCCCCTGCGGGTCAACGCCGATGATGATGGTGTTGTCGTCCTGGTAATGGTGCGGCGGCACCAGCAGGTTGATCGGCGCCGGGACATCCTTGAACACGCGACCGGACATGTCGAAACGCGATTTGTGGCAGGGGCAGAAGTAGCCGCCCTTCCACTGCGGGTCGTAGGGCTCGGGGCGGATCTCGGCGACCATCTCCGGCGAACAGCCGAGGTGGGTGCACAGCCCGACCAGGACCGAGACCTCGGACTTGATCGAGCGGAATTCGGGATTCTGCTTGAGCACGTACGCGGGCTGCTGGTCCTTCTCGCCCGACTCGGGATCCTTCAGGCGGCCGTCCAGGCCGTGCAGCGCCTCCAGGATCGCCTTGGAGCGCTTGACGATCCAGATCGGCTGCCCACGCCACTCCATGACCAGTCGCTGGCCTTCCTGCAGGGCGCTGATATCGGCAATCACAGGGGCACCGGCCAGTTTGGCGCGGGCGCTGGGATTCCAGGACTTGATGAACGGTACCGCTGCAAATCCGACGCCGACCGCTCCGACCACCGCAGTGGTTGCTGAAAGGAATCGTCGACGTCCGGTGTTGACTGGATCGTTTACCCCATCGTTGGCCATCCGGCACTCCGATATTGATTTAGGTAGCTTGAGGCTGCCAGTGGACCGGTGGGGGCCAGTCCACATTGAATCAGCCGCGAGTGTAGCTGAACCGAAGTCGGCCACACAACGCGGTACTACGGAACCACATCACGACACGACATTACGGCATGAAGGCCGGTCAGCGCCATCGGCGCGACGGCTCATTGGGTGGTGGCCTGCGCACCACGATAGCGTTCGGCCAGCTGCGCCACCCGCTTCACGTAGTACTGGGTCTCGCTGTAGGGCGGAACGCCGCCGTGGCGGTCGACCGCGCCTTCGCCGGCGTTGTAGCCGGCGGCGGCCAGGGTGAGGTTGCCGTTGAAGCGCTTGAGCAGCCACGACAGGTATTGCACCCCGCCACGGATGTTCTGCGCTGCGTCATAGGAATCGGTGACGCCGAAGCGGCGCGCGGTGGGCGGCATCAGCTGCATCAGGCCCTGCGCGCCGGCGCGGCTGAGCGCGGTGGGGTTGTAGGCCGACTCGGCGTGGATGATGGCGCGTACCACGGCCTCCTCGACCCCGAACTCGCGCGCCGCGGCGGCGATCTCGGTCTGGAAGGCGGTGGTGTTGAGCCGCACCGAGCCGAAGTTGACCCCGGGGTTGGCGCCACAGGCGTAGCAGCGCTCGATGAAGCTGTAGTGGATGGTGCGGACCTGGCCGAGGCTGGCCAGCTGGGTGGGCCGGGCGCTGGTGTAGTGGCGCACCCCGTCCTTCATGTACGAATAGACCTGGCCGTTGACCACGCGCCCGGCCTTGCCGGTGCGCGCGGCCGGGGCCGCCCCAGGCGCCGTCAGCACGGTGGCCGGCTGGGCCAGGGCCGTGGCGGTGAGGGCGACGCCGGCGCTGGCCCCGTCGGCCGGGGGCTGCGCCGGGGGCGTGGCTGCACCGGCGGTGACGCTCGGGGCCGGCGCCGGGGCGGCAACGGCGGCCGGCACCTGGCGCCGCGGGGCGGTGCGGTCGGGGCGGTAACTGCTGACCACGCTGCAGGCCGCCCCGGAGATGCGCTTGCTGACGTAGCTGGGCACGCCGTCGCCGCCGACACACTTGTACAGCGTGCCCGCACTGGCCGGCATAGCGGTCAGCGCAGCCAAGGCCAGCGCAAAGATCCCCAAGATCCCCTTCATGGGCGCGAGTGTCCCAAGTTAACGGAGCGTTGCCAAGTCCTTCACGCCCCGGCGGCCCCGGGCGCCCTTCCCGGCTACAATGCGCGGCTACTCCGCAGCCTTCCGGCTGCCTGCCCGCCCACCCGACTGGAATAAGCGCCATGACCGGGACGCCAGCTTCGACCGTGCCGACTTCGGCCGGCTCCGCCCTGCCTGCCTCCGCCTCGCCCGATTCACCCCGCCCCGACCTGATCCCCCTGCCCGGTAGCCGGCCGCAGGTGAACGGCCCGGTGCGCGGCAAGCTGTACATCAAGACCCACGGTTGCCAGATGAACGAGTACGACTCGTCCAAGATGGCCGACGTGCTCGCCGCTGCCGAAGGCCTGGAGCTGACCGACGACCCGGCCGAGGCCGACGTCCTGCTGATGAACACCTGCTCGATCCGCGAGAAGGCCCAGGAAAAGGTGTTCAGCCAACTGGGTTATTGGAAGGCGCTGAAGAACAACGGCCGCGGCGTGATCATCGGCGTGGGCGGCTGCGTTGCCTCGCAGGAAGGCGAGGCGATCATCAAGCGGGCCCCGCACGTGGACCTGGTGTTCGGCCCGCAGACGCTGCACCGGCTGCCCGAACTGATCCGGCAACGGCGCGAATCGGGCAAGTCGCAGGTGGACATCAGCTTCCCGGAGATCGAGAAGTTCGACCGCCTGCCGGAGCCCCGCGCCGAAGGCGGCTCGGCCTTCGTGTCGATCATGGAGGGCTGCTCCAAGTACTGCTCGTTCTGCGTGGTGCCCTACACGCGCGGTACCGAGGTGAGCCGCCCGTTCGAGGACGTGGTGGTGGAAGTGGCGCAGCTGGCCGCGCAGGGCGTGCGCGAGATCAACCTGCTGGGCCAGAACGTCAACGCCTACCGTGGCCCGTATGGCGACGGCGAGTTCGCCGACCTGGGCCTGCTGATCCGCACCATCGCCGAGATCGACGGCGTCGGCCGGATCCGGTTCACCACCTCGCACCCGTTGGAGTTCAGCGACTCGCTGGTGGACGCCTACCGCGACGTGCCCCAGCTGGCCAACTTCCTGCACCTGCCGGTGCAGGCCGGCAGCGACCGCGTCCTGTCGGCGATGAAGCGCGGCTACACCGCGCTGGAGTTCAAGGCCAAGATCCGCAAGCTGCGCGCCGTGCGCCCGGACATCTCGATCAGCTCGGACTTCATCGTCGGCTTCCCCGGCGAGACCGATGCCGATTTCGAAAAGACCATGACGCTGATCGAAGACATCGGCTTCGACCACAGCTTCTCCTTCATCTACTCGCGCCGTCCCGGCACCCCGGCCGCGGACCTGGAAGACACGATCAGCGATGCCGAGAAGCATGCGCGGCTGTCGCGCCTGCAGGCGCGGATCAACGCGCATGCCGCGAGCATCTCCGAGAAGATGGTCGGCACCGTGCAGACCGTGCTGGTGGAGGGCCCGTCGCGGCGCGACCCGAACGAGCTGACCGGCAAGACCGAAAACATGCGCTCGGTGAACTTCCCGGGGCATCCGCGCCTGGTCGGGCAGTTCGTGGACGTGGTGATCACCGAGGCGTACAGCAATTCGCTGCGCGCACGGATGGTGACGGCCTGACGGCGCGTGCCGGCCACTGGCCGGCTGCACCTCGACGTCGAACGCAGGCCGGCGCATCGCAGCGCCGGCCTTCAGCGGCGCCGGTCAATCCAGGCGCTTGCGGAACCGCAGGATGGCCAGGGTCATCATCACCCCGATGAAGCCCAGCAGGGCCAACACCTCCGGCCACAGCTCCCACCAGCGGGCGCCGCGCAACATGATGCCGCGCACCAGGCGCAGGAAATGGGTGAGCGGGAGCACCTCGGCCAGCCACTGCACCGGGCGGGGCATGCCGGCAAACGGGAACATGAAGCCGGACAGCAGGATCGACGGCAGGAACACGAACATCGTCATCTGCATCGCCTGGAACTGCGACTGCGCCTTGGTCGAGATGAGCAGGCCGAGCGCCAGGTTGGCGGTGATCAACAGCATCGCGGCCAGGTAGACATCCAGCACGCTGCCACGCACCGGCACGTCGAACAGCCACATGCCCAGCAGCAGCACCAGGGTGGTCTGGATGAGCCCGATCACCGCATAGGGCAGCACCTTGCCGATCATCAGTTCGCTGCTGCTCAAGGGCGTGGCGATCAACAGTTCCATGTTGCCGCGCTCGCGTTCGCGCACGATCGCCACCGCGGTGAACATCACCATCGTCATGGTGAGGATGATGCCGATCAGGCCGGGCACGATGTTGATCGCCGAGCGCCGCTGCGGGTTGTAGAACGCCACCACGCTGACCTGCCCGGCACTGCCGACCGCGCCGGCGCGCAGCGGCCGGTCGTTGGCCAGCGGCTGGGACTGCAGCGGCACCTGGGCCAACTGCACCGCCGCGCTCTGCACCACCGTGTCGCTGCCGTCGACCAGCACCTGCACCGCTTCGCGGCCCTCGTAACGACGTCGCTCGAAGTCCGGCGGGATCACCACGCCGATGCTGATCCGGCCTTCGCGCAGCGCGTGCATCAGCGCGTCCGGGGTGTCCACGCGCAGGGTCGGGGTGATCACGTCGGTGGCGACCATGTCCATCAGCAGCGCGCGCGAGGCCGAGGTATTGGCCTCGTCGGCGATGCCGGTGTCGAGATGGCGCAGGTTGAGGTTGATCGCATAGCCGAACAGCACCAGCTGCATCACCGGGATGCCCACGATCATGGCCAGGGTGACGCGGTCGCGACGCATCTGGCGCAGCTCCTTGAGCACGATCGCCCACAGCCGGCGCGGCTTCATGGCGCCGGCACCGATGCCGGCGCGTCCTCGCGGCCGCGGGTGGCCGAAACGAACACGTCTTCCAGGTTGGCGGCCACCTGCGTAACCTCCGCGCCCTGCCCGTCGCCGCGCAGCGCCTGGCGGATCCGCTCCTCGCCTTCGCCCGGGTGCGCCAGCAGCACGCGCAGGGTGTTGCCGATCTGGGCCACGCTGAGCACCCCGGGCAGGCCGGCAAGCAGGCGCTGTGCCTGGCGCGGCTGGCGGGCCATCACCGCCAGGGTGCGGCCCTGCAGCGCGGCGGTGAGTTCGGCCGGGCTGCCGTCGGCGACCAGCACGCCCTGGTCGAGGATGGCCAGGCGATGGCAACGCTCGGCCTCGTCCATGTAGTGGGTGGAGACCAGCAGGGTGGTACCTGCGTCGGCCAGGTCGAACAGTTTTTCCCAGAAATCACGCCGCGACTCCGGGTCGACCGCACTGGTGGGCTCGTCCAGGAACAGCAGCTCCGGCTGCTGGATCACCGCACCGGCCAATGCCAGGCGCTGTTTCTGGCCGCCGCTCATGGTGCCGGCCAACTGCTTCTGCCGGTCCTGGAAGTGGTACTGCTCGACCAGTGCGTCGATGCGCTGGCGGGCCGCCGCGCGCGGGATGTCCTGCACGGCGGCGAGGAACTCCAGGTTTTCGCGCACGCTGAGGTCATCGAACAGGGAGAAGCGCTGGGTCATGTAGCCGATGCGCCGGCGCAGGTCTTCCGCCTGCTCGGGAATGCGCAGGCCGAGGACGTCGATGTCGCCCTCGCTGGGCGTGAGCAGGCCGCACAGCATGCGGATGGTGGTGGATTTGCCCGACCCGTTCGGCCCGAGGAACCCGTACACCGTGCCAGCCGGCACGCTCAGGTCGACATGGTCGACCGCCACGAGCGCGCCGAAGCGCTTGGTCAGCCCGCGCGCACGGATGGCGAGGGCGTCCTCGCCCTGGCCAGGGCCCGCATCGGCAGCGGCAGCAGCAGGCGGCACGGTGTTCAGAACCGCACCTGCAGGGGCATGCCCGCCGGCAGGTTGGCCATGCGCGCCGGGTCGTTGTCCGCGCTCAGTTCGATTTCGGCCAGCCAGCTCAACCGCGCGGCATCGCCGCCGCTCAAGGCGTAGTACGGGGTGAAGCCTGGATCGCTGCGGATGCTGCGCACGCGGCCGGACAGCGTGCCGTCGCGGCCCTGCAACTGGATGTGCGCGGCCTGCCCCACCCGGACCTGCAGGCGCAGTGCCTGCGGCAGGTAGACACGGGCATAGGGGCGCTCACCCACCAGCATCACCACCAGCGGCGCACCAACCGGCGGCTGGTCGCCGAGCTTGTAGGGCAGCGCGTCGACCAAGCCATCGCGCGGGGCCAGCAGGTCCAGTTTGCGCAGGGTCACCGCCTGCGCGGCAGCCTGCGCCTGGGCGGCCTGCAGCGCCGCTTCGCCCTGCGCCACCTGTTCCACCCGGGTGCCGTGCTGCAGCGCCAACAGCGCCTGCTCGGCCGCGCGCACCGCGCCCTGTGCATTGCCGGCGGCGGCGCGCGCCCGATCGACGTCGGCGGCCGCCACCAGGCGCTGGCGCCCCAGGGGTTGCAGGCGCGCGTAGTACGCCGACGCATCGGCCGCCTGCGCGCGCGCCGCGCCCAGCGTGGCCTGCGCCTGCGCGATGTCTTCGCTGCGCGGCCCATTGCGCAGCTCCTGCAGCGCTTCGCCCGCCTGCTGCGCCTGCGCCTGCAATGCCTGCAGCTGCGCCGCCGTGCGGGTGGGTTCCAACTGCAGCAGCGCGGCCCCGGCGCGGACCCGTTGGCCTTCGCGCACCTGCAGGGCCACGATGGTTTCCGCCGCCGGTGCCGGCACGCTGATGCGGTCCCATTCCAGCGTGCCCAAGGCAACGGGGTCATGCTCGGCGCAGGCCGCAAGCAGCACGAGCATCGCGGCCAGCGGCAGCCAGCGGAGGGACACCCATGCATGCCTGGACATCGGTCGGCCTCGGCGGAGGAGATGCGTCGTCACCTTGCGCACACCTCCGTGAAGGGGGGTCAGCGCAACGCGGGCATGGTCATGAAATGATCACGCCGCCGCAGCCCTTGCCACCGTTGGGGCGCGCTCGCTTATCCACATGTTTCTCCAGCAACCACCCACAGTGGCTGTGGATGAACGCGGCGTGCGTGGCTGTTTTTTGACCATGCGCGCCCACGCCTTGCGGCAGTAGGCCGCACGCAGGCTATCCACAGGTTGCTGCGGTGCCGTTGCACAGCCGCTGTGGAGAACCCGGCCCGGTAGCGGCCACCGTACCCGCGCGCTACCCTGTGCTTCCTTTCCCTATCCTGTGGCCCGGTCGCTTCGACCGCTGGCCGCCACACGCAATGACGGCACTGTCCCAACGCGACTTCACCCTGGACCCGGAAGACACCGAGCGCCTGGCCAACCTGGCCGGTCCGTTCGACGAGCACCTGCGCCAGATCGAACTCAAGCTCGGCGTGGAGATCGCCAACCGCGGCGCGGTGTTCCGCGTGACCGGCCCGCGTCGCGTCGCCGAAGAGGCGCAGATCCTGATCGAGGCGCTGTACAAGGAAGCGGGCGAGGTGGTGTTCGACAACCATGCCATCCACCTGCGCCTGAACCAGGCCAACCTGGACCAGGTGGTGGAACGCGCGTACGAAGCGCAGGACGTGACCATCAAGGTCAAGCGCGGCACGGTGCGTGGACGCGGGGCCAACCAGGCCCGCTACCTGCACCAGATCACCACCCACGACATCAACTTCGGGATCGGCCCGGCCGGCACCGGCAAGACCTTCCTGGCCGTGGCCAGCGCGGTGGAGGCGCTCAACGAGTCGCGCGTGCAGCGCCTGATCCTGGTGCGCCCGGCCGTGGAGGCCGGCGAAAAGCTGGGCTTCCTGCCCGGCGACCTGAGCCAGAAGGTGGACCCGTACCTGCGCCCGCTGTACGACGCCCTGTATGAAATGCTGGGCGTGGAGAAGGTGATCAAGCTGCTGGAGAAGAACGTCATCGAGATCGCGCCGCTGGCCTACATGCGCGGGCGCACCCTCAACGATGCCTACGTGATCCTGGACGAGGCGCAGAACACCACCGTGGAGCAGATGAAGATGTTCCTGACCCGGCTGGGCTTCGGCTCGACCGCGGTGGTCACCGGTGACCTGACCCAGACCGACCTGGCCAAGCACGTGAAGTCGGGGCTGCGCGATGCGATCGAGGTACTGCGCGACGTGGACGGGGTGAGCTTCACCTTCTTCGAGGCCCGCGACGTGGTCCGCCACCCGCTGGTGGCGCGCATCGTCAGCGCGTATGACCGCCGCGACCTGCAGCAGCTCAAGCCGGGAGCCGAGTAAGCACCATGCCCGCGCAAGCGCTGCTGTTTGGCTATGCACTGGCCGCACTTGCGACCGCCGGTGCGAACGTTGGCACGCCCCCGCCTGCGGAGCCCCAGCGCGTGGACACGCAGCAGACCATCACCCTGCCCTGTCTGTCGGTGCGGGTATCCAACAGCGTATCGGTCGCCGTTTCCGAGCCGCTGCTGCAGCGCTATGTGGCCGCGCGGCCGACCGGACCGGGGCCGCGCGAAGCGTACGAGCAGGACCGCATGGCGCGCATCTGGGGCGACCGGGCAGAGGCGCTGCTCCGATTGGATACCGATGCCACCGACCGCCATGGATGCCGCAGCCTGCCACGCGAACACATCGCTGATGCCCAGTACCTGCTGGGCCACGTGTTGCAGGCCGGCCAGGCGATGGTCACGGCGGACGGGCGTGGGCGCCCGGAAGCGGCGATCATCATTACCGGCGAGAACGGTTGCGAGACGCGCCCCATGGCCATCCAGAGCTATCGATTGGAAAATGGCACCCCGTTCTTCCACCTTGTCACCTGTGTTGTTTGATTACCCGGAATTGCCCGTCATGACCAAAGGTCCCATCCGCCTCGATGTCGCCGTCAGCTACGCCCTGCCCCGTGCCGGGCTGCCCTCGGCGGTGAGTTTCCGCAAGTGGGTTGCCGCCGCGCTCAAGGGCCGCATCCGTGAGGCCGACCTGGCCATCCGCCTGGTCGACGCCAAGGAAGGCCAGTCGCTGAACCGGCATTACCGGGGCAAGGATTACGCCACCAACGTGCTGAGTTTCCCGGCCGAGGTGCCCGAAGGCCTGCCCAAGGGCGTGAAGTTCCCGCTGCTGGGCGACCTGGTGATCTGCGCTCCGGTGGTGGCGCGCGAGGCCGACGAACAGGCCAAGGCGCTCAATGCGCACTACGCGCACCTCACCGTGCACGGCGTGCTGCACCTGCTGGGCTGGGACCACGAGGACGACAAGGAGGCCGAGGCGATGGAGCAGTTGGAGCGCGACATCCTGGCCGAGCTGGGTATCGACGACCCCTACGCCAATGAGCACTGAGCCGCCACGGCGCTGACCCACGGACCTGCGATGACTGCTTCGAAGACCCTCTGCCTGGGCCTGCTGGCCCTGCTCCCGGCCGCCGCCCCGGCCGCTCCGCTGGACCTGGCCGCCTTGATCGAATGCCGCCAGGGCCTGGCCGACTACAGCGCCGTGGCCCCGGTGGTGGCCGACCCGCTCAAGGCGGTGGCCGCCGGCCTGCAGCCATTGCCGCAGTCCAACCAGTTCATGAGCGAGTTCCGCCTGGCCACGCCCCTGACCGTGTTCGGCCAGCGCACCGAATACGTGGCGGTGGCCGGGGCCAGCATCATGGCCATCCTCGACCTGGCCGACCCGCGCCCGCTGGCCAGATCGCTGGCCCTGGAGGACGGGGTGGACACCCCGGACAAGTTCATGGCCGGGCGCGAGCTGGTCAGCCGCGATGTCACCGACCCGCGCACCGGCGAGCCGATGATCGAATCGGTGATCCTGAGCCTGTCCACGGTCAAGACCCACCCCGGCAAGACCCTGGCCGGCTGCACCTACAGCCTGGACCTGCCGCCGGAGGAGGAACCGGCCCCCGGCGATGCCCCGGCTCCCGCCCCTGCCCCGCCGGTCCCCTCCAAGGCATGAATGCGGGCGTGGGCGGCAGGCGCTGACAGCGCCGCGCATCCTGCTAGACTGAATCCAACGCCCGGCTAGCCGGGTGCCTTTTTTTCCAGAGATGTCTGAAGACGACAGTAGTGGCTCCAACCTGGAGCAAAATGAAAAGAAGCGGAGCTGGCTCGAACGCCTGACCTCTGCCTTCTCCGGCGAACCCCACACCCGCGACGAGCTGGTGGCGGTCCTGCACACCGCGCAGGAGGATGGGCTGATCGCCGCCGATACCCTGCGCATGATGGAAGGGGCCATCGCGGTCGCCGAGCTGACCGTGGGCGATGTCATGATCTCGCGCTCGCAGATGGTCTCGCTGCCGGTGGAGGCGCCGTTCCTTGAGCTGATGAAGCAGGTGGTCGAATCCGGCCATTCACGCTTCCCGGTGCATGGCGACAACAAGGACGACATCCTCGGCGTGCTGCTGGCCAAGGACCTGTTGCGCGGCGTGGTGGCCGACAACGGCCCGGCCAACGTGCGCGAACTGCTGCGCCCGGCGGTGCTGATCCCCGAAGCCAAGAAGCTCAATGTGCTGCTCAAGGAGTTCCGGCTCTCGCGCAACCACATGGCGATCGTGGTGGACGAGTACGGCGGCGTGTCCGGGCTGGTCACCATCGAGGACGTGCTGGAACAGATCGTCGGCGAGATCGACGATGAGCACGACGAGGCCGAGGACCACACCGCGCAGATCGCCATCCAGGCCGACGGCCAGTACGTGGTCGATGCGCTGACCGCGATCGAGGACTTCAACGAACGCTTCGGCGCGAGCTTCCCCGATGACGACTACGACACCATCGGCGGCCTGGTCACCGAGGCGATCGGCCACCTGCCCGAGACCGGCGACGAACTCAGCCTGGACCGCTTCGTGTTCCGGGTGGCGCGCGCCGATGCGCGCCGCGTACAGGCTTTCCACGTGACCGTGCTGCCGGCGGACACGGACAACGAGGATTGATCCACACCATGCGGCCCCTGCTCAATCGGTGGCCGTCGTGCCGCCTGCTGTTCCTGTCGTGGATGCTCACCCTGGCCAGCCTGCCCCTGGCGGCGCTGGCCCAGCAGGGCGCGGCCCCGGTGCCACCGCCGGCGGCCGCCGCCGCGAGCGCCGACGCCGCGCCGGTCCCGCAGATCGGGGTGCTGACCATGCAGCCGGGCGAAGTGTTCTTCGAGCGCTTCGGCCACGACGCGCTGGTGGTGCTGGACCCGACCAGCGGCACGGCCACCTCCTACAACTTCGGTTACTTCGACCCGGGCGAGACCGACTTCGTCGGTCGCTTCGTGCGCGGGGAGATGATGTATTACCTGGTCGCCCTGCCGCTGGACGAGGACCTGTCCTACTACCGGCATAGCGGGCGCGGCGCCAGCATCCAGTGGCTGGACCTGACCCCGGCGCAGGCGCGGGCGCTGGCCGATGGGCTGGCCGAACGCGCCAAGCCGGAGAACGCACGCTACCGTTACGATTACTACACCGCCAACTGCGCCACGATGGTGCGCGACACCATCGACCGCGCGCTCGGTGGCGGCCTGCACGCACAGCTGTCCGGGCGCTCGCGCGGCAATACCTATCGCAGCGAATCGGTGCGGCTGGCGTCGCCGTCGCCGTGGATGTGGCTGGGCTTCGACATCGGCCTGGGGCCGTTCGCCGACCAGCCGCTGTCGCGCTGGCAGGAGGCCTTCGTGCCGATGCGCCTGGCCGACGCGCTGCGCCAGGCACGCAACAGCGAGGGCCGCCCGCTGGTGATGGCCGAGACCGAGCTGCTGGAGCATCACATCGACCCGGAACCGAAGGAAGCGCCGCGCCACTGGTGGCCGTGGCTGCTGTGCGGGCTGTTGGCCGCTGCCGGCGTGCTGGCCCTGCGCCGGCGCCAGCGCCTGCTGGGTGGCATCGCACTGCCGCTGTGGCTGTTCTGCGGCATCGCCGGCGCCCTGCTCACCTACCTGTGGGGCTTCAGCGCACACCAGGCCGCGTGGGCCAATCGCAATCTGCTGGTGCTGTCGCCGCTGTGCCTGCTGCTGGTGCCCGGCGCGATCACCCTGCTGCGTCGGCGCGTTCCGCGTGCCTGGTTCCGCATCCTGCTGTGGGCCGTTGCGCTGCTGGCGGCGCTGGGCCTGGTGCTGCACTGGTTGAGCCTGCAGGCGCAGGTCAACCTGCAATGGATCGTGCTGCTGCTGCCGGTGCACCTGGCCCTGGCCTGGGTGCTGGGGCGTCGTGACCCGTCCATCACGGGCCGCTGACGCACGATGCTGCCCATGGAAAGCACCACCGCACCCGTCAATCCTCCCTGCGTCATCAACTGCGTGCACTACGATGACCAGGGCAAGCGCCACGACATCAGCCTGGACGCGATCAGCGATGTGATCGAAAGCGGCAACGGCTTCGTCTGGGTCGGCCTGTACGAGCCGGCCGAGAGCGTGCTGCTGAAGCTGCAGGAAGAATTCTGCCTGCACTCGCTGGCGATCGAAGACGCCCGCAACGCGCACCAGCGGCCCAAAGTGGAGTCGTACGGCAACTCGCTGTTCGTGGTGGTCACCACCGCACAGATGGTGGACGAGCGCATCCAGTACGGCGAAACCCACGCCTTTCTCGGCCCACGCTTCCTGGTCACGGTGCGGCATGGCGCCTCGCTGTCCTACGCGGCCCCGCGCGCGCGGGTGGAACGCGAGCCGGAGTTGCTGCGCAGGATGGGGCCGTCCTACTGCCTGTATGCGGTGCTCGATTTCGTGGTGGACAACTACCTGCCCATCACCCAGCGCTACCGCGAGACACTGGAGCTGCTGGAGAAGGACATCTTCTCGGACAGCTACAAGCGCCAGACCGTGGTGCGCCTGTACGAGTTGAAGCGCGAGCTCAACAAGATGCGCATGGCCGTGGCGCCGCTGCAGGACATGCTGGCGCAGATCAAGCGTTACCAGGGCGACCTGGTGCCCGACGAGGTGAAACTGTACCTGCGCGACGTGCATGACCACGCAGTGCGGATCAGCGATGTGATCGATACCCTGCGCGAAATGCTGGGCACCGCGCTGAGCGTGAACCTGTCGCTGGTGACGCTGGCCCAGGGCGAGACGGTGAAGCGACTCGGCGCGTGGGCGGCACTGCTGGCCGCGCCGACGCTGATCACCAGTTGGTACGGCATGAACTTCAGCCACATGCCCGAGTTGAACCAGCCGTGGGCCTATCCGGCGATGATCGTGGGCGTAGGTGCGGTCTGCGTGGGCTTGTACCGCCTGTTCAAGCGCGTCCACTGGCTCTGAGGCAGGCGGCTCCCTGCGCCCCGTAGTGCCGGCTGTTGGCTGGCTCCCGGCAGCGTCGGATCCACGCGGCCCAAGCTGGCAATTCGGTAGAGCCGACCAACGGTCGGCTCTACCGATGTGGAGGGCGCGGCCGCGCGCCTCCGGTCAGGCGACGTAGACGGTCTTGATGTTCATGAACTCATGGATGCCGTGGTCCGCCAGTTCGCGGCCGAAGCCGGAGCGCTTGGTGCCGCCGAACGGCAGGCGTGCGTCGCTCTTGACGATGGCATTGACGAAGGCAGCGCCGCATTCGAGCTGCTGGGCGAGCTTCTCCGCACGTACCGCATCGCCACTCCACACGCTGCCGCCAAGGCCGAAGGTGGTGTCATTGGCCACACGCAGCGCTTCCGCGTCGTCGCGCACGCGCAGGATGGCCGCGGCGGGACCGAACAGCTCTTCTTCGTAGGCCGGCATGCCGGGGGCCACGTTGTCGAGGATGGTGGCGGGATAACCGGCGTGGCTGCCCGGGACCGGCTCGCCACCGAGCAGCAGCGTGGCGCCCTTGGCGACGCTGGCCTGTACCTGCTTGTGCAGCTCTTCGCGAAGATCGGCACGGGCCATCGGGGCCAGCGTGGTCGTCTCGTCCTGCGGGTCGCCGTAGACGCGTTTGGCGGCGGCGGCCACGAACTTCTCCACGAACGCATCGGCGATGGCATCGACCACGATGAAACGCTTGGCGGCGATGCAGGTCTGGCCGCTGTTGTCGAAACGCGACTTCACTGCGGCGGCGACGGTCTTGTCCAGGTCGGCATCGTCGAGGACGACGAAGGCATCGCTGCCACCCAGTTCCATCACGCACTTCTTGAGCTGGTCGCCGGCGTTGGCGGCGATCGAACGCCCGGCGCGCTCGCTGCCGGTGAGGGTGACCGCCTTGACGCGCTTGTCGCGCAGCACCTCGGCGGCCTGGTCGTTGTCGATGTGGAGCACGTCGAAGACGCCCTCGGGCAGTCCGCCATCGCGGCAGACGGCGAGGATGAGGTCGGCGCACTGGGGGACGTTGCTGGCATGCTTGAGCAGGGCGACATTGCCGGCCATGAATGCCGGGGCGAGGAAGCGGAACACCTGCCAGATGGGGAAGTTCCAGGGCATCACCGCGAACACGCAGCCGATCGGCTCGTAGCGGACGTAACTGCGCTGGGCTTCGGTGTCGATGATCTGCGGCTTGAGGTAGTCGGCGGCGTGGTCGGCGTAGAACTCGCAGGCCTGGGCGCACTTGTCCACTTCGGCCAGGGCTTCGGCTTTGAGCTTGCCCATTTCGCTGGTCATGGCCTGCTGGATGTCGCCCTTGCGTGCGCGCAACTGGGCAGCGATGCCCCGCAGGATGGCGCCGCGGGCCTGCAGGGTCTGCGCGGACCAGCTCGGGAAGGCGGTGGCGGCGGCGGCGAGGCGCTGTTCGATCTGCGCGGCATCGAGCAGTTCGTGGCGGTAGGTCACCTGGCCGGTGGCGGGGTTGACGATCTCAACGGTCATCGCGGTACTCCGAAAGACAGGCGCTCATTGTGCGCCGGGGCCTGTGAGCCGGATGTTGCCGGATGCGTCGGGAAGGCTGTTTGGGTTGCGACATGGGGTCGCAGGCTTGGGTGTATGCGGGAAGCAACGTTCCACCGGCGTGTGGTTGGAACGGTGCGGGTGGGATGCAGAAAGCGACGTTTCACTGGCGTGTGGTTGGAACGGTGCGGGTGGGATGCCGGGACACGCCGTGAATCCCGCTCCGCGGCCCGGCCCAGCCGCTGGCGGCTGTGCGTTCAGTCGCATGCGAGGCGGTGCCTCGCAAGCAATGCGCCTTCACCCATGGAGGCTCGCGGGCGCCATCCATGGCGCCCGAGGGTCCCGGCATCCCACCCGCACCGTGCCCAGACAGTTGGCCGGGGCCGGATTGAGAGCAAGCGCCGGCCGGCCGTTTTTGGGGAGGGGGAGCGAAGAGCAGCCGGGCATGGCCCGGCTCTACCGGTTGGTCGTGGTTTGGAGGCTGTGTGCAGCCGGGCATGGCCCGGCTCTACCGGTTGGTCGTGGTTCGGAGGCTGCGTGCGGCCGGGCATGGCCCGGCTCTACCGGTTGGTCGTGGTTTGGAGGCTGTGTGCAGCCGGGCATGGCCCGGCTCTACCGGTTGGTCGTGGTTTGGAGGCTGTGTGCAGCCGGGCATGGCCCGGCTCTACCGGTTGGTCGTGGTTTGGAGGCTGTGTGCAGCCGGGCATGGCCCGGCTCTACGGGTTGGTCGTGGTTCGGAGGCTGCGTGCAGCCGGGCATGGCCCGGCTCTACGGGTTGGTCGTGGAGGCTGTGTGCAACCGGGCATGGCCCGGCTCTGCTGTGGGATCAGTACACCGTTGAATGGGTAGAGCCGGGCCATGCCCGGCTGCTCTTGAGGCCCTCCCCAGCGCCAACGCAGCATCCGCCCCGCTGTTGCTCTGAAAAGACCAGCCGCCCCACCCTACCCTTTGTCCTGCAACGCCATCTGCATGTCGCGCTGGCGACGTTTCTCGCCGCGCGCGGTAACAAACCAGCCCACCACCGCCGCGATCGACACCGCCAGCACCATCAACGTGGCCAGCGCGTTGATCTCCGGCTTGATCCCCATGCGCACCGAGGCGAACACCTTCATCGGCAACGTCGTCGAATTCGGCCCCGCCACGAAACTGGCGATCACCACATCGTCCAGCGACAGCGTGAACGCCAGCAACCAGCCGGCGACCAGGGCAGGCGCGATGATCGGCAAGGTGATCTGGAAGAACACCTTCAACCGGCTCGCGCCCAGGTCCATGGCCGCCTCTTCCAGCGACCGGTCCAGCTCCTGCAGCCGCGAGGACACCACCACCGTCACGAACGACAGCGTAAATGTCACATGCGCGATCCAGATGCTGGTCACCCCGCGTGCCGGGAAGCCCGGAATGCCGCCCATCGCCACCAGCAGCGTCATCAGCGAAAAGCCCAGGATCACCTCCGGCATCACCAGCGGCGCGGTAATCAGCGCGCCGAACATCGTCTTGCCCGGGAAGCGCTTGAACCGCGTCATCACCATCGCCGCCATCGTGCCCAGCACCGTCGACGCGCATGCCGTCCAGAATGCCACCTCCAGGCTGATCCACAGCGCATCCAGGATCTGCCGGTTGTTGAACAGCTCGCCGTACCAGCGCGTGGAAAAGCCCGACCACACCGTGGCCAGCTTCGATTCGTTGAACGAGTAAATCATCAACAGCAGGATCGGCAGGTACAGGAACGCAAATCCCAGCCCCAGCACCGACCACCCCAACCACCGGCTGCCGCGCACCATGCTCATAGCAGCTTCCCTTCCAGCTCACGCTGCTGGACCCGGTTGAACAGCAGGATCGGCACCAGCAGCAACAGCAGCATCACGATCGCCACCGCCGAGGCCGTCGGCCAGTCGCGGTTGTTGAAGAACTCGCCCCACAGCACCCGCCCGATCATCAGCGTATCCGGGCCACCCAGCATCTCCGGGATCACGAACTCGCCCACCGCCGGGATCATCACCAGCATGCAGCCGGCGATGATGCCCGTGCGCGACAGCGGCAACGTGATCCGCAGGAACGCCTGCCACGGCCGCGCGCCCAGGTCGTAGGCGGCCTCGAGCAGGCGGTTGTCCAGCTTGACCAGGTTGGCGTACAGCGGCAGCACCATGAACGGCAGGTAGCAGTACACGATGCCGATGTAGGCGGCGGTCGGCGTGTACAGGATCTGCAGCGGCGCATCGATCAGCCCCAGCTTCAGCAGCAGCTGGTTGAGCAGCCCGTTGCGGTCCAGGATCCCGATCCAGGCATACACCCGGATCAGGAACGAGGTCCACGACGGCAGTACCACCAGCATCATCGCCACGTTGCGCGCGGCCGGCGACATCCGCGAAATCACATACGCCATCGGGTAGCCGATCAGCAGCGTCAGCAGTGTGGCGATCACCGCGATCTTGATCGAACTCAGGTACGCCAGCACGTACTGGCTGTCCTTCACCAGCGCCGCGTAATTGCCCAGGTTGAGCTTGAGCGAGAACGCGCCATCCACGTACTCCAGCAGCCAGGTGTACGGCGGCGAGCCCACCTGCGTGCGCGCGAACGAGATCATCAGGATGATCACGAACGGCACCGCGAAGAACAGCAGCAGCCACAGGTACGGCGCGGCGATCACGCTGCCGCGGGTACCGGGGAGCCAACGCTTCCAGCCGGCGGCGTTCATGCGGTGAGCACCACGCCGTCGTTGTCGCGCCAGCACACCCACACGCTGTCGCCCCAGGTCAGTCCGTCGCTGGCCCAGCGCTGCGAGTTGGCGAAGTTGGACAGCACCTTGGCCCCGCTCGGCAGGCGCACGTGATAGACCGAATGGCTGCCGAAGTAGGCGATATCCTCGATCACGCCCTGTGCCTTGTTGGTGTCCCCGGCCGGCTCCTCCTTGCCGATCATCACCTTCTCCGGGCGCAGCGCGAACGCCACCGGCTGGCCTTCGTAGCCGGTGATGCCGTGGGCCACGTAGATCGGCGCCGGGAACAGCGGCGTACGCACCGTGACGTACTCGGGCAGGTCCTCGTCGATCACCCCGTCGAACAGGTTGACCGACCCGATGAACTCGGCCACGAAGCGGTTGGCCGGCTGCTCGTAGATTTCGTCGGGCTTGCCCACCTGCTGGATCCAGCCGGCGTCCATCACCGCGATGCGGGTGGCCATGGTCATGGCCTCTTCCTGGTCGTGGGTGACCATCACGCAGGTCACCCCGGACGTTTCGATGATGTTGACCAGCTCCAGCTGCATCTGCGAGCGCAGCTTCTTGTCCAGCGCGCCCATCGGCTCGTCCAGCAGCAGCAGCTTGGGCCCCTTGGCCAGGGACCGCGCCAGCGCCACGCGCTGCTGCTGGCCGCCGGACAACTGGTGCGGCTTGCGCCTGGCCAGCTTGCCCAGTTGCACCAGCTCCAGCATCTCGCCCACGCGCGTGCGGATCGCGTCGCGGGCCAGGCCGTCCTGCTTCAGCCCGAACGCGATGTTCTGCTCCACCGTCATGTGCGGGAACAGCGCATAGGACTGGAACATCATGTTGATCGGCCGCTGGTACGGCGGCAGGTCGTTGATGCGCTGGCCGTCCAGCTCGATGCTGCCCTTGGTGGGCGTCTCGAAGCCGCCCAGGCACCGCAGCAGGGTCGACTTGCCGCTGCCCGAGCCGCCGAGCAGGGCGAAGATCTCGCCCTTGCGCACGTCCAGGCTGACATCGTCGAGGGCGACGAAGCCGTCGAATTCCTTGCGCAGCGCGCGGATGGACAGATAGCCCGGGTCGAGGACCGGCACGACCTCGCCTTCCGGCTTGGCATCAAATGGCATGGGGAGCGGCTCCGGGAGCGGCGGCAGGACGGGGGGAGCATCCCATTTTACCGGTGGTGGCGGCGTCATGTGCGACCGGATCGGGCGGCCTGCCCTGCCGCCCACCGGCGGGACGATCCCCTGAAACGACGACGCCGGCACGGGGCCGGCGTCGCAGGGGCGGTCAGCGACCGGTCTTCACCTCGGTCCACAACCGGGTGTAGAGCTTGTCCACCTCCGGGGTGTTGATCGAGTAGGTGAACATCTTGGCGGCCACGTCGGCCGGCGGGTAGATGGTCGGGTCGGTGCGGATCGCCTCGTCCACCAGCGCGGTGGCCTGGGTCACCGGGTTGGCGTAATGGATGAAGTTGGTGTTGGCCGCGGCCACCTTCGGTTCCAGCAGGTAGTTGATGAAGGCATACGCGGCCTCCGGGTGCTTGGCATCCTTGGGGATGGCCAGCATGTCGAACCACTGCGGGGCGCCTTCGCGCGGGATCGAGTAGGCCACGGTCACGCCATTGTTGGCTTCGGCGGCGCGGTCGCGGGCCTGGATGATGTCACCCGACCAGCCCACCACCAGGCAGGTGCCGCCGTTGGCCAGCGAACCCACGTACTGGGAGGAGTGGAAATTCTGCACATACGGGCGGATGCCCTTGAGCAGCGCAGCGGCTTTTTCCAGCGTGGCCGGGTCCTGGCTGTGCGGATCCTCGCCCAGGTAGTGCAACGCGATCGGGATCATGTCCGAGGGCGTGTCGAGGATGGTGATCCCGCAGTCCTTCATCTTGGCGATGTTTTCGGGCTTGAAGATCAGGTCCCAGCTGTTGGCGATGTCGGTGCTGCCGCCGAAGCGCTGCTTGAGCATGTCGACGTTGTAGCCGATGCCGGTGGTGCCGATCATGTACGGCACGCCGTACTGGTTGCCCGGGTCCTGCTGGGCGATGCGCTTCATCACCTCCGGATCGAGGTTGGCCAGGTTCGGGATCTTGCTCTTGTCCAGCGGCAGGAACACGCCGGCCTTGATCTGGCGGCCGAAGAAGTTCAGCGTCGGCACCACCACGTCGTAGCCACTGTTGCCGGCCAGCAGCTTGGTTTCCACCATCTCGTCGCTGTCGAACACATCGTAGGTCACCTTGGTGCCGGTGGCCTTTTCGAAATTGGGGATGGTGTCTTCGGCGATGTAATCGCTGTAGTTGTAGACGTTCAGCACCTTGCTGTCGTCCTGCTTGCCGCCGCCACAGGCGCTGAGTACGGATACGGCAATGCCGAGGGTGAGGATTCGCAGCTTCATCGGACTCTCCACAGGTCAGGTGCGAGATGGGGGAACCGGCAGGACCGGTACGACGGGTGCCAGCCTACCGGGCACGCCCGCATTTTCCCAGCACGCCGCCCTCACGGCCATGCCGGACCTGGCGGGACGGCGCACTCAGACATTGAGCAGCAGGAACTCGCGCTCCCAGGAGCTGATCACGCGGAAGAAGGTCTGGTACTCCTTGCGCTTGACCGACACATACGCCCGGCAGAAACGCTCACCCAGCATCTCGCGCAGCTCCGGGCAGCCTTCCAGCCCATCCAGCGCCTCGCCCAGCGAGCGCGGCAGGTCGTAACCCAGTTCCTTGGCGCTGCCGCTGATCGGGGCGGTCGGCGAGCCCTGCTCGCGGATGCCCAGCAACCCGGCGGCCAGGGTGGCGGCCATGGCCAGGTAGGGGTTGGCGTCCGAGCCGGCGAAGCGGCTTTCCACGCGCATGTTCTCCGGGGTATCCAGCGGCACGCGCAGGCCGCAGGTACGGTTGTCGAAGCCCCAGTGCACGTTGCTCGGCGAGACCTCGCCGAACACCAGCCGGCGGTAGGAATTCACGTTCGGGGCGAAGAATGCCATCGCCATCGGCACGTATTTCTGCAGGCCCGCCAGGTAGTGGCCGAACAGCGGGCTGAAGTCCTCGCCGCCGTGTTCACCGGTGAACACATTGTGGCCGTCGCTGATGCGCAGCAGGCTCTGGTGGATGTGCATGGCGCTGCCCGGTTCGTTCTCCATCGGCTTGGCCAGGAACGTGGCGTAGACGCCGTGGCGCATCGCCGACTCGCGCATCGTGCGCTTGAACAGGAACACCTGGTCGGCCAGGTCCATCGCGTTGGCGTGGGTGAAGTTGACCTCCAGCTGGGCCGCGCCCGATTCGTGGATGAGCGTGTCCACGTCCAGCTTCATCGCATCGCAGTAGTCGTACATCAGGTCGAGGATCGGGTCGAACTCGTTGACCGCATCGATCGAGTAGGACTGGCGCGCGGTCTCCGGGCGGCCGGAGCGGCCGGCGGGCGGCAGCAGCGGGAAGTCCGGGTCGGTGTTCTTCTGCACCAGGAAGAACTCCAGCTCCGGCGCCACCACCGGGCGCAGGCCCAGTTCGGCATAGGCGTCCAGCACCCGCCGCAGGACGTTGCGCGGGGCCAGCTCGTGGGGCTCGCCATGCTTGGTGTAGCAATCGTGGATGACCTGCGCGGTCGGGTCGGTGGCCCATGGCACCATGCGCACGGTGTCCGGGTCCGGGCGCAGGATCATGTCCGAGTCCGACGGCGAGGTCAGTTCGTAGTAATCGTCCGGGAATTCACCGGTGACCGTGGTAGCGAAGATGCCCTCGGGCAGGCGCGTGCCGTAATCGTGCGAGAACTTGTCGGCGGGGATGATCTTGCCGCGCGCGTTGCCGGTGATGTCCGGCACCAGGCACTCCACCTCGGTGATGCGCCGTTCCTTGAGCCAACGCAGCAGCGCGCTCTCCTCCGGCACGGGCGGCGCGGCGGCCTTGCGCGAAGGACTGGCCGCCTTGCGCGACGGGGAAGCGGTTTTGCGCGAACGCGTTCGGGTGGTCATGACCGGTCTGCTTTGCAGGAGTAACGGCGACAAGCATCGCCGAAGGCTTGGAAAATACGGTGATGGAACGGGGTGTCGGTGACACGCCATTCCGGATGCCACTGTACCCCGAGCACGAACGCATGCGCGTCGCTGCGCGCGGCCTCGACCAGGCCATCGTCGGCGCGGGCCTCCACGCGCAGGCCCGCCGCCAACCGATCGATGCCCTGCCCGTGCACCGAATTGACCGTGACCGCAGCGGCCCCGGCCCAGTCCGACAGCCACCCGCCCTGGACCAGCCGCACCGGGTGCGCCGGCGCATACTGCTGCTCAACCGGTGCGTCCGGATCTTCGCGGTGGTCCATCAGGCCGGGCACCGCGTGCACGCGCTGGTGCAGGGTGCCGCCGAGGGCCACATTGAGTTCCTGGAAGCCGCGGCAGATGGCCAGCACCGGCAGGTCGCGGGCGAGTGCGGCCTGCATCAGCGACAGCGCCGTCGCATCGCGCGCGGGATCGTGCAGGTTGCCCGCCCAGCTGGGCGCGCCGCCGTAGTGATGCGGCTCGATGTTGCTCACCGCGCCGGTCAGCAACAGGCCGTCGAGGCGGTCCAGCCAGGGCTCGGCCGGCAGCGGCGGTTGCAGGCTGGGCAGCAGCACCGGGGTGGCGCCGGCGGCCAGGCACAGCGCGCGCACGTATTTTTCGCCCGCCACGGCAAAGCGGTGGTGGCCCAGCGTCGTGCTGTCGGTCGGCAGGCCGACCCAGGGGGACGAGACCATGCGTCATGCTCGGATGACCTGCGCGCACGTTACCGCCGGCGTGCGACCGGACGCAACCGACGGTGGGCCGTCACATGCCTGCGCGCGTGCCTGCGACAGACTGTCCGCTGTTCCGGGGCCGGGTTGCTGGCATGCTGTCGCCATGAGTGCCGTTTTTTCGAGCCGTTCCGGCCAGGACCACGTTGCCAGCTGGTACGCCGACAGCGTGCCGGCGCAGCCCCTGCGTGCGCCGCTGGCGGGTGATCTGCACACCGACGTGTGCGTGCTCGGCGCCGGCTACACCGGCCTGTCGGCGGCCCTGTCGCTGGCCGAGCGCGGCTTCCGCGTGGTGGTACTGGAGGCGCAGCGGGTCGGCTGGGGTGCGTCCGGGCGCAACGGTGGCCAGGCCATCGTCGGCTACGGCTGCGAGGTGGACACGCTCGAAGCGCTGGTCGGCACGGACGATGCTCGCCACCTGTTCGACTTTTCGCGCGAGGGCATGGCCCTGCTGCGGCATCGCCTGCAGCGTTACCAGATCGACTGCGATTGGCGCGACGGCCATGCCAGCGTGCCGATCCGCCCGCGCCAGGAACGCACGCTGCGCGCGGGCATGATCGAACTGGCCGAACGCTACGACTATCCGCTGCAGTGGTGGGACCGCCAGCAGCTGCGCGAGCAGCTGGACAGCCCGCGCTACAGCGGGGCGATGTTCGATGCGGCCAGCGGCCACCTGCATCCGCTCGCCTATGCGCAGGGGCTGGCACGCGCCGCTGAACAGCAGGGGGTGGTCATCCTGGAACAGTCGCCGGTGCTGCAGCTCATCCGCGGCCCGCGGCCGCAGCTGCGCACCGCCCAAGGCACGGTCAGCGCCGACCACGTGGTGATCGCCGGCAATGCGCTGCTGCAGGGCATCGCACCGGAACTGGAAGCGCGGATCATGCCGGTGGGCACCTATATCGGCGCCACCCCGGTACTGGGGGCCGAGCGGGCGCGCGGGCTGATCCACAACGACATGGCCGTGGCCGACGTCAGCTGGGCGCTGGATTACTTCCGGCTCAGCGCCGACCACCGGCTGTTGTTCGGCGGGCGGGCCAGCTACTCGGCGCTGCCGCCGCCCGGGCTGCGCGGGGTGATGACCCGGCGCATGCACCAGGTGTTTCCGCAGTTGGCCGATGTGGCCATGGAGCAGGTCTGGGGCGGCTACGTGGACATCACCCGCAACCGCGCGCCCGATTGGGGCCGCCTCACCCCCAACGTCTACTACGCCCAGGGCTTCTCCGGCCATGGCGTGGCCGCGACCGGGCTGGCCGGGGCAGTGCTGGCCGAGGCCATCGCCGGGCAGAACGAACGCATCGATGTATTCGAGCGCATTCCCCACCGCCGCTTCCCCGGCGGCCGGCTGCTGCGCACGCCGCTGCTGGTGGCGGCGATGTCCTGGTACAAGCTGCGCGATGTGTTGTGGTGAAGGTGGCTGGAGATTGAGATAACCATCTCATGTGTAAAACGCTGAGCGGTGTGACCACCGGCACGTTGCCGCCTCATCCGATTCTGATAATCGCCGTCTGCAATTGCATAAGCCGACTTCTGCCGATACCGTCCTGTCTGAACGGAATAGTCCAGTACATGGACCGTGGCTGGGCACGAACGGGAGGGAACGCGTGCAACTGGATTGGTGGAAAGATGGGCTTCAAGTAAACCTTCACATTCGTCCGGCTGGATTCGTGTTGGCTGCTGCGTATGCCATCGCCTGCTGGGCCGCGCGCCAACTTTCACTGGATCAGTTCTACCTACCCGCGGGCGTTCGCGTAGCAGCGGTCCTGTTGTGCCCGCCGCGGTTTTGGCCGTATCTGTTGCTGGGCGAATACGCCTACTTCATGCAGATGCGCTACCCGATGGTGGAAAAGTACGGACTTACCTGGGTGATTCTGGCATCCGCCAGTTTGATGCCGGCAGTAATGCTGGTAGTGCGCTTGCACCGAAAGATGATGGCCGCAACCAAGACCATGTGGCTCATTTCCGTCGCAGCAGCATCGGCGGTAGTGGTGACATCGCTGAATATCGCTCTGTCCGAACTACTCTGGCCCATTCCCCCGGAAATGCCGGCAGCCACCGGTATTGCCCGTTACATCGTAGGTGACTTCATCGGCATCCTGACGGTTGCCCCCCTTGCCCTGCTCTGGGCACGCCGACATGCGGAACCGGAGTGGACCACCGCATTTCGCAGGCAGACCCTTGCGGCTCTATCGCTGATGCTGCTGCTCGGGCTTTCCGCCATGTTGATTCCACCTGAATCAGCAACGGCGAAGACCAGCGTGCAATTGCTGATGGCCATCCCTGCGATTGCACTGACGTGCCTGCACGGCTGGCGTGGCGCGGCCATGGGGGTGCCGGCGCTGAACCTGATCATTGGGCTGACTACCCCGGGCCCCTATCCGTCATCATTTGATCCTGCATCCTTCGCCACCCAGCAGGTCATGGCGATCGCCGGTGCGGCGCTGTTTGTGCTGGGCGCGCGCATCACGCATTACTACCACCGTTACCGCATTCGGGATGTCAATGAGAAAAATGCGATCAAGCTAGCCAGGAGCTCGCACAGGGCCAGCGAAATGGATCTGCGCGAGCGTGCCATCCACCTGAAGAAGCTGGGTGATGGCATCGACATGTCTCTCACCGAAGTGGTGAACTGGCTCAAGCAACAAGGCCACCATGCAATCGCAACCAGTCTCCTGCATACCTCGGTCGTGCACTCGCGCCAGTTCCGCGAGCAAGCCAGCATGGTGTACCCCACCGCACTTGAACAGGTGGGTTTGTATGTGGCGCTACAGGCGGGCGGCGTGCGCGAGGCGTGGGACCTCACCCACCGGGTCGTTCGCCCTCAACTGACCGGTGACCCGTGTCAGTTGAGCATTGAAGTTCAGCTTGCCACTTACCGCGCACTCACAGACAGCGTGTCGCTACTGCTGAAGCACGAATCCGGACAGATCCGGGTTCGGGCACGGTGTGGTCGATTCGAAGGGAGGAGCGGAATACTGGTCACGGTGGCGTTACTGGATGCCAAGCGCGCGCTTTCCGGAGCAACAGAAACACTGGCCATGGAGCGACTGGCGGGGCGAATACTTGCCTATGGCGGCGTTATCCATTGCCGCCAGAATCGAATCAGGATGGTTCTGATGGAAGGCCCGACAAGAACCCCGTCCGAAGTCAAGGATTACAGCGGCTTCGCGCCCATTGGGGCCGCTGGCAGTGACAACCATCAGGCGCTGACCTGACGCCCGCCCGACAAGGGAACCTGCAGGTGGGCTGCGCCACCCGCAGGTCATTTCTCCATCAGTCGAGGGCTTCAACCGACCACAGGACACCTGCTCCACTGCGATGGAGGACCAGGGCAAACGTCTGATTCTGGTAGACCAGGGATCGCACTGCATTGGCAGGGGCCTGGATGGGCCCTTCCGGCAACGACACCTGCGCGGAACTGTCCCCTGCCGGCAGGACCCAGAACACGTCATCCGCGTTGCCGATGATCAGCTGTACTCGTCCTGCCAGATCATTCACCTGGTAATAAGTGATCCCATCCCGCTGAAACCCATACAGGCGCCAGCCGGGGTCCAGGCTCAGGTTGAGAGCAAGCGGCTGGGACTGACCCAGGCCTCGCTTTGCGAGCTGTACGCCATGATTATCGGACTGTGCCGATGCGAACATCGGTACCGCAGCCAGGATCAAAATACCAACTGCATGTCTAAAATGGGAAATCCGCACATTAGCCTCCAGGTCGAGTTTAGCGAGGGGTACTCCGACGACAGTATCTTCTGCCGCCCGGGGGTGAACAACGACGCACGTTGCGGGCCATAGGACGGCTGGAAGCCACGGGTAGCCAGGCCGGGCAGCTGACGACGCCAGCGATACTACCGCTATAGATGGAAGGGTTCGGGTCCGGCCCGGGCTTTTGACACAAATCCGATGACCGCCCGGGTCGCAGCAGACGACTACCGTCGCATCGGGCTCAGGCAGTCTGATCCAGGCGTCCGACATCCACCCTAAAGTTGCATGTGAAATCGCCGCTAACTCTGCCGACCCACTCGAATCCGAGCGTACGCCACATGCCGGCACTGTTGCAGGGCGCTTTCGACAGCGACCCCGGTGATGCCCTCCCCCAGCGGATCCTGCTGGTGGAAAACTCGCGCACGTTCACCAGCATGCTGGGCGAGGCCATCGAACAACGGCTGGAGCTGCCGGTGTCGGTGGCGACCAGCCTGGCCGAGGCCGGCCGGCTGCTCGACCAGGAGCAGGGCTGGTTCCTGGTGCTGACCGGGCTGGTGCTGGCCGACGGCGACCGCGACACGGTGGTGGAGTTCTTCGTCTCGCGCGGCCTGCCCACGGTGGTGGTCAGTGGCGTGTACGACGAAGACCTGCGCAAGCGCGTGCTGCAGCAGCAGATCATCGACTACGTGCTCAAGAACACCCCCGGCAGCGTGGACTACCTGGTGTGGCTGGTGCAGCGGCTGGAACGCAACCGGCGCATCGCCGCCCTGGTGGTGGACGACTCGATGTCGGCGCGGATGTACGCGGCCTCGCTGCTGCGCATGTACGGCCACACCGTGTACGAAGCCGCCGACGGCGCCGAAGGCCTGAAGGCGATCGAAGCGCACCCGGCGATCCGCCTGGCCGTGGTCGACCAGGAGATGCCGGGCATGGAAGGGGTGGAGTTCACCCGCCGGCTGCGCACCCTGCGCTCGCGCGACAAGGTCGCGGTGATCGGGATCTCCGGCAACACCGACCCGTCGCTGATCCCGCGCTTCCTCAAGAACGGCGCCAACGACTTCCTGCGCAAGCCGTTCTCGCGCGAGGAGTTCTTCTGCCGGACCTCGCAGAACGTGGACCAGTTGGAATTGATCGGCACGCTGCAGGACCTGGCCACCCGCGATTTCCTGACCGGGTTGCCCAACCGGCGCAGCTTCCTGGAACAGAGCCAGCGCCAGTTGCCGCAGCTGCACCTCAACGACGCGCTGGTGGCGGTGGCGATGATCGACATCGACCACTTCAAGCACATCAACGACACCTACGGCCACGAGGCCGGCGACGATGCGCTGCGCGCGGTGGCGGCGGCCGTGGCCGGGCATGCGCGTGAGCAGGACCTGATCGCGCGGTTCGGCGGCGAGGAATTCTGCCTGCTGGTGCCGGGACTGGAAGAAGACGAGGCGCTGGGCTACTTCGAGATGCTGCGCGAGCGCATCGCCGCGCTGGAGGTGATGCTTGGCGAGACCACCCTGCGCATGACCGTGAGCATCGGGCTGTGCTGCCTGCGCCCGCAGCGCGATTCGCTGCACCGGTTGATCTCCGAGGCCGACCGCCAGCTGTACCTGGCCAAGGCCGGCGGCCGCAACCGGGTGAGCTGCACCAGCGTGGCCAGCGCCGCCCGGGAAGCGGCCCTGGTGCCTTGATCGAGATCAACGCAGGCCCGTTGCCGGCCACCTAGAGTCGTTCCCAGTTGAACATCACGGGGAACGCACCATGGCACTTCTGGTCTGGCAGGACGACCTGAACATCGGCATCGACGTCATCGACCACCAGCACATGCGGATCGTTGAGATGCTCAACCACCTGCACGTGGCGCAGACCAGCCTGCAGCGGTTGGCGGTGGCCGAGGTGATCGACGAGTTGGTGGATTACACCCTGTCGCACTTCGCCTTCGAGGAAGAGCTGATGGAAGAAGCCGGCTACCCGTTCTGCGCGGCGCACAAGCGCGTGCATGAGATTTTCATCAAGCGCGTGGCCGAGTACCGCCTGCGGTTCCAGGCCGGCGAAGACATCAGCGACGAACTGCGCACCATGCTGTCGCGCTGGCTGTTCAATCACATCCGGGGCGACGACAAGGCCTACGCGCCGCAGGTCAAGCTGCACCTGAACCAGTTCGCCCGCGAGCACCAGCAGGGGGGCTGGCTGGGACGCACGCTCAAGCGCTTCTTCCGCTGAGCGCGGCGCGGCGCCCCATCGCCAGCAGCGCCAGGATGGTGACCAGCGCAGTCAGGCACAGGTAGTAGCCCACCGCGAGCAGGCCGAAGCGTTCGGCCAGCCAGGTAGCCACGTAGGGCGCCGGTGCCGCGCCGAGGATGCCGGCCAGGTTGAACGACAACGACGCACCCGTGTAGCGCACCTGCACCGGGTAGATCTCGGCCAGGAAGGTGCCGCAGGGGCCGTAGGTCAGGCCCATCAGGAACAGGCCCAGCGACAGGAAGCCGAGCACCATCCACGGGCTGCCGGCCTGGAACAGCGGCGCGAATACCACCCCGAAGGCGAGGATCAGGCCACTGGCCACGATCATCGTGCGCCGCGTGCCCCAGCGGTCGCCATACAACGCCGACAGCGGGATGCCCGCGGCGAAGAACAGGATCCCGACCATCTGCAGCAGCAGGAACTGTTCGCGGCTGTAGTGCAGCACCGTGGTGCCGTAGCCCAGGGTGAACACCGTCATCAGGTAGAACAGCACGAAGGTGGCGAAGGCGCCGAGCGTGCCCAGCACCAAGGTGACGCCGTGATCGCGGATGACCGTCCACATCGGCAGTTTGACCCGCTCGTTGCGGTCCAGCGCCGCCTGGAACGCCGGCGTCTCGTGGATGTTCAGGCGCACCCACAGGCCGACCGCGACCAGCAGCGAGCTGGCCAGGAACGGCACGCGCCAGCCCCATTGCAGGAAGTCGGCGTCGCTCATCGCGCGACCGAGCAGCAGGAAGATGCCGGCCGACAGCAGGAACCCCAGCGGCGCGCCCAGCTGCGGGAACATGCCGTACCAGGCACGCTTGCCCGGGGGCGCGTTCTCGGTGGCCAGCAGCACGGCCCCGCCCCACTCCCCGCCCAGCCCCAGGCCCTGGCCAAACCGGCACAGCGCCAGCAATGCCGGGGCGAGGATGCCGATGCTGGCGTGGGTGGGCAGCAGGCCGATCGCCACGGTGGACACGCCCATGGTCAGCAGCGCCGCCACCAGCGTGGCCTTGCGCCCGATCCGGTCGCCATAGTGGCCGAACACCGCCGAGCCCACCGGGCGCGCGATGAAGGCCACCGCGAAGGTCGCCAGCGATTGCAGCAACGCCGCGCCATCGCTGCTTTCCGGGAAGAACAGGTGCGGGAACACCAGCACCGCGGCGGTGGCGTAGATGTAGAAGTCGAAGAACTCGATGGTGGTGCCGATCAGGCTGGCCAGCAGGATGCGGCGGGGCGAATTGGCGGCAGGTGCGGCAGGAGTCGACATCGGGTACACGCAAGGAGGCAGCTGCCGGATTCTGCCACGCGCCCGGCCCGGCGCGAACGATGGTTGCAGACGTGACGGTCGGGCTGTGACCGCGCCCGCAACTGGCACACCCGCGCGGAACTCCCGGCACGACCCGCGGTCAGAGCAGGTCGATTCCGTCAGGATGGACAGGGAATGTCGTCATCGATGCAGTCCCCGCCTGCGCCACGCTGGAGCCGGACCTGCGCGATCGCGGTAGTGATCGCCGTACACGGCCTGTTCTTGCAGGTGCTGCTGGCGCCGGCCCCGCCGGCAGGCATCGGCGAGCACGACGACCGGTTGCGCATGCGCTGGCTGCCGCGCCCCGAGCCGGTGCCGCCGCCGGCGTTGGAGCGGCAATCGGCCGCCGCGGCTGCGTCGACGCCACGGCCACCGGTGCCGGCGCCGGCCCGTATCCAGGCCGCTGCTTCCCCTCCCGTTGCAGCGCCGCCGGCACGGCCGCTGGACCTGCGCGTGCCGGGGCTCGGGCCGGGCAAGGATGGCGTGGACGCGGCCACCTTCGTCGCGCCGGTCGTCGGGCGGCGCGAGGTACACGCCGCCTTCGCGCCACCGCCCCGCCGCTTTCGCATGAAGCGCGGCCTGACCCCGGAGCAGCTCGTGCAGGGCATCGCGCAGGCCCTGCAGATGTGGCCGCCGGGCTACGTCGTCGATCCCTGCCGGCTGAGCACCGCGCAGGTGGACTATTTCCAGAACGCGGTGGACGAGCGCGACCGCGACCTGCTGCGCGAGGCGCTGGTCAGCCAGCGCCAGGACTGCTGAGCGGGCTCACTCGCCCAGGTGGATCCAGGTGGCCTTGATCTCGGTGTACTTGTCGAAGGCGTGCAGGGATTTGTCGCGGCCGATGCCGGACTGCTTGTAGCCACCGAACGGCGCGGTCATGTCGCCGCCATCCCATTGGTTGACCCAGACGCTGCCGGCACGCAGTTGGCGCGCCACCCGATGCGCGCGGCCCAGGTCGCGCGTCCACAGGCCGGCGGCCAGCCCGTAGCTGGAATCATTGGCCAGGCGCAGCGCATCGGCCTCGTGGTCGAAGCCAAGCACCGCCAGCACCGGGCCGAAGATCTCCTCGCGGGCGATCGCGTGGCCTGCATCCACCTCGTCGAACACGGTCGGCTGCACGTAGCTGCCACCGGCCACCACCTCCACCCGCTTGCCGCCCAGCAGCAGGCGCGCGCCCTCGGCCTGGCCGCGGTTGATGTGCGCCAGCACGTGCTCGGCATGGGCCGCATCGACCAGCGCGCCCATCGGCGCGTCCGGGTCGAACGGATGGCCCGGCTGCATGCGCCGCGCATGGGCCAGCACCCGGGTCACGAATTCGTCCTGGATGGAGCGCTGAACCAGCAGCCGCGAGGCCGCGGTGCAGACCTCGCCCTGGTTGTAGAAGATGCCGGTGGCCGCCGCCTGCGCGGCCTTGTCCAGGTCCGGCGCATCGGCGAACACCAGGTTCGGGCTCTTGCCACCGCATTCCAGCCAGGTCCGCTTGAGGTTGGACAAGCCCGCACACTGCAGCAGCCGCCGGCCCACTGCGGTGGACCCGGTGAAGGCCAGTGCATCCACGTCCATGTGCAGCGCCAGCGGCTCGCCGGCGCGCATGCCGTCGCCGGGCAGCACGTTGAACACGCCGTCGGGGATGCCGGCCTCGGCGACCAGCGCGGCCAGCCGGATCGCACTCAGGGGCGAGCGTTCGGAGGGCTTGAGGATCAGCGAATTGCCCGCCGCCAGCGCCGGGGCGATCTTCCAGCAGGCCATCAGCAACGGGAAATTCCACGGCACGATCGCGGCGACCACGCCGACCGGCTCGCGACTGACCAGGCCCAGCGTATCCGGCGCGGTGGGGGCGATCTCGCCGTACACCTTGTCGATCGCCTCTGCGGTCCAGCGCAGGCAGCGCACCGCGCCCGGCAGGTCGCCCTGGCGCGCGTCGCGCACCGGCTTGCCCATGTCCAGGCTTTCCAGCAGGGCCAGCTCGTCGGCATGCTGTTCGACCAGGTCGGCCAGGCGCAGCAGGATCTTCTTGCGCTGCACCGGCGCGGCGCGCGACCAGTGGCCGGCGTCGAAGGCACGCCGCGCGGCAACCACCGCGCGCTCCACGTCGGCGGCACTGCAGTCGGCAACCTGGGCCAGTACGCGGCCGTCGATCGGGCTGATGCAGGCAACGCGTGCGCCATCGGCGGCATCGACGTACCGGCCATCGATGAAGGCCTGCGCATGCACCACCAGTGCGTCGGCCTGGGCCTGCCATTCCTCGCGGGTGCGGACAGTCGTCATCACGGTCTCCAGCAGCGGTATCGGCCCCCTTTATACCCAGCGCGCCGGCCCCGCACCGTGACGCATCTGCGATAGAGTCGTGACCATCCGGTCCCTGCGGAGTTGCCGATGCGCCGTGCCGAAAGCCCGTTGTCGTCCCTGTCCCAGCAGCGCCCCGAGTCGCTGGAGGCATTCTGGATGCCGTTCAGCGCCAACCGCCAGTTCAAGGCCGCGCCACGCCTGCTGGTGCGGGCCGAGGGCATGTACTACCACGATGTCGACGACCGCCCGATCCTGGATGCCGCCGCCGGGCTGTGGTGCTGCAATGCCGGCCACGCCCGCCCGCGGATCGTGCAGGCCATCCAGCAGCAGGCCGCCACGCTGGACTTCGCCCCGCCCTTCCAGATGGGCTCGCCATTGCCCTTCGTGCTGGCCCAGCGGCTGGCCGCGCTGGCCCCGGCAACGCTCAACCACGCGTTCTTCAGCAACTCCGGCTCCGAAGCGGTGGATACCGCGATGAAGATCGTGCTCGGCTACCACCGCCTGCGCGGCGAGGGCCAGCGCACGCGCTTCATCGGGCGCGAAAAGGCCTACCACGGGGTCGGTTTCGGCGGCCTGTCGATCGGCGGCCTGCCCAACAACCGCAAGCAGTTTGGCGCGTTGCTGGCCGGCAGCGATTTCCTGCGGCATACCCTGGACCTGCAGCGCAACGCGTTCAGCCCCGGCCTGCCGCGCCACGGTGCCGAGCTCGCCGAGGACCTGGAGCGGCTGATCGCGCTGCATGATGCCTCCACCATTGCCGCGGTGTTCGTCGAACCGGTGGCCGGCTCGGCCGGGGTGATCCTCCCGGCCCCGGGCTACCTGCAACGGCTGCGCGAAATCTGCGACCAGCACGGCATCCTGCTGGTGTTCGACGAGGTCATCACCGGCTTCGGCCGGGTCGGCAACGCCTTCGCCGCGCAGCGCTTCGGGGTCACTCCGGACCTGATGACCCTCGCCAAGGGGCTCACCAACGGCGCGGTGCCGATGGGCGCCACGCTGGTCTCCGATGCGGTGCATGCCGCCTACATGCAGGGCCCGCCGGCGGCGATCGAGCTGTTCCATGGCTATACCTATTCGGCCCACCCGCTGGCCTGCGCGGCCGCGTTGGCCACCCTGGACACCTACGCCGAGGAGCACCTGTTCGAGCGCGCGATCGAACTGGGCGAGTACTGGCAGTCGGCGCTGCACAGCCTGCGCGGGCTGCCGCACGTAATCGACATCCGCAACTTCGGGCTGGTCGGCGCGGTGGAACTGATGCCCCGCAAGGATGCCCCGGGCGCACGCGGCTACGAGGTGTTCGAGCGCTGCTTCCGCGACGGCGGGCTGCTGGTGCGCTGTACCGGCGACGTGATCGCGCTGTCGCCGCCGCTGATCATCGACAAGGCGCAGATCGACCGGATCGTGGAGATCCTGGGCGACATGATCAACGCCACCGGCTGAGCCTGAATCCCCGGGCGACGACGGCGACCGCCGCGATCCTTACAATGGTCGGTCACGTTTCGCTCGCGTACCGGATTGCATGGACATTGTCGTCAAAGAAGAACTCAAGGCCTACATCGATCCCCTGACCCCCGACGAGCACGACGCCCTGGAGCGCAGCATCCTGGCCGAAGGCTGCCGCGATGCACTGGTGTTGTGGGGTGATGTGCTGGTGGACGGACACAACCGCTACGGCATCTGCCAGAAGCACGGGCTGCCGTTCCAGACCGTGCAGAACACGCGCTTCCAGTCGATGGACGACGTGCACCTGTGGATGATCGAGCAGCACCTGGGCCGGCGCAGCGTCTCGGACTTCCAGCGTGGCGTGCTGGCCCTGCGCAAGCGCGACATCCTGGCCGAGCGCCACCGTATCGAGCAGGCCGAGCTGCAGAAGGAAAGCGACGGCGAGATTGCCGATGCCGCCCCGGCCAGCGATGAAGACAGCCCGCCGTGGGCACCGGCCCCGAAGGTCAGCCGTGCCGACATGGCGCGCGAGGCCCGCCTGAGCAGCAGCCAGGTGACGATGATCGAGCGCATCCACAAGCAGGCCGCGCCGGAGCTGGTCGAAGCGGTCAAGACCGGCGTCATCTCGATCAGCGCGGCCGCGGCGGTGGCCGACCTGCCCGAAGAGGAGCAGCGCGCGGCGGCGGTCGGCGGCAAGGACGAACTGAAGCAGGCGGCCAAGCGCGTGCGCGAGGCCAAGCGCAAGCCGCGCAAGCCGGTGCAGGAGGTGCTGCACAGCGCCGATGACGGCATGGAAATCGACCCGAGCCGGGAGGCCGAGATCGCCGAGGCGCTCACTGCGCTGGGCGAAGGCCCGGCCGAGCTGCGCCAGCGCGTGATCGCCCTGACCCTGGAAAACGACGCCCTGCGCCAGCAGCTGGCCGCGCTGCGCAGGCAGTTGGCCGAGGCCTGAGGTCGTGCCGGCCGTTGGCCGGCACCCGCCTCAACGCGCGGCGGGATGAACGTGGTTGCCGGCCAACGGCCGGCACGGCGGTACTTCGTCGGAGGGGGTGCGGCCGGCACCACCGAACGCTCATGCGGGGATGGGTAGACTGGACCGATGACGCCCATCTCATCCCCCGACCCGCGCCGCGCCCAACTGCGCCGCCTCAAGCTGATCGCGCTGGCCATGCTGCTGGCGATGCTGGCCGGCTTTGTGATCAGCCACCTGCAGGGCGAACGCGGCATCTGGGCCTGGGTATCGGCCTTCTGCGAGGCCGCTGCGGTGGGCGCGCTGGCGGACTGGTTCGCGGTGGTGGCCTTGTTCCGCCGTCCGCTCGGCCTGCCGATCCCGCACACCGCGATCATTCCGCACAGCAAGGAGCGCATCGCCGACAGCCTGGCGGTGTTCGTGCGCGACCAGTTCCTGGAACCGCAGGCGCTGTTGGCGCGGTTGCAGGTGTTCGACCCGGCCAGCCGGCTCGGCAGCTGGCTGGCCGATCCGGCGCGCTCCAGGCTACTGGCCGACATGGCCCGCGGCTGGGCGCTGCAGGCGCTGGATTTCCTCGACGAGGCCGCGGTCCGGCGCAGCATCCAGGGCTTCGTGATCCAGCAGTTGCGGCAGTGGAATGCCGCGGCGACCGCCGGTGAACTGCTCGGCCTGCTCACCGCCGACAACCGCCACCAGCGCGTGCTCGATGAAGGCCTGACCCGGGTCGGCGAGTGGCTGGACACCCCCGCGGTCAAACAGCGCGCCTCCGAACTCATCGTGCGCTACATCCAGCGCGAATGGCCCAAGCTGGCCAGCACGGTGAACTGGGTCAAGCCGATCGACGAGATCGGCGACAGCCTGGCCGAGCGCATGGCGCACGCGGTGCTGGGCGAGCTGCAGCAGATCCTGGCCCAGCCCGAGCATCCGCTGCGCCGCGACTACGAGACCTGGCTGGCCGACTATATCCAGCGCCTGCGCAGCGACCCGGCGCTGGCCGGGAAGATCGACCAGATCAAGCAGCAGGTGATCGACCACCCGGCCGTGCAGGACTATGTGCAGGGGCTGTGGGAGCGCATCCACGCCAGCCTGCGCGCCGACCTCTCCAGCGAAGACTCCGCGCTCGCCGGCCACCTGCGCCGCAGCCTGGCTTCGGTCGGGCAGGCCCTGCAGGACGATCCCTCGTTGCGCGAGGCACTCAACCAGCACCTCATGGACGGCGCCGAACGGCTCACCAGCCGGCTGCGCGAGGGCGTCACCCAGCACATCGCACAGACCGTCAAGGGCTGGGACGAGCGTCACCTGGTCGAACAGCTGGAACTGAGCGTCGGCCGCGACCTGCAGTTCATCCGCTTCAACGGCACCCTGGTCGGTGGCCTGATCGGCCTGCTGCTGCACGCGCTGACGGTGTGGATGCACTGGTAGCACGGCCAGCCGGTTGACGAATTGACCGGGTGTTTTTGTGAAATGGTTCGCGTATTCTGCCGCGCATTCCGGGCCGGAGTGGCCCACAGGGGGAATCATGCGACGAACCATTTTCGTGCTGGCGCTGTGTGCGCTGGCCGGCAGCGCCCATGCCGGGCGCGTCTACAAATGCCTGGCCGGCGGCCAGACCAGCTACCAGACCGTGCCCTGCGCGCCCGAGCACGATACCGGCGTGACCCGGCCGATCACCAAGGACCCCAACCTCACCTGGGAAGAGCGCAGCCGCGCCCAGCGCGAGCTGTACGACGCGCGCCGGCGCATGCAGGCCGACGCCGGCCGGGGCCAGCCGGCGGTGCGTGGCACCGTCATCGATGGCGCGGTGGACCCGGAGAAATGCGAGGACCTGCGCATGCGCCGCGAGATCAGCGAGGCCTTCGGGCGCGCACCGCCGCCGCGCATCGACGACGAGATCAAGAAGGCGTGCGCGACGCGCTGAGCGCCCGCACCGCCGCCACCAGCGCGTCCATCTGCGCCGGCGTGCTGAAGATGCCCGGGGTGGCGCGCAGGCAGGCACCGGAGGCCAGCCCGTCGCGCGGCACCACGAACACACCGGACTGCCGGACCATGCGCTCGGCGGTGGCCGTGTTGGCGGCCATGCTGGCCTGCCCGCGCAGGCGGAAGGACGCGATCGCGCTGGACAGGCGCGGATCGGGCGATGCCAGCAGTTGCACGCGATCGTCCCCGGCCAGCGCCTCCAGCCAGCGGTTGCGCAGGTACAGCAGGCGGGCGCGCTTGTTGGCCACGCCGATCCGCTGGTGCAGTTCAAGCGCGACCGGCAGCGCCAGGTAGGCGGCGAAGTTGACCGTGCCGGTGTGGATGCGGGTACCGATGTCATCGTGGTCGGCTTCGCCCATGTAGGGGTCGAGGTCACGTACGCGGCCACGGCGCACGTACATCGCCCCCATCCCGACCGGCGCACCGATCCACTTGTGCAGGTTGATGCCGACGAAATCCACGCCGAGTGCGCGCAGCGGCGTCTCCACCTGGCCGATGCCATGCGCGGCATCCAGCATCACCTCCACGCCTGCGGCACGCGCCATCGCGGCGATCTCGGCCACCGGCAGCAGCATGCCGTTGCGGTGGTTGACCTGGGTAAGCAGCAACAGCCGCGTGCGCGGGTAGCGCGCCAGCGCCTGGCGATAGGCCTCGATCACACTGTCATGGTCGAACGGCTCGGGCAGCGCGATGTGCTGCACCTCCACCCCACGGCGCGCCCGCAACCACTGCATCGCCGCGATCATGCTGTCGTAGTCGGTATCGGCGTACAGCACGCCGTCCCCCGGGGCCAGCGCGTTGTAGCCGCCGATCAATGCCTGCATCGCCTCGGTGGCGCCGCGGGTGAGTACGATCTCATCGGTCTCCACGCCGAGGGCCTCGGCCAGCTGCACGCGGGCCTGGTCGAACAGCGGCGGGAACGCCAGCCGCCCGAACCAGGCGTTGCCGGCGTTCACCGTGGCCGTGGCCTGCTGGTACGCCTGCAGCACCGGCCGCGCCATCGCCCCCCAGTAGCCGTTGTCGAGCATGACCACCTGGTCGGTGAGGTCGTACAGCGCGCGCACCTGCCCCCACCAGGCCTCGTCGCCGGCCAGTTGCGCAGGCGAGCGCCCATCGATTGCAGGCAGCGCCACCGGATCGATCATCGATTTTCCTGCTGTGTTCGGAGACGCCAGTATGGCCACGCCGGCGTGTCGAACCCATGCAGGACGCTTGCCGAACGAAATGATAATGACTATCATTCAGGCAATGGGTGTACGCCCAGCCCATCGGCTCCGACGCCACCCTGCGTGCCTCGCCGCCTGCGCCCCGCGTACATCCCCTGCTTCGATTCCGTACCTGCCGGTGTTGCCGCCGGCAACGTGGCGTCGCGCCCGGCGCGGCCCGCAATGGATTGCATTGACGCCACTTCACCCCTTTGGAATGCCTGCCATGTCTGCCGCACCTGCCTCGCCGCCGTCCCGACCGTCGCTGCTCGCCCTTGCCCTGCTCGCCGCGCTTGCCGGGCATGCCCCCATGGCGCTGGCAGACGCCGCGCCGGCCGACGCCACCACGCTGGACACGGTCAAGGTCACCGCCGACGGCGATATCCCCACCTCGTACACGGTCAAGCAGGCGCGCACCGCGACCAAGCTGGACCTGTCGCTGCGCCACACGCCGCAGTCGGTGACCGTGGTCACCCGCCAGCGCCTGGATGACATGGGCCTGTACGCGCTGTCGGACGTGATGGGCCAGGTCACCGGCGTGCATGTCTCGGTCACCGACAGCGAGCGCATCAGCTACATCTCGCGTGGCTATGCCATCAACAACTTCCAGATCGACGGCATGCTCAACACGTTCGGCGGGTCGCTCAAGACCAACACCGACAGCGTGATCTACGAACGCATTGACGTGGTGCGCGGCGCCACCGGCCTGACCACCGGCGCCGGCGACCCCTCGGGCACGATCAACATGGTGCGCAAGCGCCCGACCACCGACGTGGCGATGAGCGCCGGGCTCACCGTGGGCCGCTGGGGCAACCAGCGCCTGGAAGCGGACATCGGCGGCCCGATCGCGCTGGAGGGGCGCGTGCGTGCGCGTTTTGTCGCCGCCAAGCAGCAGAGCGATTCGTTCCGTGATGTCTACGCGCTGGACAAGGACGTGTTCTACGGCATCGTCCAGGCCGACCTCGGCGACCGTACCCTGCTGGAAGTGGGCTATGACTACCAGTCGCCCAGGACCACCGGCGTCACCTGGGGCGTGGTGCCGTACTGGGGCGCCGATGGCAAACCGGCCAACCTGCCGCGCTCGACCAACCTGTCCGCCACCTGGAGCAGCTGGCCGATCGTGGAGAAGACCACCTTCGCGCGGCTGGAACAGCAGCTGGGCAACGGCTGGTCGCTCAAGGCGGCCGCCACCCAGGCCAAACGCGATACCGACGGCGACGTCTGGTACGGCGCCTCGGGCTATCCGCGCGCGGACGGCACCGGCGTGTCCGGCTTCATCTCGCACTTCGCCGAGCGCAGCCGGATGAACGTGTTCGACCTCAATGCCAGCGGCCCGTTCCAGCTGTTCGGCCGCGAGCATGAGCTGGTGGTCGGCATCGGCCAGTCGGTGCGCAAGGGCGAAGTGCCCGCCGCCGACTACGACTACACCGGCGCCTACGACCAGGTCCCGGACTGGCGGCATTGGACCGGCGATGTCGCCCCGCTGCCGGTGACCCGTTACGACTGGCTGTCCTCGGAAAACGAACTCAAGCAGAAGGCCGCCTACCTGGCTGCGCGCCTGCAGTTGGCCGACCCGCTGCTGGCGGTGGTCGGCGCGCGGTACGGCAGCTGGGAAACCCGCACCTGGGCCTACACCCACGACGAGGCCGGCAGGCTCACCGGCACCACCCGCGGCGGCTACAAGCCCGACGATTCGCTCACGCCCTACCTGGGCGTGATCTACGACGTCAGCCGCGATCTCAGCGCCTATGTCAGCTACACCGACATCTTCCAGCCGCAGAACTACCGCGACCGCAACAACAGCTACCTCGAGCCGGTGGTCGGCGACATGTGGGAAGCCGGCCTGAAGGGCGAGTTCTTCGGCGGTCGCCTCAATGCGTCGGCTGCGGTATTCAAGGGCGAGAAGGACAACGTGGCCGAGGTGGACGATTCGGTACCGCCGGGTGCGTTGCCCGATGGCACCGATGCCTACCGCTCCACCGGCAAGGGCAACAAGGTCAAGGGCTGGGAGCTGGAAACCCAGGGCAGCATCACCGAGACCTGGAACATCTCCGGTGGCTTTGCCCACACCACCGTGCGCAACCAGGCCGGCGTGGCACAGAACACCACCAACCCGGTGGACACCTTCCGCCTCAACACCAGCTGGCGCCCGGGCGTTGCGGGAAACCGGCTGTCGCTGGGCGGCGGGGTGACCTGGCAGAGCAGGATCTACCGCAACAGCACCAAGCCCCGCGCCGATTACCTGACCAGCGGCCGCACCGAATCGGCGCTGATCACCCAGGACGCGTTCTACCTGGTCAACGTGTTCGCCGGCTATCGCTTCACCCCGAATTTTTCGGCGCAGCTCAACATCAACAACCTGCTCGACAAGAAGTACTACAGCAACGTCGGTTTCTACAACGGCGTGTACTGGGGCGAGCCGCGCAACGTGATGGCGACCCTGCGCTGGACGCTGTAACCGTTCTCCAAGGGAACGTTGCCCTGTGCAGCGACACGGCCATGGACGGCCACTATTCCATGCATCACCGGCCGCGGCCGGTGATGTCCGTTGATCGACTCTACATGGCAGGTTCCCGTGGACAGCACGCCTGACGCCAGCTGGTTCAGCCGTTTCGGACGTTTCTTCGCCCGCCCCTGGTCGGGGGTGCTGTCGCGCTCGCTGGCCGCCATCTTCGGTGGCTATGCGCTGGCGGCAACCTGTTCGATGTTCTTCGCCGTAGCCCTGCCGATCGCGCGCGGGCAGGCCGTCCTGACCGGCATGATGGTGGCCATCGTGCTGTGCGCCTGCGCGGCCCTGTGGGCCTTTGCCACCCGCACCGCGCTGCGCGCCTGGGTGGGCATCGCCCTGCCGACCGCCGCGTTCTGGATCGGCACCGCCCTGCTGAGGACCAGCGCATGAAGAACGGATTCCGCCAGTCGATGGCCTGGCTGCACACCTGGACCGGGTTGCTGGTCGGCTGGCTGCTGCTGCTGATCTTCATGGCCGGCACCGCCAGCTACTACCGCGAGGAGATCAGCCGCTGGATGCGCCCGGAGTTGCCGCGCAGTATGGTCACCAACGAGGTGGCCGCCGAGCGCGCGATCGCGTTCCTGCAGCACAAGGCACCGCAGGCCGAAAGCTGGAACGTGACCCTGCCCGACCCGCGCAACCCGGCGATGCGGATGTTCTGGCGCAACCCCGAATCGATGGTCAAGCCACCGGCCGAGGGCGAGAAGCGCCGTCGCCGCGGCGGCGGGCGCTTCGGCGACGCCACCGTCGACCCGGGCACGGGTGAGGAAGTGGCCGCGCGCGAAACCCGCGGCGGCGATTTCTTCTACCGCCTGCATTTCGACCTGCACTACATCCCGGTGCTGTGGGCCCGCTACCTGGTCGGCTTCTGCGCGATGTTCATGCTGGTGGCGATCATCACCGGGGTGATCACCCACAAGAAAATCTTCAAGGACTTCTTCACCTTCCGCAAGGACAAGGGCCTGCGGTCGTGGCTGGACTTCCATAACGTCAGCGCGGTGATGGCCCTGCCCTACCACGCGATGATCACCTACACCGGCATCGTCACGCTGATGTTCATGTACCTGCCGTGGGGGGTGAACGTGGCCTACCCCAAGGACGAGGAGGCGTTCTTCAGCGAGGCCTTCGCGCGCCTGGCCGACATCGACACCCCGACCGAAGGCACCGCCACCGCGCTGCCGATCCAGCAGCTGCTGGACGCTGCGCGTGCGGAATGGAAGGGCGCGCAGGTCAGCGGGTTCACGCTGTACCACCCCGGCGGCGCCAATGCGGTGATCGATGTGTACCAGCGCGACGGCAAGCGCCTGTCGGTGGATACCCCATCGCTGCGCTATGACGCGGTGAACGGAACGCTGATCGAGGCCAGCCCGCTGTCCGGTGGCGCCACCCAGACCCGCGGGGTGATGTACGGCCTGCACCTGGCGCGCTTCGCCGATTGGGGGCTGCGCGCGCTGTTCTTCGTGTCCGGGCTGATCGGCTGCCTGATGGTGGCCAGCGGCGTGGTCCTGTGGGCGGTGAAGGAACGGCCCAAGCATGCCAAGGCCGGCAGGATCGGCGTCGGCCTGCGCCTGGTGGACGCGCTCAACATCGGCGCGGTGGCCGGCCTGCCGATCGCGTTTGCAGCCTACTTCCTGGGCAACCGGCTGTTGCCCGTGCAGCTTGCCGAACGCGCCGATGCGGAAGCCAACGTCTTCTTCTACGCATGGGGCGCGGCGCTGCTGGCCGCCTTCCTCTGGCCGAAACGGCTGATGTGGGCATGGCAGCTGTACCTGGGCGCGGCGCTGTTCGCGTTGATCCCGGTGGTCAACGCGCTCACCACCCACGCGCACCTGGGCGTGACCCTGCGCAACGGTGACTGGGTGCTGGCCGGGTTCGACCTGGTGATGCTCGCCTTCGGTGCCGTGTTGGCGTACTGCGGCCTGCGCATGCAGCGCTGGCAGCCGGCGCTGAGCGCGGCGGAAAAGAAGAAGCGCCAGGCGGCCGCGGCGGCGGCAGCCAAGGCCCAGGCAAGCGCGGGCACGGAGGTCAACGCATGATGCTGCTGGCGATCGCCGTGTGCTTCTCGTCCTTCACCGCGTTGTCGCTGGCGATGGACAAGCACCAGCTCGACCTGCACGGCAAGGCGGCAGCCACGCCTGCGCGCATGCGGCTGTGGCGCTGGCTGGGCTGGACGCTGCTGGTGCTGGGCTTCGGGCTGTGCGTATGGGACCACGGCTGGGCCGCCGGCCCGGTGCTGTGGCTGGGGGCGATGACGGTCAGCGGCATGCTGATCGCCTTTGGCCTGTACCCGTTCCGACCGCGCTGGATCGCGCCGCTGGCGTGGGTGTTGCCGGTGGTGGGGTTGGTGGTGGCGGTGGTCGCGCGCTGAGGCGTGGTGCCGGGGGTGTGCCCGGCAATCGATGTTGCGCGGACAGCAGCCGACCAACGGTCGGCTCTACGGGGTCAACCGGCCGCCGGGCAGGCGTGGCGGATCAGGGATCTGCACGTCGTGCCGGGCTGTGCCCGGCAATCGATGTTGCGCGGAGAGCAGCCGACCAACGGTCGGCTCTACGGGATCGACCGGCCGCCGGGCAGGCGTGGCGGATCAGGATCTGCACGTCGTGCCGGGCTGTGCCCGGCAATCGATGTTGCGCGGAGAGCAGCCGACCAACGGTCGGCTCTACGGGGTCACCAGCCGCCGGGCAGGCGTGGCGGATCAGGGATCTGCACGTCGTGCCGGGCCGTGCCCGGCGCAACGGGGTTACCCGGTCAGGGAACGAGTGAAAACATGTGCGCGTCGGCAGGACGACCGTCGATGACCAGTCGATTGCGTGCCACGCCCTCGCGAAACGCGCCGGCCTTCTCCGCCACCCGCTCGCTGGCGAGGTTGCCCACCGCCACCACGATCTCCACCCGTTGCAGGCCTAGCGGCCCGAACGCCTGGGCAGCCAGTGCCCGGACAACGCGGGGCGCCACGCCCTGGCCACGGCACGACTGCCGCACCCAGTAGCCCAGGTTGCAGAACCGGGGATCGTGCTGGATCTTGTTCAATCCCGCGCCGCCGACAAACGCGGCCGTGTCCTGCTCGAATATCCCGTACTCGCAGGCCGAGCCTGCCGCCCAGCCACCGCGGCAGGCCTGGAACCACTGCAGCGCCTGGTCGGCGCTGTAATCGGCTGAAGACCACGGCATCCAGCGCTGCATGCCCACGGCCGACTCGCGCACCGCCGCCGCGAACGCGGCGGCATCGGCCTCCTCGAAAGGACGCAGGAGGAGGCCGTCGGCGTGGAGGGGGCGATCGTCCATGGCGGCCCCGTCCGTCATGCGCCGTAGCGGCGCAGTTCCCAGGCGCGATGGATGCGCGGGTTGCGTTCGAAATCCTCACCGATGGTGTCGGCGGAGATCTCCTTGCACTCGGCGAATTCCCTGATCGCGTCTTCGTCCAGCTTGAAACGGCGGAAGTTGTTGGAGAAGTACAGCACGCCCTCCGGACTCAACCGCGCCACGGCCGCGCGCAGCAGGCGCACGTGTTCGCGCTGCACGTCGAAGTCTTCGGCGCGCGCGGAATTGGAGAAGGTCGGCGGATCGCAGAAGATCACGTCGAAGCGATGCCGCTCGGCTTCCAGCCAGGCCAGTGCATCGGCCTGAATCAACTGGTGGGCGCTGCCGCCCTTGCCGTTCAGCGCGAGGTTGTCGGCGCACCACTGCAGGTAGGTGCCGGACAGGTCTACGCTGGTGGTCGATGCCGCGCCGGCCACCGCGGCCTGCACGCTGGCCACGCCGGTGTAGCAGAACAGGTTGAGGAAGCGCTTGCCGATCGCCTCCTGGGCCATGTGCCAGCGCAGCGGGCGATGGTCCAGGAACAGGCCGGTATCGAGGTAGTCGAACAGGTTCACCCGCAGCAGCGCGTCGTTCTCGCGGACCAGCACGAACTCGCCGCGCTGTTCGAAACGACCGTACTTGCTGCCGCCCTTGCCGCGTTCGCGCGACTTCAGCGCAACCTGCTCGGCCGGGACCTGGAACACCTCGCGTGCGGCCGACAACAACTCGTTGCGACGGCGGCGCACGTCCACGTCGGGGATGGTCGCCGGCGCGGCATATTCCTGCACGTGCAAGAAGGTGCGGCGGGCGCCGGCATCTTCTTCATACACGTCGATGGCCGCCGCGTACTCGGGCAGGTCGGCGTCGTAGACGCGATAGCAGGTGATGGCCTCGCGGGCGCGCCAGTTCTTGAACTTCTTGATGTTCTTGCGCAGGCGGTTGGCCACCATCTGCGCGCCTTCGCTGAGCTCGCGCGGCTGGCCGGCATTCTCGCGCTGCGGCACCGCGATCGGGTCGCAGACGATCAGCGCGCACTCGATCGCGCCATTGAACAGCTGGTACTTCTTGTTGGCGCGCAGGCCGGTGGCGAAGGCCAGGTCGGCACTGCCGCACAACAGGCTGGCACGCCACTGCGGCACCGCACGCTTGAGCGCGTCGCCCAGGCGGCGGTAGAGCACCGCGTCGGCGGCCAGGCGCTCATCGTAGGGCGGGTTGCAGACCACGCAGCCGGTCTCCTGCGGCGGTACCTGCACGTCGGCGATGTCGCGCACGCCGAACCAGATCGCATGCGCGACCCCGGCGGTTTCCGCGTTCTGCTTGGCGGCATGGATCGCATGCGGGTCCACGTCGCTGCCATGGATCACCTGCTTGAGCGCGGCCAGGCCGGCCGTCTCTCTCGCGCGCGCGTCGGCCAGCAGGGTGTTCCAGGCGTCGCGATCAAAGCCCAGCCAGCGGCTCGGCGGGATGCTGCCGTGGCGCTGCAGGCCCGGGGCGACGTCGGCGGCCATCAGCGCGCCTTCGATCAGCAGCGTGCCGCTGCCGCACATCGGGTCGAGCAGGCCGCCGCCTTCGCGGTGGATCTTCGGCCAGTTGGCGCGCAGCAACACGGCGGCGGCCAGGTTTTCCTTCAGCGGCGCATCGTTCTGCGCCATGCGCCAGCCACGGCGATGCATCGGGCCACCGCCCAGGTCGATCGAGATCGTGGCCCGGCCCTTGCGCAGCGACAGGTTGATGCGCACGTCGGGGAACTCGGTGTTCACCGACGGCCGCTCCAGGCCCTGCGAGCGCAGGCTGTCGACCACGCCGTCCTTGACCCGCTGCGCGGCGAAGCGCGCGTGGGTGATCTCGGTGCCGGACACGTGCGCGTCCACCGAGAGGGTCAGCTCGGGGCTGATGTGCTGCTCCCACGCCATGCCCGACACGCCCTGGTACAGCGAGCCTTCGTCGGGGCAGTCGAACTCGGCCAGCGGCCACAGCACGCGGCTGGCCAGCCGCGACCACAACACCACCTGCAGCGCCTGCGGCAGCTCGCCTTCGGCGTTGACGCCGGCGATGGTGGCGGTGGCCTTGTCCAGGCCGAGCGCCAGCAGTTCGTCGGCGAGCAGGTACTCCAGGCCCTTGGCGCAGGAAACAAAGAATTTCACGGAATCGGTATCGCAGGTCAGCGGAAGGGGGTGCCCTCGGGCACGGCACGCGGCCTGGCGCAGGCGCCAGGAGGGGCATTGTACGTGACCGGGACGGAATCGCCGGGATGCGGCCGGGCACGGCGCCGGACGCGAGCCGTCCCAGGCGCCGGACACGGGTGATGCCGGCCGTTGGCAGGCGCCCTCACGCCCCGGTCAAAGCGACCGCAGCAGTTCCTCGAACGCGGTCGCCGACGCGGCCACGTGGTTGTTGAGGCGGTGCCCGTCATCGACCAGCAGCAGCCGCGCCGAGCGCGCCTGGGCCCAGGCGATCACCTGGGCGGCCGGGATCAGTTCGTCGTGCCAGGCGTGGACCACGCTGGTGGGCACCTTGGCGGCCTCCAGCGCCGGCATCGGGCCCATGCTGGTGGGCGGCACCATCAGGAACAGGCCGCGGGTGGGCACCTGCAGCGACGCGATGGCCGAGATGTAGGCGCCCAGGCTGGAACCGGCCAGCACCACCGGGCCCTCCGCCGCCGCCTCGGTTGCCCGCGCCAGCAGGCGCTGCAGACGGGCGCGCACGTCGCCGACGCTGCTGACCTCGCGCATCGCGTCCAGGTCGGTGTAGTCGGGGCGTTCGTGGGTCCAGCCCAGGCGTTGGGCGACCTCGGCCAGCGCGGTCACCTTGGTGGCGTCCGGGCCGCTTTCGAAGCCATGGGAGAGAATGCAGTGGCCCCGGCTCATGCGTGCACCGGGCGGGTTTGGATGTGGGCAGTCATGGCGGAATGCTAGCATTCGGCGCATGCCCGACCGCACCCCGCCACCGATCGCCCAGCAGCCCCTGCCCTACCAGGACAGCCTGCTCGCGCGCGCCCCGGAACAGATCGACCTGGTGGTGATCCACTGCACCGAACTGCCCGACCTGGCGATGGCCCGCGCATACGGCGAGCGCGTGCTGTATGCCAGCGGCAGCGGCAACAGCGGGCATTTCTACATCGACCGCGACGGCAGCATCGTGCAGTACGTCGCACTGGAGCGCGTGGCCCACCATGTCAGTGGGTTCAACCCGCGCTCGATCGGCATCGAGCTGGTCAACCGCGGGCGCTATCCGCACTGGCTGGACTCGCGCCACCAGGCCATGGACGAGGCCTACCCCGATGCGCAGATCGCCGCGTTGATCGACCTGCTGCAGCACCTGTGCCAGGCCGTGCCAAGCCTGCGCCACATCGCCGGCCACGAGTGGCTGGACACCCGCGAGGAAGTGGCCAGCGACGATCCCGAGCGGCGCGTGCCGCGCAAGCGCGATCCCGGCCCGTTGTTCCCCTGGCCGCGGGTCCTGGCGGCGGCACCGCTGCAGGAACTGCGCGGCTGATCAGGCGCCGGTGGCAACCGGGCGCGAGGCATCGCCGACCCAGCCGCTCCACGAATCAGCGTAGACCCGGGCACCGTGCAGGCCGGCCACTTCCATCGCCAGCAGCAGGTGGCAGGCAGTGATGCCCGAGCCGCACATCAACACCACCTGCTGCGGATCATGCGCGCCGATCAACGGTTGCAGGGCCGCGCGCAGCTCGGCCGCCGGGCGCAGGCGACCGTCGTGCACGTTCAAGGCGAAGGGCCGGTTGACCGCACCAGGCACATGCCCGGCCACCGGGTCGAGCGGTTCCACCTCACCGCGGAAGCGCTCGCCGGCGCGCGCGTCCAGCAACCAGCCGGGGGCGTGTTTCAGCCGTGCGGCGATCTCGTCCACCGAGGCGATCTGGCGCTGGTCGAAGCGGCCCGGGTAGGCCGGCAACGGCGCCACGTCCGGCAGCGCGGGAGTAAGCGGCTGCCCTGCCGCCGTCCATGCCGCCAGCCCGCCATCCAGCACCGCCACGCGGGTGTGCCCCAGCAGGCGCAGCAACCACCACAGCCGCGCGGCGGCCATGCTGCCGTCGCCGGCGTCGTACACGACCACCTGGGTGTCCGGCGCTATGCCCCAACGGCCGACGGTGGCCGCGAATGCGTCGCTGTCGGGCAGCGGGTGGCGGCCGTGGCCGACCTTGTCCATATCGGCGAGGTCGCCATTGAGGTCGGCATGCAACGCGCCGGGGAGATGCCCCTGCGCATACGCCTGTGCGCCCGATGGGGGGTCGGCCAGCGAGGACCGCGCATCCACCACGCGCACCGCGGTGCTGGCGGTGGCGCGCGCATCGATGACCCGGGTTCCGTCGCGGCCCAGCACGTCGGCAAGCGCGGCCGCATCGACCAGGGTGGTCCAGGTGGGAACGGCGGCATTCATTCGGTCTGCTCCAGGCGGCGACGCAGGTTGTAGAGGATGGCGGCGGTCGCGCCCCAGATGCGCTGGCCGGGCCAGCCGTATTCGAGGACGTGGCGGACGCGGCCGCGGTGGTTGATCTCGATCTGGTGCAGGTTGGCCGGCTCCATCAGATAGGCCAGCGGTACTTCGAACACGTCGGCCACCTCTTCCGGTTGCGGTACCGCCACGAACGCAGGATCGATCACCGCCACCACCGGCATCACCCGGTAACCGGTGATGGTCACGAACGGATCCAGGTACCCCAGCACCTGCACCTGCCCGGGCGACAAGGCGATTTCTTCCTGGCTTTCGCGCAGCGCCGCGGCCACCGCATCGCGGTCGTCCGGCTCGGTACGTCCGCCGGGAAAACCGACCTGGCCCCCGTGCTGGCGCAGGGTTTCCGTGCGCCGGGTCAGGATCACCTGCGCGCCACTGGCGCGCGGCACGATGCCGGCCAATACCGCCGCCTCGACCGGCAGCCCCGGGGGCAGCAGGTCGCTCAGTTCGCTGCGGTTCCAGCCATCGCCAGCAGGCGGTTGATCGAGCGGGTGCAACGCGCGCAGCAGGCGTTCGTGCTCCACCGACGAGCCATGCAGTGCCTGCCGCAACTGCTCGCGCAGCGGCAGCGCGTGCTGCATGAGGTGGTTCTGTTCGTGTCGGCTCATGGTTGACCAGCGGGTGATTTCATCCACGCTGCGCAGGCAGCCCGCGCAGTATCCGGCGCGGTCCAGTGCGCAGAGGCCGATGCAGGGCGTGGGTATCGCATGGGTGGGACGTTCCGTGGGATTCACCGGGCAACAGTAGCGCGATTGGCGGGCGGATGCGGCGACGGCAGTGGATGCCGGAAACAAAAAACGCGCCGGTAGAAACTACCGGCGCGTTCTGGTTGACCGCTGTTGCTTACTTGACGCTGATCAGCTTGATTTCGAACTGCACGGCCACGTTCGGCGGGAACGGGGTGCGCGGGTCGGCACCGTAAGCCTGTTCCGGCGGCAGGGTGACTTCCCACTTCGAACCCGCCGGCATCTGCAGCAGCACTTCGCGCATGGCCTTCATTTCGACTTCGCTGACCTTGATCGACGGAATCTGCTGCGCCGGGCGCGCATCGGTCGGACGGGTGCCATACGGGTACGGGCCGGCGACTTCCAGCTGCACGGTGCTGGCCTGGGTCGGCTTGGCGCCCTTGCCGGCTTCGATCACGCGGTACTGCACGCCGCTCGGCAGCGCCTGCACGCCGGCCTTGGCCTTGTTGGCGGTCAGGAACTGGGTGCTCTTGGTCTTGTTTTCAGCAGCAGCCTTTTCGTACTCGGCCTTGGCGGCCTGGGCACGACCCTGCTCACGCTTCTGGAAGGCTTCGACGGCCGGCTTCAACTGCTCAGCCGTGATCGACGGCTGCTTCTTGGCGTAGGCATCCTGCAGGCCCTTCACCACCGAGTTGATGTCCAGCTGCTCGCCACGCGAGGTGAGTTCAGCCAGGTTGTTACCGTAGTCGTAACCGAAGTAATAGCTCAGCTTGCCCTTTTCGGACGAGGTGTCCTGGGCGAAGGCATTGCCCGTCAGGGCCAGGGCCGCGACGGCGACCGCGATAGAACGCAACTTCATCAAACTTTTCTCCAGGGGTGGTAACTCAGGACGCGTTGGGCCGCCCTGAGGCGACGGGTTAGGATAGCCGCCGCAACGTTGAACCGCCACTAACGACGCAGGCTCTGACCTGACTTCGTTTCAAGAGTTCAACATCACTTTTTTTTAACGTTTTCAGGAGCCCCGCCGTGGTCGACGCCCCCATCGCCCCCGCCCCGGTCCAGATCGCCGACGACGGCGCGGTCCGCACCGTCACCTTGAACCGCCCGGACAAGCTCAACGCGCTCAACCGCGCCACCCTGGAGGCCCTGGACGCCGCGTTTGCAGGCGCCGCCACCGACCCGGGCGTGCGCGTGGTGGTGCTGACCGGGGCCGGGCCGAAGGCCTTCGTCGCCGGCGCCGACATCGCTGAAATGAACGGATTGAGCCCGGTTCAGGGACGTGACTTCTCCCTGCTGGGCCAGCAGGTGATGCGCCGCATCGAACGTATGCCCAAGCCGGTACTGGCCCGGATCAACGGTTTTGCGCTGGGCGGCGGCCTGGAACTGGCCATGGCCTGCCACCTGCGCATCGCCGCGGACACGGCCAACGTGGGCCAGCCGGAGATCAATTTGGGACTGATCCCCGGCTTCGGCGGCAGCCAGCGCCTGCTGCGCCTGTGTGGCCGCGCCGCCGCGCTGGAACTGTGCCTGCTGGGCAGCCCGATCAACGCCGCACGCGCCCTGCAGCTGGGCATCGTCAATGAAGTGGTGGGCGTGGAGGCACTGGACGCACGCGTGGCCGAACTGGCGTCGCAATTGGCCACGGCCGCGCCGCTGGCGCTGCGCGGCATTCTTGACGCGATCCACGTCGGCGGCGAGTGCGCGCTGGGCGAAGGGCTGGAGTACGAGAGCGCGCAGTTCGGTCTGATGTTCGCCACCGAAGACATGCGCGAAGGCACCGCGGCGTTCCTTGCCCGGCGCCCGCCGGTGTTCCAGAACCGCTGAACCATGCCGCACGCCGATCCCGCCCTGCCCGCGCGCCTGCTGCACCTGGTGCTTGAAGACGACCTCGACGCCGCGCTCGACGCCGGGCTGATGGACTACGTGCCGCAGCCCGGTGACGTCGACCTGCTGCCCGGACACCCCGACCTGCCGGCGCGCCTGCTGCATGCCCAGCAACAATTGCAACGCGCCTGGGCCGCGCGCGAACGCTACCGCCAGCGCAGCCAGCGGCTGGCGCGTCGCGCCGCCGAACGGGACGCGCGGCGTGCGCCCCCCGCGCCCACCCCTGCATTGAAACCCGCCCTGCCACCCGCCGCCGCCGCGATCCTGGCGCGCGCCAAAGCCAAGGCCGCCGGAAAAACCCCTTGATGAGTACCGTGAAGACATCCGCGCCGGCCAAGCCTGCGCCGCGCAGCGCGCGCATGCCCCGGGCCGATGTGGTCGAAATGTTCACGCGCCTGCGCGAACTCAACCCGCACCCGAAGACCGAACTGGAGTACAGCTCGCCGTTCGAACTGCTGGTCGCCGTCACGCTGTCGGCGCAGGCCACCGACGTGGGGGTCAACAAGGCCACGCGCAAACTGTTCCCGGTGGCCAACACGCCGCAGGCGATCCTCGACCTGGGCGAGGACGGCCTGAAGAAATACATCGCCACCATCGGCCTGTACAACGCCAAGGCCAAGAACGTGATCGCCGCCTGCGCGCTGCTGGTGCAGCAGCACGGTGGCGAGGTGCCGCGCGACCGCGCCGCGCTGGAAGCGTTGCCCGGGGTCGGGCGCAAGACCGCCAACGTGGTGCTCAATACCGCGTTCGGGGAGCCGGTGATGGCCGTGGACACCCACATCTTCCGCGTCTCCAACCGCACCGGGCTGGCCCCGGGCAAGGACGTGCGCGCGGTGGAGGACCTGCTGGTGAAGGTGATCCCGGCCGGGTTCCTGCTCGATGCCCATCATTGGCTGATCCTGCACGGGCGTTATGTGTGCAAGGCGCGCAAGCCGGACTGCCCTCAATGCGTGATCCGCGACCTGTGCCGGTTCAAGCAGAAAACCGCCGCCTGAGGCGCGGTCGCGACTGCCATATCCGCGCAACCCGGCCGTCATCTGCGTCGGGCATCAATGGCGGGCCCTGACGTGGCTGGGCCCCGGCCGGCCGTCGGTTTGTCCGAAACTGTCATATTTACGCAATCTTCACTAACTAGCCTGCGCAGCAACTTCCCACCTGCCTGCAAGGCTCTCCATGAAACTGCATCGCCAACTCCTGACTGCGGCCGTTGCGGCTGCGCTGTTCGTCCCGGCTGCACACGCCGAAGTGGCCATCGACGTGATCGGCGGCTCGGAGATCACCTTCGAAGGCCTGGTCCAGGCTGACGGCAACTGGTTCGACAACGACCTGACCGACCTCAACGGCGGCGATGCCGGCAACGGCAAGGACAGCGAGTTCGAACTGCGCCGCGCCGAGCTGGTGCTCAAGGGCAAGGGCCCGGGCAACATCGAGTGGGTGGTCGGCTATGACGCCAAGGCCGACAAGTTCCTGGACACCAACCTGAAGTACAAGCTGGCCGGCAATGCCAACCACTTCGTGCAGTTCGGCCAGTTCAAGCAGCCCAACAGCCTGGAAGAACTGTCCAGCACCAAGAACAACGACTTCATCTCCAAGGCCGCGGTCACCAACACCTACGCGGTGGCCCGTCGCCTCGGCGGCGCCTACAGCATCGGCGACAACAACTGGTCGGTCACCGCCAGCGCCTTCGGTCGCGAGCTGACCCGCAACCTGGCCCACGGCAGCGGCTACGGCGCGCGTGGCACCTGGGCACCGATCAACGACAAGGGCCAGGTCCTCCACTTCGGCCTGAGCTATGTCGACTACGACACCGACGCGGACACCCTGCGCGTGCGCGCCCGTCCCAACGCCGACCTGGCCACCGCACGCCTGGTCGACAGCGGCAACCTGGTCGACACCGACCGCGTCAGCACGATCGGCGCCGAAGCGATGTACATCGGCGGCCCGTTCAAGGCCCAGGCCGAGTACTACACCAGCAAGGCCAAGCGCTACGCGCACGACAACTACAGCAGCGACGGGTACTACGTCAGCGGCCTGTGGAACATCAGCGGCGAGACCTGGGGCTACAAGGGCGGCACCCCGACCACCGGCCTGCCGGACGAGCCGGGCCGTGGCATGTGGCAGCTTGGCGCGCGCTACGACCACATGGACCTCAACGACGGCAACCTGGCGGCCAACCCGGTCGCCGGTCGCCCGCCGATCGTCGATGGCGTGCTGGGTGGCAAGATGGACATCTGGACCGTGGGCGTGAACTACTACTGGCGCTCCAACACCAAGTTCGCCCTGAACTACGTGATGGTGGACAGCAAGAAGTACAGCTCCACCGCCCGCACCTTCGTCAACGACGACCCGAACATCCTCGAAGCGCGCCTGCAGTTCTTCTGGTAAGCGTTGCGGCAAAGGTGTGACAGAAAGGGCGCAGCTTGGGCTGCGCCCTTTTTTGTGCCCCTGTAGAGCCACCCCATGGGTGGCTGCGTTTCGCTCAGGCACCGCGTGCAGCCACCCATGGGGTGGCTCTACCTGTCAGGCACCGCGTGCAGCCACCCATGGGGTGGCTCTACCGCCGCGGAATGCGCGGGTATGCTGGGCGCCCCTGCCCATGGATGGAATCCGATGCGTATCGCCCTGTCGCTGTTGCTGGCCGCCGCGTGCGGCGCTGCCCTGCCCGCCCACGCGCAGGACTGCCACGACGCCCGGGCGGCGGCGGAGGAGGCGTACGTGGGGCGGGCGGACCACGTGCTGCCCGATCGCTCCGGCTACAGCCGCGACACCGCCGCCAGCGTCTGCCGTCGATGGCCGGCGCGCCCCGAGCTGACCCTGCTGGCAACGCCGGTGTGGCGCGACGGCGGCGACAACGATTCTCGCGATGGCGATGTGGAGATCATGGTGATCGACAGCGACACGCTGGCACCGCGCGCGTGGACGGTGCTGCCCGGTGCGCTGGACAGCGATGCGATCTTCTTCGACGGCATGCAGCTGGATACCGCGCGCTACCAGCTCGCGCCCGGCACGCTCGCCTTCGGGCTGCGCGTGCAGCGACGCAATGGTTCCGGCCCCAATCCCTTCAGCGAAGAGCAGTTGCAGCTGCTGGCACTGCAGGCAGGCACGCTGCGCGTGCTCGGCGCACCGATCGTCGTGCGCCGGTTCCAGGCCGAATGGGACACGCGCTGCGCCGGTGAGTCCACCGAGGTGTCACGCACCGTGGCGGTCGGCCCCCAGGCAAGGAACGGCCTGGCCGACCTGGTGCTGCGCGAACGCCGGGTCAGCACGCGCAGCTGGATGGATGGCGAAGACTGTCACGACCAGGACACGCCGGTGGACGGCGAGCGCCGCGTGCTGCGCTATGACGGCCGCCAGTACACGGTTCCGGCGGCCCTGCAGCCGCTGTGACCGGCACCCCGGGATGCATGTAACCAGGCCGTCATATGACAGTCGCTGCACTGTCATCGAATGGTTATGGAATGAGCGCCGGGCGGGACACCCCGCACCGTCATCCATCCCAGGAGCCACCCCGTGATCCACGCCTTCAAGTCGCGCGCCGCCGTTGCCGTCCTCGCCGCGTCGTCCGTGTTCGCCGCCAACGCCGCCGATGTGACCGGCGCGGGCGCCTCGTTCATCTACCCGGTCATGTCCAAGTGGTCGGCCGACTACAGCACCGCGACCGGCAAGAAGGTCAACTACCAGTCGATCGGTTCCGGCGGCGGCATCGCCCAGATCAAGGCGGCGACCGTTGATTTCGGCTCCTCCGATGCCCCGCTGAAGCCGGAAGAACTGGCGGCGGCCGGCCTGGCCCAGTTCCCGTCGGTGATCGGCGGCGTGGTGCCGGTGATCAACGTGGCCGGCATCGCCCCGGGTGCGCTGAAGCTGGATGGCCCGACCCTGGGCAACATCTTCCTGGGCAAGATCAAGACCTGGAACGACCCGGCGATCGCCGCGCTGAACCCGGGCGTGAAGCTCTCCGACGGCAAGATCACCGTGGTGCACCGCTCGGACGGTTCGGGCACCACCTTCAACTTCGTCAACTACCTCTCCAAGGTCAACCCGGAGTGGAAGAGCAAGGTCGGTGAAGGTACCTCGGTACAGTGGCCGGTCGGCATCGGTGGCAAGGGCAACGAAGGCGTGGCCGCCTACGTGAAGCAGATCAAGGGCGGCATCGGCTACGTCGAACTGTCCTACGCGCTGCAGAACAAGATGTCCTACGCGGCGATGAAGAACGCGTCGGGCAAGGTGGTGCTGCCGAGCGATACCTCGTTCGCCGCCGCGGCCGCCAGCGCCGACTGGGCCAGCGCGAAGGACTTCTATCTGGTCATGACCAACGCCCCGGGCGCCGACGCATGGCCGATCACCGCCACCAACTTCATCCTGGTGCGCAAGCAGCCCAAGAACGTCGCCAACGCCAAGGCCACCCAGGACTTCTTCCGCTGGATCTACAAGAGCGGCGATGCCCAGGCCAAGCAGCTGGACTACGTGCCGCTGCCGGACACCCTGGTCAAGCAGATCGAGACCTACTGGTCGCAGAACCTGAAGTACTGAGCACCCCTTGCAGGTGCCGACCGCGGGTCGGTACGCAGGGCGGGTAACAACGAGGCAATGGCGGCGGCAGGTCCTCTCTCCCCCTGCCGCCGCCGGGCGCGGATCGAAAGATCCGCGCCTTTTCTTTTTGTGGTCCTTTTCTTTTAAAAGCGGAAAGCGCAGAGCAGAGCCAAGCAGAGCCGAGCAGAAAACGTCGTGCTGTGTTGGCCCCGGAGGCTGCGCGGGTGGGGGTGGGTCGCCGGGGCACGCTGCGAGTACGTCCATGCAAGCTCCACCATCGCATCCATGCGATGGAGTCCCCGGCTACCCACCCCCACCCGCCCCCGCCAGTTTTCCGGTTCTCACAGGGGAGCAGACGCGCTGCCTCATGCAAGTGACGTGTTTGGGAATGCGCCCGCTCCAACGTCAGTGACCGTGTGGTTGGTTCTGGTAGTGGATGTTGGCTGTGGATGTTGGTTGTACCCATGGCCACCGGCCTACTGTCTGGGGCGGGGGTGTGTGGGTTCGCGGGACCGTCGTACGCCATGGATGGCGTACGCGAGCTTACAAGGATGTACTTGCAGCGTGTCCCGCGAACCCACACACCCCCGCCCACCCAAGCGGCACCCAGCACCCGCCGCTTCCCGCTTCCCGCTTCCCGCTTCCCGCTTCCCGCTTCCCGCTTCCCGCTCCACGATTTTGGGTAACCGCAAGCCCCAAGGTCCAACCCAGCACGTAGTCGCGGCGTGTCCCCCACCCCCCACGCCCCCGCCCAGCCAAGGCGCACCCTGCACCCCGTGCTTCATGCGTACCGCTTTGGGATTTTGGGGAAACCCACGCCCCACAAGCCCTCCACGTGCCCCAGGTCACACCGTCATACGGCTGTAACAAAAACATCATTTCATAGCAGCGTCGCCGGAGAGACCGGCCCCTATCCCGCTACGGAGTGACGCATGAAACTGCACACGGCTGGCTTGACCGCCCTTTCCCTGGCCATCGCGCTGGGCCTTTCCGCCTGCAAGCCGGGCGCCGAAGGCCAGGCCAGCGCGCCGGGCACCGATGCTCCCGCCGCGGCCCCGGCCGCCAGCGACAAGCTCACCGCCGAAATCTCCGGCGCCGGCGCGTCCTTCATCTTCCCGCTGGTGTCCAAGTGGTCGGCCGACTACAACACCGCCACCGGCGCCAAGATCAACTACCAGTCCATCGGCTCCGGCGGCGGCATCGCCCAGATCAAGGCCGGCACCGTCGACTTCGGCTCCACCGACAAGCCGCTGAGCAGCGAAGAACTCGCCCAGGCCGGCCTCGGGCAGTTCCCGTCCGCCATCGGCGGCGTCGTCCCGGTCGTCAACATCGAGGGCCTCGACGCCGGCAAGCTGCGCCTGAGCGGCGCGCTGCTGGCCGACATCTTCCTGGGCAAGGTCAAGACCTGGAACGACCCGGCCATCGTCGCCGCCAACCCGGGCGTGAAGCTGCCCGACGGCAAGATCACCCTGGTCCACCGTTCGGATGGCTCGGGCACCACCTTCAACTTCTCCAACTACCTGTCCAAGGTCAGCCCGGACTGGAAGAGCAAGGTCGGCGAAGGCACCTCGGTGCAGTGGCCCGACGGCGTCGGCGGCAAGGGCAACGAAGGCGTGGCCTCCTACGTGAAGCAGATCAAGGGCTCGATCGGCTACGTCGAACTGGCCTACGCCCTGCAGAACGGCATGCCCTACGCCTCCATGCAGAACGCCGCCGGCAACTGGGTCCAGCCGACCGCCGAGACCTTCGCCGCCGCGGCCGCCAGCGCCGACTGGGCCAGCGCCAAGGACTTCAACCTGGTCATCACCAATGCCCCGGGCGACCAGGCGTGGCCGATCACCGCCACCAACTTCATGTTGATGCACAAGCAGCCCAAGGATGCGCAGCGCAGCAAGGACACCCTGGCGTTCTTCAAGTGGGCCTTCGAAAACGGCCAGAAGCAGGCCAACGAACTGCACTACGTGCCGCTGCCGGCCGAACTGGTGACCCAGATCGAGGCGTACTGGACCGCTGAATTCAAGTGATCCAGCGCGGACCCGCGCACTGCGCGGGTCCGCTGCTTCGCGCCATGACACCGTTCTGCCAGGCCCGGCCTGGCACTACCTCACCTCATTTTGGGCCCCAGCCTTTGCCATGAATGCCATTGCCCAGCCAGTCCCCGCACCGTCCACCCGCGACCTGCGCGATGCCCGCAACGACAAGCTGTTCCGTTGGGTGCTGATCGCCACCGTCATCCTGGTGCTGGCCGCCCTGGCCTGCGCTGCGCTCTCGATGCTGTGGGGCGGTCGCCATGCCCTGCAGGAACAGGGCCTGAGCTTCTTCTACTCCTCCGAATGGAATCCGGTCGAGAACAAATTCGGCGCCCTCGCCCCGATCTACGGCACCCTGGTCACCGCGTTGATCGCGATGGTCATCGCCGTACCGGTGAGCTTCGGCATCGCCTTCTTCCTCACCGAGGTGGCGCCGCGCTGGTTGCGCGGGCCGATCGGTACCGCGATCGAACTGCTGGCCGGCATCCCCTCGATCATCTACGGCATGTGGGGCCTGTTCGTGCTGGTCCCGGTGATGACCGAGTACGTCACGCCCACGCTCAACGAAACCCTGGGCGAATGGCCGATCATCGGCCCGCTGTTCCAGGGCCCGCCGCTGGGCATCGGCGTGCTCACCGCCGGCTTCGTGCTGGCGATCATGGTCATCCCCTTCATCTCCTCGGTGATGCGCGAAGTGTTCCTCACCGTGCCGACCCGCCTGAAGGAATCGGCGTATGCGCTGGGCTCCACCAAGTGGGAAGTCAGCTGGGACATCGTGCTGCCCTACACCCGCTCGGCGGTGATCGGCGGCATCTTCCTCGGCCTGGGCCGCGCGCTCGGCGAAACCATGGCGGTGGCCTTCGTGATCGGCAACAGCGTGCGCCTGTCGCCGTCGCTGCTGGAGCCCGGCACCACCATCGCCGCGCTGATCGCCAATGACTTCGGCGAAGCCACCGAAACCTACCGCTCGGCGCTGCTGCTGCTCGGCTTCGTCCTGTTCATCGTCACCTTCGTCGTACTGGCGATCGCCCGCCTGATGCTGATGCGTCTGTCCCGCAAGGAGGGCAACTGATGTCCGCCGTCGTCAACACCGCTTCCCAGCCGCTGTACCTGCGCCGCCGCATCGTCAACGTGGTCGCGCTGCTGTTGTCCTGCCTGACCGCCCTGTTCGGCCTGTTCTTCCTCGGCTGGATTCTGTGGACGCTGGCCTCCAAGGGCCTGGCCGGGATCAACCTGGACCTGTTCACCAAGATGACACCGCCGCCGATGCAGGACGGCGGCCTGGCCAATGCGTTCTTCGGCAGTGCCGTGATGTGTGGCCTGGCGATCGCGATCGGCACCCCGCTCGGCGTGCTCGCCGGCACCTGGCTGGCCGAGTACGGCAACTTCCGCAAGGCCGGCACGGTGGTCCGCTTCGTCAACGACATCCTGCTGTCGGCGCCCTCCATCGTGCTGGGTCTGTTCGTCTACACCCTGTACGTGATGCAGACCGGCGGGCAGTTCTCGGCCTTCGCCGGTGCGCTGTCGCTGGCCTTCATCGTGCTGCCCGTGGTGGTGCGCACCACCGATGAGATGCTGCGCCTGGTGCCCTCGCAGATGCGCGAAGCGGCGCTGTCGCTGGGCATCCCGCAGTGGAAGGTGACCGTGCAGGTGCTGTACCGCAGTGCCGCCGCCGGCATCGTCACCGGCATCCTGCTGGCGCTGGCCCGCATCTCCGGCGAGACCGCCCCACTGCTGTTCACCGCCTTCGGCAACCAGTACTGGAACAGCAACGTGTTCCAGCCGATGGCCTCGGTGCCGGTGGTGATGAACCAGTTCGCCGGCAGCCCGTATGAATCCTGGCAGACGCTGGCCTGGGCCGGTGCGCTGGTGCTGACCGTGTTCGTCCTGCTGGTCAGCCTCTCCGCGCGCGGCATCCTGCTGCGCAACCGTATCTCCCATGACTGACCTTTCCGCGGACCTCGCCATGAACGACCTCTCCAACGCCGTGCCGATGCAGCGCATCGTGGTCCCGGCCTCGCATGAAAGCCTGCAGACCCCGGCGCCGATCAAGCTGGCCGCGCGCGGGCTGGACTTCTACTACGACAAATTCCACGCCCTGAAGAACATCGAGCTGGAAATCCCCGAGAAGCGCGTCACCGCGCTGATCGGCCCGTCCGGCTGCGGCAAGTCCACCCTGCTGCGCATCTTCAACCGCATCTACGCGCTGTACCCCAAGCTGGAAGCGCGCGGCGAAGTGCTGCTGGACGGGGAGAACATCCTCTCGCCGAAGTACCCGATGAACCGCCTGCGCAGCAAGGTCGGCATGGTGTTCCAGAAGCCGGTGCCGTTCCCGATGACCATCTTCGAGAACGTCGCCTACGGCATCCGCCACCACGAAAAGCTGTCCAAGGCCGACATGACCGTGCGCGTCGAACAGGCGCTGCGCCAGGGCGCGCTGTGGGACGAAGTGAAGGACAAGCTCAACCAGAGCGCGCTGGGCCTGTCCGGTGGCCAGCAGCAGCGTCTGTGCATCGCCCGCGCCGTGGCCCTGCGCCCGGACGTCCTGCTGCTGGACGAACCGACCTCGGCGCTGGACCCGATCTCCACCAGCCGCATCGAGCAGCTGGTCGAAGAGCTCAAGCACGATTACACCATCGTCATCGTCACCCACAACATGCAGCAGGCCGCGCGCGTGTCCGACTACACCGCCTTCATGTACCTGGGCGACCTGATCGAACACGACCGCACCGAAGTGATCTTCTCGCAGCCCAACAAGCAGCAGACCGAAGACTACATCACCGGCCGCTTCGGCTGATTCCGGCCCGCCCACGAACCTCTGGATAGAACCGCATGAGCATTCCCAACGACCACATCGTCAAGAGCTACGACGAAGAGCAGCAGCGCCTGGTGGCCGAGATCGTGCGCATGGGCGAGATGGCCGTCGCCCAGCTCGAGGCGTCCATGGACGTCATCGAAAAGCGCGACGACCACGCCGCCCATCGCATCATCGCCAACGATGAAGCGATCGACGCGCTGGAACAGCAGATCAGCCACGACGTGATGCGCCTGGCGCTGCGTGGCCCGATGGCCCGCGACCTGCGCGAGATCCTCGCCGGCCTGCGCATCCCGGCCGACATCGAACGCATCGGCGACTACGCCGCCAACGTGGCCAAGCGTTCGATCGCGCTGAGCAAGGTGCCGCCGCTGCCGCAGATCGAAGGCCTGCGCTCGCTTGGCCGGCTGGCCGCCGAGCAGGTTCGCCGCGCCATCCAGGCCTACCGCGACAACGACGCCGCCGCCGCCCTGGCCCTGCGAGATGACGACGCGCGCCTGGACGCGCAGTACACCGCGCTGTTCCGCGAGCTGCTGACCTACATGATGGAAGACCCGCGCAACATCACCCCGTGCACGCACCTGCTGTTCATGGCCAAGAACCTGGAGCGTGTGGGCGACCATGCCACCAACATCGCCGAGAACGTGTGGTTCCTGGTGCACGGCGAGCAGGTGCTGCCGCCGCGCGCGAAGGCCGACGAAACCAGTGGCGAACAGTTGTAAGCCGTTCGCCCCGCCCGATACACGTCGTTACAGGCCGATACCCGCGTATCGGCCTTTTTAATTGCCTGTTCATGCAGAAAATCCGAGTCTGGAGCTGCGGTTGAAACCCACCGCTCCCGGAAGGATCTCCCCATGAAACGCCTGCTCGCCGCCACCTTGTCGTTGACCCTTCTCGCCAGCGGATCGGCCTTTGCCGGCCCTGACCACCACCCCGACCGCGACGACCGCGACCGCCACGGGCAACAGGACCGCAACCACGCCAACCCACGCGGCCATGACCGGCACGAGCCGCCCCGTCGCGGTGGCCACCTCCAGCGCGACCATCGCGGCGACTACGTGCGCGACTACAAGCGCCACGGCCTGCGCGCGCCTGGCCGTGGCCAGCAATGGCGCCATGTCGATGGCCGCTACGTGCTGATCGCCGCCGCCACCGGGCTGATCGCCGACGTGGTGCTCAACGGGCGCTGAGCCCGGGCCGTTGGTGTGATCTCCAGGAGCGCCGGGCAACCGGCGCTTCTGCCGTTTGGGGACCGCTGGGATGTTCCCCACGCGCCGCCAATCCGGCATGCTCCGCAGGCCTCTCTCCGGCCCCGTGCCCTTCCAAGGATTCCCTGCATGAACAAGACCCGCCCCCGCATTGGCCTGCTGACCTGCGCCACGTTGGCCGGCAGCCTTGGCATGAGCGCGACCGCATCGGCGCTGTCGATGACCGATCTGGTGCAGGGCTATTCCCTGGCCACGCAGGCCGCGCCGAAGACGGCCGACAAGGCGGCCGAGGGCAAATGCGGGGAAGGCAAGTGCGGCGCCGGCACGACCACGGCGGCGGCCGGCAAGGGCGCCGAGGGCAAATGTGGCGAAGGCGCGTGCGGGGCCGACAAGGGCAAGACCACACCCGCCCCGGCGCCCAGGGCGGGCGACAGGAAGGGGGCCGAAGGCAAGTGCGGCGAAGGCAAGTGCGGTGCCAGGCACTGACCCCAGCGCTGAACCCGCCGCCCTTGGCCCAGCGTCGCTGCCCGCGGCGGCGGTGGGGCTGGGGCTGCGCCGCGCGCTGCTCGATGACCTGGACCGTGCACCGGCCGGCGACATCGACTTCCTCGAATGCGCGCCGGAAAACTGGATCGGCCTGGGGGGCATCTGGGCCGAGCGCCTGCAGGCACTCGGCGCACGCTATCCCCTCACCTGCCATGGGCTGTCGCTGTCGCTCGGCGGCAGCGCACCGCTGGACATGGATTTCCTCGACCAGGTAGACCGCTTCCTGCGCCGGCACCAGGCGGTGCTGTACAGCGAACACCTCAGTTACTGCAGCGACGACGGCCACCTCTACGACCTGCTGCCACTGCCGTTCACCGAGGAAGCCGTGCGCCACACCGCCCACCGCATCGCCCAGGTGCAGGACCGCCTCGGGCGCCGGATCGCGGTGGAGAACGTATCGACCTACCTTACCCCGCACGCGGCGATGAGCGAGCTGGACTTCACCCGCGCGGTGCTGGCCGAGGCCGACTGCGACCTGCTGCTGGACGTCAACAACGTCTACGTCAACGCCACCAACCATGGCTTCGATGCCAGCGCCTACCTTGCCGGCCTGCCCGCCGAGCGCGTGGTGTGCATGCACGTCGCTGGCCACTTCGATGCGGCGGTCGACCTGAAGATCGATACCCACGGCAGCCCGGTGACCGATCCGGTCTGGGCCCTGTTGCGCGACGCCTGCGCCCGTTTTGGGCCGCGCCCGACCCTGCTCGAACGCGATTTCAATATCCCGCCCTATGCAGAGCTGCGCCAGGAACTGCACCAGGTCCGGCGCATCCTCGACCGCAGCGCAGGTGAGGTGGCGGCATGAGCGACACCCTGCGCGCGCAGCAGTGGGCCCTGACCGCGCACCTGCGCGATCCGCAGCACCAGCCGGCCCCGGCCGGGCTGGACGAGACACGCCTGCAGGTCTATCGCGACCTGCTGTTCAACACCCTGCAGGCGCTGTTGGCCGGCAGCTTCCCGGTGCTGCTGCAGGTGCTGGACGACGACGAATGGGCGGCGCTGTGCCGACGCTATCTCGTCACGCACCGCTGCACCTCACCGCTGTTCACCGAGGTGGCGGCCGAGTTCGTCGCCTGGCTGCAGGCGCTGGACGATCTGCCGCGGCCGTTTCTTGCCGAACTGGCGCATTACGAATGGGTCGAACAGGCCTTGCAGGGCCTGGATGCGTCACCGTTGCCGGCGCCGGAGCCGGGCATGGATCCGTGGTCGACCCGGCTGCGACGCGCGTCGCTGGCCTGGCCGCTGGCTTACCGCTGGCCCGTGCCGCAGCTGGGCCGCGCTTGCCAGCCGGCTCTCGCGCCCGTGCAGCCCACCTTCCTGCTCGCACGCCGCGCGCCGGACGGCACCGTCGTGTTCTCCCAGTTGAGCGCGCTGGCCTGGCAACTGCTGGAGCAGATGGACACCGCCCCACCCCGCAGCGGCGCCGAGCACCTGCAGCACCTGGCAGACCAGCATGGCCTGGCCCTGCCGGATCTGGAACCGGACGGTCGCGTGCTCCTGGCGCAACTGCTTGCCGCTGGCGTGATCGGCGCCGAACAGCCGGTCGCTTGCTGACACGCAGCCGGCCCTGAAACGGCCCGTTCAAGCTGCTCTGGTAGACTGCCGCGATGACCGAAGACCTCCCCCAGCCCGCCGCGACCGCCGCGGACGCCACTGTTTCGCCCTCCCTCGCCCAGCGTTTGATGGCAACCCGCTTCCGGGGCTTCCTGCCGGTGGTGATCGACGTGGAGACCGGTGGCTTCGACTGCAACCGCAACGCGCTGCTGGAAATCGCCGCGGTGCCGATCGAAATGGACGACAACGGCCTGCTCTACCCCGGCCAGACCGCCAGCGCGCACGTGATCCCGGCCGAAGGCCTGGAGATCGATCCGAAGTCCCTGGAGATCACCGGGATCATCCTGGACCACCCGTTCCGCCTGGCCAAGTCCGAGAAGGACGCGCTGGACCACATCTTCGCCCCGGTCCGGGCAGCGGTGAAGAAGTACGGCTGCCAGCGCGCGATCCTGGTCGGCCACAACGCGCACTTCGACCTCGGTTTCGTCAATGCCGCGGTCAACCGGGTGGGCCACAAGCGCAACCCGTTCCACCCCTTCAGCGTATTCGACACGGTGACCATGGCCGGCATCGCCTACGGCCAGACCGTGCTGGCACGCGCGGCCACCGCCGCGGGCCTGGGCTGGGATGCCGACGAAGCGCACAGCGCCGTCTACGACACCGAGCAGACCGCCAAGTTGTTCTGCACCATCGCCAACGCCTGGCCGCGACCGTAGAGCCGACCGTTGGTCGGCTGCTCTTGAACGCCAACTGCCTGCACGCTCCCCATCGCGCGCAGCCGACCAACGGTCGGCTCTACCGGTGTATCGATCACCGCGCGCAGCCGACCAACGGTCCGCTCTACGGATGTATCGATCATCGCGCGCAGCCGACCAACGGTCGGCTCTACGGGTGTATCGATCATCGCGTGCAGCCGACCAACGGTCGGCTCTACGGATGTATCGATCATCGCGCGCAGCCGACCAACGGTCGGCTCTACGGGTGTATCGACCACTGCGAGCAGCCGACAAACCCCGGCTCTACCGGTGTATCGATCACCGCGCGCAGCCGACCACGGTCTATGGCGAGGCCGTGCTCTTACGCGCGGCCACCGCCGCGGGCCTGGGCTGGGATGCCGACGAAGCGCACAGCGCCGTCTACGACACCGAGCAGACCGCCAAGTTGTTCTGCACCATCGCCAACGCCTGGCCGAAGCCGTAAAGCCGACCGTTGGTCGGCTGCTCTTCAGCGCCAACCGCCTGCACATCCCCCATCGCGCGCAGCCGACCAACGGTCGGCTCTACCGGTGTATCGATCACCGCGCGCAGCCGAGCACGGTCTGTGGCGAGGCCGTGCTCTTACGCGCGGCCACCGCCGCGGGCCTGGGCTGGGATGCCGACGACGCGCGCAGCGCGGTGTACGACACCGAGCAGACCGCCAAAGTCGTTCTGCACCATCGCCATCGCGTGGCCGCGACCGTAGAGCCGACCGTTGGTCGGCTGCTCTTCAACGCCAACCGCCTGCACATCCCCCATCGCGCGCAGCCGACCAACGGTCGGCTCTACCGGTGTATCGATCACCGCGCGCAGCCGGCCACGGTCTATGGCCAGACCGTGCTCTTACCCGCGGCCACCGCCGCGGGCCTGGGCTGGGATGCCGACGACGCGCACAGCGCGGTGTGCGACACCGAACAGAACGCCAAGTCGTTCTGCACCATCGCCGTCGCGTGGCCGCGACCATAGAGCCGACCGTTGGTCGGCTGCTCTTCAGCCCCAACCGCCTGCACATCCCCCATCGCGCGCAGCCGACCAACGGTCGGCTCTACGGGTGTATCGATCATCGCGCTCAGCCGACCAACGGTCGGCTCTACCGGTGTATCGATCACCGCGCGCAGCCGAGCACGGTCTGTGGCCAGACCGTGCTCTTACCTGCGGCCACCGCCGCGGGCCTGGGCTGGGATGCCGACGAGGCGCACAGCGCGGTGTACGAGACCGAGCAGAACGTCAAGTCGTTCTGCACCATCGCCGTCGCGTGGCCGCGACCGTAGAGCCGACCGTTGGTCGGCTGCTCTTCAACGCCAACCGCCCGCACATCCCCCATCGCGCTCAGCCGACCAACGGTCGGCTCTACGGGTGTATCGATCATCGCGCGCAGCCGACCAACGGTCGGCTCTACGGATGTATCGATCACTGCGCGCAGCCGGCCAACGGTCGGCTCTACCCGATTGCGGTGCGGTCCCGTCCCTCGCTCTTGGCGCGGTACAGCGCACGGTCGGCGCGCTGGTAGAGCAGCATCGGGGTGCGGTCGGCGGCATCCAGTTCGACCAGGCCGGCGCTGAAGGTCACCTTCAGGCCCGGCACGCCGGCCCAGTCCGGATGGTCATGGAACAGCCCGCGCAGGCGCGCGCAGACCTGCGCCGCTTCCGCCAGGCGGGTGTCGTTGAGCAGCAGGGTGAACTCTTCGCCACCGGTACGCGCCGGCATGTCCGAGTCGCGACAGGCCGAGGCGATCACCCGCGCCACTTCAACCAGCACCACGTCGCCCACGCTGTGGCTGTGCTGGTCGTTGACCTCCTTGAAGTGGTCGATGTCCAGCACCACCAAGCACAGCGGATGGCCACTGCGCTGCGAGCGGGCGAAATCGCGGGCCAGCGCCTCGTCGAATGCGCGCCGGTTGGGCAGCCCGGTCAACGCGTCCTCGCGCGCCTGGCGCCCGAACTGCTCGGCCTGCACCGCCAGGCGGTCGGCCAGTTCGGTCTTTTCCTGGTTCAGGGCCTGCAGGTTGACCGTCTGCGCCTGCAGGTCGCGGGTGGCCTCGTCCACCATCCGCGCCAGGCGGATGTTGCTGGCCTTGTAGCGGTTGATCAGGTAGCGGTACAGCGCGACCAACCCGGCCAGCAACAGCAGGGCGGCGATCGCCTGCACGCTGCGGCGCTGCCACAGGAATGGTTCGACGGTGAACTCCCACACCGCTTCGCTGTCGCTCCAGCTACCGCCCGGATGGGCCGCCGATACGTGCAGGGTGTAGTCGCCGGGCGGCAGGCCGATGAACTCCACGCTGCGCTGCTGGCCGCGCTCGATCCAGCCGTTGTCCAGGCCGGCCAGGCGGGTGCGGTAGCGGATCCGCTCGGACATCAGGTAGCTCAGGCCGACATAACTCACGCTGAGCCGGCGCCCACCGGGAATGCGGTTGTGGTCGCTGCCCTGCCAATGCAGCGGCTTGCCATCCACCAGCACGTTCTCGATCACCGCCGGCGGGGCGAGGCGCTCGCGGAAGCGCTGCAGGCGCAACGGGTCGACCATGCTCAGGCCACCGGCGGTGACCACCCAGAACGTGCCGTCCTGACGCAGCAGCGCCGACGGCCCGGAACTGCCGTTGGCCTGCGAGTTGGCCATGCCGTCGATTTCGTTGTAATGCTCCACCTCGACCCGCTTGGCGCGGCCATCGGCGACCTGGTTGAGCATGGCCATGTCGGTGCGCAGCACGCCCCGGTTGCTGCTGATCCAGACATTGCCGACCCGGTCGGGCACCAGCTGGAAGACCGTGTCCACCGGCATCCCCTGCTCCAGGCCGACCCTCGCCAGCGTGCCGTCTTCCCAGCGGTACAGGCCGCGATCACTGCTGATCCACATCGCATCGCCGATCTGCTGGAAACCGAACACGCTGCGCCCGCCTCCCAGCGGGGCCAGGTCGATGCTCTGCACGTGGTCGCCGCGCAGCACCTTGATGCCTTCGATGGTGCCGATCCACAACGCGCCATCGGCGTCGTGCGTCATCGCCGTGATCAGTCCACCGGGCATCCCCGGCAGGTCGGGCACGTGCACGCCGCTGCGGTCGATCCGCACCACGCCCTTCTGGGTGCCGGCCCACACCGCGCCGGCGCGGTCCACGCTCATCGCGCGGATGTTGCCGCCGGGCAGGCCATCGGCCGTGCCGTAGATGCGCAGCGTGCGCCCGTGGGAGTCCAGGCGGAACACGCCATCGCCGAAGGTGCCCACCCACAGGTCGCCGTCGTGGTCCTGGGCCAGGCTCAGCACCGAGGGAGTCTTGCCGCCACTGTTGTGCAGCCGTACCGGCACGAACCGGCCCTGCGCATCGCGCCGGTCCAGGCCGTTGGCGCTGCCGATCCACAGTTGCCGGTCCTGGTCCTCCAGCACCGTGCGCACGTAGTCGCCGCTGAGCCCATCGCGCTCGGTGAAGCTGCTGAACAAGGTCTCGCGCAAGCGGTACAGGCCGCCGTTGGCGCCCACCCAGATGCTGCCTTCGGCGTCTTCGCGCAGGCTCACCACCCGCCCTCCGGGCAGCGACAGCCCGTTCGGCAGGCGCTCGAGCCCATGCCGCGACAAGCGCAGCAGGCCCTGGTTCTCGGTGCCCAGCCACAGGTCGCCGTGCCGGTCCTGCAGCATCGCGGTGATATGCATCACCCCGGGCAGGCGGTGCTGCAGCTGCGGCAGGCCGTCCTGCATGCGGTAGACGCGCTCGCCGGCCACGATCCACATCACCCCGTCGGGCGCGCGGTACGGCCACACCAGGCCGCGGCCCAGCCCGAAGCTCTCCGGGGCGCGGCGCAGCACGCCGTCGTTGTCGCGCACCACCAGGCCATCCAGCGTGCCCACCCAGACCCGGTCCTGCGCATCCACCACCAGCTTGGTGAAGCTCATCGCCATCGGCACGTCCGCCGGTGGCTTCTGGTACTGGAAGGTGCCGTCCGCGCCGAGGCTGCCGATGCCCTGGCCCTCGTAGAGCAGCCACAGGCGCCCGTGGCTGTCCATCTGCATCGCCTGGATCAGGACCTCCGGCGCGCCCGGGGCATGTTCGAACACCTGCCAGCGCCCGTCGGTGCCGCGCCGGGTGACGTTGCCGCGCGAGTCGCTGATCCACAGCGCACCGGCGCGATCGACGAACAGCGCGCCCACGCCGTTATCGCGCAGGCCCGGCTTGGTGCTGCGGTCGAAGACGGTGAAATCCAGGCCGTTGTAGCGCACCAGGCCTTCCCACGTGGCGAACCACAGGTGGCCTTCGGGCGTCTGCGCGATGTCGCGCAGCGAGTTGTGCGGCAGGCCGTTGCGCGAGGTCCACACGTCGATGGCGTAGTCGCGCAGCGGCGGTGGCCCGTCCTGGGCCGACAGCGGCCAGGACATCAGCCCGCACAGGCACAGCCACAGCAACGCCGCGCCGACGCGCTGCAAGACCTTTCGTTGTGCCGGCCGCCACCGGCTACCGCCTCCCCCTTGGCCCATCGATCAGGACCAGCCGGGGTGGGCAGGACAGCAGGCAACAGGCGGCGATGCACTCCAATGGCAACCGACGGGCAAAGACGCGCTCATGCAGGACAACGCGGTGGGGTTGCCCATAGTAGGCAAAACCGCACCACTTTGTGTCCACGTCGTTCAGGCGTGGCGGGCGCCGCTGGCCCGCAGGCTGGCCGGCCACTCCACCACCGCCTCCAACCCGCCCTTCGGGTGGTTGCGCAGCTTCAGCCGGGCACCGTCCTTCTCGGCCAGCGCGCGGGCGATGGTCAGGCCCAGGCCGGCACCGCCGGTCGCGCGCGAGCGCGAGGTCTCCAGCCGCACGAACGGGTCGAACACCGCCTCCAGTTCGTCCTCGGCCAGGCCCGGGCCGCTGTCGCGGATGCGCACCACCACCTTGTCCGCGTCCTGCTCCACGCTGACCCGGGCCGATTGGCCGTAGGTAACCGCGTTGTCGACCAGGTTGGAGAACAACCGGTGCATGGCCAGCGGGCGCAGCATCAGCACCGCCCCGCTGGGCCGGTCGAAGCGCACGTCGGCACCGGCTTCCACCGCGTCCTCCACGATGCTCTCCAGCAGCGAATCCAGGTCCAGCGCGGCGCGCTGCTCGGCGCTCTCGGCACTCCGGGCCAGCTCCAGGCCCTCGCGGATCAAGGCCTGCATGGCCGCCAGGTCGCCGATCAGGCGCTCGCGCAGGGCTTCATCGCCCACGTTCTCCAGCCGCAACCGCAGTCGGGTCACCGGGGTCTGCAGATCATGGGTGATGGCCGCCAGCATCTGGGTGCGCTCCCCCAGGTGGCGCTGCAGGCGCTTCTGCATGGCATTGAAGGCCTCGGCGGCGCGCCGTACCTCCAGCGGCCCGGTCACCGGCATCGGCGCGCCCTGCAGGTCATCGCCGAGCGCGGCCGCCGCGGCGGCCAGGCGCTGCAGCGGCGCGCTGGCCATGCGCGCGACCACGTAGGCCAGCACCGCGATGGCCAGCACCAGCAGGCTCAGGAACAGCGGGTCGACGGCCAGGATGCCGTTGTGCGCCACCGCCGGCGAATCCAGCGCGAGCTGCAGCGGGGTACCATCGCTCAGGCGCAGCGCCACCATCCGGCACTTGGGCGGGATGAAGGCGGGGTCACTCTCGCGCGGCGGGCCATTGCGCGGCTTCTTCGGGTGCGGCAGCTCGGGCAGCCGCGGCAGGCAGGAGCGGAACGAGGTGAAGGCAACCTGGCTGCTGGCCACCGGCCCGGGGCGGTCGTCCAGCACCTCCATCAGCGCGGTGTCCGGGCGCCCCACCCGCGCGCCGGGCGGCAGCCGCCGCACGCTGGGGCCCCCGCTGTCGAGCAGGCGGTCGCGCAGCTCGGGGTTGCCGTCGAGCATGTTGACGAAGCCCTGCAGCCGGTCGGCGATGCGATTGAGGTTCTGTCGCTCGAACTCCTGCTGCCGCTTGGCGCTGGCCAGCATCGTCGCGCCGATCGCGGCCACGCTCATGCCCAGCAGCAGGATCACGAACAGGCGCCCCACCATCGAGGCGAAGAACCGGCCCAGGCGTCTCATTCCAGGGTCACCGCCGTGGCCAGCACGTACCCTTCATTGCGCACGGTCTTGATCAACCCGTCGCTGCCGCCATCGTCGGCCAGCTTGTTGCGCAGCCGGCTGACCTGCAGGTCGATCGCGCGGTCCTGGGATTCGTAGCTGCGGCCACTGCTCAACGCCACCAGCTGTTCGCGCGAGAGCACCTTGTTGGCGTGCCCCACGAACACCCGCAGCAGCCGGAACTCGGCACCGGACAGGACCACCACGCGGCCATCCGGATCCAGCAGGTGGCGGTGCTCCAGGTCGAAGATCCAGTGCGAGAAGCGCGCGCGCCGGATCGCCAGCGGCTCCAGGTTGGCCGGCAGCGCTTCGGTGCGGCGCAGCACATTGCGGATGCGCGCCAGCAGTTCGCGCGGCTCGAACGGTTTGCCCAGGTAGTCGTCGGCCCCCATTTCCAGGCCCAGCACGCGGTCGATCGGCTCGCTGCGCGCGGTGAGCATGATCACCGGCGTGCTCGAGCGCGCGCGCAGGTCGCGGCACAGGGTCAGGCCATCTTCGCGCGGCAGGTTGAGGTCGAGCACGATCAGGTCCACGTGCTCGCGCTCGAGCACCTGGCGCATGGCCTGGCCATCGCTGGCGGTGCTGACCTGATAGCCGGCACGGCCGAGCTGTTCGGCCAGCAGGTGGCGGATGTCGTGGTCGTCGTCGACGATCAGCAGTCGATGCATCGGATTGAGAGTCTCCATGCGGCCATGATCCCCTGTCGGGAGCTGAACCGCATCCAGTGGTTTGCGTACGCGTGTTTCAAACAAGCCGCTCGACACACAACGACATAAGAAAGCCACGCTGCGGTTACGCCCCGACACATGATGAGTGTTGAGCCAGCGCGGAGGGGTCTTCACAATGCTGACAACGCCGCACGCCGGCCTGCCGAGTAGACGATCATCGTGAAGCCCCGCCTGCCCACCACCCGTCGCGGCCGCCTGCTGCTGTCGATCATCGTCCTTGTCGCGGTGGCCGCGATTGTCGCATGGTACCTGCGCAAGCCGGCTGCCCCGGCCCTGGCCACCACCGCGGTCACCCGTGGCGACATCGAGCAGACCGTGGAAGCCACCGGCGTGATCGATGCCTACAAGCTGGTCAGCGTGGGTGCGCAGGCCTCCGGCCAGATCAAGTCGTTGAAGGTACAGCTGGGCGATACCGTCAAGGAAGGCGACCTGATCGCCGAGATCGACGCCACCACCCAGCAGAACCAGGTGCTCAACGCCCAGGCCACGCTGGACCAGGTCAAGGCGCAGCGCGCGGTGCAGCAGGCCAGCCTGCGCGAAGCCGAGCTGGAGTTCGCGCGCCAGCAGCAGATGCTGGCCGCCGAGGCCACCTCGCGTGCCGAGTACGACGCCGCCGACGCCAAGCTGAAGACCGCCCGCGCGCAGATCCAGTCCTACGACGCGCAGATCAAGGGCCGCGAGACCGAACTGGCCACCGCCCGCGCCACCCTGTCCTATACCCGCATCACCGCGCCCATGGATGGCACCGTGGTCGCCGTGGTCGCCGAGGAAGGGCGCACGGTGAACGCCAACCAGACCGCGCCGACGATCGTGATGCTGGCCCGCCTGGACCTGGTCACGGTCAATGCCGAGGTCTCCGAGGCGGACGTGGTCAAGATCAAGGCCGGCATGCCGGTGTACTTCACCACGCTGGGCGAGCCGGACCGCAAGTACCACGCCACCCTGCGCCAGATCAATCCGGCGCCGGCCTCGATCGCCAACGACAGTTCGTCCAGTTCCAGTGCGTCCAGTTCCAGTTCCAGCAGCGCGGTGTACTACAACGCGTTGTTCGACGTGGAAAACCCGGACGGCAGCCTGCGCATCGACATGACCGCGCAGGTCTCGGTGATGCTCAAGCAGGCCAAGGGCGTGCTGACCATCCCGGCGGTGGCGCTGGGCCCGAAGACCCGCGATGGCCAGTACATGGTGCGCGTGGCCGACGCCGACGGCATGCCGGCCCCGCGCGAGGTCAGGATCGGCATCAACAACGGCGCCACGGCCGAGGTGCTGTCCGGCGTGGAGGAAGGCGAGAAGGTGGTGGTCGGCGAAGGCGGCGCGACCGCGGCCGCGGCCGGCAGTGGCGGCGGCGGTGGCCGCGGCGCCCAGGTCCGCATCGGTGGCCCGGGCATGGGTGGACCGCGTCGATGAGCCCGGCGTCGAAGGACATGCCACTGCTGCGCCTGCGCGACCTGCGCCGCGAGTTTCCCGCCGGCGATGAGACCATCGCCGTGCTGCGCGACGTCAACCTGGACATCGCCGCCGGCGAGATCGTCGCCATCGTCGGCCAGTCCGGCTCCGGCAAGTCCACCCTGATGAACATCCTCGGCTGCCTGGACCGCCCCACCCGCGGCAGCTACCAGGTGGCCGGCCGCGAGACCGGCAGCATGCTGCCGGATGAGCTGGCCGAACTGCGCCGCGAGCATTTCGGCTTCATCTTCCAGCGCTATCACCTGCTCGGCGACCTCGACGCGCGCGGCAACGTGGAGGTGCCGGCTGTGTATGCCGGCAGCCCCGCCCCCGTGCGCACCGCGCGCGCCGAACAGCTCCTGCAGCGGCTGGGCCTGGGCGATCGCATGCAGCACAAGCCCGGCCAGCTTTCCGGTGGCCAGCAGCAGCGCGTGTCGATCGCACGGGCGCTGATGAACGGTGGCGAGGTGATCCTGGCCGACGAGCCGACCGGCGCGCTGGACACCCGGTCCGGCGAGGAAGTGATGGGCATCCTCGGCGAGCTGCATGCCGAAGGCCACACCATCATCATCGTCACCCACGACATGAGCGTGGCCGAGCACGCCCAGCGCATCATCGAGATCCGCGACGGTGAAATCATCGCCGACCGCGCCAACCCCAACGCACCGACCTATCGCGCCCAGCGCGACGCCACCGTGGCCGCCGGCAAGGGCCACAGCTGGCGCGCCGCGCGCGACCGCTTCACCGAGGCATTCCGGATGGCCTTGCTGGCGATGAATGCCCATCGCCTGCGCACGTTCCTGACCATGCTGGGCATCATCATCGGCATCGCCTCGGTGGTCTCGGTGGTGGCCCTGGGCAATGGGTCGCAGCAGCAGATCCTGCAGAACATCAGCGCGCTGGGCACCAACACCATCGACGTCTACTCCGGGCGCGGCTTCGGCGACATGCGCTCGGCGCGCGTGCAGACCCTCAAGGCCAGCGATTCGGACGCGCTGGCACGGCAGAGCTATGTGGACAGCTCCACCCCGAGCGTCTCCTCCTCGGTCACCGCGCGCTACCGCAACCAGTCGGCCACCGCGCAGGTAAGTGGCGTGGGCGAGCAGTTCTTCCGGGTCAAGGGCGTCACCCTCAGCCAGGGCAGCTTCTTCGATGGCGATGCGGTCAAGGGCCTGGCCCAGGTGGCGGTAATCGACGAGAACACGCGCACCCAGTTCTTCCCCAACGGCGCCGATCCCATCGGCCAGGTGATCCTGCTCGGCAACGTGCCGGTACGGGTGATCGGCGTGGCGCAGCGACAGAGCTTCGGCTTCGGTGGCAGCACCAGCCTGGGCGTGTGGGTGCCTTACACCACGGTGATGTCGCGCATGCTCGGCCAGAGCTATGTATCCAGCATCACCGTGCGCGTGGATGACAGCACGCCGATGGATGCAGCGCAGGCGGCGATTTCCAAGCTGCTGATCATGCGCCACGGCACCGAGGACTTCTTCCTCAGCAACAGCGCCGAGATCCGCGAGACCATCGAGCAGACCACCCGCACCATGACCCTGCTGATCAGCGCGATCGCCGCGATCGCGCTGCTGGTGGGCGGCATCGGGGTGATGAACATCATGCTGGTGTCGGTGACCGAGCGCACCCGCGAGATCGGCGTGCGCATGGCCGTGGGCGCGCGACAGAGCGACATCCGCCAGCAGTTCCTGATCGAGGCGGTGCTGGTGTGCCTGCTCGGCGGCCTGCTCGGCGTGGGCCTGTCGCTGCTGGTGGGCTGGCTGTTCGGCAAGTTCGCCCCGGATTTCCAGATGGTGTACTCGACCGCGTCGATCGTCGCGGCCTTCGCCTGCTCCAGCCTGATCGGCGTGGCGTTCGGCTTCCTTCCGGCGCGCAATGCCGCCCAACTTGATCCCGTGGAGGCGCTGGCGCGCGAATGATGATGGTCCTTTCTCCGCTTACCCTCGCCCGCCTTCGCCCACTGGCCCTGGCCTGCGCCACCACGCTGGCGCTCGGCGCCTGCGTCAGCACCGGGCACTACCAGGTCGATGCACCGACCGTGCCGGCCGGCTACGGGCGGGGCGATGCGGCACGCAACGCCCCCACCGAAACCGTGGACGCGCTGCCGCATGCCGCCAGCACCGATGTGCGTGACGACCCCTGGTGGCACCAGTTTGGCGACCCGGGCCTGGACCGGGTGGTCGAGCGCGCCCTGGCCGCCAACACCGACCTGGCCTCGGCCGGGCTGGCCGTGCAGCGCGCACGCCTGCAGGCCGGGCTGGCCGACAACGCCTTGTGGCCGCAGCCCGGCGGCAGCGTCGGCAGCAACGGCAGCCGCGCCATCGACCAGCGCGCCGACTGGAGCCGTAACAGCTCGGCCAGCGTGTCCCTGCAGTGGGAAATCGACCTGTGGGGCCGCCTGCGCACCCAGCGCGACATCGCCCAGTGGGAGGCGCAGGCGCGTGAGGAAGACCTGCAGAACACCGCGTTGCTGGTGGTCGGCGATGTGGCCACGCAGTACTGGACGCTGGCCTTCCTCAACCAGTCGATCACCGCCGGCCAGGCCAACCTGGCCCGCCTGGAGCGCACCCGGCAACTGGTCCAGGCGCGCTTCGACGCCGGCGCGGTGTCGCGCCTGGAGGTCCGCCAGGCCACCCAGAGCCTGGAAGCGCAGCGCGCCGCGCAGAGCGCGCTGGAGCAGCAGCGCGTGGCCAGCCGCAATGCCCTGACCGTGCTGCTGGACGGGCAGCCGTGGCCACTGGACGAAGAGCCGCAGCAACTGCGTGATGGTGGCCGCCCGGTCGTGGCCGAAGGCCTGCCGGCCGACCTGCTCGGGCGGCGACCGGACCTGCGCGCGGCCGAGCTGCGGCTGCGCAACAGCCTCAAGACGATCAAGGTGACCGCCACCCAGTACTACCCCGCGCTGAGCCTCACCGGCAGCGTCGGCAGCGGCGCGACGTCGTTGTCCAACGTGCTGGAAAACCCGGTCGCCACGCTGGGCGCCGGCCTGTCGCTGCCGTTCCTCAACATCCGCCAGGCGCAGTTGAACACGCGCATGGCCGGCACCGACTACCAGATCGCGGCCAACGAGTTCCGTCGCACGCTGTATACCGCGCTGTCGGAGGTGGACAACGCGCTGTCGGCCCGCGAGCAGTTCGCGCGCCAGGTGGCCTCGTCGCAGGCGTCGTATGACGAGGCGGTGGAGATCGAGCGGATGTACGAAGTGCGTTACCGCGTGGGTGCCACCGACCTGCGCACCTGGCTGGAAGCGCAGCAGACCCGCCGCGACGCGGAGCTGTCGCTGGCCTCGGTGAAGCAGAAGCAGCTGATCAACGATGTGACGCTGTTCAAGGCGCTGGGCGGCAGCGCGGGGTAACCGTAGAGCCGACCGTTGGTCGGCTGCTCTACGCGCAGGTCTTCAGCCGACCAACGGTCGGCGCTACGTATCGGGTCTTCAGCCGACCAACGGTCGGCTCTACATACCGGGTCTGCAGCCGACCAACGGTCGGCGCTGCGTATCGGGTCTTCAGCCGACCAACGGTCGGCGCTACGTACCGGGTCTGCAGCCGACCAACAGTCGGCGCTACGTATCGGGTCTGCAGCCGACCAACGGTCGGCGCTACGTATCGGGTCTGCAGCCGACCAACGGTCGGCGCTACGTATCGGGTCTGCAGCCGACCAACGGTCGGCGCTACGTATCGGGTCTTCAGCCGACCAACGGTCGGCGCTACCGGCGCGCGGTTACAGACCGCGCTGGCGGACGGCTTCGAACAGGCTCACGCCGGTGGCGACGGAGACGTTCAGGCTTTCAATGTCGCCCGGCATCGGGATCTTGACCAGGCTGTCGCAGTTTTCGCGGGTGAGGCGGCGCAGGCCGTCGGCTTCGCCGCCCAGCACCAGCGCCACGTTGCCCTTCAGGTCGATCGAATACAGCGAGGCGGTGGCTTCGCCGGCCAGTCCGTAGATCCACACCCCCAGCTTCTGCAGATCCTTCAGGCAACGCGACAGGTTGGTCACCGCCACCACCGGGATGCGATCGGCGGCACCGGCCGAGGTCTTGCGCACGGTGGCGTTGACCGTCGCGGACTTGTCCTTGGGAATGATCACCGCGGTGGCACCGGCGGCAGCCGCGCTGCGCAGGCAGGCGCCCAGGTTGTGCGGGTCCTGCACCTCGTCGAGCACCAGCAGCAGGGCCTTGCCCTCGGCGGCCTCGACCAGGCCTTCCAGCTCGTTTTCGCTATAGGTACGTGCGGCCTGGTAACGCGCGGCAACGCCCTGGTGGCGCACCGAGCCGCCCACGCCGTCCAGCGCCTGGGTGTTGACCTTGCGCACGTCGATGCCCTTGCGCCGCGCATTCTCTTCGATCTCGACCAGCCGCGGATTCTTCGCGCTGGCTTCGATCAGCACCTCGCGGACGTTCTCGGCATCGTTCTCGATCGAAGAGGCGACGGCGTTGACGCCGACGATCCACTGGCTTTGCTTGCTCATTGCGGGGGCACGACCGGTACAGGGGGTGGTAATGGTAGAGCATCAAGGCCCGCCCTGCCCTGCCGGGCGTTCACTCCCGGCCGCGCAGGGACCGCTGCCCCCTCCGCGCCGGCCGCGTCCGCGGGCGCCCACGCGCCCCGGCCAGGCCCTGCCCGCCCCTCATCATGGCGTGTCATGGTCAGGGTGCTGGTGCGAGACCAGGCCCTGCAGCAGCGTCATTTCCGGATCGTCCTCGTCGCGGATCACGGCCAGGGCGCCCAGGCCGTCCACGAACGGCAGCTTGCTCTCCACCCCGTACTGCACGGTCGGCGGCAAACGGGCCGGCGCATCGAAGGCCCCGGCGGCGATGGCCATGCCGTCGGGCGCCTCGTAGGTCAACGGCGTGCCGCAGTCCGCGCAGAAACCGCGCTTGACCAGGTTGGACGAGGCGAACCGGCGTGGCTCGCCCCGGGTCCAGCGGAAATCGACCTGGCGCACCGACACCAGCGGTGCGTAATAGGCACCGAACGCCTTCTGGCACATCCGGCAGTGGCAGATCGAACTGTCGGTCAGCGCACCGCGCACATGGAAGCGGACCGCGCCGCACTGGCAGCCGCCGCTGTACTGGGGGGTGTCGTCGGGCATGGCATGCGCTCCGATCGGTGTGTGCAGGGTGCGGCCCAAGCGGATGCCGACCCAGGGTCGGCACCGGCACGGGCGGGGTACCGGCCGGAGCCGGTACGCGCGTCGGTCAGTACTTCTGCTTCTGGCGCTTGGCGGGCTGGCCGCGCGGCGGCAGCTCGGCCACCTCGTCGTCCTTTTCCTCGACCAGGCGGAAGTCGATCTTGCGCTCCTCCATGCTGGCCTTGAGCACCAGGATGCGCACCCGGTCACCCAGGCGGTAGGCCTTGCCGCGGCGTTCGCCGCTGAGGGTCTTGCGGGTAGCGTCGAACTGGTAATAGTCGTGCGGGAGCTGGGTCACGTGGACCAGGCCGTTGACCTTGGATTCGTCCAGTTCCACGAACAGGCCGAAGCTGGTCACGCCACTGATCACGCCTTCGAACTGACCGCCGACGTGCTTTTCCATCCACGCCGCGCGGTAGCGCTCGTCGACTTCGCGCTCGGCCTCGTCGGCGCGGCGCTCACGCTCGGAACACTGCAGCGCCAGTGCGGCCATCTCGCGTGCCGCGTAGGTGAACTTCTCCACCGGCGCGCCGCTGAGGGCATGCTTGATCGCGCGGTGCACCAGCAGGTCGGGGTAGCGACGGATCGGCGAGGTGAAGTGGGCGTAGGCGTCCAGCGACAGGCCGAAGTGGCCCTGGTTGTCCGGCGAATACACCGCCAGGCTCTGGCTGCGCAGCAGGACCGATTCCAGCAGTGCCGCATCCGGGCGCTCGCGCACCTTCTTGAGCAGCTTGGTGTAATCGCCCGGCTGCACCTTCGACCACGGCGGCAGGCTCAGCTTGAATTCCTTGAGGAACTCCAGCAGGTCGTCGTACTTGGCTTCCGGCGGCTTGGCATGGTCGCGGAACGGCGCCGGCACCTGCTTGTGCAGCAGGTAACGGGCGGCCTGCACGTTGGCCGCGATCATGCATTCTTCGATCAGCTTGTGCGCATCGTTGCGCACCAGCATGCCGGCCTGGGTGACCTCACCGGTGTTGTCGAGCACGAAGCGCACTTCAGACGACTCGAACTCGATCGCGCCGCGCTTGGTGCGCGCCTTGGCCAGCACCTTGTACAGCTGGTGCAGGCGCTCGACCTGCGGCAGCACCGCGGCGATCTGGTTGCGCACGGCCGTGTCGTTCTCGCCGACCGCCTGCCAGACCTGGGTGTAGGTCAGGCGGGCGTGCGAATTCATCACCGCCTCGTAGAAGCGCGAATGGACCACCTCGCCCTCGCGGCTCACCTGCATGTCGCAGACGAAGCACATGCGGTCGACCTTGGGCATCAGCGAGCAGATGCCGTTGGAGAGAGTCTCCGGCAGCATCGGCACCACGAAGCCCGGGAAGTACACCGAGGTGGCGCGCTTCTGGGCTTCATCGTCCAGCGGGGTGCCGGGGCGCACGTAATTGGATACGTCGGCGATGGCCACAACCAGGCGGAAGCCGTCGGCATTGGGTTCGCAATAGACCGCGTCGTCGAAGTCCTTGGCATCCTCGCCATCAATGGTCACCAGCGGCGTACTGCGCAGGTCCACGCGGCCGCCGATCATCGACGGCTCCACCACCAGCGGCACCGCCGAGGCCTCGTTGAGCACCTCCTGCGGGAACTCGAACGGCAGCTCGTGGCCATGGATCGCCGTTTCCACGATCAGCGAAGCGGTCAGCTTGTCGCCGAGCACCGCGATGATGCGGCCGATCGGCGGGCGCCGCGTATCCGGCGCCTGGGTCAGCTCGCAGACCACCAGCTGGCCGTCGCGGGCATCGCCGGTCTGGTCGGGCGGGATCTGCACATTGCGCTGCACGCGCTTGTCGTCGGGGACCACGTAATTGATGCCGAACTCGACGCTGAAGCGGCCGATCAGGCGGGTCATGCCGCGCTCGAGCACGCGGGCGATGCTGCCCTCGCGACGGCCACGACGGTCGATGCCGGTGACGTTGGCCAGCACGCGGTCGCCATGCATGACCTTGCGCATTTCATACGGCGGCAGGAACAGGTCGTCGCCGCCCTCCACCGGGCGCAGGAAGCCGAAGCCTTCCGGGTTGGCGATGACCACGCCGGTGATCAGGTTGGTGGCCTGCACCGGGGCGAAGCCGCCGCGGCGGTTCTGCACGAGCTGGCCGTCGCGCACCATCGCGCCCAGGCGTTTGCCCAGTGCATCGGCGCGATCCGGTTCGGTCAGGCCCAGGTGGATGCCGATCTCCTCGGCGGTCTGCGGGCCGTCGCAGCGGTCCAGCAGCTGCAGGATCGCCTCGCGGCTGGCGATGGGCTGGGCATAGCGCTCGGCCTCACGCGCCGCATGCGGGTCGATCACGTTCATGTCGGCGGTACTCGGGTGCGGGCGTCGGCGGGTCGGGATCGGCGCGCCGGTGTCCGGCTTCGGGCCGCCGCGCTTGCCGCCCCGCGGCGGCGCCGGGGTGTTCATCGATTCGGGCATCCACGGTGGCAGCTTGCCGGCCTTCTTGGCGGCAGCGCGGGGCTTGCCCGACGGACCGGCAGCCTGGGGCGCCGGGGACTTGGGGGCTTTCGCGCCCCGGGTCGGTTTCTTTGGTTTCATTGGCCTCCATGGTAACCGCTGATGGTGTGCAGAACCGGTCTAGGCGGATGCGGATGCAGGTTTGTGAAGAAATTTAACAAAAGCGTTGACAAGCCCCGGCGGCATCGCCACAATTCTCCTCCTGAGTCGCCCAGGTGGCGGAATTGGTAGACGCACTAGCTTCAGGTGCTAGCGGGGGCAACTTCGTGGAGGTTCGAGTCCTCTCCTGGGCACCATGACTCAGACAATGATCAAACCCGCGCAAGCGGGTTTTTTCGTTTCTGCCCTCCCGAAACCGCGCGGATCAGGCCTGCGGGTCGTAGTAGCGGCGGGCCAGCCCCGCCCGTCCCGGGAAGTACTTGAACCACGGGCGGGCCGCATCGACCACCGCGGCCACGTCCGCATGCGCCATCAACCGCTCTACGTACGCCGACAGCGCGGCATGCGCGTCGGGCAACGGCACGTAGGCCACGGCATAGAACAGGGCGGGCGCCGCGGCGCAGTCGGCCAGGGTGAACGCCTCGCCCGTCAGCCAGCGCCGCCCCTCGAGCTGGCGATCCAGCAATGCGTAACTTTTGAGCAGGGTTGCCCGCGCCGCCGCCGTGGCCTGCGCATCCCCCTGCGCGTCCGGCTGCAGCAGCGTGGCGGTCAGCGCCTGCATCGGGGTCATGACGTAGAAGTCGCAGAACCGGTCCCAGAACCTCACCGCCAGCGCCTGCGCCGGATCCGCTGGAATCAGCCACGCACCGTCGGCGGCATGGTGGAGCTGGAGGTACTCGATGATGATGCTGGTCTCGCCGATGGGCGTGCCCTGCTCGATCAGCAGCGGCATCTTGTCCAGCGGCCACAGTGCCCGGAATGCCGCGCGCTCGACCGGGTCGCCGAGGTTCAACAGGCGCGTGTCCAGCGCGACGCCGAGTACGCCGGCGGCGATGAGCACCTTCTGGCAGCACGAAGACAGCGGGTGGAAGTGCAGGATCGGGGTGTCCATGGGAACGCCTTGCTGCGGGGTACGACGAGTATTTTGAGTGGCCGCATGCGGGGTCAAGCCGCGCCGCGGCAGCGCTGGCGCCACCCGGTGTCGATAGCGGGCCAGAATGCATTGACAGTGCTGCAATGCTTCCGCATAATTCGCCTCCTGAGTCGCCCAGGTGGCGGAATTGGTAGACGCACTAGCTTCAGGTGCTAGCGGGGGCAACTTCGTGGAGGTTCGAGTCCTCTCCTGGGCACCATGACTCAGACAATGATCAAACCCGCGCAAGCGGGTTTTTTCGTTTCTGGCGTTGGCTGACGTTGGACTGGGACGCCATGCCTCACGCGGCATGTGGAGCGGCGAAGCAGCGTCGCGCCAGCATCGAAATTTCCCGCGAAATGCTGTTGACACAATTTTAGTTCTCCCGCAGAATTCTCCTCCTGAGTCGCCCAGGTGGCGGAATTGGTAGACGCACTAGCTTCAGGTGCTAGCGGGGGCAACTTCGTGGAGGTTCGAGTCCTCTCCTGGGCACCATGACTCAGATAATGATCAAACCCGCGAAAGCGGGTTTTTTCATGTCTGGGGTTTGGGGTTTGTTTCTTTTTTTTAGAAGCCAAGGCCAGAGCCTGGAGCCAGAGCCTAGAGCCAGTGCGTTGCGTTTGTGCCTGCGCCGGGCTGGGCGGGGATGTGTGGGTTCGCGGGACACGCCGTGAATCCATCCGTGGAGGCTCGCGTACGCCATCCATGGCGTACGACGGTCCCGCGAACCCACACACCCCCGCCCCAGACAGTGGGCCGGTGGCCAACGTACAAGACCTAACGCGGTAGAGCCGACCGTTGGTCGGCTGCCTTGCTGCCTCGCTACTTGCTGCCTCGCTACTTGCTGCCTGTTGCCTGTTGCTTTGCTGCTTTGCTGCTTTGCTGCCTGCTACTTTGCTGTTGGGCTGTTGGGCTGTTGGGTTGTTGAGCTGTTGGGCTATTGGCCGTTCGCTCTTCGTCGCGCACCGACTCACTTTCAAGGGCGGGTACGGGTGGGTTGGCGGGACCGTAGAGCGCCATGGATGGCGCGAACGAGCCTACAGGGACGTACTCGCGGCGTGTCCCGCCAGCCCACCCGTACCCGACCAAGCCACGAGACATACAGACGATGCGCTGTTGCTCTGCTGTTGCTCTGCTCCGCTCTGCACGTGCTCTTCGCAGCCAACATGAAAAAAAACCCCGTCTTTCGACGGGGTTTTTCGTTTCAGCTCACCTGCGGATCAATGCCCGCCGGCGGACGCCGCGCCCGCGCCTGCGCCGAACGGTGGTTTGGCCAGCCACAGGAAGGCGATGATCGCCAGGAAGATCCAGCCCAGCAGGAAGAAGATGTCGTTGAAGCCCATCTGCGATGCCTGGTGGTTGATCATGTTGTTGAGCACGGCCGCGCCATGCTGCAGGTCGCCCTGCCCCATCGCCGCCACCTGGTCCTGCATGCCCGGCTGGTAGGCCGAGATGTGCTCGGTCAGGTCGGCGTGGTGTACCTGGGTCCGGCGCGCCCACAGCCAGGTCGTCAACGACGCCGCGAAGCTGCCGCCCAGCGTGCGCAGGAAGGTGGCCAGGCCCGAACCCGCCGCGATCTCGCGACCGTCCAGGTCCGACAGCAGGATCTGCAGCACCGGCATGAAGAACAGCGCAACGCCAATGCCCATGATCAGCTGGACGCCGGCCACGTGCGCGTAGTCCACCTGCAGGTTGAAGTCCGAGCGCATGAAACTGGTGAAGGACAGGAACACGAACGCGAACGAGGCGATCATGCGCATGTCGAAACGCGAGGCGTACTTGCCCACGAACGGCGTCATGATCACCGGCAGGATGCCGATCGGCGCCGTCGCCAGGCCCGCCCAGATCGCGGTATAGCCCATGTCGCGCTGCAACCATTGCGGGATCAGCAGCGAGACGCTGAAGAATGCCGCGTACGCCACCACCATCGCCAGCGTACCGGCGCGGAAATTGCGGTGGCGGAACAGCTTCAGGTCGACGATCGGGTCCTTGTCGGTCAGCTCCCAGATCAGGAACACCGCCAGTGCCACCACCGCCACGCAGGCCAGCACCACGATCTTGGTGGAGGAGAACCAGTCTTCGTCGTTGCCCAGGTCGAGCACCAGCTGCAATGCGCCCACGCCGACCACCAGGGTGATCAGGCCGACGTAATCCATCTTCGGCTTCTCGATCTGCTCGGGGCGGCCCTTCAACTGGCTGCCCACCACCATCGCGGCGAAAATGCCCAGCGGCACGTTGATCAGGAAGATCCATTCCCAGCTGTAGTTGTCGGTGATCCAGCCGCCCAGGATCGGGCCGCAGATCGGCGCGACCACCGTGATCATCGCCAGCAGCGCCAGCGCCTGCCCCCGTTTCTCGCGGGGGTAGATCGAGACCAGCAGCGACTGCGTGATCGGATACATCGGGCCGGCCACGAATCCCTGCAGCGCGCGCGACAGCACCAGCATGCCCATGCTCTGGGCCAGGCCGCACAGCAGCGAGGTGACCACGAAGGCCAGCGTCGCCCAGACGAACAGCTTGCGTTCGCCGAAGCGACGGCTCAGGAAGCCGGTCAGCGGCAGCGCGATCGCGGTGCTGACCGCGAACGAGGTGATGACCCAGGTGGCCTGCTGCGAACTGGCGCCGAGGTTGCCGGCGATGGTCGGCAGCGAGACGTTGGCGATGGTGGTGTCGAGCACCTGCATGAACGAGGCCATCGCCAGGCCGACGGTGCACAGGGCCACGCTGGGCGGCAGGAAACCGGCGGCCGCACCTGGCGCCGACGGTGCGCCCGGGGTGCCGGGCGCGGCGGGAGCTTGTGCGGACATGGCGGCCTCAGTTCGCCTTGGCCTGCTGCGGCAGGTTGCCCTGGATGATCGTATGGATCACGTCATCGGCGCTGTGCAGCTGCTTGGCGTAGACGTCGGTGTCGAACACCTGGCCCTTGGCGAACTGCGTCGGCAGCACGGTGCCCTTCTGGTCGCGCAGGCTCACTTCGGCCTTGATCGACAGGCCGATGCGCAGCGGGTGCTCGGCCAGCTGCTTGGGATCGATGGCGATGCGCACCGGCACGCGCTGCACGATCTTGATCCAGTTGCCGCTGGCATTCTGCGCCGGCAGCAGCGAGAACGCCGAGCCGGTGCCCAGGCCGAGGCTGTCGATGCGGCCCTTGTAGGTGACGTCACCGCCGTACAGGTCCGAGCGCAGCTCCACTTCCTGGCCCAGGCGCATGTGGCGCAACTGGGTTTCCTTGAAGTTGGCTTCCACCCACATCTGGTCGGTGGGCACCACCGCCATCAGCGCGGTACCCGGCTGCACGCGCTGGCCAACCTGCACCGAACGACGGGCGATATACCCGCTGACCGGGGCGACGATGCCGGCGCGGGCGTTGTTGAGGTACGCCTGGCGCAGCTGCGCGGCGGCGGCCTGCACGTCCGGCTGGGTGGCAATCACGGTGTCATCGACCAGCGCATTGCTGCGCTCGAAGGTTTCGCGCGAACCGGCCACGGCCGCTTCTGCACCGGCCAGTTCGTCGCGGGCGTGCGCCAGCTCTTCGTTGGAGATCGCGCCGGTGGCAGCCAGGTCCTTGCGGCGGTTGAAGTCCTCGCGGACGCGCTTCAAGGTCACCTGGCGGGCGTTCAGATCCGCCTGCGCGCCTTCGACGCTGCGATACAGGCCGCGGGTCTGGCGCACGGTCTTGGCCAGGTTGGCTTCGGCCTGCTGCAGTGCCACTTCGGTGTCGGCCGGGTCCAGCTGCACCAGCAGCTGGCCGCGCTCGACGCGCATGCCGTCATCGGCGTTGATGGCCACCACGGTACCGGCCACCAGCGGGGTGATCTGGACCTGGTTGCCCTGCACGTAGGCATCGTCGGTGTCTTCGAACCAACGGCCGAACATGAAGTACCACAGCGCCAGCGCGGCCAGCAGCAGCACCACGATGACCAACAGGCCGCGCAGCAGCTTGCCGCGACGGGACGGAGCTGCCGGGGCGGCAGCGGGAGCGGATGTCTGGCTCATGGGAGGCGTCTCAGGAATGCGTGGAATCAGGGGCGGTGGCGAGCGTGGCGGTGTCGCCGGACGGGGTGAACCCACCGCCCAGCGACTGGCTCAGCCGTACCGAAACAAGGATCTGGCGGGACTGCAGTTCGGCCAGCCGCTGCTGGGACACCAGCAGCTGCTCTTCGACCACCAGCACTTCAAGGTAGCTGCCGATGCCGGCGCGGTAGCGCTGCTCGGCCAGGTCGTGGGCGGCGCGGGCGGTATCCACCGCCTGCTGCTGCGCGGCGGCCTGGCTGGCCAGCGAGCGCACCGCATTGACCTGGTCGGCGACGTCGCGCAGCGCGTTGACCACCGACTGGTTGTAGTCGGCCACGGCCAGGTCGTACTGCGCGTCGGTCTTGTCCAGGTTGGCGCGCAGGCGGCCGCCATCGAAGATCGGCAGGCTCAGCGCCGGGCCCAGGAAGGCGAAGGTGGAGCCGCTCTTCAGCAACTGGTCCACTTCACTGGAGACCACCCCGCCGAGGGCCGTCAGGTTGAGGCTCGGGTAGAACTGCGCCTTGGCCGCGTGGATCTGGCGGTTGGCCGCCTCCACGCGCCAGCGCGCCGCCACGATGTCCGGGCGCCGGCCAAGCAGCGCGCTGGGCAGCACGCCGGGCAACTGCAGCGCCAGCGGGCTGAGTACGCGCGGGCGCTCGATCTGCAGGCCACGGTCCGGCCCCTGCCCGACCAGCGCGGCCAGCGCGGTGCGGGCCTCGTCGATCTGCTGCTGGGCGGCCTGTTGCTGCTGCTGCGCGGCCGGGATGCGGGCTTCGGCCTGGCGGGTCTGCAGGTCGCTGTCGATGCCGGCTGCGCGCCGTTGCCGGGTCAGGTCCAGGGTCTTCTGCGAGCGCCCGAGCTCTTCGCTGGCCACGTCGAGCAGCGTGTAGGCATAGCCCAACTGCGCATACGCCTCGGCGATCGCGGCGGACAGGTTCAGGCGTGCGGCCTGTGCATCCACTTCGGCGGCATGGCCGCTGTCCACGGCCGCTTCCCAGGCGGCGCGCTTGCCGCCCCACAGGTCGATGCCATAGCTGAAGCTGAGATAGGCCTGGCCGCTGCCGGCATAGCTGCCCCCCAGTTCGTCGCCGACCATCGATTCGGGCAGGCGCACGCCGGTGTAGCCGCCGGAGGCGGACAGGCTGGGCAGCCGCTCGGCATGGGCGGTGCCGATCTGGGCGCGGGCCTGGCGCAGGCGCGCATCGGCCGCATCCAGGCCCGGGTTGCGCTGCAGGCCTTCGGCAATCAGCGCGTCCAGCTGGGGGTCGCCCAGCGCGCGCCACCAGTCGGTGGCCGGCCAGCCGGGCTGGCTCAGGCCGTCGGCGGCCAGGGTGCGCTGGGTCTGCAGGCTGTCGGCGTCGAGCAGCGTGGCCTGCGGTTGCAGGCCGCGGCTACTGGCGCAGGCGGCCAGCGCCAGGGCCAGCACGGACACCAGCACCGGGCGCAGCGGACGCAGCGGGGAAGTGCGATCAGGGGAGGAGGTCATGGCGTAATCAGCGAGTCACGTACACGGGTCATGAGGGAAAGCAGCTGCGCGCGCTCGTCGGAGGACAAGTCGCGCATCGCGTCGTCGATGGTCTGGTCGCCGCGCTGCTTCAGCCGGGCCCACAACTGGCGGCCTTCTTCAGTCAATACGATCTGCAACGCCCGCCGGTCCTGGGCATGCGGCTCGCGCCGCACGCAGCCCATGGCTTCCAGCTTGTCCAGCAGGCGGGTCACCGCGCTGGGCACCTGGTCCAGGGCCTGGGCCAACTCGTTGGCGGTGCACGGGGCCTTCACCGAGAGCACCTTCAAGCCGAGGTAGTGGGTGAACCCAATGCCGAGGTTTTCCTCGGCCATCGACGTGTCGAGCTGACGGACCAGGCCGTCGCGCACCTGGCGCAACAGCAGCCCGAAGCTGGGAGGAGTGGATTCAGGGCAGATCATCATGGGGGCGCACTTTACTTCCAGAAAATATATTTCTCAATGGAAATATTTAATCTGGAACCAAATGCTGTGTTGCAACATCCAGAACAATGCGGAGGTGGCTACCTTAAGGGCCCATTCCGGTGGCCCGGTATTACAATCTGGACAATGAATAACGTTTTCAGGCCAGAGGACGCCGTTGCCCTCCCCCCTGCCCAGGTGCGGCACGACGTGCTGGACTGGCTCGAACGCGACGACGGCCTGGCCGTGCTGGGCTTCCAGATCGAGAGCGCGCGCGGGCTGGACCGCGAAATCGACTGGCACCAGCACCGCCGGGCGCAGCTGATCAGCGTCGAGGCCGGCCTGCTCAACATCCGCACCCGCCACGGCAACTGGTCGCTGCCGCCCGGCTGTGCCGGCTGGATGCCGCCCGGCGAGCCCCACACGGTGGGCATTTCCGGTCCGCTGCGCGGGTGGGGCCTGATCGTCTCGGCCGAGATGGCCCACGACCTGCCCGACCAGCCTTGCGTGGTGGCCATCTCCGACCTGCTGCAGGCGCTGGCCGTGCGGGTGACCCGCTGGGCGCCGGCGGCCGCGGCCGACCTGCGCCAGCAGCACATGATCGAGGTGCTCCTGGATGAGATCCGCAACGCGCCGCGCCAGCGCATGCACCTGCCGATGCCGCAGGACCGCCGCCTGCTGCGGATCGCCTCGCAGCTGATCGCCAACCCGGCCGACGGCCGCAGCCTGGAACAATGGGCGCAGTGGGCCGGGTTGTCGCCGCGTACACTGACCCGGCACTTCCGCGACGAGACCACGCTCAGCTTCGCCCAGTGGCGCCAACAGGCCCGCCTGGCCGACGGTCTGCGCCGGTTGTCCGATGGCCGCAGCGTGTCCGATATCGCGCACGCGCTGGGCTTCAGCAGCCCCAGCGCCTTCGTGACGGTGTTCCGCCGCCACTTCGGCTGCCCACCCGGGCGCTACCTGGCACGCAACGGCCAGCCCCTCAATCCAACGCGCGGCTTGGCATCCCCGGCCGCATCCGGATAATCGACCGCCTGCGAGGGCGACAGCCGTCGCCGTCCCTTGCCACAGGTAACAATCCCGCATGACCGATCTTGCCCGCCCCGCCTTCCACGGCTTTGAACAGCTGCCCCTGCGCGAGTACGCCGAACGGGCGTACCTGGACTATTCGATGTACGTGGTGCTCGATCGCGCACTGCCGTTCATCGGCGACGGCTTGAAGCCGGTGCAGCGCCGCATCATCTATTCGATGAGCGAGCTGGGCCTGAATGCCGCCTCCAAGCCGAAGAAGTCCGCGCGTACCGTGGGTGATGTCATCGGTAAGTACCACCCGCACGGCGACAGTGCCTGCTACGAAGCGCTGGTGCTGATGGCCCAGCCATTCTCCTACCGCTACCCGCTGATCGAAGGCCAGGGCAACTTCGGTTCCACCGACGACCCGAAGTCGTTCGCGGCGATGCGCTACACCGAATCCAAGCTCACCCCGATCGCCGAAGTGCTGCTGGGCGAAATCAACCAGGGCACCACCGACTGGACCCCGAACTTCGACGGCACTCTGGAAGAGCCGACCTGGATGCCGGCGCGCCTGCCGCACCTGCTGCTCAATGGCACCACCGGCATCGCCGTGGGCATGGCCACCGACGTGCCGCCGCACAACCTCAACGAGATCGTCAGCGCGCTGCTGCACCTGCTGGACGATCCGGACGCGACCGTGGCCGACCTGTGCGAGCACGTCAAGGGCCCGGACTACCCGAGCGCGGCGGAGATCATCACCGCGCCGGCCGACCTGCGGAACATGTACGAAACCGGCTACGGCAGCGTGCGTGCGCGCTCGACGTTCTTCAAGGACGGCAGCAACATCGTCATCAACGCGCTGCCCTTCCAGGTTTCGCCGTCGAAGGTGATCGAGCAGATCGCCGCCCAGATGCGCGCCAAGAAGTTGCCGTGGCTGGAAGACATCCGCGACGAGTCCGACCACGCCAACCCGGTGCGGGTGGTGCTGGTGCCGCGCTCCAACCGCGTGGATGCCGACCAGCTGATGGGCCACCTGTTCGCCACCACCGACCTGGAGCGCAGCTACCGGGTCAACCTCAACGTGATCGGGCTGGACGGGCGTCCGCAGGTGAAGAACCTGAAGATGCTGCTCAGCGAGTGGCTGCAGTTCCGCGGCACCACCGTCACCCGCCGCCTCAACCATCGCCTGCAGAAAGTGGAGCGCCGCCTGCACCTGTTGGAAGGCCTGCTGGTGGCGTTCCTCAACCTGGATGAAGTGATCCACATCATCCGCACCGAGGACGAACCCAAGGCCGCGCTGATCGCGCGCTTCACGCTGAGCGACGACCAGGCCGAATACATCCTGGAAACCAAGCTCAAGCAGCTGGCCCGCCTGGAAGAAATGAAGATCCGTGGCGAGCAGGACGAACTGGCCAAGGAGCGCGACAAGATCCTGGCCATCCTGGACAGCAAGGCCAAGCTGAAGAAGCTGATCCGCGACGAACTCACCGCCGATGCGAAGAAGTTCGGCGACGCGCGCCGTTCGCCGCTGGTGCAGCGTGGTGCCGCGCAGGCGATCGACGAAACCGAGCTGGTGCCGAGCGAGCCGATGACCGTGGTGCTCTCGGAAAAGGGCTGGATCCGCGCGGCCAAGGGCCACGACATGGACCCCTCCACCCTCTCCTACCGCGAGGGCGATGCGCTGCTGGGCTCGGTGCGTGCGCGCAGCACGCAGCAGGTGGCCTTCCTGGACAGCGAAGGGCGCGCCTACTCCACGCTGATCCACACCCTGCCCTCGGCACGTGGCAACGGCGAACCGCTCACCGGCCGCTTCTCGCCGGCGCCGGGCAGCCAGTTCCTGACCCTGGCCAGCGGCGAGAACACCACCCGCTTCGTGCTGGCCTCCACCCACGGGTATGGCTTCGTCACCCGCTTCGAGAACCTCACCGGGCGCAACAAGGCCGGCAAGGCGATGCTCAACCTGACGTCCGGCTCGAAGGTGCTCACCCCGGCGGTGGTCGCCAATCCGGAAACGGACCGCATCGTGGCGGTGACCAGTTCGGGCAACCTGCTGGCGATCGCCGCCAGCGACCTGCCGGAACTGGACAAGGGCAAGGGCAACAAGATCATCGACATCCCCAAGGCCAAGCTCGCCACCGAGCGCGTGGTCGCGGTGGTCTCGGTCGGCCCGGGCAACACGCTGCTGGTGCGCAGCGGCACGCGCACCATGAACCTGTCGTTCAAGGACCTGGAGACCTACCTGGGCACGCGCGCCACGCGTGGCCACCTGCTGCCGCGCGGCTGGCAGAAGGTGGAAGGGTTGGCGGTGGAATGACCGCAAGCTAACAGCGCAGATGAAAAAACGGCCGGGGAAACCCGGCCGTCCGCGTTCCCCACACCCCCACTGCGTTGCGCCGGGCTCTGCCCGGCCGCATCTGCCGCGCGTTGCGCGGTTGCCGGGCAGAGCCCGGCACTACGCTACGTGCCTGGAAAACGAAACAGCCGGGAATCCCCGGCTGTTTCGTTTGTCGGCTGGCTGGCAGTTGCTGGCGGGCGGACGAGGGCTTCTGCAGCGTGCTGGCGAAAGCTGGCTGGCGAGCAGAACCCGATGACGGGGCGGTGGATCGTCACGCATCCAGGACACCGTCTGGAGAAACAGCCCCCTTGGAATCCAAGGGGGCGCGCCGACAGGCGCGGGCATGTGGAAGGTGATACGCCGGGGCCCGCGATGTGCGCAGCACATCGTGGGACTGATGCGCGTAGGCGCGTCAGTGCGCGGCCGTACCCTTCGCATCCATCTTGCTGGTCTGGTACAGCGCCAGGCCGATCCGCTTGATCAGGCCAAGCTGCTGTTCCAGCCACCAGGCATGGTCTTCCTCGGTGTCCTTCAACTGCACCAGCAGCATGTCGCGGCTCACGTAATCCTGGTGCTGTTCGCACAGCTTCATGCCGGCCGCCAGGTTGTTGCGCACGCTGTACTCGGTGTCCAGGTCCTTCTGCAGCATCTCTTCCACGGTCACGCCCGGCTCGAAGGCGTGCGGGCGCATGTCCGGGTTGCCACCGAGGAACAGGATCCGGCGCAGCAGCGCATCGGCGTGCTGGGTCTCTTCTTCCATCTCGTGGTTGAGGCGCTCGTACAGCGCCATCAGGCCCTGGTCCTCGTAGCGACGCGAATGGATGAAGTACTGGTCGCGCGCCGCCAATTCGCCGCGCAGCAGCTCCTTCAAACACGCGATGACGTCCGGATTGCCTTTCATGGGGGTGCTTCCTGGTGGATCGATGGGCGCCATGGTGCCCCATCCAGAAATCCAATGATCTAATCGGAATCACTTGCAGTTGCGCTTCGCCTGGCCTGCACATGGCCCTCACAGCCCCTACAATCCAGGGCACAACGTCAACGGGAGGCGCTGCATGCGTCGCTGGCTCACGCGGGTGCTGTGGCTGTTGCTGGTGCTGGTGTCGCTGCTCATCGTTGGCACTGTCTTGTTGCTGCGCGGCAGCCTGGCCCCGCTGGAGGGCGAGCAGCGCGTCGACGGGCTGCAGGCCCCGGTCAGCGTGAGCCGCGACGCGCTGGGGGTGGTCACCATCGATGCGGCGAACCAGCGCGACGCGATGCGTGCCCTGGGCCTGGTGCATGCGCAGGAGCGCTACTTCGAGATGGACCTGATGCGCCGCAGCGCGGCCGGTGAGCTGGCCGAGCTGTTCGGGCCGGCCGCGATCCCCGCCGACCAGCGCATGCGCGTGCATCGCCTGCGCGCCCGTACCCACGCGCACCTGGCGCACGCCGTCGGTGCCGACCCGCAGGGAGTGCAGTCCTACGTGGCCGGGGTCAACCAGGGCCTGGCCGACCTGCGTGTACGCCCCTGGCCCTACCTGCTGCTGCGCCAGGCGCCGGCGGCCTGGACCGCCGAGGACAGCGTGCTCGCCGGGCTGGCGATGTACGCCGACCTGCAGGACCCCGGCAACCAGACCGAGCTGGCGATGGCCCGGATCCGCGCGGTGGTGCCGCCGGCGCTGTATGCGCTGCTCAGCCACGACGGCAGCGAGTGGGATGCACCGCTGTTCGGGGCGGCACGCGGCAATGCGCCGTTGCCGTCGGCCGTACAGCTCGATCTGCGCGCCGATCCACGCTCGCCGCCCACAGCGGCAGCCGCGCCGGCCGATCAGGACGTCAAGGGCAGCAACAATTTCGCCGTGGCCGGCGCACTCACCGCCGATGGGCGCGCGATCCTCGCCGACGACATGCACCTGGGCCTGCGCGCGCCCAACCTGTGGTTCCGGGTGCGGTTGCGCTATGCCGACGCGCAGGCCCCCGGCGGCAAGGTCGACGTCAGCGGGTTCTCGCTGCCCGGCCTGCCGGCGATCGTGGTCGGCAGCAACGGTCACGTGGCATGGGGCTTCACCAACAGTTACATCGACAACGCCGATTTCATCCCGGTGCCGGCCGACGCGCCGGGTGGCGGGGACGGCATCCGCACCTACGAAGAGCGCATCCGCGTGGCGGGCCAGCCCGACACCGTGCTGCGGGTGCGCGAAACCGCGTGGGGCCCGATCCTGCACACGCGTGCCGACGGCAGCGGCGATGCCCTGCGCTGGACCGCGCAACTGCCGGGCGCGGTGCGCCTGGATTTCGCCGACATGGCACGCGCGGCCGACCTCGACGATGCCCTGCACATTGCCGATCGCGCCGGCATCCCCACCCAGAACCTGCTGCTGGCGGACCGCCATGGCCGTATCGCCTGGCGCCTGATCGGTGCGCGACCTGACCGCGCCGCCGACTGCGCACCCGCCAGCGGCGCGGCGCCGGTAGCCGCGCAGTGCGCGCCGTGGCCGATCCGCAGCGACGCCTCACCGGCCCTGGTCGACCCGGCCAACCATCGCCTGTGGACCGCCAACGGGCGCGTGCTGGATGGCCAGGCGCTGGCGGTGGCCGGCAATGCCGGCTACGACCTGGGCGCGCGCGGCCGCCAGATCCGCGACGACCTGCTGGCCAGGGAACGCTTCAGCGAAGCCGATCTGCTGGCGATCCAGCTCGACGACCGTGCGTTGTTCCTGCAACGCTGGTGGGTGCTGCTGCGGCAGGTGGTGGCGCACAGCGACGACCCGGCGCTGAAGCGGCTGGACGTGGCCACCCGTCACTGGGAGGGGCACGCGTCGGCCAACGCGGTGAGCTACCGGATCACCCGCGGTTTCCGCGGGATGGTGCTGGACAGCGTCTCGACCGGCCTGCTCGCCCCCGCGAAGCGACGCCTGGGCGATGACTACCTGGAACCCCGCCTGGCACAGATGGAAGGGGTGCTGTGGCCGCTGGTCAGCGAACGCCCCGCGCACCTGCTGCCACCGCCGTACGCGAGTTGGGATGCGCTGTTGGCCGATGCGGCCAAACGCCTGGAGGCCGACCTCGCCGCGCAGGGGCCGACGTTGGCCGACCGCACCTGGGGCGAGCGCAACACCGCGGCGATCTGCCACCCGGTCAGCCGCGCCCTGCCCGACCTCGCCAGGCGCTGGTTGTGCATGCCCGCCGACCGCCTCCCCGGCGACCGCGACATGCCGCGCGTGCAGGGCCCGGCATTCGGCGCGTCACAGCGCATGGTGGTGTCGCCCGGGCACGAGGCCGACGGGGTGATCCACATGCCCGGCGGCCAGAGCGGGCACCCGCTGTCACCGTTCTGGGGGGCCGGGCATGCGGACTGGGTGACGGGCGCGCCGACGCCGTTCCTGCCAGGACCGACGGTCTACACCTTGACGCTGCAACCGAGGTAGCGCCACGCCATGCGGGGCTGCCCCCACGCGGCCACCGGCTCCACGCCGCGCGCGTGCATCCGGGCCGGTCAGCGCTTGCCGCGCTCCATCCAGCTCAACAACGGGCCGGTCATCGCCGTGGTCACCAGCGCCATGATCACCAGCACGGCGAACAGGCGATCGCCGAGGAACCCCAGTTCGTAGCCCAGGTTGAGCACGATCAGCTCCATCAGGCCACGGGTGTTCATCAGCGCGCCCAGTTTCCATGCCTCCTGGCTGTCCATGCCGGCACTGCGCGCCGCGCTCCACGTGCCAAACAGCTTGCCAAGCGTGGCCACCGCGATCACCACCAGGCACAGCAGCAGGTCGCTGGCCTGCAACGCATCGCCGCGCATGCGCAGGCCGGTCATGGCAAAGAACAACGGCAGCAGCAGGGTCACCGCGAAGGGCTCGACCCGGCTGGCCACGGTGTGGCGCAAGGTGGCATTGCCCGACACCGCCACGCCCGCGGCGAATGCGCCAAACAACGCGTGGATGCCCAGCATTTCGGTGACCAGCGCACAGCCCAGTGCCATCAGCAGCATCACCAGCAGCCAGCGGCCTTCCTGCCCGGCCACGATGACCTGCCGCGAGAACCACGGCCGCACCACGCCCAGCATGAGCCCGACGAACAGCACCACGCAGCCCAGGTTGATCGCCGCCGGCACCCAGCCCTGCGCCTGTGCGGCGGCCACGATCAGTGCCAGCAGGCACCACGCGGTGGCATCGCCCAGCGCCGCGCAGGCGATCGCGGTCTGGCCCAGCGGCGTGCTGGTCATGCCGCGGTCGGCGAGGATGCGCAGCAGCACCGGGAACGCGGTGATGCTCAATGAAATCCCGACAAACAGCGCGAACCCGGTGAAGCCGATCCCGCGCGGCGCATGCGCGCCGTACAGCCAGATCGCCAGCGCCACGCCCAGCACGAACGGCACCGCGATCCCGGCATGGCTGACCACGAAGGCGAAGCGCCGACGACCGCGCAGGCCGCCCAGGTCCAGCTCGGCACCGGCCACCAGCAGGAACATCAGCACGCCCAACTGACTGAGCAGGCCCAGCGAGCCCAGCGACGCGGCAGGAAACAGTGCACCGTGCACCTGCGGCAGCAGCGCGCCCAGCACCAGCGGGCCCATCATCAGCCCGGCGGCCATCTCGCCGATCACGCCGGGCTGGCCGAAGCGCCGGAACAGCCAGCCGGCGCCCTTGGCCACCAGCAGCAGCACCAGCAGTTGCATGAGGAACAGGCCCAGCGGCGCATGCAGGTGGGCGGCCCAGTCGGCGCCGAGCGAGGCGTCGGCACGGCTGACCTGCGCGGTCACGCTCGGGCCGGCATACCGCGCCAGGCCCAGGCCCACCAGCAAGGGCACCGCCACCCACCCCAGGTAGCGCCATGCCAACCCGCTCCGACGCATCCCGCCGCTGCTCTTCAATTCCATTACCGATCCCCATCGATTGAGGGAGCGATTCTACGGGGTGGCGCGGCGTACGGCAGTCCTCTTTCCACCACGGCGCGCCAACGCCGTGGTGGCCCTCCTGCGATCAGGCCAGCGCCTGCTCGTGCACGCCGGCTACGGCGCGGCCGGACGGATCGGCCATCGTGGCGAAACTGGCATCCCAGGCGATCGCCGCAGGCGAGGAACAGGCAATCGACTTGCCGCCCGGCACGGTCTCCGCCGCCGCCTGGGTGGGGAAGTACTGCTCGAAGACGTGGCGGTAGTAATACGCCTCCTTGGTCTGCGGCGGGTTGTGCACGAAGCGCTTGTCGGCCGCGGCCATCACCCGGTCGCTGACCTGCGTTTCGGCATGCGCCTTGAGCCCGTCGATCCAGCCATAGCCGACGCCATCGCTGAACTGCTCCTTCTGTCGCCACAGGATCGAGTCGGGCAGATAGCCTTCGAAGGCCTCGCGCAGTACCGCCTTCTCGATCCGGCGCGCGCCCTGCGGGCCCTGCCCGACCATCTTGTGCCGCGCATCGATGCGCATGGCCACGTCGAGGAACTCGCGGTCCAGGAACGGCACGCGCGGCTCCACGCCCCAGGCCATCATCGACTTGTTGGCGCGCAGGCAGTCGTAGTTGTTGAGCGCATCGAGCTTGCGCACCAGCTCTTCGTGGAACTCGCGCGCGTTCGGCGCTTTGTGGAAGTACAGGTAGCCGCCGAAGATCTCGTCGCTGCCCTCGCCGGACAGCACCATCTTCACCCCCATCGCCTTGATCCGACGCGCCAGCAGGAACATCGGGGTGGACGCGCGGATGGTGGTGACATCGTAGGTTTCCACGTGCCGGATCACCTCCGGCAGCGCGTCCAGGCCTTCCTCGAAGGTGTATTCGAAGCCGTGGTGCACGGTGCCCAGCGCCTCGGCGGCGATGGCGGCGGCGGCCAGGTCGGGCGAGCCCTTCAGGCCGATGGCGAAGGAGTGCAGGCGCGGCCACCAGGCCTCGCTCTGGTCGCCATCCTCGATGCGGTGGCGGGCGTAACGTGCGGCCACTGCGGCCACCAGCGAGGAATCCAGGCCACCGGACAGCAACACGCCGTAGGGCACGTCGGTCATCAACTGGCGGTGCACCGCGCGCTCGAACGCCTCGCGCAGTTCGACCCGGTCGGCCTCCACGCCTTCCACGGCGTCATAGTCGCGCCAAGGGCGCTCGTAGTAGCGGGTCAGGGTGTCGGTGGCGCTGTCGTACCAGTGGCCCGGCGGGAACTGCGCGGCATCGGCGCAGATGTCCACCAGCGACTTCAGCTCGGAGGCCACCACCAGGCGCCCGTCCTTGTCATGGCCCCAGTACAGCGGCACCACGCCGATCGGATCGCGTGCGATCAGCACCCGCTGGCGATCGCGATCCCACAACGCGAAGGCGAAGATGCCGTTGAGGCGGTTGAGGAACGAGGCCGGGCTGTCCTGGCGGTACAGCGCGTTGATCACCTCGCAGTCCGAGCCGGTCTGGAAGGCGTAGGGCTGGGCCAGTTCGGCCTTCAGTTCGCGGTGGTTGTAGATCTCGCCGTTGACCGCCAACGCCAGTTGGCCGTCCTCGGACAGCAGCGGCTGCGAGCCGCCGGCCGGGTCGACGATGGCCAGCCGTTCGTGCACCAGGACGGCGCCGGCATCGACATACACCCCGCTCCAGTCCGGGCCACGATGGCGCTGGCGCTGGGACAGGTCCAGCGCGTGGCGGCGCAGCGCCGGGAGGTCGTCACCGACCTGCAGGCCGAAAATACCGAAGATCGAACACATGGGAACAGCTCCTGATGATGGGGGAATACACGTATTGCAGGCATTCGACCGGCCACCCAGGCCCGGAAGGGGTAAACCCGGGCCACAAAAAAACCCGCATCGGTCGATGCGGGTTTTCTGGGGTCCGGGCGTGTTGCTTGTACTAGCCCTGGTCGCAGTCCCGCATCGGCCGCGCACGATTATTCGCGCGCAGATTGGTGCGGTTGGTATTGCTGACAGCGGTGGCCGGGAACGAGGACATGGACCGACCGTAACCGGCTTTTGGCAGCGGCGCAACTGTTGCGATGGCAACCAAACCGACCGCCGCGGGCAACCCGGCGCTGCGGGACCGGGCGATAATCGGCGCCCTTCCGCATCACCTGGCCGGCATGATCCCCCGCATCGGACGCATCGCTTCACGCCCGGCCAGCATCGCCCTGGCCCTTTCCCTCATCGCCTGCAGCAGCGCCCCGCCACGGACGCCGGCCAGCATCGTGCAGTCGATCGAAACCCAGGCAGCCGATGGCAGCTTCGTGGGTGCCTGGGACGCAGCCAGGACCTTTGAAACCTTCAACGACCCCCGCGCGGTGACGTGGTACGAACGTGCCGCCGCTGTCACCCCGTGGAGCGTCCACAACACCCAGGCCGAAGAAGCCCTGGGCCGGATCTGGACCCACGGCGAGCTGCTGCATGGCACCGGCCCGAACATCGTGCAGGGCACCGCCCTGCGCGCCTCACCCCGAAAAGCCGAGCGGTGGTACCGCACTGCCGCCGGGCACGGCAATCCGATGGCCATGCTGATGCTGGCCAAGGTCCATCGCGAACACGGTGACGCGGCCAGCGCACTGCGCTGGGACCTGCGCGCAACGATCTACTTCCACATGCCATCCGAATCCTCGCGGCTGCCACAGGCGATCGCGGCGCAGGCCGATGGCACCCTGCATTCCCTGGTCGTCGACATCCAGCGGCGTGCGCAGCGCGGCGATGCCGACGCCCAGGTGGATCTGGGCGCGATGTACGAACTCGGGATGGGCCTGCCGCGCGATGGCGTGGACGCACTGCGCTGGTACCGCCTGGCCGCTGACCAGGGCAATGTGTACGGGCAGTATTTCAGCGGGTTGCTGCTCGGCCGTGGCCGCGCCGGCGTGACGCGCGATCTGGACGCCGCCGCCGGCTGGTTCGCAAAGGCCCATGCGCAGACGTTCTACCTGGCCGGCGAGCCCTATTGGCGCGAGCGGATCAAGGCGCCGTTCTGGACCTTCGACTGACGCCGGACATCCAGGACAACCACCCGGTAGAGCCGACCGTTGGTCGGCTGCACGTGTCGCCCCACGTGTCTGCACCCACGGCAGCCGACCAACGGTCGGCTCTACGTCGGAGGGAGCCGCAGGATGTGCGCCGGTGACGCTGTACACACTCCGCCGCTGCCTTCAAGACTGCCGCCTGTGCCCCCCATCCTCCAGAATGACCGCATGAACACCGCCACTTTCCGCGATGAATCCATCACCCGCACGCGCATGCAGGCGATCATCGCCGCGCATCCGCGTGCAGCCGTCTTCGAGGGCTGCACGTTCGACCACGGCGACTTTTCGCGGCTGGACATGGACGGGTTCCAGTTCAACCAGTGTTCGCTGGCCGGCGCCAACTGGCTGGCGGCATCACTGGAAGAAAGCCAGTGGCACAAGTGCCGCGGCGGCGCGTGCGACTTCAGCGCGGCGCTGTTGAGTGACGCGCGGTTTTCGCATTGCGACCTCAACAACAGCCACTGGCGCCGTGCAACGTTGTCCTCGGTGCAGTTCGCCGACTGCAAGCTGACCGGTGCGCACCTGCAGGAGGTGACCGGGTGGGCGCTGGAATTCCGCGACTGCCTGCTGGTCAGCGCCGACCTGCGCGGGCTGTCGTTCCGCAAGGCGCAGTTGGAGGGCATGGATTTTTCCGATGCCGAGCTCTCCGGCTGCGACTTCCGCGATGCCGTGTTCAATGGCGGCAGCCTGCGCAATGCGCAGACCCGGCTGACCCGCTTTGAAGGCGCGGACCTGCGCGGCACCGACATCAGCGGGCTCAACGTGATGGACGCCAAGCTGTTCAAGAAGGCGGTGATTTCGCAGCGCCAGGCGGCCGCGGCCCTGGCCGCGTTCGGGCTGATCGTGGCCTGACCCGGGCGTCGCGCCGGCCGATGCTGGCCCGTGCCGGTGATGGCCGGGCCGACGCCGGCACCGGCCAACGGCCAACGGCCAACGGCCGGCGCCAGGTCTTTCCTGGCTCAGGCCAGCAGGCGTTCGATCAGGCGCTGGTACAGCGCCGGCAGCTGTTCCAGGTCGGCCACACGCACGTTCTCGTCGACCTGGTGGATGCTCGCATTGACCGGCCCGACTTCGATGCACTGCGCGCCCAACGGCGCGATGAAGCGCGCATCGGAGGTACCGCCGCCGGTGCTCTCTTCCGGCGGTGCCCCGGCGAATTCGCCGAGCACCTCGCGCGCGACCCGGCGCAGGGTGCCTTCCGGCGTATAGAACGGCTCACCGCTGCGGTGCCAGCCGAGCGTGTAGTCCAGCGCATGCCGGTCCAGCAGCGTGGCGATCTCCCGTTCCAGCGCGGGGGCGTTCCAATGCGGGTTGTAGCGCAGGTTGAACAGCACCTGCAGCGCGCCGGGGATCACGTTGTTGGCCCCGGTCCCGGCGTGGATGTTGGACACCTGCAGGCTGGTCGGCGGGAAGCTCTCGAAGCCATCATCCCACTGCCGGGCGGTCAGTTCCGCCAGCGCCGCGGCCGCCAGGTGGATGGGGTTGCGCGCCTTGTCCGGATAGGCGACATGGCCCTGCACCCCCTTCACGGTGAGCGTTGCCGACAGGCTGCCACGACGACCGACGCGCAGCAGGTCGCCAAGCACCGCGGTGGACGACGGTTCGCCGGTGATGCACCAGTCGATGCCCTGCCCGCGCGCGCGGAAGATATCGGCCACCCGGCGCACGCCGTCGATGGCATCGCCCTCCTCGTCGCTGGTCAGCAGCACCGCCAGGGTGCCGGCGTGCTGCGGATGGGCGGCGACGAACTGCTCGGCGGCGACCACGAACGCGGCGACGCTGCCCTTCATGTCGGCCGCGCCGCGCCCGTACAGCACGCCGTCGCGGATCTGCGGGTCGAACGGATCGCTGGTCCAGGCCGAGACCGGCCCGGTCGGCACCACGTCGGTGTGCCCGAGCAGCACCAGCACCGGCGCACCGTGCCCGTGCGTGGCCCAGAGGTTGTCCACTTCGCCCAGGCGCAGGTGTTCGCACTGGAACCCCGCGCGCTCCAGCCGCGCGGCGAGCAGCGCCTGGCAGCCGGCGTCTTCGGGGGTGACCGACGCGCGCGCGATCAGGTCGCAGGTCAGGGCGACGACATCGTTCACGCGTCCACTCCGAAGCGCTGCTTGAAGCCGTTGTCCGAGAAGCCCTGGGTCATCACGCCATCGGCGCTGACCACCACCGGGCGCTTGATCAATTGCGGGTACTCGCGCAGCAGCAGCTTCCATTCGGCGTCCGAGTCGGCCGCCTTGCGGTTCTCCGGCAACTGCCGCCACGTGGTGGAGGAGCGGTTGATCAGCGCGGGAAAGCCGCCGGCCTGGCGGGCCCAGTCGATCAGCGTCTCGGGCGAGGGTTTCTGGTCGCGGTAGTCGACGAAGGTGTACGGCACCTGGAAACGATCCAGCCACTTGGTGGCTTTCTTGCAGGTGTCGCAGTTCTTCAATCCGTACAGGGTGGTGGTCATGGCGCGGCGTGCAGCATCGATCAGGAAGGACGCACTGAGGATGTCACAACAGACGTTCGGACACGACCCGGAACGGCACCTGCGGCACCCGGAAACAGAACGCATCGTCCAGCGCCACGCCCATCGCGGCCAGGTGCGGGCAGGACACCGGCCCGTCCAGTTGCAACGGCTGCACCGCTGCCAGGGCGATCGGCAGGTCGATGCGGGTCAGCGCCAGCCGGCCATCCGGGGCGACCGCGAACGCAGCATCCTGGCAGGCCAGGAACGCCATCGCCCGGGCCGCATCGCCGAAGGCGCCGGCGGCCCACGCCGCCGGAAGCGCATCGGCGGGCCGCACCCGTGCCCGCAGCATGGGCGCACTGCCCTGCCCCGGTTCGATCAGGGTGTGGCCGCCGTGCGCATCCACGGCATGCTCGAACCGCGCGGCCAGGTGCGGTTGCATGGCATCGCTCCACAGCCGCGCGCCCACCGCATGCACCACGCTGTCGATCACATTGCGATCGAACAGCACGCGCGGCTCGTCCGACCGTGCGTCGGCAGCGTCCGGCAGCACGTACCAGCGCCAGTTGCTCTGCAATGGCGACGGGAACAGACGACGCAACGGGCCGGCCAGGGCCGGCCCGAAGTGGCCATGACGGTAGGTCAGGATCGTGTAGGGGGTGCGCCCGTCATGCACGAACAGCCGGTGGCCGGGCGGCGGCGGGGGCGCATGCCGCGCCTCCACCCACCAGCTCAGGTACACCACCTCGCGCACGTCGCTGACCAGCGGCGGTACCGGCACCACGCCGGTCAGTCCGCGCCGCGCGGCGGTCAATGCCGTGCAGGCCAGCAGACGCTGCAGCGCGCGTCCCGGCCACCCGGCAACCGGGTGGCGGTAGCGCGCTGCCTGCGCCAGCGCGGGCAGCGGCGTGCTCAGTCGGCCAGGCCGCGCAGCAGGTCGTTGACGCTGGTCTTGCTGCGGGTCTTGGCGTCGACCTGCTTGACGATCACTGCGCAGTACAGCGAGTGCGACCCGTCCTTGGACGGCAGCTGCCCGGACACCACCACGCTGTACGGCGGCACCGAGCCGTAGCTGATTTCGCCGGTGGCGCGGTTGTAGACGCGGGTGCTCTGGCCCAGGAACACGCCCATGCCGATCACGCTGTGGTGGCCGACCACGAAACCTTCCACCACTTCCGAACGCGCGCCGATGAAGCAATGGTCTTCGATGATGGTGGGGCTGGCCTGCAGCGGCTCGAGCACGCCGCCGATGCCGGCGCCGCCGGACAGGTGGCAGTGCTTGCCGATCTGCGCGCACGAACCGACCGTGGCCCAGGTATCGACCATGGTGCCCTCGCCCACGTAGGCGCCGATGTTGGTGAAGCTCGGCATCAGCACCACGTCCTTGCCGAAGTAACTGCCGCGACGGGCGATCGCGCCGGGCACCACGCGCACGCCGGCGCGGCGGAACTTGGCCTCATCGAAACCGGCGAAGCGCGATTCCACCTTGTCCCAGAACGGCGCCGGGCGCGCGTCGACCACGGCCATGTCGTTGACCCGGAAGTACAGCAGCACGGCCTTCTTCAGCCATTCGTTGACCTTCCAGCCACCGTGGCCATCGGGCTCGGCGACGCGGAATTCACCGGTTTCCAGGCCGTCGATGACCCGGCCGACCAGCGGCTTGGTCGAGCCTTCCAGCTCGTGCAGGGTGAGCGTGGCACGGCGCTCGAAGGCGCTTTCGATGCCGAACTTCAGTTCTTCAACGCCCGGGGTGGCCGGCTTGCGCAGCGACTTGCGGGCGATGGTGGCATCGCGGCTGGCGCTGCGCTTGGCCGCGCTTTCGGCCGGGGTGGCAACGGCCTTGGTGGCCGGCGCCTGCTTCGTCGCGGCCTTCTTCGTCGCGACCTTTTTCACCGCCGCCGGCCGGGTGGCAGGCGCGGCCTTGGGGGCAGCGGTCTTCTTGGCCGCTGCGGTCTTGGCAGCGGTCTTCTTGGCGGGCTTGGTGGCCATCAGTGGGGGTCTCCGGCGTTTCGATCAGGGTCCAGGCAGGCCAGCATCGCGTCGTGCAGCTGCTGCCTGGCGGATTCGGTAAGGGGGTGGTCGTGCTCGTCGCTGATCACGAACATATCTTCGGCGCGCTCGCCGAAGGTGGCGATGCGTGCGTCATGCACGCGCAGGCGCTGGTTGCGCAGCACGAAGGCCACGTCGGCCAGCAGGCCGGGGCGGTCGGGCGCGACCAGGCTGAAACGGGTGCCCGGGTTGCCGTCGCTGCCATCGCGGAACTCGATGCGGGGGGCAAAGCGGAAATGCCGCAACTGCCGCGGAATCACCCGCCGCGACGGGCGCAAGCGGGTCAGATCGCCGGCCAGCGCTTCACGCAGGGCAAGTTCCAGCCGCTGTGCGTTGCCATCGGCGAAGCTGTCGGCCGGGGTCACTTCGAAGGTATCGAAGATGGTGTCCACCGGGCCATCCAGCACGCGCGCACGATGGATGCCGTAGCCCTTGCGGTCCAGGGTCATCACGATCGCGGCGAACAGGCCATCGCGGTCGGGCGAATGCACGAACACTTCCAGCGCCTGGTCGTCGGGGGTGATCCGACGCACCTTGACCAGGGTCTGGCCCTGCTTGACCGGCACCAGCGCCGCGGCCTGCCAGGCCAGCTGCTCCGGCCGCAGGCGGATGAAGCTCTCGTCCGGCATCACGGTGAACTGGCGCTCGATGGTGGCATCGTCGTAACCCCGCTCACGCACCAGCTGGCGCACCGACTCGCGCGCCTCGGCCACGCGCTCGGCGGCCGGCATCTGGTTTTCCAGCCCGTCGCGCAGTGCACGACGCGCAGCGAAGTAGAGGTCGGCCAGCAGCCGGTCCTTCCAGGCGTTCCACAGTTTCGGGCTGGTCCCGGCGATGTCGGCGCAGGTCAGCAGGTACAGGTAATCCAGACGATCGCGGCTGGCCACCAGCGTGGCGAAGCGGTGGATCACCTCCGGATCGGAGATGTCCTGCTTCTGCGCGGTGACCGACATGCGCAGGTGCTGCTCGACCAGCCAGGCCACCAGTTCGGTGTCCGAACTGCTCAGCGCAAGCGCCTGGCAGAAGGCGTGCGCATCCACCGCGCCGAGTTCGGAATGGTCGCCACCGCGACCCTTGGCGATGTCATGGAACAGGCCGGCCAGCAGCAGCAGCTCCGGCTTGCGCAGGCGCGGCCACACTTCGTGCGCGATCGAGAACCGCTCGTCGGCACGGCTGCTGGCGAACAACCCGATGTTCCGCAGCACCATCAGGGTGTGCTGGTCCACCGTGTACACATGGAACAGATCGAACTGCATGCGCCCGGAGACCTGCGCGAACGCGGGGATCCACTGCCCCAGCACGCCCAGGCGCGCCATCCGTGCCAGCGTGTCCACCGCGCGCGGGCTGCGCAGCAGGGCCAGGAACTGCTCGCGTGCGGCCGGGCTGGCATCGGTATAGGCGGCCAGCTCCGGCAACGCTTCGGCCAGCGCGCGCGCGGTCAGCGAATGCAGGCCGCGCACCTCCGGGTTGTAGGCCCAACTGGAAAACAGCGCGAACACCTGCTCGATGTCGCCCTGCGGCCACGCCGGGTCGTTGGCGGCCAGGTAGCCGCGGCGCAGCGAGAAGCCGACGCTGACCGGCTCGGGCACCGCTTCGCCGTCGAACTGTTCCTCGAAGCGCTGCAGCAGCCGATCGCTGATCCGCCGCACCACGGTGGCACTGCGGTAGAAGCCCTGCATCATTTTTTCCACGGCCAGGCTTTCGAGGTCGTCCTCGAAGCCCAGGCGTGCCGCCAGGGTCTTCTGGTAATCGAACCGCAGGCGTTCCTCGGGCCGGTTGGCGACCAGGTGCAGGCCGAAGCGCAGCCGCGCCAGCGCGCAGCGCTCGCGTTTCAGCGCGGCCGCTTCATCCGGGCCCAGATGGCCCAGGCCGACCAGCGCCTCCAGGTCGCGCACGCCAAAGGCGCGCAACGCCATCCAGCCCAGCGTATTGAGATCGCGCAGCCCGCCCGGGCCGTCCTTGATGTCCGGCTCGAGGTTGTCGGCGGTATCGCCGAAGCGCTGATGGCGGGCCAGCAACTCCTCGCGCTTGGCCAGGAAGAACGCACGCGGCGACCACAGGCCGTCCACGTTCACCGCCGCCTTCAACGCCGCACGCGCGGCCTCGTCGGCGACCAGCGGGCGTGATTCGATCAAGGCGGTGAGCACGGTCTGGTCGGCGCTGGCCTGGGTGCATTCGGCGGGCGAACGCACCGCATGGCTGACCGGCAGGCCGCAATCCCACACCAGCGCGAAAAAGCGCGCCAGCCCCGATTCATGCCGACGCTGCTGTTCGGGCGCGCCGAGCACCAGCACGTCGATGTCCGAACGCGGGAACAGTTCGCCGCGCCCGTAGCCGCCCACCGCGAACAGCGCCAGCCCCGAGCCGGCGGGCAGGCAGCGCTGCCAGGCCAGCCGGATCAGGTGATCGGCCGCGCGCGCACGCAGCGCAAGCAGGCGCTCGATGCTGTCGCCCTGGTCGAAGCGGCGGTACAGCCGCGCGTCGGTCTGCTGCAGCGACTGCCGTGCCAGCGCCGCCCAGTCCGGGTCGGCGACGGAGTCGGCCGGCGCGTCCAGCATCGGGCTCGCCGGCAGCATGCTCAGACCTGCGATTCGCCGGGCGAGAGGGTCAGCACGTCCACGCCGGTCTCGGTGACCGCGATCATGTGCTCCCACTGCGCCGACAACTTGCGGTCCTTGGTCACCACGGTCCAGCCGTCGGGCAGCACCTTGTTGTACCGGGTGCCCTCGTTGATCATCGGCTCGATGGTGAAGGTCATGCCCGGCTGCAGCACCAGGCCCTGGCCCGGGCGGCCGTAATGCACCACCTGCGGCTCATCGTGGTAGACCTTGCCGATGCCGTGGCCGCAGTACTCACGCACCACGCTGAACCGCTCGCCTTCGGCCAGGGTCTGGATGGCATGGCCGATATCGCCGAGCGTGGCGCCCGGCTTGACCGCGCGGATGCCGGCCCACATGGCCTGGTAGGTCGTATCGACCAGGCGCCTGGCCATCGTCGACGGGGTACCTACGTAGTACATGCGGCTGGTATCGCCGTGCCAGCCGTCCTTGATCACGGTGACGTCGATGTTGACGATGTCGCCGTCCTTGAGGACCTTGGCTTCGCTGGGGATGCCGTGGCAGATCACGTTGTTGACCGACGTGCAGACCGTCTTCGGGAAGCCTCGGTAGCCGACGTTGGCCGGCGTGGCCTTCTGCACGTTGATGATGTGGTCGTGGCAGATGCGGTCCAGCTCTTCGGTCGTCACGCCGGGCTTGACGTACGGGGTGACGATGTCGAGCACCTCGCTAGCCAAGCGGCCGGCGATGCGCATCAGTTCGATTTCCTCGGGGGTTTTCAGATTCACGCTCATGTCGACCATTATCGCCGATCCGGGGCCAATCTGAACGGGATCGGGTGGAACGCTGACAGGCGGGGTTTGGGCTGGGGGCAGTGTCAGGTTCCTGAACATATGTGATGGCAGTCACGCAACGCTAGATCGTGCCGAAAACGGCCATTGATTTTTCCCAATCTCACGGCTTCGCAACAAGTTCCTCCCTATAACCGGGGTGACCCCCGCAGTAGCAGTCCCGGCAGCATCGTGTTGTTCAGCAAGGACATCCGTCCAAGGAGCATGCCCATGCGATTCCTCCGCACGACCATACTGAGCCTGGCCCTGTCCGGCCTGGCGGCGCCCGCCTTCGCGGCCGACACCACCACCTTCAACGTCAAGATCATCATTACCAAGGCCTGCACGATCACCGCCGCGGCCGCCACCGATGTGGACTTCGGCTCGGCACTGTCCACCGCCACCACCCCGTCCAACGCCCAGGGCACCATCACCGCCCAGTGCTCGGCGCTGACACCGTACACCGTCGCGCTCAACGCCGGCGCCAATGCCGGCACGGCCAACGACGTGACCACCCGGCGCATGAAGAACACCGACGTCAGCGTGACCGCCAACAACTTCGTCGGGTACCAGTTGTATCGGGATGCCGCCCATACCAACGTGTGGGGCACCACCACCGGCACCAACACCGCCGCCGGCATCGGCACCGGACTGGCGCAGACGCTCAATGTCTACGGCCAGATCGCCAACCCCAGCGTCAACAATGCCGCCGCGGGTAACTACCAGGACACCATCACCGCCACCATCACCTACTGAGGTCCGCCATGCCGATTTCCGCAGGGCCTGGCCCTTGGCGGTTCGGGTGCGCGGCCCTTGGCTGGCTGTGGCTGCTGATGGGGAGCGCCACCGCCGCAAGCCTGCAGGTCGCCCCTACGTCGCTGCAACTGACGCCGCGCCAGAACGCCGACGCGTTGTGGCTCACCAACAGCGGCACCACGCCGGTCCAGGTGCAGGTGCGCGTGTTCGAGTGGCGCCAGGACACCGGCCAGGACCAGCTCCTGCCAACCACCGCGCTGCAGGTCAGCCCGCCCATGCAGTCGCTGGCCGCCGGCCAGCAGCAGTTGATCCGGGTCGTGCGCAGCGATCCCACGGCGCCGACCACACAGCGCGCCTACCGGGTGGTGGTGGACGAACTGCCCAGCGTGGACCCGCGCCGCACCGGCATGCAGTTCGTGCTGCGCTACTCCATGCCGGTCTTCATCCAGCCGGCCGGCGAGCAGCCGCTCAAACACGCCCTGCAGGCGCGCGTGGCCCGGCTCGATGACGGGCGCCCGGCCCTGGAAGTGCACAACAGCGGCAACAGTTACGCGCAGCTGGCCGACATCGGCGCGGGCACGGCGGAACGGCCGCAGATCATCCATCCCGGCCTGATCGGCTACGTCCTCGGCGGGCAGACCATGCGCTGGCCGCTGGAGGTTCCGGCGGCCCGCCTGGCGGGCGCCACGTTCTCGGCAAAGATCAATGGCGAGTCGGCCCAGACGCCACTGCCCGTCGCGCCAGCGGCTCGCTGAGGCCTGCGTGCGGATGCTGCTCACCGCGACGCTGGCACCGTGCGCGGCGATGGCCGCCGACGCCGACATCGGCGCGTCCGGGGAAGCACTGCTGCCACCGCCCACGCCGCTGACGGCCGCGCAGACGCTGTACCTGGACGTCACCCTCAACCAGACCCCGCGCGGCCTGCTGCCGTTCACCGAACTGCAGGGCCGGCTGATGGCGTCGGCGGCAACCCTGCGCCAGCTCGGTTTTTCGGCACGGGGCGAGGAGCCGGTCGCGCTGGACCAGCTCAGCGGGGTGGTGGTGCGCTACGACGCCAGCCTGCAGACGCTGGCCCTGGACGTGCCGCTGGACCAGTTGTCGCTGCCGACCACGCGCCTGGAGCGTCCGACCGACACCGCGCCCGCCGCCGCGGCCTCGCCCGGCGCGGTGCTCAACTACGACCTCTACGGCAGCCACAACGAAGGCGGCGGCAACCTTGCCCTGACCACCGAGGTGCGCCTGTTCGGGCTGGGCAGCGGCGTGTTCGAGTCCAGCGCGCTGCTGCGCACTTACCAGGACCCGGCCGACCACCAGTGGCGCGGCGAAAGCGTGCGCCTGGATACCGCCTGGCGCCTGGACTTCCCTGATTCGGCGGTGACCCTCAGCGTCGGCGATTTCTACAGCGGCTTCGTCGACTGGAGCCGGCCGGTGCGCATGGGCGGCGTGCAGATCGGGCGCAACTACGGCCTGCAGCCGTACCGCGTGCTGACCCCCACGCCGACCTTCCTCGGCGAAGCGGTCGTGCCCTCCAACGTGGAGCTGTACGTGGATGGCCTGCGCCAGTACAACGGCGAGGTCCCGGTCGGTCCGTTCCAGCTGGCGGCCCAACCGGGCATCAACGGCACCGGCAACGCACAGGTGGTCATCACCGATGCGTTCGGCCGTATGCAGACGCTGGACTTCGCCTTTTACGGGGCCCAGCAGCTGCTCGCCAAGGGCTTATCGGACTGGTCGGCCGGGCTGGGCAAGATGCGCCGCGACTACGGCATCCGCTCGTTCGGCTACGAAGCGCCGGTGATCGGCGGCGCGACCTGGCGGCATGGCGCCAGCGACCAGTTCACCGCCGAGGCGCACGTCGAGGGCGGCGGCGGGGTGATCAATGGCGGGGTCGGCGGCTGGTGGCTGCTGGGCGGCGCCGGGGTGCTCAACGCGGCGTATGCGCACAGCCGCCTCGACGGCCTGCAGGGCGGCCAATACGCGCTGGGCTACAGCTGGAACAACCGGCGCTTCAACATCAACCTGTCCACCCGGCGCAGCCATGGCGACTATCGCGACCTGGGCGCGCTGCAGGACACCCTGCCGCCGGACATCAGCGAGCAGGCCACGCTCGGCCTCAACCTGCAGCGGGCCGGCTCGTTGAGCGCCAGCTACCTGCGCCTGCGCTACCCCGACGGCGAGGACAACCGCTATGCCAGCCTGTTCTGGTCGCGCAGCTTCGGCGACCGCTGGTCGGCCTACCTGTCCTTCAACCAGAACCTGTCCGACAGCGAGGACCGCAGCGCCTACCTGTCGGTGTCGGCCGCGCTGGGCCGCAACCGCCAGAGCAGCGTGTCGGCACAGCGCAACGGCGAGCGCATGACCTATGTCGCCGACCTCTCCCAGCCGGTGCCCGGCGATGGCAGCCAGGGCGGCCATGGCTGGCGCGTGCAGGCGCGTGGCGGCGACGATGGCGGCGGCGGGCTGGCCGAGCTGGGCTGGCTCAACCGGGTGGGCCGCTACTCGCTGGGCTACGCGCGCCAGGGCGAGTTCGACTACGGCTACGCCAGTGCCAGCGGCAGCGTGGTCTGGATGGGCGGGCACCTGTTCGCCGCGCGCGAGGTCTCCGACGCCTTCGCCGTGGTCTCCACCGACGGCCATCCCGGCATCCCGGTGCGGCTGGAGAACCGGCTGATCGGCAGCACCGACCGCAACGGCCTGCTGCTGGTCACCCCGCTGTTGTCCTGGCAGCGCAACCGGCTGTCGATCGACACCCTGGACCTGCCCGCCGACATGCGCGCCGACCGCGTGGATACCTGGGTCACGCCGCGCCAGAGTGCCGGGCTCGGCGTGGATTTCGGGCTGCGCCGCACCCAGGCCTGGAGCGTGGTCCTGCACGATGCCAGCGGGGCACCGCTGCCGGTGGGCAGCAGCGTGCGGCTGCCCGGCGGACGCAGCGCGACGGTCGGTTATGACGGGGAGACCTACCTGGAAGACGTGGCGTTGCCGGCCGACCTGCAGGTGCAGGTGCCGAACGGGTACTGCCGCGTGCACGTCGCGCCCACCGTCACCGCCACCTCGCCGGGCGCCACGCGCATCGGCCCACTGCGCTGCCTGCCGGCGCCGGCGCCATGACCGCCGCGCTGCGCCTCGCCCTGCTGCTGGTCATCGCGCTGGCGGGCCACGCGGTGCCGGCGCGCGCGGACACCACCTGCACCGCCACGGCACCGACGACGCTGGCGTTCGGCACGATCACCAATGGCGCGGCCAGCCCGACCAATGCCATGACCAGCTTCACCATCACCTGCAGCACCGCCGCGCTGAGCATCCTCGGCAGCGCCAGCGTGCGCGCCTGCCTGAAAATCGGCACGGGCAGCACCGGCACCAGCGTGCTGCCGACCCGCAGCATGACCAACGCCACCGCCGACCCCATGGCGTTCCAGCTGTACACCAATGCCGGGCGCACGACCGTGTGGGGAACCGTTCCCGGCGGCTCACCGCCGGCGGCGATCGTCACGCTCAGCTATGCCGTCCCGCTGATCACCGGCGGCAGCGGCGCGCAGAGCGTCACCCTGTACGGACAGGTGCCAGCCGCGCAGGTGCTCTCGGCCGGCAGCTTCGCCAGCAATTTCACCGCGGCCAACGTCAGCCTGGAATACGCCTACAACGAGAGCATCATCGGCACCGCGCAGCCGCCCGCGCTGTGCACCACGGCCAGCGGCGTGAGCGGCCACAAGACCGCCGACAGCGCCTTCCCGTTCACGGTCAGCGCCAACGTGCTGCCCCAGTGCAGCGCCTACGTGACCACCGACATGGACTTCGGCAGCAATGCCGGGGCGATCACCGCCAACCTGGACCGCACCTCGACGATCGGGCTGACCTGCATCAACCGCACCGCCTACAGCATCGGCCTGGGCAACGGCCAGAACGCGCAGGGCACCACCCGGCGCATGCGCTTCACCGCACCGGACAACAGCGTCTACTACATCCCCTACGAGCTCTACCGCGATCCGGCCCGCTCGCAGCGCTGGGGCACCACCGTCAACACGGACACCCAGGCCGGCACCGGCAACGGGGCGGCGCAGACGCTGACGGTGTATGGGCGCGCCCCACCCACCACGGGCGCGGTTCCGGCGCAGGGCAGCTACAGCGATGTGATCACCGTCACCATCACTTATTGACCCACTAGACACATTTGCTCAAGCGGCTGCGATCCCGGCCGCTAACGGTCGCATCCCCCGCTTTGCGACGCCCGATGTCCCCGCGCCCGTCCACGCTTGCCCTGGCCTGCCTGCTGAGCCTTTCCGCGGGCGCCCCGACCGCCCAGGCCCGGCCCGCCGGCAGCGCCGCGCTGCGGGTCGGGGTGCGGATCATCGCCGACTGCGCCCGCGCCGGTGCGTCGGCCGATGCAGCCTGCCGCCCCGCGCACCAGCGCAGCGACGGCCGCGCGCCGGTTCCGGCCCAAGTGAGTGCGTTGAGCCCGCCCGCACCGCCCACCAAGGCCGGCCAGGCGCCGCGGGTCACGGTGACCTACTGATGCGATCGCTGCTGGTCGTCGCGCTGTCGGCGCTGGTGCCATTGTCCGCGCGTGCCCTGGAGATCAGCCCGCTGAGCGTCTCGGTCCCGGCCGTCCCCGCGCACGCCGAGCTGTGGCTGGCCAATCCCGCCGGCACGCCATGGACCGGCCAGGCCCGGCTGTACCGTTGGGAGCAGGACGGCGACCAGGAGCGACTGCAGGCCGACGACACGCTGGTGGTGAGCCCGGCCCAGCTGCGCATCGCGCCCGGCCAGCGCCAGCGCCTGCGGGTGGTCCGGCTGGGTGCCGCGCCGGCGGCGGCCGAGCAGGGCTATCGGCTGGTGATCAGCCCGGGCGCGGACGCCAGTGCCGATGCCACCCGCGTCTCGCTGCCGGTATTCCTGGAGCCGCAGGCGCCGGCGGCACCGTCCTCGCGCCTGCGCGTGGCCCTGGCCGGGGGGCCGTCGGCGCCGCTGCTGCGCCTTTATAATGACGGCGATGGCCACGCCCACCTGGCCGACCTGGTGTTCGTCGATGCGCAGGGCCGGCGCCACGCCCTGATCAACGGGTTGGCCGGCTATGTCCTGCCGCGCAGCACCCGTGGCTGGCCGTTGCCCGCCCGGCCCGAGGGTTACGCCGGGGGCCGTTTCCGCGCCCGCCTGGACCACGCCGGCGAGGCCGACCTGCCCGCCGCCGCTGGCAACATTGCAGGCAACGCCCCGGGCGGGCTATAATCGACCGGATTGCTGCCGCCTTGGCGCGGCAATACGTCAACACCGGACGTCACCGGTGAATCCACACCTGCCGCCCATATCCGTGCCGGGGTGCTCCGCGAGGAGTTCGGCCACGGAAGCGACAGGGAAGCCAAACCCCGGAACCACCCGCCTTGCGGCGGACCGCCCAACTATTCCCCGTGGCGGCCGGTTCCCCATCAGGAGTTACTGCAATGCCCCAGGTCACCATGCGTCAGATGCTGGAAGCCGGCGTCCATTTCGGCCACCAGACCCGTTACTGGAACCCCAAGATGGGCCAGTACATCTTCGGCGCCCGCGGCAAGATCCACATCATCAACCTGGAAAAGACCGTTCCGCTCTTCAATGACGCGATGAACTTCATTTCCAGCGTTGCGCAGAAGCGCGGCACCATCCTGTTCCTGGGCACCAAGCGCAGCGCCCGCGAGTCGATCCGTGAAGAAGCCGAGCGTTGCGGCATGCCCTTCATGAACCAGCGTTGGCTGGGCGGCACGCTGACCAACTTCCGTACCGTGAAGCAGTCGGTTGCCCGCCTGAAGGAACTGGAAGCCGGCGAAACCGACGGCAGCTTCGACAAGCTGGTCAAGCACGAAGTGCTGGGCCTGCGTCGCGAGCGCGACAAGCTGGAAGCCTCGCTGGGCGGTATCAAGGACATGAACCGTCTGCCGGACGCGATCTTCGTCATCGATATCGGCCACGAAGACATCGCCATCAAGGAAGCCAAGAAGCTCGGCATCCCTGTGATCGCCGTGGTCGACACCAACTACAACCCGGAACTGGTCGATTACGCGATCCCGGGCAACGACGACGCCATCCGCGCTGTGCAGCTGTACGCCCGCGCCGCTGCCGACGCCGTGCTGGAAGGCAAGGCCGCTGCGCCGCACGCCGCTACCGTGCGTGAGGAAGAGTTCGCCGAAGCCGGCGCTGCCGACGAAGCCAAGCCGGCCCGCCGCGCGCCGGCCAAGAAGGCCGCTGCCGCTCCGGCTGCCGACAAGGCTGGCGAAGCCCAGGCCTGATCCAGGCCCCCGGCGGGCGCCACGCGCCCGCCGCTGCTCCTGTCCGCTGCCGACGGCGCGACGACAGGACACTGTCACACGGGCCGGCCACCATGCCGGCCCAACCCCTTTCTTTCGTGAGGAAATCCCGTGGAAATCACTGCTTCCCTGGTCAAGGAACTGCGCGAGCGCACTGGCGCCGGCATGATGGAGTGCAAGAAGGCACTCACCGAAAACGGCGGCGACATCGACGCCTCGGCCGAATGGCTGCGCAAGTCCGGCCTGGCCAAGGCCGACAAGAAGGCTGACCGCGTGGCTGCCGAGGGCATCATCGTGGCGGCACAGGACGGCAACAAGGCCGTGCTGGTCGAGATCAACTCCGAAACCGACTTCGTCGCCAAGGACAGCAACTTCCTGGACTTCTCCAAGGCCGTTGCTTCGGTGGCCCTGAGCTCGGGCGCCGCCGACATCGACGCGCTGAAGGCGGCCAAGCTGCCGTCGGGCGAGACCGTCGAGGAATCCCGCGCCGCGGTGATCGCCAAGGTCGGTGAGAAGGTCGACGTGCGTCGCATCGTGCGCCTGGAATCGGCCAACAACGTCGCTGCCTATGTGCACGGCGGCCGTATCGGCGTGCTGGTGGAACTGGCCGGTGGCGACGCCGAGCTGGCCCGCGGCCTGGCGATGCACGTGGCTGCGATGAACCCGCCGCACAACAAGGCGGCCGACGTGCCGGCCGAGTTCGTTGCGAAGGAAAAGGAAATCGAACTGGCCAAGATGACCGACAAGGACAAGTCCAAGCCGGCCGACATCCTGGAAAAGATCATCAGCGGCAAGATCGCCAAGATCGTCAACGAAGTGACCCTGTACGGCCAGCCGTACGTGCTGGACACCAACCAGTCGGTCGAGCAGGTGGTCAAGGCTGCCAACGCCGACGTGGTCGGTTACAAGCGCCTGGCCGTTGGCGAAGGCATCGAGAAGGTGGTGGAAGACTACGCCGCCGAAGTGATGAAGCAGGCCGGCCTGGCCTGATCCACCGCGCTGTCGCTTCGGCGATGGCGGGTGATTCGCTTCAACGAAAAAACCCGGCTTCGGCCGGGTTTTTTTGTGGGTGGTTGTTTTTTTTGAAGCGTTGAAGCGTTGAAGCGCAGAGCGCAGAGCGAAGAGCGAAGAGCTGGCTTCCTTGCTGTCTGTGGTTCCGTGCGGGCTGGCAGGCTTACCCCCTGCCGGGACACGCCGTGAACCCATCCATGGGGGCTCGTTGGGCGCCATCCATGGCGCCCAACGGTCCCGGCAGGGGGTAAGCCTGCCAGCCCCGACATGGTGTCGCGGACGGATGGATGGGGACAGCGGGGCTTTGGTTCTGCTGTTGAAGCGGGCTTGGTCGATTGGTCGATTGGTCGATTGGTCGATTGGTCGATTGGTCGATTGGTCGATTGGCCGATTGGCCGATTGGTCGATTGGTCGATTGGTCGATTGGTCGATTGGTCGATTGGTCGATTGGTCGATTGGTCGATTGGTCGATTGGTCGATTGGTCGATTGGTCGATTGGTCGATTGGTCGATTGGTCGATTGGCCGATTGGCCGATTGGCTGAGTGGCCGGGTGGCTGAGTGGCTGAGTGGCSGGGTGGGSGGGTGGTCGGCGTGGTCGGTATGGTTGGTTTGTGGATGGGTTGGATGGGGAGATGAGGTGTGGTTTTGGGGTGGGATATCGAGTGGTCCGGAGCAGCCGACCAACGGTCGGCTCTACCCCCCATCTCTCGACGAATCCACCACCCCATCCACCATCCCCTAACCACCCGGCGGCCGGAAGGCCAACCACCGTGCGGCCCCCAACCAACGACCAATCACTCGCCAGCCATTAACCACCCACCACCACTGACTCACCCGTCACCACCCAACACCACTGACTCACCAGCCACCACCCCACACCACTGACTCACCAGCCACCACCCCACAGCAAACCGACACCCCCCACCGCCCCCCGGCTGTTGCCGTTGCCCTCCCAACGCGCCCGCACATTGTCGGGGGTTGGTGCGGGTGGGCTGGCGGGACCGTTGGGCGCCATGGATGGCGCCCACGAGCCTCCAGGGATGGATTCACGGCGTGTCCCGCCAGCCCACCCGCGCCGACCCAACCCGCGGCACCGCGGCGCCGCAGTTGCAGTTGCAGTGGCAGTGGCAGTTGAAGTTGAAGTTGACGTTGAAGTTGACGTTGACGCAAAAAAGCCGCGCGCCAGCGCACATCCCCCCCCCCCCCCACCCTCACCCCTTCGACTGGAACGTCACTTCCTCGTACGGCTGCACCACCACCCAGCCCTCGCCCGCGAAACGCATCTGCAGGCTCTCGCCCGACCCGCGTCCCACCAGCGTCCCCAGCGAAATGTCGGTCACGATCTCCGGCACCAGCGACCCCGACCAGGCCACCGTCGCGTTCGGATCGGTGAACACCGGCCCGCCCTGCGCCGTCACCGGCAGCGTCATCGGCTCGTAGTGCGACGTCATCGCCACGATCCCGTGCCCGCTCAGCTTCACGTTGAACAGGCCGCCGGACAGCATCCCCGCCACCTTCTTCATCATCGTGATCTTCGACGCCACGCCCGTCTCGAACGCCAGCACATCGTTGCCGTTGACGAAAATCGACTCCCCCGCCAGCCGCACCAGCGTCACCTGCTTGCCCGCATCGGCCAGGTACACCCGGCCCTGCCCCTCGACCTTCATCAACTGAAGGCCCTCGCCGCTCACCATCTTCTTCAGCAGCGTGCCCAACCCCTGCTCCAGCAGCCCCTGCCGGGTGAACTTCACCCCGCCCTTGCGCGCCACCATCGAGCCCGCCTTGGCCCATACCATCCCATCGACCCGGACCTCCAGCATGTGCGGGCTTTCCAGCTCGAAAGCATCGGCACTGACGTCCTTTTCCTGGGTGGTGGACAGAAATTCCTGCAGCGTCTTGACCGCCATGTGGTGCGCCTTCCTTGTGAATGAACCGCGCATGGTAGCGCTACGCGGCCCGCAACGCCGCGCCGGGCCGCAGCCGAGCCCTCCGACCCTCCCCCTACGCCGGCGAATGTGTTACCAAGGGCGCGACGAACACACCCGCCGCGATCTGCCCACCGGGCTTGCATGGCATGGCGCATCACCATCGTGATGCCCACGCCAGCGTGGAGCCCAGGGCAGGAATCAACGCTCAAATCTGTGACGGACTCCATGTATTCTTGCCACAACACACACATCATCCCGCCATGCCTCCCGAGCTGACAGCCGCCCTGGCGCTCTGCCGCAACCTGCCCTCGCCGCCAGGCATTGCCCTGCGCATCATCGAACTGGCGCAGGACCCGGAAGCGGACATCACCACCGCCGCCGACATCATCGCCATCGACATGGCCTTGAGCGCGCGCATGCTGCGCATCGCCAACTCGCCCCTGTATGCCAGCCGCCGCCGGATCGAGAACCTCGGCCAGGCACTGACCATGCTCGGCCTCAACGCCACCGTCAGCCTCGCCTTGGGCTTCACCGTCACCCAGGGCCTGACCGCACCGGGCCGGGGCCAGGACCTGCGTGAGCGCGCCTGGCGGCGCAGCATCCTCAGCGCCCTGGCCGCCAGCCTGCTCGGCCAGGCCCGTGGCCTGCGCAAGGCCGAGGAACTGATGCTGGCCGGCCTGCTGCAGGACCTGGGCATCCTGGTGCTGGCCCAGTCGCAGCCGGACACCTACCTGCCGCTGTTGCGCCAGGCCACCGACAACGACGCGCTGGTCGCGCTGGAACGCGAGCACCTGCAGTCCAGCCATGCCGACGTCGGCGCCTGGATGGCCGAGCAATGGGATCTGCCGCGCTACCTGGTGGACAGCATCGCGCGCAGCGAGTCGCCGGCCGCCGCCGAAGACACCTTCCAGGCCTGCGTGGCGCTGTCCGGCGCGGTCGCCGACATCTGGCTCAACGCCGACGCCGATGCCGCGCGCGAACACGCGCTGCAGCAGGTCAACGAAACCCTGCAGCTGGACAGCGCCCAGTTCGACCAGGTGCTGGCCCGCATCGGCGAGGCCCTGCCCGACATCAGCGCCCTGTTCGAAACCACCCTGTTCTCGCCCTCGCGCGTGCAGCAGTTGATCGACCACGCCCAGGAACTGGCCACCCTGCGCAACCTGCGCGAAATGCAGGATGCCGCCCTGGCCCGGCAGCGTGCCGACGAGTTCGAGGCCCGCGCCAACCGCCTCGCCGAGCAGGCCCACCGCGACGCGCTCACCGGCGTGCTCAACCGCCGCCAGCTCGAGGCCGTGCTGGAACAGGAATTCCTGCGCGCCACCCGGCACGGCTGGCCGCTGTCGGTGGCCTTCATCGACCTGGACGACTTCAAGAAGATCAACGACGCCCACGGCCACCTGATGGGCGACCAGGTGCTGCGCGCCTTCGCCGGCAAGCTGCAGGAACAGCTGCGCAACAGCGACACCGTGGCCCGCTTCGGCGGCGAAGAGTTCATCGCCCTGCTGCCCAACACCACCGAGCTGGTCGCGCTGGACGTGGTGCGCCGGGTACTGGCCAACATCGTCAACACGCCCATGGCCGAAGTCCCCGACGGCCCCCTGTTCGTCACGTTTTCCGCCGGCGTGGCGACCCAGGGGGGCTACGAGCGTTTCGCCGATGTTCAGGACCTGTTGAAGGCGGCCGACGACGTCCTCTACCGCTCCAAGAACCTGGGCCGCAACCGCGTCATCGCTCGCTCTCCGGGCACCGCCCCGGCCTGACCGGGGCGCCCCGCCGGCCGTGGCCGGGGCCCTCCCGGCCGCCGCCGCAGTGCAACAAGTTTTCTCACGGTGCGACCCGGCTTCCAGTAGAATTCCCGCGTTTTCCACGCATCCAGAGGCCACCATGTCCAATCTTTCCTATCGTCGCATCCTGCTGAAAGTTTCCGGGGAGGCACTGATGGGGGATGAGGACTACGGCATCGACCCGAAGGTCATCAACCGCCTCGCCCGCGAAGTGATCGAAGCCCAGCAGGCCGGTGCCGAAGTGGCGCTGGTGATCGGCGGCGGCAACATCTTCCGCGGCGCCGGCCTGGCCGCGGGCGGCATGGACCGGGTCACCGGCGACCAGATGGGCATGCTGGCCACCGTGATCAACGCGCTGGCCATGCAGGACGCGCTGGAGAAGCTCGGCGCCAAGGCGCGGGTGATGAGCGCGATCAAGATCAACGACGTGTGCGAGGACTACATCCGCCGCCGCGCCATCCGCCACCTCGAAAAGGGTCGCCTGGTCATCTTCGCCGCCGGCGTCGGCAGCCCGTTCTTCACCACCGATTCCGGCGCGGCCCTGCGCGCGATCGAGATCGGCGCGGACCTGCTGCTGAAGGCCACCAAGGTCGACGGCGTGTACGACAAGGACCCCAACAAGTACGCCGATGCGGTCCGTTTCGACAGCCTGACCTACGACGAAGTGATCCGTCGCGGCCTGGAAGTGATGGACACCGCCGCCTTCGCCCTGGCCCGCGACAGCGACCTGCCGCTGCGCGTGTTCGACATGGGCCAGCCGGGCGAGCTGCTGAAGATCCTGCACGGCGAGAACATCGGGACCCTGGTGAAGGGTCGCGACCCGGCAGCCTGAACGCGGCACGCGCCGCTCCCCCGGGGAGCGGCCGCTGGCGGCAGCGATAAGGCGGCCAGGCCCCGTATTCGCCTATAATCGCCCGATTACCGGTTACATCCAGGATTCGGGCGATGCTCAACGAAATCAAGCAGGACGCGCAGACGCGCATGGCAAAGAGCATCGATGCTCTGAAGCACACCCTCACCTCCATCCGCACCGGCCGTGCGTCCCCGGCCCTGCTGGACCGCATCACCGTCAAGGCCTACGGCACCGACACCCCGCTCAACCAGGTCGCCTCGATCAGCGTGTCCGAAGGCCACTCGCTGGTCATCACCCTGTTCGACAAGGGCATGATCAAGGACGTCGAGAAGGCCATCTACGCCTCCGACCTCGGCCTGACCCCGAACGTGGCGGGTACCGTCATCCGCCTGAACCTGCCGCCGCCGACCGAAGAGCGCCGCAAGGAGCTGGGCAAGCAGGTGCAGAAGGAAGGCGAAGGCGCCAAGATCGCCATCCGCAACATCCGCCAGGACGCCAACAAGGCGATCGCCGCGCTGATCAAGGACAAGGCGATCAGCGAAGACGACAAGAAGCGCGGCGAAGACGACATCCAGAAGCTGACCGACAAGTCCATCAAGGACGTCGACAGTGTCGTGGCCGAGAAAGAAAAGGAACTGATGGCGGTCTGAGCCCCATGTCCCAGGCCCCGACCACCCCGACCCTCGCGCCGATCCCGCGCCACGTTGCCATCATCATGGATGGCAACGGGCGCTGGGCGCAGAAACGACGCCGCCCGCGCGTGATCGGCCATCGCGCCGGCGCGCGCGCGGTCAACCGCACCATCGATTTCTGCCTGGAGCGTGGCGTCGCCGCGCTGACCCTGTTCGCCTTTTCCAGTGAAAACTGGGGCCGGCCGAGCGAGGAAGTCGACGCGCTGATGAAGCTGTTCCTCAATGCGCTCGACCGCGAGGTGGACGAGCTGCATCGCCGTGGCGTGCGCGTCCGCTTCATCGGCGAACGCGAGCGCTTCGGCGCCGCGCTGGTCAGCCGCATGCAGCTGGCCGAGCAGCGCACCGCCGACAACCGCGCGATGACCCTTAGCATCGCCGCCAGCTACGGCGGCCGCCAGGACATCGCCCGGGCCGCACGCGAGCTGGCCGCGGACGTGGCCGCCGGCCGCCTGCTGCCCGAACAGATCGACGAGGCGATGCTGTCCAGCCGGGTCGCCCTGGCCGACCTGCCGCCGCCAGACCTGTTCATCCGCACCGGCGGCGACACCCGCATCAGCAATTTCCTGCTGTGGCAGCTGGCCTATACCGAACTGTGGTTCACCGACGTGCTGTGGCCCGAGTTCGACGCCGCCGTCCTGCAGCAGGCGCTCGACGCCTACGCCGCACGTGAACGCCGCTTCGGCCTGACCAGCGCCCAGATCGCCGCCCTGGCCACCGAGACGTCCCCCCCATGACCAAGACCCGAGTCATCGCCGCGCTGATCATGGCGCCGGTCGCCATCCTCGCCATTCTCATGCTGCCCACCCAGTGGCTGGCCGCCGCCGCCGCCGCCGTGTTCCTGATCGGGCTGTGGGAATGGCTGAAGCTGGCCGACGTGGACGACACCCTCGCCCGTACCGTGCTGCTGGTGCTGAACCTGTTGCTGATGGTGCTGATGGTATGGGCCGGCGACGGCTCGCTGGTGCTGTACCAGATCGCCGCGCTGGTCGGCATCGCCTGGTGGCTGATGGCGCTGCTGTGGCTGCGCTTCTTCACCTTCGGCGCCAGCCCGAGCAGCCCGGCGCGCGCGCTCAAGCTGCTGGCCGGCACCCTCGCCATCGTGCCGGCATGGGCCTCGCTGGTGCTCATCCACGCCAGCGGCGACAACGGCCACCTGTGGCTGCTGACCGCGCTGGCGGTGGTGTGGGCCGCCGATTCGGGCGCCTACTTCGCCGGCCGCACCTTCGGCCGCACCAAGCTGGCGCCGCGGATCAGCCCCAACAAGACCTGGGAAGGCCTGGGCGGCGGCATGCTCGCCGGCCTGATCGTCGCGCTGGGCTTCGGCTGGCTGGCCGGCATCGACGGCGGCCACGTGGTCGGCCTGGTCGTCACCGCCGTGGTCACCGTGTTCGCCTCGGTGCTGGGCGATCTGTACGAGAGCCTGATCAAGCGCCACGCGGGCGCCAAGGACTCGGGCCACATCATTCCCGGCCACGGCGGCGTGCTGGACCGCATCGACGGCGTGCTCGCCGCGCTGCCGGTGTTCGCGCTGGGCAAGGAAATCTTCGGATTCTGACCATGGATGCCGTCAACGCTCCCCGCCGGGTCGCCGTGTTCGGCGCCACCGGCTCGATCGGCGCATCCGCGCTGGATGTGATCGCGCGCCATCCGGACCGTTACCAGGTCACCGTGCTGGCGGCGGGCCGGCAGGTGCAGGCGCTGGTCGCGCTGTGCGCCGCGCACCGCCCCGCGCACGCCGTGATCGCCGACGAGGCCCTGTACGCCGCGCTGCGCGATGGCCTGCGCGATGCCGGCCTTGCCACCGAGGCCCACGCCGGCGCCGCCGCGCTGGATGCCCTGGCAGCCAGCGACCAGTGCGACACCCTGGTCGCGGCGATCGTCGGTGCCGCCGGGCTGTCCTCGACCCTGGCCGCCGCCGCGGCCGGCAAGCGCATCCTGCTGGCCAACAAGGAGTCGCTGGTGCTGGCCGGCGAACTGCTGATGCGCCAGGCCGCCGCGGGCGGCGCCGAGATCATCCCGATCGACAGCGAGCACAGCGCCATCTTCCAGTGCCTGCGCTCGCGCGATGCCAGCCTGGACGGGGCCGGCGTGCGCCGGATCCTGCTGACCGCCTCGGGCGGGCCGTTCCGTGGCCGCAGCCGCGCCGCGCTGGCGCAGGTCACCCCGGCCCAGGCCGTGGCGCACCCGAAGTGGTCGATGGGGCCGAAGATCTCGGTCGATTCGGCGACGTTGATGAACAAGGGGCTGGAGGTCATCGAGGCCCACCACCTGTTCAACGTGCCCGGCGAGCGCATCGAGGTGCTGGTGCACCCGCAGAGCCTGGTCCATTCGCTGGTCGAGTTCATCGACGGATCGACCCTGGCCCAGTTGGGGCTGCCGGACATGCGCACCACCCTGGCCGTCGGCCTGGGCTGGCCGCAGCGGATCGAATCGGGCGTCGGCGGGCTGGACCTGCTGCGCCAGGGCCGGCTGGATTTCGAGGCCCCCGACAACGACGCCTTCCCCTGTCTGGGCCTGGCCTGGCAGGCGATGGCCGCCGGCGGCACTGCCCCGGCCATCCTCAATGCCGCCAACGAAGTCGCGGTTTCAGCGTTTCTTCAGGGAAAGACCGCTTTCCTTGCCATTCCAGCGCTGGTCGCTAACGCTCTGGCAACACTGTCGGTGGAGTCCGCCGATACACTGGAGGTCCTGCTGGCCGCCGACCAGCGCGCCCGCCTGATCACCCAAACCGCCATCGACCACGCCTGAATGCCCTTCCCGCCCTTCTCCAGCATCGTCGCCCATGGGTGAGTTCATCCGATCCGTCTGGTGGATGATCGTCAGCCTTGGCGTGCTGGTGACGTTCCATGAGTTCGGCCATTACTGGGTCGCACGGCGCTGCGGGGTGAAGGTGCTGCGGTTCTCGGTCGGCTTCGGCCGGCCGCTGTGGATGCGCCGCAACCGCGCGGGCACCGAGTTCGCCATTGCCGCGATCCCGCTCGGCGGCTATGTGAAGATGCTCGACGAGCGCGAGGTCGAGGTGCATCCGCATGAACGCGGCCAGGCCTTCAACCACAAGACCGTCTGGCAGCGCATTGCCATCGTCGCCGCCGGGCCGGTCGCCAACCTGCTGCTGTGCATCGCCCTGCTGTGGGCGATGTTCGTGCTCGGTCGCCAGGACTACTCGGCCACCATCGGCCGCAGCACCGGCATGGCCCAGGCCGCCGGGCTGCAGGCCGGCGACCGCGTGCTCAGCGTGGACGGCCGCAGCGTGGCCACCGCGGGCGAGGCCAGCATGGCCCTGACCACCGCGGCGATGGACCGCCACGACGCCCGCATCGAGGTGCGCGACAGCCTGGACCAGGCCCACACCCGCAGCCTGCCGCTGTCGCAACTGCCCGCCGGGTTCAACGAGCGCCACGTGCTGGCTTTGGCGGGCGTGGGCTGGCTGTCCTCGCTGCAACCGGCGCTGGTGGACAAGGTCCTGCCCGATTCGGCCGCCCAGGGCGTGGTGATGCCCGGCGACCTGATCGTGGCCATCGACGGCCAGCGCATCGAAGGTGCCGACCAGGTGACCCCGCAGATCCGCACGCTCGGCGAGCGCGGTGGCCCCGGCATGGTCGAGGTGCTGCGCGGCGGCGAACGGCTGGCGCTGGAGCTGACCCCACGCCAGGGCAAGGACGCGCAGGGCGCGCCGGTCTGGCAGCTGGGCATCGGCTTTGCGCAGGCCAGCGCCCCGGCCTATGACGCCAAGCTCCAGTACGGGCCGCTGGCCGCGCTGCCGGCGGCGCTGCGTGAAACCGCGCGGATGGCCGGCGACTCGCTGGGCATGATGCGCCGCATCGTGACCGGCAACGCCTCGCTGCAGAACATTTCCGGCCCGGTCACCATCGCCCGGGTGGCCAACGTCTCGGCCCAGCGCGGGGCCGACTGGTTCCTGTATTTCCTGGCCCTGCTGTCGCTGAGCCTGTGCATCATCAACCTGCTGCCCATCCCCATCTTGGACGGCGGGCACCTGCTGTATTACCTTATTGAGTTGGTCAAGGGCAGCCCGCTGAGCGAGCGCGCCATGGCCGCCGGGCAGTACGTGGGCCTGGCGCTGCTGGCCGGGCTGATGGGACTGGCGTTCTACAACGACATCCTCAGCCTGCCGCTGCGATGAACTTTTTCCCTTTTGTCGTCGTCTTATGCGCCGGCATCCCGCAACATTGCATTCGACTCCAACCGGACGTGACATGACGCGACTCCCCAATCGCCGCCTGCTTGCCCTCGCACTCGCCGCCGGTTTCGGCGTGCCCGCCCTGGCGCAGGCAGCCGAGCCCTTCACCGTCAGCGACATCCGTGTCGATGGTCTGCAGCGCATCACCTCCGGTACCGTGTTCACCTACCTGCCGGTGGAACGTGGCGACACCCTGACCGACAACAAGGTCGGCGAGAGCATCCGTGCGCTGTACAAGACCGGCTTCTTCGAAGACGTCCAGGTGGCCCGCCAGGGCGACATCCTGGTGGTCACGGTCAAGGAACGCCCGGCGATCAACAAGCTGACCGTCACCGGCAACAAGGACATCAAGAGCGACCAGCTGCTCAAGGGCCTGAGCGACATCGGCCTGAGCGAGGGCGGCACCTTCGACCGCCTGAGCCTGGACCGCGTGACCCAGGAACTGCGCCGCCAGTACAACGACCGTGGCAAATACAACGTCGACATCACCCCGACGGTGAGCCCGCTGGACCGCAATCGCGTGGACATCACCATCGCGATCAAGGAAGGCAAGGCCGCCAAGATCCAGCACGTCAACCTGGTGGGCACCGAAAAGTACCCGGCCGAAGACATCCTGGAGACGTGGGAGTCCAAGGAGCACAACTGGGCCTCGTGGTACCGCCGCGATGACCAGTACTCCAAGGAAAAGCTGTCCGGCGACCTGGAAAAGCTCAACTCCTGGTACCTGGACCGCGGCTACGTGGACTTCAGCATCGACTCCACCCAGGTGTCGATCAGCCCCGACAAGCGCGACATGTTCATCACCGCCGGCGTGACCGAGGGTGAGCAGTACAAGATCTCCGACATCAAGGTCACCGGCGACACCATCCTGCCGCAGGCCGATGTCGAGCGCATGGTCATCCAGAAGTCCGGCGACACGTTCTCGCGTGCCCTGCTGGAATTCAGCTCCGATGCGATCACCAACTCGCTGTCCAACATCGGCTACGCCTTCGCCAAGGTGAACCCGATCCCGACCAGCAACCGTGCCGAGCAGACCGTCGCCATCAACATGCAGGTCGTTCCCGGCCCGCGCGTGTCGGTGCGCCGCATCACCTTCAAGGGCAACACCCGCACCTCCGACGAAGTGCTGCGCCGCGAAATGCGCCAGTTCGAGAACAGCTGGTACTCGCAGGCCGCGATCGATCGTTCCAAGATCCGCCTGCAGCGCCTGGGCTACTTCGAGTCGGTCGACGTGGAAACGCCGCCGGTCACCGGCAGCAACGACCAGGTCGACGTGGTCTACAACGTCAAGGAAACCACCTCGGGCAGCTTCGTGTTCGGCCTGGGCTATTCGCAGTCCTACGGCATGACCACCTCGGTGCAGCTGTCGCAGAACAACTTCCTCGGCGGCGGCAACCGCGTGTCGGTCGAAGCGTCGCGCAGCAGCTACCTGCAGCGTTACGGCTTCAGCTACACCAACCCGTACTTCACCGACGACGGCGTCTCGCTGGGCTACAACCTGTCCTGGCGCGAACTGGACTACTCCGACTTCAACACCGCGCAGTACAACAGCACCAACGGTGCCGCGCAGGTGGTGTTCGGCGTGCCGATCACCGAGAACGACACCGTCTCGCTGATGGTGGGCATCGACAGCAACCAGATCACCACCTATCCGGGCTCGACCCCGCAGTCGATCATCGACTACATCAACGCCGTCGGCCGCAAGACGTTCCACTCCTGGCGCAGCGAGCTGGGCTGGGCGCGCGATACCCGCAACGACTACTTCATGCCCACCCGCGGTACCTACCAGCGTGTCGGCCTGGAAACCACCCTGCCCGGCTCGACCGTCGAGTACTACAAGCTGAACTACCAGTTCTCCAAGTACTGGCCGATCATCCCGTCGCTGGTCATCAACACCCGCGCCGAAGTCGGCTACGGTGACAGCTACGGCAAGGACATGTCCGCCGTGGTCACCGAGCCGGACGGCACCACCCGCGTGGTGACCGCCTCGGGCCTGCCGTTCTTCGAGAACTTCTACGCCGGCGGTACCAACTCGGTGCGTGGTTTCGAAGACAACACGCTGGGTCCGCGCGAAGTGACCCGTGGCTACCCGAACGGGCAGCCGCTGGGCGGCTCGCTCAAGACCGTGGGCTCGGTGGAAGCCTACTTCCCGCGTCTGTTCGACAGCCCGTCGGCGCGCATCTCGGCCTTCGTCGACTTCGGCAACGTCTACAACGGCGTGGACAACTTCAAGGCCAACGAGCTGCGCGTGTCCACCGGTGTGGCCCTGCTGTGGCGCGCCCCGGTCGGCCCGATCTCGATCAGCTACGCGTTCCCGTTGAAGAAGGAAGACGGCGACGAAATCGAGCGCCTGCAATTTACGTTTGGCGGTCAGTTCTGACCGTCGAAGGTAACCCAAGGTTTGCGTTGCAAACCTTGGGGCCTGTCCTGCCTCCTTAACCCCGCGCCTGCCGGCGCGCGCCCTTCAACAAGAAGGGGGCTCTCCACCAGATGCGGTACGCATTCGCCGGGCTTTGCCCGGCGTTTTCGTTTTTGGGTGGGGAATGATCGGTGCCGAGTCGGGCTGGGCGTGATCGTTGCTCGGTACCGCGTGGGGTGCGTATCGACCCTTGCTTGGTACGAATGCCCGGGATCAACGGGAGCCGGCCATCGGCCAGTCCTCCTGGTCCGCGCTGGCACCGAATCGTCCGGGCCGTGGCGGGGCATCATGGCCTGGGCCGTTGGGCTGCATGGTTGCCGCCCACCAGCCCCCCATGGATGGGCTTTACCGCCTGTCCTGGACGTGGCTGACCGCCATGAGGCCGCGCGACAGCTGCCAGGGCGCCACGCCACCACTAGCCCGCCAACGTCCAAAACCCCGACCCGCATGACCGTTTCGGCGGCGCACGGTAAACTCCCCCGGTGAATACTCCTACCTACTCCGCCCAGCAACTCGCCGAGCAGTTTGGCCTGCAGGTCCATGGCCAGGCCGATACCGCCATCCATGGCGTGGCCACGCTCGCCCATGCCGGCCCCGGCCAGCTGACCTTCCTCGCCAATCCGCGCTACCGCTCCCTGCTGGCCGACAGCCAGGCCGGGATCGTGGTGCTGCGCGCCGAGGACGCCGATGCCGCCCCCGGCACCGCGTTGATCGCCAAGGACCCGTACACCACCTTCGCCAAGATCGCGGCGCTGTTCGACATTGCGCCGTCGCGGCCGCCGGGCATCCATCCGAGCGCGGTCATCGACCCCAGCGCCCAGGTGGCCGCCAGCGCGCATATCGGCCCGTTCGTCAGCATCGGCGCCGGCAGCAGCGTCGGCGAGAACTGCATCATCGGTGCCGGCAGCATCATCGGCGAGGACTGCCACCTGGATACCGGCTGCGAACTGATTGCCCGGGTCACCCTGGTTACCCGGGTCAGGCTCGGCAAGCGCGTCCGCGTGCATCCCGGTGCCGTGCTCGGCGCCGACGGCTTCGGCCTGGCCATGGACGCCGGCGCCTGGATCAAGGTGCCCCAACTGGGCGGCGTGCGCATCGGCAACGACTGCGAGATCGGCGCCAATACCTGCGTCGACCGTGGCGCCCTGGAAGACACCGTGCTCGACGACGACGTGCGCCTGGACAACCTCGTGCAGATCGCGCACAACGTCCAGATCGGCTCGCACTCGGCCATCGCCGGCTGCACCGGCATCGCCGGCAGCGCCAAGATCGGCCGCTACTGCCTGCTCGGTGGGCATGTCGGCGTCGTCGGCCATCTCGAAATCTGCGACAAGGTCGTCATCACCGGCAAGTCGGTGGTGCGCAACTCCATCCATGAGCCGGGCGAGTACTCGTCCGGCACCCCGTTGACCGACAACCGCACGTGGCGCAAGAACGCCGCGCGCTTCAAGCAGCTGGATGCCCTGGCCCGTCGCATCCTGTCTGTGAGCAAGGAGAAGGAATGAGCCACGACCAGAAGATGCCTGACATCAAGCAGATCCAGGCACTGATCCCCCACCGCTATCCGTTCCTGCTGGTCGACAAGGTCATCGCGATCGATTACGAGAAGCGGACCATCATCGCCACCAAGAACGTCAGCATCAACGAGCCGTTCTTCCAGGGCCACTTCCCCAGCCAGCCGATCATGCCCGGCGTGCTGATCATCGAAGCCATGGCCCAGGCCGGTGGCGTGCTGACCCAGTTGACCCTCGGCCGTGACGCGCAGTCCAAGCTGTTCTACATGGTCAAGGTGGACAAGGCCCGCTTCACCAAGCAGGTAGTGCCCGGCGACGTGCTGGAAATGCACGTGGAGATCAAACGCGTCATCCGCAACATGGCGGTGTACGACTGCGTGGCCAAGGTCGACGGCGAGGTGGTCGCCTGCGCCGAAGTGCTGTGCGCCGGCACCCGCGAATGACCCAGGCAGGAGACCTGCAATGAGCAACAACGCCCCTCTCATCCACCCTACCGCGGTCATCGACCCGTCGGCGAGATTGGCTGCGGATGTGCGCGTCGGTGCGTTCTGCCTGATCGGCGCCGATGTCGAGATCGGCGCCGGCACCGAGGTCGGCCCGCACTGCTCGATCCACGGCCCGACCCGGATCGGCCGCGACAACCGTTTCATCGGCCACGCCGCGATCGGCGGCGAGCCGCAGGACAAGAAGTACAACGGCGAGCGCACCCAGCTGGTGATCGGCGATGGCAATGTCATCCGCGAGTTCGTCACCATCAACCGCGGCACCGAGGGTGGCGGCGGCATCACCACCGTTGGCGATGACAACTGGATGCTGGCCTACACCCACGTGGCCCACGACTGCCATGTGGGCAGCCACTGCGTGTTCTCCAACAACACCACGCTGGCCGGCCACGTCACCGTCGGCGACTACGTGATCATCAGCGGCTTCGCCGGGGCACATCAGTTCTGCCGGATCGGCGCGCATGCCTTCCTGGGCATGGGCGCGCTGACCAATGGCGACGTGCCGCCGTTCACCATGGTGGGCAGCGACTCGCTGGGTCGCCCGCGCGGGATCAACAGCGAAGGCCTCAAGCGCCGCGGCTTCGATGCCGAGCGCATCGCCAGCATCAAGCGCGCCTACCGCACGCTCTACGTGGCCGGCCTGCCGTTGGCCGAAGCCAAGCTGCAGCTGGCCGAACAGGCCGAGCACAGTGCCGACGTCAAGGACCTGCTGGACTTCATCGAGCACGCCGAGAGGCCGCTGCTGCGATGACGGCGCCGGGCGGGCACCTTCCAGCGGGCACGACCGCCGAGATCATCGACCTGGCGACGGCGGCCGATGCCCTCGAGCGGGTGGTCCACGCGCATGGCTCGACGCGGCCGGTGCGGATCGCGCTTGTCGCCGGCGAAGCCTCTGGCGACCTGCTCGGCGCGGGCCTGGTGCGCGAGCTCAAGGCGCGGTTCCCGAATGCGGAGTTCGCCGGCATCGGCGGCGATGCGATGCGCAGCGCCGGCTGCCAGACCTGGTTCGATGCCAGCGAGCTGGCGCTGATGGGGCTGACCGAGATCCTGCGCCACCTGCCGCGGCTGTTGAAGCTGCGCGGTGAGTTCCGCACGCGGGCGCTGGCATGGGAACCGGACGTGTTCATCGGCATCGATGCGCCGGACTTCAACCTGGGCGTGGAGCGCTGGCTGAAGGAACGCGGGATCACCACGGTGCACTACGTGAGCCCGTCGGTATGGGCCTGGCGCGAGAAGCGCGCCGAGAAGATCGGGGCCAGCGCCGACCTGGTGCTGTGCCTGTTCCCGATGGAGCCGCCGATCTACGCCAGGCACGGTATCGATGCCCGCTTCGTCGGGCATCCGATGGCCGACGACATTCCCCTGCACAGCGACCGCGAGCAGGCGCGCGCGGCGCTGGGCCTGCCATCCAACGCAAAAGTGCTGGCGGTGCTGCCGGGCAGCCGGTTGGGTGAGATCGGCCGGTTGGGCGGGCCTTTCTTCGAGGCGGCCTGGCAGGTATCCGAGCGCATTCCGGGGCTGCACGTGGTGGTACCGGCAGCCAACCCGGCGTGTCGCCAGTTGATCAGCGAGCAGTTGTCGCGCTCGGCGTTGCCGGTGGCGTACTCGCACCTGCTCGATGGCGATGCCCGCAACGCGATGATCGCTGCGGACGTGGTGGTGCTGGCGTCGGGCACGGCGACGCTGGAGACGATGCTGGTGAAGCGGCCGATGGTGGTGGGGTACCGGGTGGCCGAGCTGACCTATCGGATCGTGAAGGCGCTGGGGTTGATCAAGGTGGACCGTTTCGCGCTGCCGAACATCCTGGCGGGCAAGGACCTGGCGCCGGAGTTGATCCAGCACGACTGCATCCCCGACAAGCTGGCCGCGGCGATCCTGCAGTGGTTCGACCACCCGCAACGGGCGATCGACCTGCAGGACACTTACCAGCGGCTGCACCTGCAACTGCGGCAGGACGCGTCGGCGCGTGCGGCCGATGCGGTGGCCGAGTTGCTGGCGCGCAAGGCGGCGGCGTGAGCCGGCGCAAGGCAGCGGCGGCGTCGCTGGCGCTGTTCGACGGGGCGGCACTGGCGACAGTGGCGCCGCGCTATGTGGCCGGGGTGGACGAGGCTGGACGTGGTCCGTTGGCGGGGCCGGTGGCGGTGGCGGCGGTGGTGTTCTGCCCGGACCGACCGCGCCTGAACGGGCTGGATGATTCCAAGCAGTTGACGGCGGCCCGGCGTGATCAGTTGTTCGAACGGATCCAGGACCGTGCGCTGGCCTTCCACGTGGTGATGGTGGAGGTGGGCGAGATCGATGCGTTGAACATCTACCAGGCGACGATGCTGGGGATGCGGCGTGCGGTGGAGGGGGTGGCGCACGTGGCGCAGTTCGCGCGGATCGACGGCAACGTGGTGCCCAAGGGGCTGCCCTGCCCGGCGCAGGCGCTGGTGGGCGGCGACGGGCTGGACCGGGCGATCATGGCGGCGTCGATCCTGGCCAAGGTGAGTCGCGATCGTTTCATGCTGGGGCTGCACGCGCAGCACCCGGAGTACGGGTTCGACCAGCACAAGGGCTACGGGACGCCAGCCCATCTGGCTGCATTGCGTTCGCACGGCCCCTGTCCGCAGCATCGGCGGAGTTTCGCGCCGGTGCGGGCGTGTTTTGAGGACGGGGTTGTGTTGGCGGGGTGATTTGGTTTTTTTTAAGAGCCGGAGCTGAAAGCTACAGCTACAGCTACAGCTACAGCCAGAGCCAAGGCCAGAGCCAAAACCCGATTGCCGGTGGTTACGGGTTGAGGGGGGCACGGTTGGGTTCGCGGGACACGCCGCAAGTACGTCCATGTAGGCTCCTTTTGCGCCATCCATGGCGCAAAACGGGTCCCGCAAACCCAACCGTGCCCCCCTCCGACAGATGATCGGTGCGCAGGGGTTTTTAGGAGCAGGTCTTGGGGGCGCTGGGGAACAGCGGATGGTTCGATATCTGGGGATGATGCAGACGCGGAAGCTGAGTCTGGTCCAGCTCTGATTTTTATCTGGGTCTGTTCTTGGTCCGCGTTTGGATTTGGGTTTGGATTTGGGTTTGGATTTGGGTTTGGATTTGGGTTTGGATTTGGGTTTGGATTTGGGTTTGGATTTGGGTTTGGGTCTGGATTTAGATCTGGGTTTAGATCTGGGATTGGATTTGGGTTTGGATTTGGCTTCAGGTGCCGAGCAACGCTCGGCACTACCTCCCCCTCCGCTCACGGGGGCGCCTCTCTCACCCCTCGACCAAGCCGCTCCGGCTCCTGGCTCCGCTCCTGCTCCTAGCTCCGCTCCTGCTCCTGGCTCCGCTCCTGCTCCGGGCTCCGCTCCTGCTCCGGGCTCCGCTCCTGCTCCTGCTCCTGCTCCTGCTCCTGCTCCCGCTCCTGCTCCCGCTTCCCCCATGCGCCCCAGAGATGTGTAGAGGGGTGGTGGAGGCAGGGTCGCGGGACCGTCATGCGCCATGGATGGCGCATGTCGAGCCTACAGGGACGTACTTGCGGCGTGTCCCGCGACCCTGCCTCCGCCACCCCACCCTCAGCACCAGCACAAGACAGGCGCCGTTGCCGTTGCCGTTGCTGTTGCTGTTGCAGTTGCAGTTGCAGTTGCAGTTGCCGTCAGCCAATCGCCCCAGCACCCGCAAAACCAACCCTGAAACCTGAACCCACCCCGCAACGCCCGCCCCCCGACCTGGCCTGTCAAGCCTTGTCCGCCCCCGCCCGCGCCGCTACCCTGACCGGGCATTACATTGGCCCGGCATGTCCACTTCCCGTTTCGTACATCTCCACGTCCACACCGAGTTTTCGCTGGCGGATTCGACCATCCGTGTCCCCGCGAAGCCGGATCAGGCTGACCCGAAGAAAGCCAAGCAGGCCAACCTGCTCAGCCGTGCGGTCGAACTGAAACTGCCCGCGCTGGCAGTGACCGACCTCAACAACCTGTTCGCGCTGGTCAAGTTCTACAAGGCCGCCGAAACCGTTGGCATCAAACCGATCGCTGGTGCCGACATCATGATCGCCGAAGAGGGCATGACCCCCTGGCGCATGACCCTGCTCTGCCGCGATCGCGACGGCTACCTCAGCCTGTCCCGCCTGCTCACCCGCGCCTGGATGGAAGGCCATCGCCCCGAGGGCGGCGTCGCCGTGCATCCGGAGTGGCTCAAGGCAGGGTGCCACAACCTCTTTGCGCTCGCCGGCCGCGACAGCCTCGCCGGCCGCCTGGCCAGCGAAGGCCGCCACGACCTGGCCGAACAGCAGCTCGCCGACTGGCAGCGCGTATTCGGCGATGGCCTGCACCTGGAGCTCACCCGCACCGGGCGCGATGGCGAAGAAGCCTTCAACCAGTTTGCCCTCCTCGCCGCCGGCCAACGCGGCCTGCCGGTCGTTGCCAGCAACGACGTGCGCTTCCTGCAGCCGGAGGATTTCGCCGCCCACGAAGCACGCGTCTGCATCTCGTCCGGCCGCGTCCTCGACGACCCCAAGCGCCCGCGCGACTACAGCGACCAGCAGTACCTCAAGTCCGCCGAGGACATGTGCGCCCTGTTCGCCGACATCCCCGATGCGATCGACAACACCCTCGCATTGGCCGAGCGCTGCAACATCGAGATGCGCCTGGGCACCTATTTCCTGCCCAACTACCCGGTGCCCGAAGAGGAGACCCTCGACAGCTGGATCTGCGCCGAGTCGCGCAGGGGCCTGGAAGCGCGCCTGGAAAAGAACCCGCTCGCCGAAGGCAAGACCCGCGCCGACTACTTCGAGCGTCTGGAATTCGAGCTGGCCACCATCATCAAGATGGGCTTCCCCGGCTACTTCCTGATCGTGGCCGACTTCATCCAGTGGGGAAAGAACCAGGGCATCCCGATCGGCCCCGGCCGTGGCTCCGGTGCCGGCTCGCTGGTCGCCTGGGCGCTGCAGATCACCGACCTCGACCCGATCCCGTACAACCTGCTGTTCGAGCGGTTCCTCAACCCCGAACGCGTGTCGATGCCCGACTTCGACATCGACTTCTGCATGGACCGTCGCGACGAAGTCATCGACTACGTCGCGCGCAAGTACGGCCGCGAACGCGTCAGCCAGATCATCACCTACGGCACCATGGCCGCCAAGGCCGTGGTCCGTGACTCCGGCCGCGTGCTCGGCTTCCCGTATGGCCTGGTCGACGGCGTCTCCAAGCTGATTCCCAACATCCTGGGCATCTCGCTCAAGGATGCGATGGGCGAAGGCAAGGACTCGGAAATGGCCTCGCCGGAGCTGATCCAGCGCTACCAGAACGAGGACGACGTCCGCGACCTGATCGACCTGGCCCGCCAGCTCGAAGACCTCACCCGCAATGCCGGCAAGCACGCCGGCGGCGTGGTGATCGCGCCCGAACCGCTGGCCGAATTCTGCCCGCTGTTCGCCGAACACGATGAAGGCGGCCGCGGCCGCAACCCGGTCACCCAGTTCGACAAGAACGACGTCGAAGAGATCGGCCTGGTCAAGTTCGACTTCCTCGGCCTGCGCACGCTGACCATCATCGACTGGGCGGTCAAGGCGATCAACAAGCGCCACGAGCGCGCCGGCATCCCGCCGGTGGACATCACCGCGCTGCCGCTCGACGACGTGGCCACCTACAAGGACATCTTCGCCAACGGCAATACCGGCGCGGTGTTCCAGTTCGAATCCTCGGGCATGCGCCGCCTGCTCAAGGACGCGCGCCCCGACCGCTTCGAAGACCTGATCGCGCTGGTGTCGCTGTATCGCCCCGGCCCGATGGACCTGATTCCCTCCTTCAACGCGCGTAAGCACGGCCAGGAAGAAATCATCTACCCCGATCCGCGCACCGAAGCGATCCTGAAAGACACCTACGGCATCATGGTGTACCAGGAGCAGGTGATGCAGATGGCGCAGATCGTGGGCGGCTATTCGCTCGGCGGCGCCGACCTGCTGCGCCGCGCGATGGGCAAGAAGGTGCCGGCCGAAATGGCCAAGCACCGCGAGATCTTCCGCGAAGGCGCGGCCAAGGACGGTGTGGGCGAAGCCAAGGCCGACGCCATCTTCGACCTGATGGAGAAGTTCGCCGGCTACGGTTTCAACAAATCCCACGCCGCCGCCTACGCGCTGGTCAGCTACCAGACCGCCTGGCTCAAGCGCCACTACCCGGCCGAGTTCATGGCGGCCACGCTGTCCTCGGACATGGACAACACCGACAAGGTGGTCGGCTTCCTGGCCGAGGTGCGCAACCTCGGCCTGACCGTGCTGCCGCCGCGGGTGAACGAGTCCGCGTACATGTTCGAAGCGTCCAGTGCCGACACCATCGTGTACGGCCTGGGCGCGATCAAGGGCGTCGGCCAGGGTGCCTGCGAGGCGATCGTGGAGGAACGCCAGCGTGGCGGCCGCTACGCCTCGCTGCTGGATTTCTGCATGCGGTCGGAGTCGGGCAAGCTCAACCGGCGCACGCTGGAAGCGATGATCAACTGCGGCGCGATGGACGGGCTCGGCAAGAACCGCGCATCGCTCATGCTGCAGCTGCCTGAAGTGCTCAAGGCCACCGACCAGATGGCGCGCGAGAAGGCCTCCGGCCAGAACTCGCTGTTCGGCGCGCCCGACCCGGTGACCACCGCGATGCAGCTGGAACTGCCCGAGGCCAAAGAGTGGGCGCTGGGCCAGCTGCTGGAAGGCGAACGCGAAACGCTGGGGTTCTACCTCAGCGGCCACCCGTTCGACCCTTACGCCGATGACGTCAAGGAGCTGGTCGGCACCGACCTGGGCATGCTTGAGAAGCTGATCCCGCCGGCGCGCCCGAGCAAGGATGGCGAGAAGCGGGCCTGGCGCCAGGAGACCCCGGTGATCCTGGCCGGCTTGGTCGTGGGCGTGCGCCGCAAGGGCGAAAGCCAGATCTTCATGCAGCTCGAAGATGGCAAGGGCCGCGTGGAGTGCAGCGCGTTCACCGATGGCCTGGCCGAGTTCGGCCACCTGATGACCAAGGACCGCATCCTGGTGGTCAAGGGCGGCCTGCGCGAGGACGAGTTCAACGGCGGCTACGCCCTGCGCATCCGCCAGGTCTGGGACTACGAAGACATCTGCGCCAACTACGCCACGCGCCTGTCGCTGCGGCTGGACCTGCGCCAGGACAGCGCGGTGTGGACCCGTGTCAACGCGCTGCTCGACCGCCACCGCCCGGGCCGCACGCCCCTGCGCCTGGACCTGCTGCTCGGTTCCGAACAGGGACCGGTGGCCGGCATGCTCGACGTGGCCGGCGATATCGCCGTGCGCGTGGACAGCCACCTGGTCGACGCGCTGCGCGCCGACCCCGCCGTTCGCACGCTGAAGGTGCGCTACAGCCCACCGTGGGCAAACTGACCCGCGCCATCCGTTCGACAGGTACCGTGTTTTGATCAAGCGTTTCGCCGTGCTGCTGCTTGCAGCCGTTGCCATTGCCGGCTGCTCCAGCCCGTCCCAGACCTTCGAGATCGACAACCCGGGCGATGTGCCCCTCACCCTGCGCATCGACGGCAACGAACTGCCGATCGCCGCGCACGCCTCGCGCCCGGTCAAGCTCAAGCCCGGCGAGCACCACCTGCAGAGCCCGGCACTGGGCGATGTGCGGTTCATCGTCTACGCCCGCGGCAAGGGCGGCCTGATCAACCCGACGCTGGCCGAGTACGTGATCGCCAGCGAGATCTACGTCACCGACCCGGACAAGCTCAAGCACTTCGGCACCCCCAACCAGCACATCGAGCTGGGCGGCGTGGGCTTCGACGGGCCCTACAGCGCGACCCACGCGTTGTTCATCGACCAGGCCTGGAGCTTCGGCGTGCGCGAACCGTTCCCCGACGAACAGACCGTGGCGCACGTCGACGCGACCGGCGGGCGGATCAGCACCAAGATCTTCACCGCCCCGGACTTCATCGCCTATGTCGAGGCCAGCCGCGGCGAGCCGGGGGCCTACCGCCGCCAGCAGCCGGCCGGCTACCAGGCCCCGGTCTTCACGCTGGAGGCGGCACCGACCGCCCTGCCCGCGCTGGCCCCGGCCTTCGAGGCCCATGCCGCCCCGCTGCGCGAGCTGTACGCGCGCTACCTCAAGGCCACCACCGCCGACGCCCAGCTGCAGCTGCAGCAGGAGGCCTTCCAGGCACAGATGGCCTTCACCGCCGCCACCGCACGCCTCGGCGCCGATCTGCCGGTCGAGGCCAACACGGGCTACAACACCTTCGTGCAGACCCGCGCCACGCTGATGGGCAGCGCCGCCCTGGTCGTGCCCTGAGCTGACTGGCGCCCCCCGCCCCGCTGCGCTACCGTCGGTTTCCAGACGACGGCGTACGGGGCTTTTCGGCGCATTCGGCTACACTTTCCCTCTTTTCTTCACGACGGTTTCCGATGAATCCGAACTACCTCGACTTCGAGCAACCCATCGCTGATCTGGAGGCGAAGATCCAGGAACTGCGCAGCGCCAGCGCCGGCCCTGCGGTCAATGTCGAGGCCGAGGTGAACGCCCTGCAGGACAAGCTGCGGGTGCGTACCGCGCAGATCTTCCGCAACCTGTCCTCCTGGCAGGTCCTGCAGCTGGCCCGGCATCCCTCGCGCCCGTACACCGCCGACTACATCCGCATCATCTGCGATGAGTTCCAGGAACTGGCCGGCGACCGTGCCTTCGCCGACGACAAGGCGATCATGGGCGGCCTGGCCCGCATCGGCGGCCGCTCGGTGATGCTGATCGGCCACCAGAAGGGCCGCGACACCAAGGAAAAGATCAAGCGCAACTTCGGCATGCCCAAGCCGGAGGGCTACCGCAAGGCGCTGCGCCTGATGAAGATGGCCGAACGCTTCGGCCTGCCGGTGCTGACCCTGATCGACACCGCCGGCGCCTGGCCGGGCATCGATGCCGAATCGCGCGGCCAGTCCGAAGCGATCGCGCGCAACCTGCTGGAGATGGCCGAGCTGAAGGTGCCGGTGATCTGCACGGTGATCGGCGAAGGCGGCTCCGGTGGCGCCCTCGCCCTGGGCGTGGGCGACCGCACCGTGATGCTGGAATACAGCGTGTACTCCACGATCACCCCCGAAGGCTGCGCCTCGATCCTGTGGAAGGACGCGGGCAAGGCCAAGGACGCGGCCGAGCAGTTGGGCATGACCGCCCCGCGCCTGAAGGGCCTGGGCCTGATCGACAAGGTCGTGCGCGAGCCGACCGGCGGCGCGCACCGCAACCCGAACCAGATGGGCAAGCGCCTCAAGGCCGTACTGCTCAACGAGCTGGACGCGCTGCAGAAGCTGTCGGTGGACGAGCTGCTGGCCAGGCGCTACACCCGCCTGCGCAGCTACGGCACCTACGAAACGGTCTGAGCCACCCCAGAAGTGCGCCACGAAAAAGCCGGACGCCAACGCGCCCGGCTTTTTTCATGCGCGGCCCCAAGCGCGGCCGACCATGCGCGACACCCGTGCCCGGCCCCATGCGCGGGCCCCCATGCCCGGCCCCCCATGCCCGGCCCCCATGCCTGGTCGGCTATCGCGGTGCCCGACCCAAGGCAGCCGACCAACGGTCGGCTCTACCGATCCGGCGTCGCCCTCACGGGCGCAGCAGCACCTCGCCGTTGCGGCCCGGCTCGAGGCGGGCCTTGGCGGTATCGGCCATCTCATCCAGTAAATCCAACGGGCCCACCAAGCGCGGCCCACCATGCGCGACACCCGTGCCCGGCCCCATGCGCGGGCCCCCATGCCCGGCCCCCATACCTGGTCGGCTATCGCGGTGCCCGACCCAAGGCAGCCGACCAACGGTCGGCTCTACCGATCCGGCGTCGCCCTCACGGGCGCAGCAGCACCTCGCCGTTGCGGCCGGCTCGAGGCTGGCCTTGGCGGTATCGGCCATCTCATCCAGTAAATCCAACGGGCCCACCATGCGCGGCCCACCATGCGCGACACCCGTGCCCGGCCCCATGCGCGGGCCCCCATGCCCGGCCCCATGCCCGGCCCCCATGCGCGGCCCACCATGCGCGACCCCGATGCGCGGCCCCGTAGAGCCGACCGTTGGTCGGCTGCCGTTGCCGTTGCCGTTGCCGTTGCCGTCACCGCAGCCGTCGCGGCGACCCAACCGCTGACGCGGCCGACACCGCCCCGCCCGCCCCTCAGAATGGCTTGGCAATCACCAGCCACACCACGCCGATGAACAGCACCAGCGGCAGCTCGTTGAACCAGCGCAGCGCGCGCGAGGACGGCAGCGGGCGGCCGCGCACGTTGCCCTTGAGCAGGCGCCCGGTCCACGAGTAGTACACCAGCAGCAGCACCACCAGCCCCAGCTTGGCGTGCAGCCACGCGGCCGCCCCCGGCGCGACCATGGTCGGGAAATCCGGGATCACCTTGTAGCCCAGCCACAGCACCAGGCCCAGGATCAACGCGATGCCGAACATCATGTGGCCGAACCGGTACAGGCGCAGGCCCATCAACTGCAGCCGCTCGGTCACCGGCAACTGCCCGGCCGTCTCGCTGAGGTTGACCAGGATCCGCGGCAGGTAGAACACCGCCGCCATCCAGGCCACCACGAACAGCAGATGGAAGGTCTTGACCCAGTAATAGCTCTGCATGCGCTCGCTCCGGCGGCTGGCGTAGGTTATTCCGCATTCTCGCATGCCCGGGGGGCACCACTGCCGGGGCGCCGGCGCGACCCATCGACTCACCCCGGCCCCCATCGCGCGGCGCTACCCGTACGATAGGCGCCGTTTTCACGACTTCGCATGATCGCCATGGACAAGACCTACGACGCCACCTACTTCCAGCGCTGGTACCAGGCCGACCAGGCCGGTGGCGCCGCGCGCCTGGCGCGCAAGGTCGCCCTGGCCGTGGCCAGCGCCGAGTACTACCTGGAACGCCCGATCCGCAGCGTGCTGGACATCGGCTGCGGCGAAGGGGCGTGGCGCGCACCGTTGCTGAAGCTGCGCCCGCGCGTGCAGTACATGGGCTTCGACAGCAGCGCCTACGCCGTGCAGCGCTATGGCCGCAGCCGCAACCTGCACCCGGCCCGGGTCGGCGATTTCGCCTGGCTGCGCCCGTGTGCGCCGGTCGACCTGCTGGTCTGCTCGGACGTGATGCACTACGTCCCCAGCCGTGAGCTGCGCCCCGCCCTGGACGGCTTTGCCGAACTGACCGGCGGCGTGGCATTCCTGGAGGCGTTCAGCGCCGAGGACGAGTTCGACGGCGACCACGAGGGCTTCCAGGCCCGCCCCGCGCGCTGGTACCGCCGCCAGCTCACGGCGGCCGGCTTCACAGCCTTGGGCTCGCACTGCTGGCTGTCGCCGCTGCTGGCCGGGCAAGCCGCCGCGCTGGAACGCGCGGATCGCTGAATCTCGATAACAACTGAGACAAGCCCCGCATTAAGGCGCCGATCCCATCGGTGCGCTATGCTGCGCGGCAACATAAGACCATACATATTCGGACGCCATGCTCTATCAGCTGCATGAGTTGACCCGCAACATGCTCGCCCCGTGGGTGCACCAGGCCCAGGCCAACGCCAAATTCTTCGCCAACCCGGGACACTGGTGGTCGCAGATGCCCGGCGCCGATCGCCTGTCCGCGGTGAATGAGCTGTTCCATCGCATCGGCAAGGATTACGAGAAGCCCGAGTGGGGCATCAACGAAATCGAGGTCGAGGGCGAACGCGTGCCGATCGTGGTGCACGAGGAGGTCAGCAAGCCGTTCTGCAAGCTGCTGCGCTTCAAGCGCCACAGCAACGAAGCCGAACAGCTGCACACCATGCTCAACCAGCCGTTCGTGCTGGTGGTGGCGCCGTTGTCGGGCCACCACGCCACGCTGCTGCGCGATACCGTGCGTACGCTGCTGCGCGACCACCGCGTGTATGTCACCGACTGGGTGGACGCGCGCATGGTGCCGGGCAGCGAGGGTGAGTTCGGCCTGGACGATTACATCGCCTACGTGCAGGAATTCATCCGCCACCTCGGTGCGGAGAAGCTGCACGTGGTGAGCGTGTGCCAGCCGACCGTGCCGGTGCTGGCGGCGGTGTCGCTGATGGCCAGCCGTGGCGAGCCGACCCCGCGCACGCTGGTGATGATGGGCGGCCCGATCGATGCGCGTTGCAGCCCCACGGCGGTCAACAACCTGGCCACGCAGAACCCGTTGTCGTGGTTCGAGAACAACGTCATCCACACCGTGCCGGGCACCTACCCCGGCGCCGGTCGCCGGGTGTATCCGGGCTTCCTGCAGCACGCCGGGTTCCTGTCGATGAACCCAAGCCGGCACTTCAGTTCGCACTGGGATTTCTACGCCGACCTGGTCAAGGGCGACATGGAAGATGCCGACGCGCATCGCCGCTTCTACGACGAGTACAACGCCGTACTCGACATGCCGGCCAAGTACTACCTGGACACCATCGAGGTGGTGTTCCAGCAGTTCCTGCTGCCGCGCGGCGAGTGGGTAGTCAACGGCGAGCGCGTGGATCCTTCCGCGATCACCGGCACCGCGCTGCTGAGCATCGAAGGCGAGCTGGACGATATCGCCGGGCTGGGCCAGACCGAAGCGGCGCAGGCGCTGTGCAGCGGTATTCCGGCCGAGCATCGCGAGCATTTCATCGTCGAGGGCGCCGGCCACTACGGCATCTTCAGCGGGCGTCGCTGGCGTGAGACGGTGTACCCGAAGGTGCGCGATTTCTTCGCGGCGCATGCGCAACCGGCCACGGCCAAGCCGAAGAAGGCGGCCAAGATCGCCAGCAACGTGACCCCGCTGCGGCGCAAGGCGGGCTGACGCACGGCAATGCCGGCCGTCGGCCGGCGGCGCTTTCGTTGGGCATCGCGTGGCGCCGGCCAACGGCCGGCACGCCCCGGTTGCCCGTGCCGATCAACGGTCGGCAGCTACAGCCGCACCAGCAGGTGCTTGGCCATCATCCCGTGCAGGCGGCCGATACCGCGCGCCAGGTGCAGGGTGGCGAACAGCAGCAGCATGCCGACCACCGCCAGCAGCGGAGTGATCCAGAGCGGCAGCATCTGGGTGCCCTCGATATGGATCCCCACGTACTCGGGGGAAATCAATGCCGCCACCGGTGCCCAGATGAAGCCCAGCGAGATCGACAGCAGGGTCGTGGCGATCGTGAAGTAGACGATGCCCAGCGGCAGCATCAGCACGAAGTACAGCAGGGTCAGCCAGGTGCGGCCATCGGTGAACATGTCGCCGATACGCTGCAGCCAGCTGCGGCTGCGGTCGGTATAGGCCGGCCGCCGCGGCATGCGCTCGCCCAGCAGGGCTTCCACCAGGCGCCCTTCCAGCAGCGACAGGCCGCGCACCGAGCCGAAGAACAGCACCGCCACCGGGATGCCGATGATCAACACCAGCAGCCCCAGCGACAGCGACAGCCCGGTCACCACCCAAGTGAAGAAGAAGATGCCCGTGGCCAGCGACAGCAGCATGTAGAACAGCGCGCCGTAGGTGCGGGCGTCCAGCGCGACACCGAAGAAGCGCGCCAGCACGCCGCGTGGCTTTGGCGCCGGCGAGGGGGGCGGCGCGACGCTGCCCGTCGCGGCCGCCATCCCGCTGGCGACGACCGCGCCCTGCCGCACTGGGGCCGCGCCGGCCGACGGCGTGCGCAGCGCGCGGTTCACGGTGATTTCGGTTTCGCGATAGATCTCGGCGACCTCCTCCGGTGCGCCATAGCTGCCGGCGACATCGGCGATCACCTCGGCCTCGCTACGCCCGGGCTGCGCGGCCAGTTCCGAGCGCAGGTATTCCTCGGCGTCGTACAACGCGTCCTGCACCATCGCCGGATCGGCGTCGTGCAGGGCCGCGCGCAGCTGCGCCAGGTAGTCCGGGATGGTGGTGGGCAGGCGGCTGCCCGTCGTGGTCTGGTCGTTCATTGCAGTACCCCCTCCAACACGGAATCGACGGAATCTCGGGTGGCGCGCCAGGCCTGGCTCCACTGCTCCAGTACCTGGCGGCCGCGTTCGTTGATGCGGTAGTAGCGTCGCGGCGGTCCGGCCATCGACGGTTCGACATGGCTCTCCAGCAACCCCGCGCCCTCCAGGTTGCGCAGCACCGGGTACAGCGCGCTCTGCTTGCCGCTCAGCACGCCCTCGCCGACCCGTTCCAGCTCCTTTGCGATCAGGTAGCCGTAGAGCGGCTCGCCGGCCCTGGCCAGCACGGCGAGCATCGCCAGGGACACGGTGCCGGCGCTGAGCTCCTTCTGGAACTTCTTCAGGTAGACGTCGTCATCGGACATGGCCGGGTCTCCACTACGTTGAAGTCAACACTAGTGTGAAGTCCGCTATAGCGAATGTGCCCTTAGTCACCGTGCCGGGGGACAGGGGGGACAGGGGGGGCCGCGGGGTGGCGGCCCGGTAGCCGCTTCACGCAGAATCAGGCGACATTCCTGATCGGGTCCGCCATGTCGCTACGTCGCCCTGCCCTGCTCGCCCTCGCCCTGGCCTGCGCCTTGCCCGTCGCGGCCAGCGCGGCCACGCCCTACCGCAGTCCACAGCAGATCCTGGACGCGTCGCCGGCCAGCGACTGGCGCATTCCCGATCCAGCCAACCTGCTGTACATGAACCTGGACAAGGGCCAGGTCATCATCGAGCTGGCACCGGCCTTCGCGCCGCAGCACGTGGCCAATATCCAGACGCTGGCGCACGAGCACTTCTGGGACGGCGAAACCGTGTACCGGGCGCAGGACAACTTCGTGGTGCAGTTCGGTGATATCGATGCCGACGATGCCGCCAAGGCCAAGCCACTGGGGTCGGCCCAGCGCAAGCTCCCGGCCGAGTTCCAGCGCGACAGCAAGGGGCTGAAGGTGAGCGTGCTGCCCGACCGCGATGGCTGGGCGGACCAGACCGGGTTCGTCGATGGGTTCGCGGTCGGCCAGGACCGGCGGGACGGCAAGACGTGGCTGGCGCACTGCTACGGCACGCTGGGCGCGGGCCGCAGCAACGAGGAAGACAGCAGCATCGGGGCGGAGCTGTATGTGGTGACCGGCCAGTCGCCGCGCCAGTTGGACCGCAACATCACGGTGGTGGGCCGGGTCCTGCAGGGGATGGAGCTGCTGAGCGCGCTGCCGCGCGGGCCGGCGCCGATGGGTTTCTATGCCGAAGCCACGCAGCGCACGCCGATCCGCTCGATCCAGCGCGCGACGGATGTGCCGGCGGGCGAGCGGCCGACGCTGGAGGTGCTGCGCACCGAATCCAAAACGTTCGCCGATGTGGTGGAGGCGCGCCGCAACCGGGTGGATGATTTCTACAAGCGGCCGGCGGGGCATATCGACCTGTGCAACATCGCGGTGCCGGTGCGGTAACGGAGCGGCATCGCGCGGGCATGCACGGGTTACAGCCATCCCATGGGTGGCTGCACGCGGACCGGCCGGGCTACCGCTTCTGCGAGGCCGCGACGCTGCCGAGGATCAAGACGCCGGCCACCACCATCGCCCAGGTCACCGCCTCGCCCAGGAACAGCCAGGCGAACAGCGCGCCGAACATCGGCACGAGGTAGGTGACGGTGGAGGCGCGGGCCGGGCCGATGCGGGCGATGAGGCGATAGAACATCAGGAACGCCAGACCGGTGCAGACCACGCCCAGCGCGACCGCGCACGCCCAGGACAGGGTCGGGATCGGGGTGGTCGGCCAGTGGGTGAGCGCCATCGGCAGCAACGCGACGGCCGCGCAACCGAGGGTGGCGCCGGCCGAGGCGGCGGGCGGCAGGCCGGTCATGTGCCGCTTGACCAGGTTGACGCCCAGCCCATACAGCAGCGCGGCCACGGCACCGGCCACCACTGCCGCGCCGATGCTCAGGCCCGAGACCTTGGCGGTGGCCAGCACCACCACGCCGGCAAAGCCGACCAGCAGGGCGATGGCCCGGCGCATGCCGATCTTCTCGCCGAAGAACAGGAAGGCGATCAGCGCGGCGAACAGCACCGTCATGGCGTTGCAGATCGCGCCGATGGCGGCCGGGGCGCGCTGCGCGGCCCACGCGAACAGCACGAACGGGATGGCCGAGTTGATCACCCCGATCGGCGCCAGCCACAGCCAGCGCCGGGCCGGGAACCGGTCGCGCGCCTGCCACAGGAACGGCAGCAGCACGAGCGCGCCCAGCAGCAGGCGCACTTCCACCAGTGCGTACGGGCCGAAGGCCGGCACCGCGACCCGCATGAACAGGAACGAGCAGCCCCAGATCGCGCCGAGCACGGTCAGCTCCAGCGGCGTGCGCCAGTCGCGCTCGAGCGCGGCGCTGGCCGTCGGCACGCCGCTCATGGCCGGCCCCCGGACCACAGGCAGATGCGCGGCTGGGGAACGTTCGCGGACGACAACATGGGGGCGGCTCCGGTGGACAGGGACACAGGATCCGCCTCCCGGCAGAGGCCTACAAGCGCGTAGTATCCGGGCAAGCCACAAATCTGATTTGGGTCTCGACCATGTTGCTGCGCCCTGCCCTGCTCCCTGCCCTGGGGGTGTTCGCCGTTGCCGCCCGCCACCAGAACTTCGCCCACGCCGCCGAGGAGCTGCACCTCACCGCGAGCGCGGTCAGCCACCATGTGCGCAAGCTGGAAGACCTGCTCGGCACGATGCTGTTCCAGCGCCATGCACGCGGGGTGCGACTGACCGCCGAAGGCCGCCAACTGGCCGACGCGGCGGCGGCGGCGCTGGGTGATCTCAACGCGGTCGCCGGCAACCTGCATCCGCACGCGGACATCGTGCCGCTGCGCATCACCACCATCCGCTCGCTGTCCTATTGCTGGCTGGTGCCGCGGCTGGCGCGGTTCACCGCGCAGCATCCGCAGGTCCGCATCGAACTGCAGACCAGCACCGAGCTGGTCCGCTTCGACGAAAACGGGCCGGAACTGGGCATCCGCTATGGCCTGGGGCAATGGCCGGGGTTGCGCGCGCACCACCTGATGGACGACGAACTGTGCCCGGTCGCATCGCCGGCGCTGGCCGGGGTGTCGGCACTGCACGAACCTGCGCAGATCGCCGCGCTGCCGCTGATCAGCGACATGTCCCCGCAGGGCTGGCGCGACTGGTTCCGTGCCGCCGGGGTGCGCGGGCTGACGCTGCCATCGCTGCACACCTTCAGCGACAGCACCGATGCGATGCGTGCGGCGGTTTACGGGATCGGCGCCGTGCTGGCGCGCAAGCACATCGCCCAGCCCTACCTGCAGCGCTACGAGCTGGTGCGCCTGCCGGGGCCGGCACTGAAGGCGCGCTACGCCTATTACGTGGTGCACGCCGAACACCGCCCGCTGAGCCCCACCGCGCTGGCCTTCATGGACTGGCTCAAGCGCGAGGCGCTGGACGAACGCACGCCGATACCGGCACTGCCGGACGAGCTGCTCGGCCGCCCCTGAGCCAACGAACGTTTCAACCCGTCCTCACCCGGCCTTGTCCACGCGCTGGCTAGGCTGGAGTTCCTTTCCCCCAAGGCGCATTCCATGGCCCTGTTGCGACTCCGAATCACCGGCACCGAAGACGACGCGCGTGCCATCTCCGACCTGCTGCAGAGCATCGAGGGCATCGAGCATGTCGAGGAGACCGACGACCTGATGCCCCACATGGACGACGACGATTCCAGCTCGGCGGGCCTGTCCGACGACATCGGCCCGGGTACCCACGAACTGGAAGTGGAAGTAGGCAACGCCCATACCGCCCAGCGCGTGCGCGATGCGGTGCAGGAGCTGGCGCTGGAACTGGATGTGTTCGTCGAGTACGAGAACGACGAAGGCTGATGCGCCTGCGGTGCCGGCCAGGCCGGCACCGCATGGGCGTTACTCAGCCGGCACGCGCGGCGCGACGCTGGCGCCGACGCCACAGCCTCAACCCGATCCAGCCGAACAGCCACGCGATCAGCGCCACCGGCAGCAAGGCGGCCACGGCGCGGATCACGAAGGCCACGCTGGTGGTCAGGATCGTGCCGGACTCACGCAGCGCCTCGCCGATTTCACTGCGACTGCGCTGCCCCGATGGCGTGTGGAACTGCATCGTGACCAGTTGGGTATCGATGCGGCGCCGCTGCTGGGCGGCCTCCTTGCTGGCCTGCTCGACGCCGGCTTCAATCTCGGACAACCGCTGGGTGATCACCAGCAGGTCGGCCATCTTCACGTCCTTGTTGCCCTGGTAGGCCAGCAGGCGCTCGTGCTCCTTCTGCAGGCGCGCCTTGGTCAGCGCGGTGTCGGCCACCTGCTGGGCCAGGTCTTCGGCATGGGTGTTGCGCGAGGCCACTTCGCCGCCCTGCCCGGCCAGCCCGATGATCGGCTCCACGCCCTTGGGCGCGATGCGCACGCGGATCGACCCGGTCGGGTACTCACCGCCCTGCTGGCCGACCTGCAGCACCGCGCAGTCACCGAAGCGGGCCGCCTGGCAGGCATCGGCGATCGCCTTCACGCGCGCACCGATCTGCGCCGCGTCCAGCTGGATGTCGATGTCATGCTCGTAGGCCAGCGACGCGCCATCGGGCGAGGCCACTGCGCCGGCCCCGCCGGCAGCACCATCGGCGGCACTCTCGTGCTTGCTGCAGCCGGCCAGGGCCAGCAGCAGCATCCCTGCCAAGGCGACCGCGTGGCGCCCGTTCGTCCGTTTCATCTACTTGCTTGCTCCGTCAAACCGCATGATCGTGAGCCCATCCAGGTCTACCCCGGGCAGGCAGCGTACATTGACCGCCACCATCGCCTGCCCGCTGCGCGGGTCCACGCCCTCGCTGAACGGGGCAACGCCGCACGTGCGGCAATGGTGGTGCTCCAGGTGGTGCTGGTTGAACTGGTAGGTGGCCACGTCGGCCGCGGCCGTCTTCAGGTCCAGCGCGGCGCGCGGCCCGAACCACAGCAGGCCGCCGCGTCGGCGGCACAACGAACAGTTGCAGTCCAGCGCCTCGCTGATCGGCTCGGAGGCCTCGACCACGAATGCGATCTGCCCGCAATGACAGCTCCCTTCGTACTGCATGGCACGCCCTCCGGCTGGAAAGGGCCATGGTAATCCAATGGCACGGGTGCGATCGGGCGGGGGGGCCTATGCTCGGCGATTGACCACAGCACAGGATCGCCGATGCGCCAGCATCTTCTCGCCCTCGCCCTGATCGCCGCCCTCGGCGGTTGCCAGCAGGCCGATGCCCCGCCCGCCCCGACCGGCACCGCGGCGCCCGCCAGCGCCGGTGACGCGGCGGTCGATACCGCCTTCGCCGATCTTTCCAAGCGCGCCCTGGACACCTGGATGCAGCTGTCGCCGATCAGCGCCACCCAGATCGGCGACCACCGCTACGATGCCGAGATCGACGACCTCAGTGCCGCCGGCCAGCAGAAGATGCTGACCGCCTACAAGGACCTGGTCGCCGACCTCGACCGCATCGACGTGAGCAAGCTCTCGCGCGAGAACCAGGTCGACGCGGCGATCCTGCGCAACCAGCTGCAGTCCGAGATCTGGACGGCCGAGGTGCTGCAGTCGTCCAAGTGGGACCCGCAGATCTACAACGGCATGGCCGGCAGCGCGCTGTACGGGCTGATGGCGCGTGAGTTCGCGCCGCTGCCCGAGCGCCTGAAGGCGGCCACCGCACGCATGGAAAAGCTGCCGCAGATCTTCGCGCAGGCGCGCGAGAACCTGGACCCGGCGCGCGTGCCGAAGATCCACGCCGAGACGGTGGCCAAGCAGAACCGCGGCATCCTCAGCATCGTCGATACCTTCATCACCCCGCACATCGGCGAGCTGCCGGCCGAAGACGGCAAGCGGCTGCAGGCGGCGATCGACGGCCTGAAGAAGGCGGTCGACGAGCAGCAGACCTGGCTGGACACCACCCTGGTGCCCAACGCCAAGGGCGACTTCCGCGTCGGTGCCGAGCTGTACGACCAGAAGCTGAAGTTCGCGCTGAACTCCTCGCTGTCGCGCGCGGAGATCGGCGAGCGTGCGCGCGCTGAACTGCAGCGCGTGCGCGGGGTCATGTACGGCATCGCGCAGACCGTGCTGAAGGACAAGCCGGGCGCGCCGGCGCTGCCGGCCAACCCGACCGACGCGCAGCAGCAGGCCGCGATCGAGGCGGCGCTGGAACTGGCCTACGCCGACAAGCCGGCGCGCGACAAGGTGGTGGACGATGCGAAGGCGGCGCTGGCGCAGTCCACCGAGTTCGTGCGCAAGCATGACCTGATGACGCTGCCCGATTCGCCGGTGGACATCATCCTGATGCCCGAGTTCCAGCGTGGCGTGGCCGTGGCCTACTGCGATTCGCCCGGCCCGCTGGACAAGAACCTGAAGACGTTCTACGCGGTGTCGCCGATTCCGGACGATTGGAGCGACAAGCAGGTCGATTCGTTCCTGCGCGAATACAACAGCCGGATGATCCATCTGCTGAGCATCCACGAGGGCACGCCGGGGCATTATCTGGAAGGCTGGCATTCGGGCAAGTTCCCGTCGACGCTGCGCGCGGTGCTGCGTTCGGGGCTGTTCGCGGAGGGCTGGGCGGTCTATACCGAGCGGATGATGCAGGAGCAGGGTTACCTGGACAACGATCCGCTGTTCCACCTGGTGCAGCTGAAGTTCTACCTGCGCACCATCTCCAACGCGATCCTGGACCAGGGCGTGCACGTGGACAACTGGAGCCGCGAGAAGGCGATGCATCTGATGACGCACGATGCGTTCCAGCAGGAAAGCGAGGCGTCGGGCAAGTGGGTGCGCGCGCAGCTGACGTCGGCGCAGTTGCCGACCTACTTCGTGGGTGCGCAGGAGCACTTCGATACGCGCAAGGCGATGCAGGACAAGCTGGGCGCGAAGTTCAACCTGAAGGCCTACCATGACCAGATGCTGTCCTACGGCGCACCGCCGGTGCGTTTCGCGCGCCAGCTGATGCTGGACCAGCCGATCGAGTAAGCACTGCCTCGTTCCTCGTCAGACAGGCAAGCGGCCCGGGGTGACCCGGGCCGTTTTTTTGTTCTTCTCCCCTCTGATCAGGCGTGGTTTGTTGCAAGAGCCGTCGCCGAATGAGCACGACGCTGCGCGCGTTGACGGATAGTGTCGGCGACGTGTGGCTGATCGGGTGGGTGTCTCCGTTCCGCTACCCGCGAGCGTATGCGCCCCGCAGCAGCCGGTAGGCCCCTGATGCAAATGTCCCCCGGCCGCCAAGCGGCCTCCTCCTTTATTTTGCCCAGGGGCCTACCGGCTGCTACGGGGCTCGGCTTGCGGTAAGCAGGCCGTAGCCAGGATTTTCTGGGGTTCGTCGGTGGGTCGGGCGCTGAACCCCCGTGCCCTTGGAGGACCCCGGTAGTGCCGAGCCATGCTCGGCAAGCAGCAGCAGGCCGACGCCGGGGACATTCGCCGGAAAGGGCGTGTGGGCCCAGCGCGGGCCAACCGACCGCCGCGCCCGGAACGGGTCAACGCGCGCTTCTGCTTACCCCGGATAGGGGCGATGGCCCCTTGCCGACGCCTGCCGCCCCTGCGGTTGGCGTCGGCGAGCGCTGCACCCGAACGCAATCACCACCACACCCCACCCGGCCCTACGCGTCGGCGGCCACGAATCCACCGGTCTGGCGTGCCCACAGGCGCGCATACAGACCACCGGCGGCCACCAGTTCGGCGTGCGTGCCGGTTTCCACGATCCGGCCCTGGTCCATCACCACCAGCCGGTCCATGCGCGCGATGGTCGACAGCCGATGCGCGATCGCGATCACCGTCTTGCCCGCCATCAGCTCGTCCAGGTTGTCCTGGATGGCGGCTTCCACTTCCGAATCCAGGGCCGAGGTGGCTTCGTCCAGCACCAGGATCGGGGCATCCTTGAGCAGCACCCGGGCGATGGCGATGCGCTGGCGCTGGCCGCCGGACAGCTTGACGCCGCGCTCGCCCACATGCGCGTCGTAGCCGGTGCGGCCTTCGCCGTCGCGCAGCGTCTCGATGAACGCCTCGGCACGCGCCTTGGCCACCGCGCTGCGCAGCTGCGCCTCGGTGGCGTCCGGGCGGCCGTACAGCAGGTTGTCGCGGATCGAGCGGTGCAGCAGCGACGTGTCCTGGGTGACCACGCCGATCTGCCGGCGCAGACTCTCCTGGGTGACGGCCGCGATGTCCTGGCCATCGATGCGGATATGCCCGCTTTCCAGGTCGTAGAGCCGCAGCAGCACGTTGACCAGGGTCGACTTGCCCGCGCCCGATGGACCGACCAGGCCGATCTTCTCGCCGGGCTTGACGTCCAGGTTGAGCCCGGCCATCACCCCGCCGGCCTTGCCGTAGTGGAAATGGATGTCATCGAAATGCACGCCGCCCCGCGCCACCACCAGCGGCACCGCATCGGGGCGGTCCTGCACGGTCAGCGGCTGGGAGATCGTGGTGATGCCGTCCTGCACCGTACCGATGTCCTCGAAGATGCCGTTGATGGTCCACATGATCCAGCCGGACATGTTGTGGATGCGGATCACCAGGCCGGTGGCCAGGGTGATCGCGCCAACGGTGATGTGCCCGCCGTTCCACAGCCACAGCGCCAGGCCGCAGGTGCCCACGATCAGGAAGCCGTTGACGATGGCGATGGTCACTTCCAGCCCGGTGGTGACGCGGGTCTGGCCGCGGTGCTTGACCGCCAGTTCCTGGATCGATTCGGCCACGTAGGCCTGCTCATGCCCGCCATGGGCGAACAGCTTCAGCGTGGGAATGTTGGTGTAGCCATCGACGATGCGGCCCATCGCCTTGGAACGCGCTTCGGAGGCGATCCATGCGCGTTGCTTCGCCCGTGGCACGAAGTACCACATGATCACCGCGTAGGCGGCCATCCACAGCCCGAGCGGAATCATCAGCCGCCAGTCGGCCTGCGCGAACAGGTACAGCGCGGTGCCGGTGTAGACGATGATGTACCACAGCGAATCGACCATCTGCACGGCCGACTCGCGCAGCGACGTGCCGGTCTGCATGACGCGGTTGGCCATGCTGCCGGCGAAGTCGTTCTGGAAGAAGCTCAGGCTCTGCCGCACCACGTAGTTGTGCATCAGCCAGCGCGAGCGGTTGCTCAGCCCGGGCACGATCGCCTGGTTGACCAGCAGGCTGTGCAGCGACACCAGCAGCGGCCGCGCGATCAGGGTGATGCCGGCCATCCACAGCAGTGTGTTCGCATGGCGGTCGAAAAACCCGCTGCCGGGCTGCTCGGCGACCATGTCCACGATGCGGCCGAGGAAATCGAACATCGCCACTTCCACCAGCGCCAGCAGCAGGCCGCCGATCAACGTGGCCAGCAGCACCGGCCACACCGGGCGCAGATAGTGGATGTAGAACGGCACCACCCGGCGCGGCGGCATGCGGCCGTCGAGGGGCGGAAACACCGGAATCAGCGACTCGAACCAGCGGAACATCGCAGTGCACCCGAAACAAAACAGGCCGCGATTATCCCACCACGGCCCGTTCTTTTACTCGCGCCTCCATCACAGGTCGGCGGCGGGGTTCAGCCCTTGGCGTCGGCCACGACCGGGACAAACAACAGGTCCTGGAAATCGAAGCTGAAATCGGTGAGCGAGGAGATCGCCTGCATGCGCATGTCGCGTACCTTGCCGTCCGGGTCCAGGCTGAAATTCACGAAGGCATCGGCATTGAGCGAGCGGTCGTCCCAGCGCACGATGAAGGTGTCGTGCTGCCAATGCTCCAGCGTGCCGACCAGTTGGGCGGTCTTGCCGAAGCGCAGGCGCAGCGCGCGCCCCTTCTGCTCCACGGCCACGTCGCCATACCAGGCATCACGGTAGCCGCCGGCATACCCGGCAAGCGGCAGCGACGGCCGGGAGCTCGCGTCGCGCGCAGCCTGGTGCCTGGCCCAGCCTTCGTCGGCCTTGTCCTGCGCCTTCGCCACGGCGGCGGCATACGCGGCCACCCAGTCGGTCTGCGGCGCCTGCAGATACGCATCGAGCACGTCCATGGTGATGGCGTTGAAGGCCGCGCCCACTTCCTGGTTGGTCAGCACCACGATGCCCAGCGTCTGTTCGGGCACCAGGGTCACCCGCGAGACCATGCCCGGCCAGCCGCCGGTGTGCCAGACCAGCTTCTGGCCACGATAGTCGCTCAGGCTCCAGCCTTCGCCATAGCCGGCGAAGTTGGGTTTGGCCGCTGCCAGTTGCGGCACGCTCGGCTCGGGCACCGCCTGCGGGGTGATCATCTGCCACATCCCCTGCTGGCTCTTGGCGCTGAACAGCGCCTGCCCGTTTTCCAGCGTTCCGTGCGCCAGCTGCACGTTCATCCAGCGCGCCATGTCATGCACGCTGGAATAGATGCCACCGGCACCGGCATTGTTGGACCAGGTCAGCGGCGCGACGGTACGCAACGTGCTGAAGTCGTATTTGGCGTGGCCCACCGCGGCGTTGTCGCCGGGCTTGAGATGGTCGGCGTTGTAGCGGGTACCGTCCATGCCGACCGGGGTGAAAATGTGCTGTTGCAGGAAGTCGGCGTAGGACTGCCCCGAGACCTGCTCGATCACCTGCTGGGCCACTGCGTAGAGGATGTTGTCGTACGCGTAGCGGTCGCGGAAGCCCGCCTTGAGCGGCACCTTGGCCAGGCGCTGCACCACCTCCTGGTTGCTGTACCCGGTGGTCGGCCAGAACAGCAGGTCGCCCGCCCCCAGGCTGAGCCCACTGCGGTGCGAAAGCAGGTCGCGGATGCGCATCTCGCCGGTGACGTACGGGTCGGACATGCGGAAGCCCGGCAGGTGGTCGATCACCCGGTCGTCCATCTTCAACCTGCCCTGCTCGGCGAGCAGGTTCAGCGAGGTGGCGGTAAAGGCCTTGGTGTTCGACGCGATCGCGAACAACGTATCGGCCTGCACCGGGGCCGGCTTGCCCAGCTCGCGCACGCCGTAGCCGCGCTCGAGCACCACCTGCCCGTCCTTGACCACCGCCACGGCGATGCCGGGCACGTCGAACTGGCTGCGCACGCGTTCGACAGTGGCATCCAGCCGCTGCAGTTCCGTCGGCACCGCTGCCGACGCCAAAGGTGCGCATGCCAGCAGCACGACGCCTCCGATCCAGGATGTGTTTAAACAGAGTGTCTCCGGTTGCATGTCGCGGGGGCGTTGAGGCCCGACAGGGGCCCGGCGCCGGGTTTCGCACGATGGTAACGCGGGCACCGGCAGGCTCGCCTGTGCCAGAAGGAGGCCCGTTTCCGGAGACCCGCATGACCGCGCCCGCCGATACCGTATCGACCGTCATCCCGTGCCTGCGCTACCGCGACGCGCATGCGGCCATCGCCTGGTTGCAGCGCGCGTTCGGCTTCCACGCGCAGGCGGTGTACGCCGACGGTGACGTGGTCCACCACGCACAGCTGGTGTATGGCCACGGCATGGTGATGCTCGGCTCGGTGGACAACGCCAGCGAATGGGGGCGCTACAGCGCGCACCCCGACGAGGTGGGCGGCCGCCAGACCCAGAGTGCCTGCGTGATCGTGGCTGATCCGGATGCGCATTACGCGCGCGCGGTCGCCGCCGGGGCGCAGGTGGTGATCGACATCGCCGACCAGGCCTATGGCGGCCGCGGCTACGCCTGCCGCGACCTGGAAGGCTACCTGTGGTGGTTCGGCAGCTACGATCCCTGGCGCGCGGCCGCCGGCGGCGCATGACCGCGGCACCCGGACGCATCCGCACCGGCATCGGCGGCTGGGTCTTCCCGGCCTGGCGGGGCGGCACCTTCTACCCGGCCGGCCTGGCGCAGCGCGAGGAATTGGCCCATGCCAGCCGCGCACTGGGCTGCATCGAAATCAACAGCACCTTCTACCGGGCGCAGAAACCGGCGGTCTACGCGCAGTGGCGTGAGCAGACCCCGCCCGGCTTCCGCTTTTCGGCCAAGGCACCGCGCACGATCACCCAGACCCACGACCTGTCCCGGGTAGGCGCACGGGCGGAGGCGTTCATCGACGGGATCGCGACGCTGGGCGATCGGCTGGGCCCGCTGGTCTGGCAGTTCGGCGATACCCACCCGGCCGCGGCACCGGAGTTCGACGGCTTCCTGCAGGCGCTGCCGCGCGAGGCCGACGGCCACCGGTTGCAGCACGCCCTGGAGGTGCGCAACCCCGCCGCGTGGACGCCGGACCTGGTCGCCGTGGCCCGCGCGCACAACGTGGCGCTGGTGTTCAGCGGCTCCAACGATTACCCCAGCTTTTCCGATCCAACCGCTGATTTCGTCTATGCGCGGTTGATGCACGCGCGCGCCAACCTGCGCGCAGGCTATCCGGAGCGGGCGCTGGAACAATGGTGTCTGCGCGCGATGCGCTGGGCACGCGGGGACGACAACCCCGACCTGCCGCATGTCGCCGCCGAGGCGCCCGCGCGCGGGCCGCGCGAGGTCTATGTGCTGTTCATTGGCGCGGCCAAACAGCGCAATCCAGGCGCGGCGATGGCGCTGCGCGAGCAGTTGTCCCGCGTCGGGGCAACGTAGCGCCGACCGTTGGTCGGGTGCCTTCAGCGTTTCGCACCAGATCCCCATCGACCCAAGGCCGGCGTGCCGACCACCCGCTGCGTATCGACCCGACGGTCGATCGTTACCGCCGGGCGGATACGGCGCTGCGCGCGCCGAGCCGCGCATCGATCCGCCACAGCAGCGCGCCGAACGCGGCGAAGGCCAACCCGACCACCAGCGCGTTGCGCGCCACCGTCGCCGCGCCCAGCGCGGCCAGGTCCAGGAACGGATACGGGTACTGCCCGGTCCAGCGCCCCACCAGCAGCGCCCAGCCCAGGTACAGCGCCGGGAACAGCAGCGCCCAGGCCAACTGGCGCGCCTGCAGATGACCGTGCGGTCCCACCACCCAGCCCAGCAGGTACAGCACCGGGACGGCGTAATGCAGGCCGGTGTCGGCCCACCACTGCGCCCCCTGCGGATGCCACAGGGGGCGCAGCACCAGCACGTAGACCAGCCCGGTAATGCCGATGTACAACGCCACTGCGGCACTCGCTGCGGGCGCGGCCATGCCGTCGCCGCGCCCACGCAGGCGCGCCAGGCACACGGCGGCCACGCCGATGTTGCTGAGGATGGTGAAATAGCCGAGCAGGCGCAGCAACGCCTGGCCGGTGCCGGCCGTGGCGCCGACGGTCTGCAGCAGCAGCGCGTACTGCAGCACCAGCGATGCGATGGCGGTGAGCGCGGTGATCCCGGCCAGGGCGCGGGCGCGCGGGGACGGTGCGGGGAGCGGTCTGGTGTTCATCGGCGCAGGATGCCACGCCGGCTTGAACCTGGGGTGGATGGATCGCGGTGGCGGGCGGCTTGCCGCACAATAGCGGGATGCCGATGACCGACACCCGTAAAGCGCTCCTGCAAATCCACTTCTGCGTGCTGCTGTGGGGCATTACCGCCATCCTCGGCAAGCTCATCACCCTGCCCGCGTTGCCGCTGGTGTGGTGGCGGATGCTGCTGGTGGTGGCCATGCTGGCCCTGGTGCCGCGGGTGTGGCGCGGGCTGCGCCAGTTGTCGCCGGCGCTGTTTGCCGGCTACTGCGGCGTGGGCGCACTGGTTGCCCTGCACTGGCTCACCTTCTATGGCGCGGTGAAACTGGCCAACGCCTCGGTGGCGGCCACCTGCATCGCGCTGGCACCGGTGTTCACCGCGGTGATCGAACCGTGGGTGGCCAAGCGCCCGTTCCAGCTGCGCGAACTGGCGTTCGGCATCGCGGTGCTGCCGGGCGTGGCGCTGGTGGTGGGTGGCGTGCCGCATGGGATGCGCCTGGGGGTGTTGATCGGCGCGCTGTCGGCGCTGCTGGTGGCGGTGTTCGGCTCGCTCAACAAGCGCCTGGTCAGCCATGCCGACCCGCTCACGGTGACCGCGCTGGAACTGGGCGCCGGCACCGTCACCCTCACCCTGCTGGCGCCGCTGCTGCCCTACCTGCTGCCGCCGCTGGCCAGCCCGCTGTGGGTGGTCCCCAGCCTGCACGACGGCCTGCTGCTGCTCGCCTTGGCCGGCCTGTGCACGCTGCTGCCGTTCGCGCTGGCGCTGGTCGCGCTGCGCCACATCAGCGCCTACACCTCCCAACTGGTGACCAACCTGGAGCCGGTCTACGCGATCCTGCTGGCGATGGTGCTGCTGAGCGAGCAGCGTGAGCTGACGCCGCTGTTCTACGTGGGCGTAGCGATCATCGTCGGCGCGGTGTTCCTGCACCCGTTGTTGAACCGACGCAAGCCGGTGCAGCACCCGGAGATGCTGGGCACCGCCGAGGCGCACAACGTCGCCGATTGAGGCCGCCGCCGCGGCCCGGCCCGGTGCCGATGGCTACCGCGCGGGCCAGTACCAGGCGGGGGCGTCCAGCAGGCCCTGGCCGACCATCCGGGTCTGGCTGAGTTCCTTGTGCAGGCCGATGCGCTGGCAGGCCGGGTCTTCCTGCACTGCCGCGATCAAGCGGCTGGCATGCGACACCACCCACAGCTGGCTGCGCGCACTGGCGGCGACGATCAAGCGCGCCAGCGCCGGCAGCAGGTCCGGATGCAGGCTGGTCTCCGGCTCGTTGAGCACCATCAACGGTGGCGGCCGCGGCGTATGCAGCGCGGCGATCAGCAGCAGGTAGCGCAGGGTGCCGTCGGACAGTTCCGCCGCCGCCAGCGGACGCAGCAGGCCCGGCTGCTGGAATTTCAGGTGCAGCCGGCCTTCGTGCGGTTCGATGCGCACCTGCGCACCGGGAAACGCATCGTCCAGCGCGCGCGCAAGGGCGTGCGGATCGCCGATCTCCACGATGGTCTGCCAGGCCGACGCCAGGTCGTGGCCGTCATGGCTGAGCACCGGCGTGCGGGTGGCCAGCGGTGCCTGCCGCGCCGGCGCGTGCGGATCGCTGCGGAAATGATCGTAGAACCGCCAGCCGCGGATCGACTCGCGCAGCGCCAGCACTTCGGGCATGCGCTGCGGATCGGCCAGTTGGGTAAACAGGGTGTCGAATACCGACAGGTGCTCGTCCATCACGTCCCACTGTCGACCATGCCGGCGCCGCACCAGCGCGCCGCGTCGCTCGACCAGCACGTTGGCGCTGCGCAGGAACGGCCCGGCCCAGATACTCTCGCATTTGATCTGCGGGTCCAGGTCGAACATGGACCCGCCGCCCACCGGCAGCCCCAGGTCGATCGCATAGCCGAAATCCTCACCGGCAAACCCGAGCCGCAGCGCGACCGATGGCGCGTGGGCTTGGCCCTGCACGGGGATCTCGCCCCGCACCATGCGTTGGTCGATCCGGCTGGGCCCGGCCCACAGCGCCGAGCCCAGCCCGCCCTCGCGCGCCAGCGCGGCGGCAACCCCGCCCTGCGCGGTTTCGGCCAGCAGGCGCAGGGCACGATACAGGCTGGATTTGCCGCTGCCGTTGTCGCCGGTGACCAGGTTCAGGCGCCCCATCGGCACGACCAGGTCGTACAGCGAGCGGTAGTTGGCGATGGCCAGGGTCTGCAGCATGGCGAGGGCAATGGTGGGTTGGGCCACCAGCATGCCGCAAGGCGGTCGCAGGGCCTGCGAACGCGCGCTCAGTCGGCGCGCAGCACGCGGTTGCGGCCCTGGTGCTTGGCCTGGTACAGCGCCGCATCGGCGCGCGCGAGGGTTTTCTCCACGCTGTCGCCGTGACGATGCGCGGCCACGCCGATGCTGATCGTCAGCGGGATGCCCAGCGGCAGGTCGGCCACGGCCATGCGCAGGAAATCGCATTGCAGCTCGGCCGTGGCCAGCGCGGTGTCGGGCATCAGCACCACGAACTCTTCGCCGCCGTAGCGCGCCGCCAGTCCCTGCCCGGCAAAATGCGCACGCAGCAGGCGGGCCAGTTCGGCCAGCACGTGGTCGCCGGTGGCATGCCCGTAGAGGTCGTTGACGCGCTTGAAATGGTCGATGTCCAGCAGGGCCACGGCGGTCTGCCGGGGCTGGCCGTCGACATCGCGGATCGCCGTCTCCAGCGCCGCGCTCATGGCACGGCGGTTGGGCAGCCCGGTCAACGGATCGGTGCGGCTCTGTTCGGCCAGGTCGGCGTTCTGCTGTTCCAGCAGGCTGTTGTATTCCGCCAGGCGCTGTTCGTACCACGCCCGGTCGCGCATGTGCTGCTGGATCTCATGCGCATAGCGGCGCAGCTCCATCACCAGCGAGACCTGCCGCGACAACGCCGACAGTGCCTTGGCCTGCTCGGGGCGCAACTGCCCGGGGCGGGCGTCGAACACGCACAGCGTGCCCAGTGGCAGGCCGTCCAGGCTCAACAGGGGCGCGCCCGCGTAGAAGCGCACATGCGGGTCCTGGACCACCAGCGGGTTGTCGTGGAAGCGCGGGTCCTGCGACGCGTCTTCGACCACCATTACCTGGTCCGGCTGCAGGATCGCGTGGCCGCAGAAGGACACATCGCGGCTGCCCTCGCTCACCTCCACCGCCTGGCGTGCCTTGAACCACTGGCGATCGCGGTCGATCAGCGTCACCGCGCCCATGCCGGTACCGCACAGCGCGGTGGCGATGGTGACCAGATCCTCGAACGACCGTTCACTGGGCGTGTCCAGGATCTGGTAGCGCTGCAGCGCCTGCAGGCGCTGTTCTTCGTTGTCCGGCTTGGACGGCTTGATCATCGGGGCAGGCGCGGTCGTTGTGCCCGCGCAGTCTAGCCCGAGTGCCGGCTCAGCGCGTGACGCGGGGCATCACCATTCCAGCTGTTTGGGCAGCAGGCCCTTGAGCTCGGCATCGGTGAGATTGCGCCACTGGCCGGGCTTGAGCGCGCCCAGCTTGATGTTGTCGATGCGGACCCGGCGCAGCTGGGTGACGCGGAAGCCGAAGGCCGCCGCCATCAACCGGATCTGCCGGTTCAGGCCCTGCTGCAGGGTGATCCGGAAACCGAACTTGGCCAGCTTGCTGGTCCGGCACGGCAGCGTGGTTTCGTCATGGATGCGCACGCCGCGCGCCATGCCCCGCAGGAACTCGTCGGTGACCGGCTTGTTCACCGCCACCATGTATTCCTTCTGGTGGCCATTCTCGGCGCGCAGGATCTGGTTGACGATGTTGCCGTTGCTGGTGAGCAGGATCAGCCCTTCCGAATCCTTGTCCAGCCGGCCGATCGGGAAGATCCGCTGTTCGTGGCCGACGAACTCCACGATGTTGCCCTTGACCGAGCTTTCGGTGGTGCAGGTGATGCCCACCGGCTTGTTCAGCGCGATGTAGACGTGCTTGCGGCCGCCGGCCTTTTTCGCTTCGCGCGCGCGCAGCGGCTGGCCGTCGACCAGGACCACGTCGCCCTCGCCGACCACCGCACCGGTGCCGGCCGGATGGCCATTGACGGTGACGCGGCGCTCGCCGATCAGGCGGTCGGCTTCGCGGCGGGAACAGAAGCCGGTGTCGGCGATGTGCTTGTTGAGTCGGATAGTCATCGGCCCATTATCCGGCAAACCCGGGCCGCGCAGGGCAACCGTGGTTCAGGCCGGCTGCCGGTCACCGGCGGCCATCGCCTGTTCGGCGTCGTAGACCTGGTTGCGACCGGCGCGCTTGGCGCAGTACATGGCGTGGTCGGCGCGGCGCAGCAGCGAGGCGAGGTCGTCGCCGTCGCCACGCAGGACCGCCAGGCCGATGCTGGCCGAGACCTCCAGGCCGGGCACCGCCAGGATCGCGGTGACCGCCTGCACCTGCCGGCGCACGCTTTCCAGGCGGGCCAGCGCGGTGGCCCGGTTGGCGCCGGGCAGCAGCACCAGGAACTCCTCCCCGCCCATCCGGATCACATCCTCGCGGTTGCGCACCGAATCGCGCAGGTTGCGCGCCACCGCCACCAACACCTGGTCGCCGACCTCGTGGCCGAACTGGTCGTTGATGTCCTTGAACAGGTCGATATCCAGGAACCCGATCGCCAATGGCTGGTCTTCCTGGCGCGCCCGGTCCAGGTACTCGGCCAGCAGGCGCAGCCCGGCACGACGGTTGGGCAGGCCGGTAAGCGCATCGGTATCGGCCAGCTGGCGCATCTCGTCGCGCTGCCGGCGCAGCCGCCCCAGGCGCAGGTTCAAGGCGTAGGCGGACATCATCAGGAACCAGGTCGCCGACAGTTGCAGCGTTTCGATCCGGTAGGCCACCAGCCACTGGGCATGCAGCGCGTCGGCGATGATCATGCCCCACCACGGCACCAGCGCGCTCAACCCTGCCAGCGCGTACCGGTCGCGCTGCAGCACGCCCCAGCCCCCCGCCGCCAGGCACACCACGCAGCCGAGCACGAACAGGTGTTCCAGCCCCGCGGCCAGCCAGGGCAACACGGCGAAGTGCAGCCAGGGCACCACCAGGCCGATGCCGAACATCCCCCACAGCAGCACGTGCTGGACCGGCCGCGAGCGCGGCCAGCGGCGGTCGCCACCGCACAGGCGCCACAGCACCGGCAGCAGCACGGCCTCGGTGAAGGCGCTCAACGACACCAGCCACCACGAGGCCCGGTTGTGGACCGGCAGCCACGGTTCCGGATACCCGCTCAGGCCGCCCAGCACCGCCTGCCACAGCACGAACAGCAGACAGATGGCCACGTAGAGCAGGAACGACCGGTCCTTGGTGGTCACATAGCCCATCAGTGCCGACAGCGCCAACGCGATGACCACCGCGACACAGGCCGCGCGCACCAGCAGCCGCGCGGTGTCGTCCTGCTGCACCGGACTCGGCCCGCCCAACTGCACGGTGGGGATCCAGCGCGGCTTGATCGGTGCGGCCCAGGACACCACGATCGGTTCATGGTCCCCGGCCTTGGGCACCACCACCATGCCCACGCCGGCGCGGAAGCGCGAATCACGGGTGCGCGCGTCGTGCATGCTGCCGCAGATCTGGCGATCGCCATGGCTGATCCGGACTTCGCCGGCCAGCACCCCGAACACATCCACGGCCTGCGGTTCGCCGGACCAGCCCCCGGCCGGGGCCGGCACGTGCAGGATCTGCTGGTGGCGGGCCAGGACCTCGGCCGTACAGGCGCGCTGGGGCGTGCGCTCGGCCGTCGCCGCGCCCAGCAGCAGCACGTCGGTGCCGGCGCGGGCGGTGGCCGCGTCCAGCGTGGCGCCGAGGGCCGCGTGCGGCAGCCACAGCCACAGCAGGGCCAGCAGCACCAACGCCGCGCCCTTCCAGACTCTCCCGCCGTGCCTTGCCCTCACGCCCTGCCCCGCCCTCGATGCCGCCACGCAGGTTGCGCGCCGCCCCTGGCCGCGATTATCGCCCGAACCTTGCCGTTTCACGCGCCACGCCGGCCGTGCAGGCCAGGCCGATGGTCTCATTGCAGTCCGGGATGTCGCTCCGAGGCCGCACCGGTGCGCGCCGGCCACAGCGCCGGCTGGGTCATCCGCTCCAGCGCGACCGGGCGTTCGATCGCATACCCCTGCAGGCCGTCCACGCCGAGCAGTTGCAGCTGCTCGGCGACCTCGGCCGACTCCACCCACTCGGCGATCACGGTCATGTGCAGCTCGCGGCCGATCTCGGTGATCGCGCGCACCGCCGCGCGGCTGACCGGGTCGACGTCCATGTCGCGGACGAACACGCCGTCGATCTTGAGCATGTCCGCGGGCAACTGGCGCAGATAGCCGAACGAGGACAGGCCGGACCCGAAGTCGTCCAATGCCACGCGACAGCCACGCGCCTTGACCGCCTCGATGAAGCTGCGGGCCTGGGCCAGGTTGCTGATCGCCGCGGTTTCGGTGACCTCGAAGCACAGCTTGCGGGCCAGGCCCCGGTTGCGTTCGAGCAGGTCGCAGACGAAGGCCAGGAAGGTCGGCTCGGCGATCGACTGCGCCGACACGTTGACGTTGCACAGCCCCAGCCGCTGCACATGCGCCGGACACACCTGCAGGTGGCGGAACAGCAGCCCCAGCACGTGCCGGTCCAGCGCCATGCCCATGCCGTAACGCTCCACCGCCGGCATGAACTCGCCGGGCGTCTGCAGCAGGCCTTCGGGGCTGCGCATGCGCACCAGCACCTCGTAATGCAGGAACCCCGGATCGCCGATCCGCTCGATGCGCTGGGCGTACAGCAGCATACGGTTCTCGGCGATCGCACTGGACACCGAAGCAAGGCGCTCGGCCTCCTGGCGGCGCTCGTCCAGCGCCGGGCGGCTTTCGTTGTAGCAGTGCACGCGGTTGCGCCCGGCTTCCTTGGCGGCGTAGCAGGCACTGTCGGCCGCGCTCATCAGCCAGTTGACGTCCGTCGCCTCGCCGGTGACCTCGACCACGCCCACGCTGCAGCTCACCCGCGGGCTGCCGCCGCCGTGCTGCACGCTGGCCTGGCCCAGGCTGCGCACGATCCGTTGCAGCACCTGCTTGGCCTCGTCCTGGCCGGCGTTGGCCAGGAACAGGGCGAACTCATCGCCGCCCATGCGCCCCACCCAGTCGCCGTCGCGCACCGCCCCGACCAGGTAGTCGGCGAAGTTGCGCAGCAGCTGGTCGCCGGCCGCGTGGCCCAGCCCGTCGTTGACCAGCTTGAAGTAGTCCAGGTCGATGTAGCACAGGCTGTGTACGCCGCCGTGGCTGCGCACGTCCAGCAGCGCCTGTTCAAGCAGGCGTTCGATTTCGCGGCGGTTGATCAGCCCGGTCAGCGGGTCGTGGCTGGCCTGGTGCTCCACTTCGCGCGCCAGGGCGTGGTTCTGCGAGACATCCTCGACGATGGCGAACACGGTGGGCTCGCGCCCCGGCGTGCGCACGATGGTGCCGCTGCAGCGGCCCCACAACAGCCCGCCATCGGCGCGCTGGAAGCGCAGTTCGCCCGGGCGCAGCTGGCGTACCCAGTCGATCCGCCCGGCCTCGTCCAGCACCAGTTCGCCGTCCACCAGCAGGTCCTGCAGCTGCATGCCCAACAGCACCTCGCGGCGATGGTCGAGGATATCGGCGATGGCCTGGTTGGCCTCCAGCACCGCGCCGGCCTGGTCGAGCTTGAGCATGCCGACGGTGGCCTGGTAAAAGGCGGCGCGGAAACGGCTTTCCTGCTCGAGCAGGTCGCGCCGCACGCGTCTGGACAGCATCACCGCCACCACGGTGATCAGCAGCACCGACAGTCCTCCCACCAACAGCGTGGTCAGGCGCACGATCGAAGCGGTACGCAGCAACGACAGCGAGAACGCCTTGGCCTGCGCCTGCAGGCTGCGATCGAGCGCGTGCAGGTGGTCCTGCAGCGCCTGCCGCTGGGCGGGCGGTGGCGCGCCGCGGGCATGCATCGCCGCCGCACGCCCGGCAATCTGCGACAACTGCTGCAGCCCGGGGTCGGTCTGCCGCCACAGCCGCACCGCATCGCGGAAATAGCCCAGGTGGCCCAGATAGCGGAAGGAAAAGATCAGGCGGTTGATGTCACCGGGGGCATTGCCGCCCTGCAGGAACCCGCGCCGGGCGCGGCCCAGGTCGGGGTCGGCCTGCTCCAGCGCCTGCCGCGCATCGAGGTCGCCCAGCGGTACCGCCAGCGCGCTGCGGGCTTCGCCCAGGTCGGCCGGGTCGCCGCTGTTGATGTAGCGGCCCAACGCGAAGCTGGCCTGCTGCTGGCTGCGCGACCAGTGGCTCTGGCCCACGATCCACGCGGTCGAGGCGGCCTGCAGCTCCTGGATCACGGCCGAGATGCCCACCAGGCCGATCGCCATGCCGGTCAGCAGGACGAAACGCAGGGTCAGCCCCCGCGTGGGATACGGAACTGCCGTCGCACCAACATCCTTGCCAGTTGCCAGCATCGCCGATCTCCCCGGGGAACCATGGAGTGGATAGCACGTCCCTGTCGCAGAGCGGTCAGGCTAGATCGGGCAATGTTGACGCCGTGCGAAACCCGGCGGCCAGGGCCCGGCCGGTCCCGGAAACGACAACGCCAGCCCGGAGGCTGGCGTTGCAGGGACCGCGGGAGCGATCAGCCGTTGCGCGGACCGCGCGGCTTGAAGCCGTCACGACGCGGCGGACGGTCGTTGCCGCCCGGGCCGCTGCGCGGGCCACCCGGACCGCGCGGCTTGCCACCGAACTTCGGCTTGAAGGCCGGGCGCGGCGACGGGGTCAGGTCTTCACCCGGCTCCACCTTGCGCATCTGAAGCTGCTGGCCGGAGACCCACACCTTCTTCAGGTGGGTCAGCAGGTCCTGCGGCATTTCCGCCGGCAGGTCCAGCACCGAGAAGTCGTCGTGGATGTCGATGCGGCCGATGAACCGGCTTTCCAGCCCGGCTTCGTTGGCGATCGCGCCGACGATGTTGCCCGGCTTCACGCCGTGCACGTGGCCCACTTCGATGCGGAAGGTTTCCATGCCCGGCTCGGCGGCACCGCGCGGGGCGATGTCACGGCGCGGGGCGCGTTCGAAACCGCCGTCGGTGTTGCCGAAGTCGCCTTCCGGACGCGGCGGACGCGGGCCACGGTCGTCTTCACGACGCGGGCCACGCTCGAAGCGCGGTTCGAAACGGGCCGGGCGCTCGCCACGGTCGTTGCTGCGCTCGTTGCGCTGGTGCGGCGCACGCTCTTCACGGGCGCCACGCACCGGCGGGGTCAGCAGGAACGGCGAATCGCCCTGCAGCAGCTTGGCCAGCGCGGCGGCAATCTCGATCGCCGGCACGTTCTTTTCGCCTTCCAGGCGCTGCAGCAGGTCGCGGTAGAACTCGGTGCCACCGGCATCGAGCGCGTCGCTGATGCGGCTCATGAACTTGCTGATGCGGGTGTCGTTGACCGCGTCCACGCTCGGCAGCTGCATCTCTTCGATCGGCTGGCGGGTGGCGCGCTCGATCGCACGCAGCATGCCCTTCTCGCGCGGGGTGGCGAACAGGATCGCGTCACCGGTGCGGCCGGCACGACCGGTACGGCCGATGCGGTGCACGTAGCTTTCGGTGTCGTACGGGATGTCGTAGTTCAGCACGTGGCTGATGCGCTCCACGTCCAGGCCACGGGCGGCCACGTCGGTGGCCACCAGGATGTCCAGCTTGCCTTCCTTGAGCATGCCGATGGTGCGCTCGCGCTGGGCCTGCTGCATGTCGCCGTTGATGGCGGCCGCGGCCAGGCCACGGGCCTGCAGCTTCTCGGCGAGCTCTTCGGTGGCCGCCTTGGTGCGCGAGAAGATGATCATCGCGTCGAACGGTTCCACTTCCAGGATGCGGGTCAGCGCGTCCAGCTTGTGCATGCCACTCACCCACCAGTAGCGCTGGCGGATGTTGGCCGAGGTCGTCGTCTTGCTGACGATGGTGACTTCGGCCGGGTTCTTCAGGTAGGTCTGCGCGATCCGGCGGATCTGCGACGGCATGGTGGCCGAGAACAGGGCCACCTGGCGGGTCTCCGGCAGCTTCTTCAGCACGGCCTCGACGTCGTCGATGAAGCCCATGCGCAGCATTTCATCGGCTTCGTCCAGCACCAGCGTCTTCAGCTCGGACAGGTCCAGGGTGCCGCGGTCCAGGTGGTCGATGACCCGGCCCGGGGTGCCCACGATGACGTGCACGCCACGGCGCAGGGCCTGCAGCTGCTGGCCGTAGGGCTGGCCGCCGTACACCGGCAGCACGCGGAAACCGGGGATGCCCGAGGAATAGGTCTGGAACGCCTCGGCGACCTGGATGGCCAGTTCGCGGGTGGGCGCCAGCACCAGCACCTGCGGCTTGGTCTGGTTGAAATCGAGGTTGGACAGCACCGGCAGCGCGAAGGCCGCGGTCTTGCCGGTGCCGGTCTGCGCCTGGCCCAGGACGTCGCGGCCTTCCAGCATGGCCGGGATGGTGGCCGCCTGGATCGGGGACGGCGTTTCATAGCCGACGGTGGCGACGGCCTGCATCACAGCGTCGGACAGGCCGAGGTCTGCGAACAGCAGCGGCGCGGAGGTTTCTTGGGACATGGGGAACTCCAAAGCACTGCCGATTAAAGGGGGCAGTGAGATAAAAAAGGGGATGGTCCGCGCTTTGGGCGCCCTTTCTTATCGCGTGCCCTGGCGCTGCTCGGTCGGAGGAGAATTCACTCGCTCAGGGCGCGATGATACCGCATCGTTCCTGAACAACGTGTACAGATTCCCGCCGGGATGCCGTTTCTGGCGCGTGCTGACGCACAATACGCGCCCTCTTCCGGCCCGGGCCCCCTCCGCGCCCCTTCCCAGGATACCCGCTCCATGCAGACCCTCGAATTTGAACTGGACAGCGACTACGTCGAGCTCAAGCAGTTGCTCAAGCTGGCCGACCTGGTCACCAGTGGCGGCGAGGCCAAGACGGTGATCGCCGATGGCCAGGTCCTGGTCGACGGCGAGGTCGAACTGCGCAAGGCCTGCAAGATCCGCGGCGGCCAGGTGGTGCAGTTCGCCGACACCACCATCAACGTCATCGCCGATACCGACGCCCCCTGAGCCGGGTCAGGCCCGCGCCTCGCGCTGGGTGAGGTGGGCGGCAATCAGCTGGCGGAACGGGGCCACCCCGTGCGCCAGGCGCAGCCCGGCCTTGCGCAGCACCCGTGCCGGCAGGCGGTCATCGGTGTACAGCGTGGCGATCGCATTGGTCGCCTCGTACAGCGGCCGCGAGGCCAGCCGGTGGCCGCGCTCGTAGGCGGCCAGCCCGGCCGGCGCGGCGATGTCGCCACCGCGCGCCGCCGCCCGGGCCAGCACCGTGGCCAACCGGTGCTGGCCGAGCAGGCCCAGGTTGAACCCATGCGCGGTCACCGGATGCATGCCCACCGCGGCATCGCCGATCAACGCGCAGCGATCACCCACGAACGCATTGGCATACACCGCCACCAGCGGATAAGCCGACGGGCGTGCGAGCGGCCGCATGGCGCCCAGCCGGTGCTCGAAGAACGTGGTGATGCTGCGCCCGAACGCGCCCTCGTCCTGCGCCATCAGCGCCTCGATCTGACGTGGCGGCAGGGTGATCACCGCCGAGGCCTGCGCGCCATTGAGCGGCAGCAGGGCCATCGTGCGCCCATAGCCGAACCACTCCCAGGCGGTGTGCTGGTGCGGCACCTCGATCTGCATCCGGCACACCAGCATCGACTTGCCGAAGTCGCGCAGGCGCGCGCCGATCCCCAGCATGCGCCGGGTACTGGAGAACCGGCTGTCGGCCGCCACCACCAGCCGCGCAGCCAGACGGCGGCCATCGGCCAGCGTCACCACGCTGCGTTGGGCGCCGGCCACCACGCTGGCCACCCGCGCCTCGTCCAGCACCTGCAGGCCGGGCTGGCCCTGCACGCTGGCCCAGGCCGCGCGCCGGATGAGGTGGTTGGGCACCAGCCAGCCCAGGTCACCGCCGGTGCGCTGCGTATCGGCGAAGGTGAGCGCGAACGGTGAGCCGCCGTCGAGCACCTTGGCATCGCGTAGCGGGGAAATCTCGGCCGGGTCCAGCCGCGCCCAGATGCCCAGCGTGTCCAGGATCTGCCGCGAGGCATGGGTCAGCGCGATCTCGCGGCCATCGGCGGCAGCCTCCGCCAGCGCCGCGCGCGGCTGCTGCTCGACCAGGGCGACGCTCAGGCCACTGCCGGCCAGCGAGCGGGCAAAACACAGCCCGGTCGGCCCAGCCCCGACCACCACCACGTCCACCGTCTGTTCCGTCATGCACTGCGCCTGCGCGCGTCCGTCCGACATGTCCCATCCTGCGGTTGCTCGTCCGGACCAGCTTAACGCCGCTGCCCGCGCCGCTGCCTTGATCTGGATCAGCAGGGTCGGCGTCGGTTCACCGCCGCCTAGCGCAGCGACCAGGCCAGCAGCACGATGCCGACCAGCGAGGCCAGCCATACCAGGCTGCGCACGTACGGCACGCCGGCGGCATACAGCGGCAGGTAGACCACGCGCGCCCAGAAATACAGCTGCGCGGCCAGCGCGGTCAGCCCGTCCTGGCGCTGGGTCAGCACCACCGCCAGGACCGCGGCGGCGAAGAACGGGAAGGTCTCCATGAAGTTGGCCTGGGCCCGCTGCAGGCGCCCGGTCAACGGCCGCACGGGCGGATTCTGGCCGTCGCGTGCCGAGGCGTTCCACTGCAGGCCGCGCTCGCGGGTGACCGCCGTGGAGGCGGCGAACAGATGCACCAGGCCCAGCACGATCGACCACACCAGCATCTGGATCTCGATACCCATGGCGGTTTCCTCAGGGAGTGGCGGCGCGCACGCTGTAGCCGGCCAGGCGCCAGACGCGGTCTTCATCCAGGCGGAAGGAGACCAGCTCGCGCACCGGCTGGGCGCTGTTGGCGAACCGGGTGGGGAAGCTGACGTTGATGTACAGCCCCTCGGGCACGGTCGCGCCCGGCGCGTACTTGACCCGGGTCACCACCGGCTGGCCACGCGCGGCCAGCGCGCCCAGGCGCTTGCGGTCGGCGCTGATCTGGGTGACGAACGCCTGCTCGGTGACCGACTTGCGGGCCACGGCCGAGGCGCCCTTCCATGCCTCGGCGGCGCGGTTGCCATCCACCAGCTGTGCCACCTGCAGGGCCGCCGCACTCATCTCGGCGTCCTGCTTGTGCACCTGCGCCTGCTGCGCCGGGGTCAATGCCGGGCGTGCCGCCGGCGCGGGCGCCGCGGACGGTGCCGGGCGCGCCGGTGCCGGTGCCGGGGTGGCAGGCGGCGGGGTCTGGGCCTGGGCGACGGCGGCAAGCAGGAACGAGGACAGCAGCAGCGGAACACGCATCAGGGACACCGTTGGCTGGAAATAACCGCCCCAGTCTACGGGAACCCCGTGAGTGGTCCGTCAGTTGCGCTCGGCGGCGTCCGGCGGCGGCTGACCGGCGTCGCTGGCGGTCCGCTCCACCGGCGGCTCGCGCGACGGCGGCGCCTGCGACGGCAGCAGCGTGGTCACGTCGATCTCCGACAGCGGGCTCTCGTCGGGGCAGCTCGCATCGGGGAAACCGTAGCGCTGCTTGAGCGTCTGCCCGCAGCTGTTGACCGCTTCCAGTTCGCTGCCGTCGCGCTTGCATTCCTGGTCGAAGGCAACCAGGAATGCATCCTTGCGCCGCACGAAATCATCGCCGCATTTGCGCATCTGCTTGATCCGCTCCAGATCGTCCTGCACCGCATTGGTGCCGTCCAGGCCGAACTGGCGCAGCTCCTCGCTGCTGAGCAGGCGCAGGCTGCGGTTGGGCACGGTCATCATCAGGTCGGCCACGCCCACCGCCACGCCATTGCGCTGCAGGTAGTCCTTGACGTTGTCGTAGACCTCGTGGAGCTCGCGGTTGAGTTCGGCGCGCGAGGTCGCCTTGGAGCTGATCCGCATCATCCGATGGATCCCGACCTTGCCGGCGACCAGCCGGTTGTCGCCGGCCGCCAGCACGAACACGCAGGCGCTGTGGCAGACCGAACCCTCACGGATCCAGATGGTCCAGTTGGATTCGCCGATGCGGTCGCCGGCCACGATCGCCGCTTCGACCTGCCCGCCACTGGAGTCCAGGTCGAGGATGCGCTTGGAGATGCGCTGCGCGTCGGCCACCATCGCCAGCCGCGCGACCAGTTCGGAAAAACCGGGATTGATCTTGCCCACGTAGCGCACGCGCACCAGGCCGCGGTCGGCGCAGGGCGCCAGCGCCGCATCGATGCTCGCCCGATCCAGTCGTTCCAGCGCGAGGCCGTCGCCGGCCTCACCGGCGTAATCGGTATCGCAGCTCACCCAGGCCTTGCCGTTCTCCAGCGCCGCCTCCGGCCACCCCTGGTCGCCGCGCTTGGGCGGCGCGGGCACCGGCGCCGGGGCATCGGCGGCGTTGATCGACACCATGTGGTCGCCGTCGGCGGCCTGCGCGCGCACCGCCTTGTCGGCGGCGGTGACATTGCCCGGATTTTCCAGCTGGCTGCAGCCGGCCAACCCCAGGCACAACAGCGGCAACCACCACGACTTGAGCGACATGAACAACCCGGTACCCGTACAGAGGAGCGTGCGCAGCGGCACGTGTGCCCACAGTCTAGTGTGCCCGGCCAGCCCGGCGGCAACCTGCCCTGAACCACGCGGTCGCGGCAGCGCATTGATGTCCGAATATGGCGAGCCTGGCCTGCGCCCCGGGCATAGACTGGCCGCCATGGAGACCGCCCTGCCCCTGGACTACGCCGCCTGCGAAAGCGCCCGCCTGGCCCGTGATGCGCGCTTTGACGGCGTGTTCTTCACCGCCGTGCGCAGCACCGGCATCTACTGCCGGCCGGTCTGCCCCGCACCGCCACCGAAGCCGCGCAACGTCGATTACTACCCCACTGCGGCCGCAGCCGCGGCCGCCGGGTTCCGGCCTTGCCTGCGCTGCCGCCCGGAACTGGCACCGGAGGCGCAGGATGCGCTCAGCAGTGAAACCCTGCAGCGCGCCCTCGCGCTCATCCACGACAGTTTCCTGCAGGATGCGCCGGTGGCCGAGCTGGCCGCGCGGCTGGGGGTGAGCGCGCGCCAGCTGCAACGCCTGTTCGTCGCCCGGCTCGGCGCCGCGCCGGCGCAGATCCACGCCACCCGCCGGTTGTTGCTGGCCAAGCAGCTGCTCACCGAGACCGCGCTGCCGATCACCGACGTGGCGCTGGCCTCGGGCTACAACAGCCTGCGTCGCTTCAACGCCGCCTTCGTCGACGGCTGCGGCATGCCGCCCACCGCGATCCGTCGGCAGCGCGGCACTCTCGACGCCGGCGCGTTGACCCTGCGCCTGGGCTACCGGCCACCGCTGGACTTCGCGGCGATGCTCGACTTCCTGCGCCGCCGCTCGATCCCGGGCATCGAGTGCATCGGGCCGGACAGCTACCAGCGCGTGATCGGGCCGCCCGAGCGCCCCAGCGTGATCCGGGTCAGCGCCGACCCGAAGCGATCCGAACTGCTGCTGCAGCTCGGCCAGGTCGACCCGCGCGCCATTCCCGGCATCGTGCGCCGGGTGCGCCGGATCTTCGATCTCGATGCCGACCTGCGCATCGTCCACGCCACGCTGGGCAAGGACCCGCTGCTGGCGCGTGGCATCGCGCAACGCCCCGGCCTGCGCGTGCCCGGCGGCTGGGATGGCTTCGAAGTGGCGGTGCGTGCGGTGCTGGGCCAACAGGTCAGCGTTGCGGCGGCCACCACGCTGGCGCGCCGCGTGGTCGATCGCTTCGGCGGCGCCCTGGACGGCATGCCGGCGGGCCTGGACCGCCAGTTCCCCACCCCGCAGGCACTGGCCGATGCGCCGCTGGAAAGCATCGGCCTGCCCCGCACCCGCGCGGCCACGGTGCGCGCAGTGGCGGCCGCCGTGGTCGATGGGCGCTTGGATTTCAGTGCCGGCCAACGCCTGGAAACCTTCGTCGCACGCTGCGTGGCGCTGCCCGGCATCGGGCCGTGGACCGCCCACTACATGGCGCTGCGCGCGCTGGCGCTGCCCGATGCCTTCCCCGCCGGTGACCTGGTACTGCAGCAGGTGCTCGGCGGCGACACGCGGCTGAGCGAGCGGGCCACCGAAGCGCGGTCGCACGCGTGGCGGCCGTGGCGTGCCTATGCAGTGCTGCACCTGTGGTACCTGTCCGCCCCCTCTCCTGGAGACCGCCCGTGACCCTGCTCTACGACACCTTCGACAGCCCGATCGGGCCCCTCACCGTGGCCGGCGACAGCCAGGGCATCCACCACATCCTGTTCGAGAACAACCGCTACGACGCCAAGGGTCGCGAACACTGGCAGCGCGATGCGCATGCGCTGCGCGATGCGCGCGGCCAGTTGCTGGCGTACCTGGCCGGGCAACGCCAGCGTTTCGAACTGCCGCTCGCCCCGCACGGCACCGACTTCCAGCTGCGCGTGTGGAAGGCACTGGCCGACATCCCGTTCGGGCACACCTGGAGCTATGTCGACCTGGCCCGCCATATCGGCCATCCCACCGCGAGCCGCGCCGTCGGCGCCGCCAACGGGCGCAACCCGCTGCCGATCGTGCTGCCCTGCCACCGCGTGATCGGCAGCAGCGGTGCGCTCACCGGCTTCGGCGGCGGGCTGCCGACCAAGGCCGCGCTGCTGCAACTGGAAGCGCGGCGGGAATCGCTGTTCGCCTGAGCGCACGCCTGCCATGCGGTGTCTTCGCCGCGTCACCGCCGCGAACTATCATGGCCGGATGATTTCCGTCCGCCTTTCGCTGGCGCTCGCCGCCGCCCTCGCGCTGACCAGTTGTGCCAGCGTTCCCCCCACCCCGCCGCGTGATCCCGGCGCGCCCGTTGCCGCGGCCGCCGCGCCAACCCTGTTGCTGGTCTCCATCGACGGTCTGCGCGCGGACATGCTCGATCGCGGCATCACGCCCAACCTCTCTCGCATCATCGATGGCGGCGTGCGCGCGCGCTGGATGACGCCGTCGTACCCGTCGCTGACCTTTCCCAACCACTACACGCTGGTGACCGGCCTGCGTCCGGACCACCACGGCATCATCCACAACAGCATGCAGGCCGAGGAGCTGGGCACGTTCCGGCTGAGCAAGCGCGAAGCGGTGACCGACCCGCGCTGGTGGGGCGGCGAACCGATCTGGGTGGGGGCGGAGAAGGCCGGCGTGCGCACGGCCACCTGGTCCTGGCCAGGGAGCGAGGCGGCGATCCAGGGCGTGCGCCCAAGTGCGTGGCGCGTGTACGACGCGAGCGTGCCGCTGGACGACCGCGTGGACCAGGTGCTGGCCTGGGTCGGGCGCAGCGACGCGCAGGCACCGCGCCTGGTCACCCTGTACATGGAACAGGTGGACCATGCCGGCCACGACCACGGCCCGGATTCGCCCGCGTACGCCGCGGCCGTCGTCGAGGTGGATGCGGCCGTGGGGCGGCTGCTGGACGGCCTGCAGGCCCGCGGGCTGGAGGCGCGGACCAACGTGATCGTGATGTCCGACCACGGCATGGCCACTGTCGCCGAAGGCCACACCATCGCCGTCGAGGACATGGTCGATCCGTCGATCGCCAAGGACGTGTCGGTGGGGCAGTCGATCGGTTTCGCGCCGTTGCCGGGCAAGCGCCGCGAGGCGGAGAAGACCCTGCTCGGCGCGCATGCGCAGTACGATTGCTGGACCCGGCAGACCCTGCCGGCACGCTGGCACTACGGCAGCAACCCGCGCATTCCGCCGATCATCTGCCAGATGCACGAGGGCTGGAACGCGCTGAGCCGCGCCAGTATCGCCAAGCGCACGCCCGGCAATCGCGGTTCGCACGGCTACGACAACGCGCTGCCGTCGATGCGTGCGGTATTCATTGCACGCGGTCCGTCGTTCAAGCAGGGCCAGACGTTGCCGGGGTTCGACAACGTGGATGTCTATCCGCTGCTGACCCGCCTGCTCGGCATCCCCGCTGCGCCCAACGACGGCGACCCGCAGACCCTGCTGCCGGCGCTGCGTTGATCGCGCACGAGGCGCCGCGACTGCGCTGGGGGCCGTGATCCGGACCTTGATCCGGCCCTGGAAAAACGGCAAAAAAAAACGCGGCGCAAGCGCCGCGTTTTCTTCGACCCGCGAGGCGGGATCAACCGGCCTTGGCGACAGCCTTCTTGGCAACGGCCTTCTTTGCCGGTGCCTTGGCAACGGTCTTCTTGGCGACCGGCGCAGCTGCGCCCACGGCCACCTTGCTCACCGCGTGCGAGCGCGAATTGCCGTAGCTGGCGTTGTAGCGCTTGCCCTTGGCGGTCTTGCGGTCACCCTTACCCATGTCGTCAACTCCTTAGTCTGAAATCTGATAACCCCGTACTGACACGGGTTCGGCGGGGCCGCCCTCTCAGGCGCCCCCGCGCACGATCTGAAAGCCTACCACAGCGCCTCAATGCGCACAGCTGGCGTCATGGATGTGGCCGTGGTTCAGGCGCAGGTTCACCAGGTGGGCCACGCCCACCAGCACGCCGCCGAGCGTCATCACCACCGCATGCGGCACGGCTGAATGGTGCAGCGGGTCGTACAGCAGCCCGGCCCACAACGCGACCAGACCGGGCACCAGGAAGCCCAGCGCGCGCAGCGCGCCGTGGCGCCGATAGCCCCAGACCAGGCTGAACAGCCCCAGCAGGGTCACGAAGCTGACCAGCGCCAGTTCCACGCCGTCGCCCAACCAGACCGACAGGCCCAGCGATGGCGCCGCGGCCAGCAGGACCGGCAGCAGGGCGCAGTGCACCGCGCACAGCAGCGAACCGGTGGCACCGAAGCGATCCAGCAGATGACGGACTCGAGCGAACAGGGGCATGACTTCCAGCAGGGTCGGCGAAGCGTTATGGAATAATATAACATCAATCCCGCGCGCACTCCCGCACTCCGCTCCTCCCCCCTGTACCCCCGTGTTCAGCCCCACCCGATCGGATTCGCGCGCCCCACCATTGATACATTGTAACAATTGACGACGGACCCTCTGCCCATGCGTTCTTCCCGCTCCCTCCAGCCCCACGCCCTGTCCCTGGCACTCGCCGCCGCGCTTCTTCCTTCGCTGGCGCTGGCCGCCGACGACGCGGACGGCACCCGCGACCACCACCTGACCGAGCTGTCCGCGGTGAAAGTCACCGCCTCGCCGCTGCAGGGCGATGCCGAATCGCTGGCGCGCCCGGTCGACGTGCTTGCCGGCGAACGCCTGGACGAGCAGAAGGCGGGCACCCTGGGCGACACCGTGGCCAAGCTGCCCGGCGTGCAGAGCACCTTCTTCGGCCCCGGCGTCGGCCGGCCGATCATCCGCGGCCAGGAAGGCCCGCGCGTGGCCGTGCTGTCCAACGGCATGGGCAACATGGACGCCTCGACCGTGAGCGCCGACCACGCCACCAGCATCGAGCCGTTCCTGGCCGACCAGATCGAAGTACTGAAGGGGCCGGCCACGCTGCTGTTCGGCAGCGGCGCGATCGGCGGCGCGGTCAACGTGGTCGATGGCCGCATCGCACGCGAACTGCCCGACCGACCGCTCAGCGGCCGCGCCGAACTGCGCGGCAATTCGGTCAACGACGAGCGCAGCGGCATGTTCCGCTTGGATGGCGTCAACGGCAACTGGGTGCTGCATGTGGACGGCCTGGTGCGCAATGGCGATGACTACCGCATCCCCGGTTATGCGGTGATCGATGGCCTGGAAGACCACAGCGGCCACGACCATGAGGAAGGCGACACCGATGAACCGCGTCGCGGCCGCCTGGACAACAGTTCCGTGCGCACCCGCGCCGGCGGCGTCGGCGCCACCTGGCTCGGCGAAGGCGGCTACTTCGGTGCGTCGGCCAGCACCTACCGCACCAACTACGGCATCCCCAACGGCGCGCACGTGCATGCCGACGACGACCATGACCACGATCATGACCATGGCGACGAAGAGGAAGAAGGCGACGAGCACGACGTGCGCATCGACATGGTGCAGAACCGCTTCGAAGCCAAGGGCGGCATCTACAACCCGACCTCGTTCCTGAAGAACATCAACCTGCGTACCGCCTACACCGACTACGAGCACGTGGAACTGGAGGCGGGCACGCCGTCCACGCGCTTCACCAACCGCGGCATCGAAGGCCGCCTGGAAGCGGTGCAGCAGCAGATCGGCGGCTGGGACGGCGCGTTCGGCCTGCAGTTCGGCAACGGCGATTTCGGCGCCAGGGGCGAGGAAGCCTTCGTGCCGGATACCAGTACAAAGAACATCGGCCTGTTCGTGCTGCAGGAAAAGCAGTTCGGGCCGTTCAAGCTGGAACTCGGCGGCCGCCACGACCAGGTCAAGCTGGACCCGACCGGCGACTACCGTGCGCGGACGTTCGATGCCACCAACCTGTCCGCGGCCGGCATCTGGACGCTCAACGACGCCGTGGACCTGCGCTTCGGCGTGGACGGCTCCGAGCGCGCACCGACCAACGAGGAGCTGTACGCGGCCGGCGCGCACATCGCCACCCGTTCGCTGGAGATCGGCGACGCCGACCTGAAGACCGAACGCGGCCAGCGCGTGGAACTGGGCATCCACACGCACAGCGACCGCGTGGAATTCTCCGCCTCGATCTACCAGACCACGTTCAAGAACTTCATCTACCTGGCCGACACCGGCGTGGTCGAATCGCTGCCGGTACGCCTGTGGACCCAGCAGGACGCCACTTTCAAGGGCGCCGAGGCCGAAGCGGTGTTCCACCTGTTTGAAGGCGTGGCCGGCGACTGGGACCTGCGCGTGTTCGGTGACTACGTCAAGGCCGAACTGGACGGCAGTGGCAGCCGCAACGTGGACATCGCCGTACCGCACGGCGACCACAACCACAACTACACCGTGGAACTGGCCAACACCGGCTACCTGCCGCGCATCTCCCCGGCCCGTGTCGGTGCCGACCTGCGCTGGTCCCGGGACGGGTGGCGCGCGTCGGTGGGCGCGGTGCGCTACAGCAGCCAGAAGGACGTGGCCCAGAACGAGGACCCGAGCAACGGCTACACGCTGGTGGACGCACACCTCGCCTACCGCTGGGACCGCTCGGACAGCAACAGCTACGAGGTGTTCCTGGACGGCAACAACCTGACCAACCAGGAAGTGCGCCCGCACACCTCGCTGCTGCGCGACTACTCCCCGCTGCCGGGCCGTGGCGTCGCCTTCGGCATCCGCGCCTTCTTCTGATGTTCTCTCCACCACTGGGGTAGTCGCATCACCCCCGGGGGGCCGAAAGGCCCCCTTTTTTTGGGTCCCTCCATGCTTGGCGGGAGCGCCTCCAATCGGATCTGTCGCGCCGCAAGCCGAGCCCCGTGGCGGCCGGCAGGCCCCTGGGCAAAACAAAGGGGCGGGAACACCGGCTTTTTCTGTGGGCCATGGTGGCCCAGCGCCCGGCCCACCGACGCTGCCTTGACCACTTGCGTGCATATACACGTATGATCGGCCATCCCATCCGGCCAGCCCGCCATGGACCCGCTCAGCGCCAGCCCCTGCACCTGCTTCCGCCTGCGCCGTGCCTCGCGCCAGCTCTCGCAGCTCTACGACGCCCACCTCGCGCCGGCGGGGCTCAGCCTCAACGCCTATTCCATCCTTCGCCGCGCCCCACGGCCACGCCAGCTCGGTGAACTTGCCGATGCACTCGGCATGGACCGCACCACCCTTACCCGCAACCTCAAGCCCCTGCTCGCCGCCGGATGGCTGGAGGCCACGCGTGGCGACGATGCGCGCCAACGCCTGATTGCCATCACGCCTGCCGGCAAGGCCGTGCTGCGCCGGGCACGCCCGTTGTGGCGGCGCGCGCAGGACGCCGTGGAGGCCACCTTCGGCCCTGCCCCCACCGCACGCCTCAACGCCCTCCTCGACCAGCTCGACCACGCCCTCCCCGCCGGAGAACCCGCATGAGCGCCCTGCCCGCCGCACCGCCCGCCCCGCGCATGCATTGGGGCCTGCTCGTCGCCGCCTCCGCCATCCTCATGGTCACCATGGGCGTGCGCCAGACCTCCGGCCTGTACCTGGACCCCATCCACCGCAGCACCGGCGTCAGCATCGTCGAGATCAGCTTCGCCCTGGCCATCGGTCAGTTCGTCTGGGGCGCGGTGCAGCCGGTGTTCGGTGCCGTGGCCGACCAGCGCGGCGCGCTTCCCGTCCTGCTGTTCGGCGGCGTCCTGCTGGCCGTCGGGCTGCTGCTCGCGCCTTACCTCACCAGCCCGCTCGGCCTCAGCGCCAGTCTCGGCCTGCTGATGGCCGCAGGCGCCGGTGCCGGCAGTTTCTCGGTGCTGATCGGCGCCACCGCCCACCGCCTGCCCGCCGAGAAGCGTTCCTTCGCCGCTGGGCTGATCAACGCCGGTGGCTCGCTCGGCCAGTTCGTGTTCGCCCCGCTGGTGCAATGGATCATCAGCAGCGCCGGCTGGGCACGCGCCATGTCCACCATGGCCGCCATCACCCTGCTCTCGTTGCCGCTGGCCTGGCCGCTGCGGCGTCAGGCCGGCGATCACGCCGCGGGCGCGCAGGCCGGCGATGACGGTGGGCTGCGGGCGCAGCTGCGCGCGGCCCTGCGCGATCGCAGCTACTGGTGCCTGCACCTGGGCTTCTTCACCTGCGGCCTGCATATCGCCTTCCTGGTCACCCACCTGCCCGGCGAAATCGCGCTGTGCAACCTCTCCCCCACCGTCGCCTCCACCTCGATCGCGCTGATCGGCCTGTTCAACATCGCCGGCAGCCTCATCGTCGGCGCGCTTGGCCAGCGCTACCGCATGAAGTACCTGCTGTTCTGGATGTACGCCAGCCGCGCGCTCATGATCGGCGTCTACCTCGTCGCACCGCCCACTCCGCTCACCTTCTACGTGTTCTCCGCCGCGCTCGGGTTCACCTGGCTGGCCACCGTGCCGCCCACCGCCGGCCTGGTCGGCAAGCTGTTCGGCCCGCGCTACCTCGGCACGCTGTTCGGCCTCACCCTGCTCTCGCACCAGCTTGGTGGCTTCTTCGGCGCCTGGCTGGGCGGGGTGGCGCTGGCGCAGTCGGGCAACTACCTGTGGATGTGGTACGCCGACATCGCGCTGGCCGCCATCGCCGCACTGGTCAACCTGCCCATCCGCGAGGCGCGTTACAGCTGCCATGGGGTCGCGGCCCGCGGTTGATTTCACCGCGCGTTGATGTTCCCCAGCCGCCGCCGACCGACGGCCCATGCGGACGCGCACGGCACTTTCCTCACGGACATGATTGTCCGATCATGTCCTATGACTTCCCAACGTGCCGATGCGGCAGCCCGCCGCGCTCTCATCCTGGACGCCGCCGATGCGGTGTTTGGCCAACATGGCGTCACCGCCCCGCTCGACCTGGTGGTCGAACGCGCACAGGTTGGCCGCGCCACGCTGTACCGCAATTTCCCGGATCGCACGGCACTGGTGGAAGCGCTGTTGCAACGCACCGTGGCCCGCATCCAGCGGCAGGTGACCGCCCTGGGCGAACGCGACGACGCGCTGTTCGAGGTGCTGGAGGGCATGGCCGCCCGCATCGTGCAGTCGCCGGCGCTGTCGGACTACTGGCGCGCGGTGGACCCGGACGACCCGGCCATCAAGGCCGCCCGGCAGACCATCTGGGCCCTGCTGGACGCCCCGATCCAGCGCGCGATCAGCGCCGGCCTGTGCCGTCCGGACCTGCAGGCGACGGATGTTTCACTGATCTCGGGCATGCTGGGAGCCGCGTTGCGTGGCAAGTCCCGGGAAGAGCGCGCCAAGCTGGTGGCACGCGCCCTGCAGTTGCTGCGTAGTGGATTGCAGGGACCCATCCGCCCGGAGGACTGATGCCGCAGTACCTCAAACCCATCCCGGACTGGGAAGAGCACGAGAAACCGACCCTGCCCGGTTCGGCGTCGATGCCGTGGCATCCGCCGCATCGGCGCGTGGCGTATGCGCTGGTGGCGTTGCTGGTGGGCATCACCGGCGGCCTCGGCAACGCGCTGGTCACGGCCAACCTGCCCTTCATGCAGGGCCAGCTCGGGCTCACCCCGGCGCAGGGCAGCTGGCTGGTGGCCGCCTATGCGATGGTCAACGTCACCGCCAACCTGCTGGCCTTCAAGTTCCGCCAGCAGTACGGCATCCGCCTGTTCGCCGAGATCGGGCTGGGCCTGTATGCCGCGCTGGCGGTGCTGCACCTGTTCGTCGGCAGCTACGAAACCACGCTGCTGACCCGCGCGGCCAGTGGTTTCGCCGGCGCGGCCTGCAGCACGCTGGGCACGCTGTACATGCTGCAGTCGTTGCCCCGCCGCTACACCGGCAACCTGCTGGTGATCGGCGTGGGCATCTCGCAGCTGGCGGTGCCGCTCGCCTGGCTGGTGTCCCCGGGTCTGGTGGACACCGGCCAATGGCACAACCTGTACCTGTTCGAGGCCGGCCTGGCGCTGTGCGCCTTCGCGGCGGTGGTGCTGCTGAAGCTGCCGCCAGGGGTGCAGATCAAGGCCTTCGAGCCGCTGGACTTCCTCACCTTTGCGCTGCTCGCCCCGGCCGTGGCCTTGCTGGTGATCGTGCTCGCACAGGGCTACGTGCGCTGGTGGCTGGACACGCCCTGGCTGGGCTGGGCGCTGGTGGCCTCCATCGCGCTGGCCACCACCGCCTTCGTGATCGAACACTACCGGCGCAACCCGCTGTTGCAGACGCGCTGGCTGGCGAGCCTGCCGGTGCTGCACTTCATCGTGGGTGCGTTCCTGATCCGCTTCCTGACCACCGAACAGTCCTATGGCGTGGTCGGGCTGATGCGCCAGCTCGGCATGGGGCCGGACCAGATGCGGCCGCTGTTCGGCGTGGTGCTGGCCGGCGTGGTCACCGGCATCGCCGCTGCCTCGCTCACCTTCGGGCCGAAGCGGATCATCGCGCAGCTGCTGATGGCCATCCTGCTGCTGGGCAGCGCGGCGCTGCTTGACCAGCACCGCACCAGCCTGGACCGCCCGCACGATTTCTACGCCAGCCAGTTCCTCGCCTCGGTCGGCGCGGGCATGTTCATGGGGCCGCTGATCATGCTCGGCATCACCCAGGCCCTGAAGCAGGGCGTGGACCACATGATCACGTTCCTGGTCACGCTGTCGATCACCCAGACACTGGGCGGGCTGGCCGGTTCGGCCGTGCTGGGCACCTACCAGCTGCATCGCGAGCAGGTCTATTCCAGCGCCCTGGTCAGCCAGCTCGACCCCGCCGACGGCGTGGTGGCACAGCGCCTGAAGCAACAGCAGCAACTGTACGCCGGGCTGCTCACCGACCCGGTCCAGCGCAGCGCACAAGGCACCGCGCAGCTGGCGCTCACCACCCGCCGCGAGGCCAACGTGCGCGCCTTCAATGACGTGTTCAGCCTGAGCGGCACCGTCGCGCTGGCCTTCCTGGGCTGGCTGCTGCTGCTCTCGGTGCGCACCGCCGTGCGCAAGCAGTGGCGCAAGCGCCATCCGCCCACGTCCTCCCTTCCTGCCACGGCGCCGTCCACCGCGCCGCCCCGATGAGCCCTGCCATGCCCACCACGCCACCTCGCGACGACAGCGCGCCGGAGAACGTCAATCCGGCCCCACCCACCGATGCCGCCCCGGCCGCCACCAGTGCGGCAGCGGCGCCGGCCAGCGTCCCCAAGTACCTCAAGCCCAGCACGCGCAGCGTGGTGCTGATGGTGGTGGTCGCCCTGCTCGGCATCGCGCTGATCCTGCGCGCCTGGTCGCTGTGGCCGTTCGACAGCACCCGGGTCAGCACCGACAACGCCTATGTGCGCGGGCAGATCACCGTGCTGGCGCCACAGGTCAACGGCTACGTCACCGAGGTGCTGGTCAAGGACTTCCAGCACGTGACCCGGGGCGAGCCGCTGGTGCGCATCGACGACCGCATCTACAAGGAAAAGGTCGCCCAGGCCCAGGCCGACCTGGACAGCGCCCAGGCGTCGCTGGCCAACTCCGACCAGGCGCAGGCGCAGAACCGCGCACAGATCGGCGCCGCGCAGGCCAACCTGGTCGCCGGCCAGTCGGAATTGGCGCGGTCGCGCACCGAGCTCAAGCGCTACGAGGAGCTGGCGGCGCAGCAACTGGTCGCGCTCAGCGACCGCGACAAGCTGCGCACCGGCGCGCAGTCCGCACAGGCCGCCGTGCTGCAGTCACAGGCGCAGATCCGCATCGCGGAAGAAACGCTCACCTCCACCCAGGTGGCGCGCAGGAGCCTGGAAGCCAAGGTGGAAACCGCGCAGGCGCAGCTGGAACTGGCCCGGATCGACCTGGCCAACACGGTCATCCACGCCCCGCGCGACGGCCAGGTCAGCGAGGCATCGGTGCGCCTGGGCCAGTACGTGACCGCCGGCTCGCAGCTGTTGTTCCTGGTCCCGGACACCCTGTGGGTGGTGGCCAACTTCAAGGAAGGCCAGACCTGGAAGATGCGCATCGGGCAACCGGCCTCGTTCAAGGTGGACGCCTTCGACGGCGAAAAACTGCACGGCCATATCGAACAGATCGCCCCGGCGACCGGTTCGGAGTTCAGCGTGCTGCGCCCGGACAACGCCAGCGGCAACTTCACCAAGGTGGTGCAGCGGCTGCCGATCCGCATTTCCATCGACCCGGACCAGCCACTGGCCAAGCGGCTGCGCCCGGGCATGTCGGTGGTGGTGAAGGTGGATACGGCGGCGGACGGCAGCGACACCGCCGCCGAGCGCCGATGAAGTTCAGCGCGCTGGCGCAGAAAGCGGCCAAGGGCAGCGCGCCCGCGGCCTATGGCGGGGCGCTGGAGGTGGAGCACCTGATCGCCTTCGCCATCGAGCATGGTGGCGCTGGCGCGGCCGAGATCGAACGCGTGTGCGTCCTGCACGGGTGGCTGGACGACGGTCTGCTGGCCGACGGCACGCGCGTGGTGCCGTTCGCGCGCTGGGCCAGGGCCTGCGCGGCCTATGCGCGCGAGGGCGTAGCCGGGTTACGCCCCCTGCTGGAGGACACGGTGATGGCCACCTTCGCCATCGGCGTGCTTGAACAGGTGCGCAGCCGCGATGCCGTCGCCGCGCTGCTTGCCTGCTGCGAGCGTGCCGACTGGCGAACGAGCGATGCCGATGCCGCGCCGTGGAAGGCGCTGACTGCCTTGAACATCCTGCTTTCCTTCGACGACAGCGTGCCGGTCGATGAGAGGCTGCAGCACGCGCTATACGAGACGGTGCGGAAGGCATGGAGCGCAACCTCGCCTGCGCACCTCAAGGCAACGGCGCTGTATGCCTTGCGCGGCGCCCCGCTTGCCGCGTCGCTGGCATGGGCCGACGCGCTGGCAGTGGACGATGCGACGCTCGTGTCGGCCAGGAAGATCGTCCTCAAAAGCCTCCAGCGCCGCCTGGCACCAGGCTATGCAGCGCCGAGTGCGCGCAACAGGCGCGAGATGGCGAAGGCGCGCGGTCGGGCCACCTGATCGCACGGGTCGCCCACGCACGGCGTGGCTCCACGAGCACGTTCGGCCCAGGCGGCGGTCATCGCACGCAACGCGCCCCATGAAAAAGCCGCGCAATGCGCGGCTTCATTCCGTCAGGACCGGGGCGACCTGGGGTCGGTCCCGTCGTCGCCAGCGCGGCTTACCCCGCGCAGCGCGCGCACAGGCCGTGCACTTCCAGCGTCTGCGCCTGCGGCTGGAAGCCCAGTTCCTTGGCACGTTTTTCCAGCTGGCTGACGATCTCGCGGTCTTCCAGCTCCACCGCGCTGTGGCAGCTGTTGCAGATCAGGAATGGCACCGAATGCTGCGCGCTGCTGGGGTGGTGGCAGGCCACGAATGCGTTCACCGATTCGAGCTTGTGCACGAAGCCGTTGGCCATCAGGAAATCCAGCGCGCGGTAGACGGTGGGCGGTGCATCGGCACCGACCCCCTTGCCGTTGCGCACCCATTCAAGCAGCTCGTAGGCCTTGACCGGCTTGCCGGCCTCGGCGATCAGCCGCAGCACGTTGGCGCGGATCGGGGTCAGGCGCAGCCCGCGTTCCGAGCACACGCGCTCCACCACCTTCACGAAGTCGGATGCGTCGTGGACGTGGTGGTGCGGGGCGGTACAAGCGGTTTTGGCAGGCATGCGCGGTCTCCTGTGGTCAGGCCGTCGGTACTTTAGTGAGTGCGACGTCGATGCGTTTCAAGGCCTCTTCACGCCCGGCCAGGAACACGGTCTGGGAGATGTCCGGGCTGACCTGGGTACCGGTGATGGCCACGCGCAGCGGCTGGGCGACCTTGCCCATGCCGATCTCCAGCGCCGTGGCGACGTCGTGCAGGGCGGCCGAGACGCTCTCCACCGTCCACTCCCCGGCGGCGCCCAACAGCTCGCGGGCCTTGCCCAGCGCCAGTTCCGCGCCCGGCTTGAAGTGCTTGGCCACCGCCGCCTCGTCGTACTCGGTCAGCGGCTGGTACCAGACCACCGCCTTCTCGGCCATTTCCTTCAGGGTCTGCACGCGGTCGCGCAGCGCCAGCACCACGTCGGCCGGCGCCGGGCCGGCGGCCAGATCCAGGCCCAGCTTGTTCAGCTGGTAGACCAGGTGCGGGGCGATGCTGCTCGGCGCCTCGGTCTTCAGGAAGTGCTGGTTGACCCAGCCCAGCTTGGCCATGTCCAGGCGCGCGGCCTTGGAGTTGCAGTTGGTTACGTCAAACAGATCGATCAGTTCCTGGCGGCTGAACAGCTCCTGGTCGCCATGCGACCAGCCCAGCCGGGCCAGGTAGCTGAGCAGCGCGTCGGGCAGGTAGCCGGCGTCCTTGTACTGCATCACATCGGCCGCGCCGGTGCGCTTGGACAGCTTGGCGCCCTGCTCGTCCAGGATCATCGGCATGTGGCCGAACTTCGGCACGGGTGCGCCGATGCCTTCGTACAGGTTGATCTGGCGCGGGGTGTTGTTGATGTGGTCGTCGCCGCGGATGACCTCGCTGATGCGCATGTCCCAGTCGTCCACCACCACCGCGAAGTTGTAGGTGGGGAAGCCGTCCGGACGGAAGATGACCATGTCGTCCAGCTCGCTGTTGGCGATCTCGATGCGGCCCTTGATCAGGTCGTCGAACACCACCGTGCCCTCGAGCGGGTTCTTGAAGCGGATCACGCGGTTCGGGTCGTCCCGGTAGGGCAGGCCCAGATCACGCGCGGCACCGTTGTAGCGCGGCTTTTCCTGCTTGGCCATGGCGGCCTCGCGCATCGCGTCCAGTTCCTCGCGGGTTTCGTAGGCGTAGTAGGCCTTGCCGTCGGCGACCAGTTGCTCGGCCACTTCCAGGTAGCGGGACACGCGCTGGGTCTGGTAGATCGGGCCTTCGTCATAGCCCAGGCCCAGCCAGTCCATCGCCTCCAGGATGGCATCGATCGCGCCCTGGGTGCTGCGCTCCCGGTCGGTATCCTCGATGCGCAGCACGAACTCGCCGCCACGGTGACGGGCTTCCAGCCAGCAGTACAGCGCGGTGCGGGCCCCGCCAATGTGCAGGTAGCCGGTGGGACTGGGGGCGAAGCGGGTGCGGCAGGTCATGGAAGGCTCGGAGGACGAAGCGGGAATCCCGGCAATTTTACCCGCCCGGGCCCTGCACTGCCTAAATCAGAAAAATCCGACTGTTACGGCGGCTGTGCGGGTGGTTTCATGCCGGAACCTTCCTCGCCGAGCCAGGCCATGCCCCTGATGCGCCCTGCGTCCCTGTCGTGCCTGGCCACGGTGCCCTTCGGGTTGCCCCCTCCGCCGCGTGCCGGATAGCAGGAGGCAAGGCCGGGCCGAGGCCGGCACGGCGCCCCGCATCCTGCGATGTCCGCTGAGGGCCCAGTACGACCGCCCGATACGAGTTGACCTACCTATGCACAAGGAGTGCCCCTTGCCGCTATCCCGTACCCGTTTTTCCCTCGTCATGACCGCGCTGCTGCTGGCCGGCTGCCACGATGTGACACCGCAGAATGCGGTCGCTACCGACAAGGCCGTTGCGCCACCGGGCGAATGGCAGGCTGATCGCGACACGGCGGCCGGTGGCAGGGCGGCCCCCGTGGCCACCGCAGCTGCCACCGCGCCGGTGGCCGGCGCGCGTACCGCGCTGGCCGCCCCCGCGCTGGTCCAGGACGGCCACGTCAGGTCCGAGGCGATGGATGCCCTGCTCGACGATCCGGACCTGTGGGACGCCCAGGTGGCCGACTGGCAACGACGCTACGCGACCGACGCGACGGCGCAGCACCGCCGCCAGGAACACCTGGACGCGCTGAAGCTGCGCCTGCGCCAGGCCACCACCAGCTCCCAGCTGCAGGCGTTCGACTGTTCGCCGCAGCTGTGCCTGCTGGGCATCACCCTGATGCCCGACGAAGCGGAGGCGATGACCGGCGCGCTGACCGATACCGTCGCCGGGCAGCCGCCCATCTACACCGCCGCCGTGCGCCGGCAACGCAGCGGCGGCACCGCGGGCGGCGCGGCGCTGTACCGCGCGGTCATCTCGGTGGACCCGAGCCTCCGCGGCTATTCGGTGCAGACGCGCTGACGGCGCTCAGGGCGCCAGCAGCGCCTTGCGCGGCATCTTCTCATCGCGCATCGCCGCGTTGTACACGAACGAGGCCACGATCGCCGCGGCCTGCTTGAGGTCCTCCGGCTCGGCGTGGTCCCAGGTGTCCAGGTTGCTGTGGTGCACGTTGGTGAAGTAGTCCAGCCGATCCTGGATGAACTGGAAGCCCGGCAGGCCAACCCGGTCGAAGGCGATGTGGTCGGTGCTGCCGGTGTTGCGGGTGGCCACGGTGGTCGCGCCCACGTCATGGAACGGCGCCAGCCACGCCTCGAAGATCGGCACCGCGGCCAGGTTCTCCTGGGCGTAGATGCCCCGGAAACGACCCGAGCCGTTGTCCATGTTGAAGTACACCGAGAATTTGTCGTAATCGCGCTGGCGCTGCAGCGCGCCGGTCGGCTCGCGCATCGAGGCCGGCAGCTGCTTCTGCGCGGGATCGGTCGGTTCGGGGTAGCGCGCGAAGTGCCTGGCCACATGGTCCTGCGAGCCCACCAGACCCTGTTCTTCGCCACTCCACAGCGCCACGCGGATGGTGCGCTTCGGCTTGGCCCCCACGGCCTTGAGAATACGCATGGCCTCCATCATCACCGCTACGCCGGCGGCGTTGTCGGCCGCCCCGGTGCCGGTGTGCCAGGAATCCATGTGCGCGCCGAGCATGACGATTTCGTCGGCCTTGCTGCTGCCGCGGATCTCGGCCAGCGTGTTGTAGCCGGGCTGGTCCTGCGCATCGGTGAAGCGGGCTTCCACGTTGACCCGCAGTTTGACCGGCTGCTTCTGCTCGACCGCACGCACCAGCGGGTTGTAATGCTCGGCCATCATCGCCAGTTCGGGCACGCCGACCGGCTCGCCCGCCTTGCGCGAACCGCCGCCGCCGACGCGGATGATGCCGTTGTCCCAGCCACTGATGCTGATCGTGGCCAGCACGCCCTGCTCGGCGAAGAAGGCGTTGGTGGCACGCGTCAGTTCCTGCTTCTCCAGGTACTCCTTGGCCTTTTTCGCGCGGTCCGCCTTGGCGTCGGCCACGTCCTTGGGCACCGCGAACACCTGCAGCTCGGCCAGGCCGGCATCATCATGGCGATGCGAATCGGACTGGCTGGCACGCGCGTAATCGCGTGCATCGTTGAGCAACAGGATCTTGCCGGTCAGCGTGCCCTTGTACTGCGCCAGGTCGGCGATCTTCTTGATGTCGACCTTGACCACTTCGCCTTCGACGGTGCCGTTGGTGCCCGGCGTCCACGCCTTGGGCAGCGCGTACAGCGGTGCCACGCGCGGGCCGAGCATCTCCACGCCGGCGTTGCTGAACTCCCAGCCGCGACCGAATGCGTCGAACGCCTCGTCGTGCACGTTGACCAGGCCCCACTCGGTGAACTTGCCGCGACTCCAGCGATTGGCCTCGGCCATGGCCGGGGAGTTGGTCAGGCGTGGCCCGATCCGTTCGGTGAGGTGGCTGAAGGTGGCCATCACCTGCGAGCGGTGGAACGCTTCCTGCCGAATGCGGCCGACCATGTCCAGGTCCACCGTCTCGCGCTGCTGCGCCATTGCATTGCCACCCATCGCCAGCGCTACCGCCAGCACGCCCCACTTCAGCACATTCCACCCCGGCCCTTCGGCTTGGCTTGTTCAAGCCCTCGAGTCTAGCCAGCCGGCGCGCCGCGCCCCCGTCCCATCGGTCATGGGCGTGCGACGCCGCTCAACCGTTCCAGCCCAGCCACAGCTGTGCCTGTGCGGGCAACAGCAGCAGCCAGTGCCGGCGGTCCACGCTGGTGCAACCGAACACCGCCGCATGCGCCGGCCAATCGGCAGGCAAGCCGGCGATGCCGATCTCACGCAACGCCGCGCTGCCGGCCTGCCATGCACGGTAACGCGGCACCCGGCCAGCCACCGCGCCGCGTCCCTGCCGCGCACCGCTCAACCAGGCCAACCCCTGCCGCTGCACGCCGTCGCAGGTGCGCTCGGCGAGCTTGAAGCGGACCAGGCCGGGGGCGATACGCGCCCCCGGCAAGGCCGCCAGCACGCCACTGGCCTGCAGCAGCGCATCCACTTCCAGCAGCGCGGGAATGCCCTGCCCCGCCCGTTGCCGCAACCCCTGGCGCCAGCTCATGTCGTGCTCCTTACTTGAGGCTGGCGCCGACTTCGTACCAGTCGATCCTGCGGGTGATCCACATCGCCGTGGCCAGCACGCCGAACAGCAGCAACGAGCCCATCAGCAGCGCGTTGTTCTCCGAAATCAGCAGGCCGTACAGCGCGCCGTACAGCACGGTGAGCATGCCGGCAAACCCCAGCCCGCGTGCCCAGCTCTTCAATACCCCGGACAGGTACACCGCCTGCACCCCGATGCACGCCACGGCCGAGGCCACGTAGGCCAGCCAGAACGGAATGTGCTCGGACAGGCTGAGCAGCAGCAGGAAGAAGATCGCCAGCGCCAGGCCCACCATCAGGTACTGCAGCGGATGGATGCGCAGGCGCTTGATCAGCTCGAACAGGATGAAACCCACGAACGTAAGCAGGATGAACAGGATGCCGTACTTGCTGGCGCGATCGGCCTGGGTGTAGATGTCCACCGGGTTGACCAGCTCGACGCTGACCGTTTCCGGATCGACGTCGGTGTTCTCGCGCAGCTGGCGCTGCGCCTGCGATGCCAGCGACGACACCGCCCACTGCGCCTCGAAGCCCTGCTCGCCGACCGTGCGCTGGTTGGGCAGGAAGCTGCCACCAAACGACGGATGCGGCCACGGCGACTGGATGGCGATGCGGCTGTCGTCGCCCACCGGCACCACGGCCAGCGAACGGGTGCCATCCAGCACCAGGCCCAGCTCCACCTTGCTGCCCTTGAGCACGCCGCCGGCACTGTCGTCGAAGCCGCGCAACGGCACATGCAGGCCCTTGCCCATCCCGGTAACGTCGCCGATGCCCGGCTGCAGGGTCAGTGCCGTGCCATCGACCTGCAGCCGGGGCGAACCGACCAGGCCGCGCACGTCGGCGATGCCCACGGCCAGGTACGGCGTGCCGTACACGCGGCCTTGCTTGATCGGGTAATCGTCGTCAGCAAACTCGGCGCTGATCTTCGCGGTCCAGCTGTACACCGGCACCCGGAACAGGCCGATGCGGCGCTCGTCCGGCTGCATGCGCCCGTCCACCTGCAGCCTGGACGGCATCTGCAGCCAGTGGCCCTGCTCGGTCTGCACGCCCTTGGTCGTGTTGCCGGCCGCGTCCACCACTTCCACCTCGCGCGTCTCGGTCCACGGCACCACGCGCACCGGGCCGGTCAGCGTCTGCGCGCCCGCGCGGCTCTGCGACACGCGCAGGTACGCCTCGTCACGGTAGGACTGGCGCTCGCTGATCACGCCCTTGATCATCATCAGGGGAATCAGCAGCAACAGGATCAGCCCGCCGACAATGGCGAACCGCAACAGCATCTTCAGGGATTTCATGGCCCGTCCTCGGTTGGGAGGGGGCCAGCTTCGGCGGTGGCGGTGTGCGGGGTTTGTGCTGAGTTTGAAGTCTGTGTGAAGTGCGCGCCCCGCCAAGGCTCAGCGCCGGATCGGCGCAGCCGGGCCGCGCCACGGCAGCCACAGCGAAGCGATGGCGCCGCCGCCTTCGCGGTTGCGCAACTGCGTGCGCCCACCATGCAACCGCGCCACTTCCTGCACGAACGACAGCCCCAGCCCGGAACTGCGCAGGCCGGTGGCCGGGCGCGCCAGCGAATAGAAACGTTCGAACACCCGCTCCAGCGCGTAGTCGGGCACGCCGCTGCCACGGTCGGCCACGCGCAGCACCACGCCGTCGCCATCGCGCGCGGCGCTGAGCTGCACGCTGGAGGCGGCCCCTGAGAACGCCAGTGCGTTCTCCAGCAGGTTGTTCACTGCCTGGCGCAGCAGGTAGCCATCGCCCTGGATCACCAGGCCGTCGGGCACCTCCACCTGCAGTTGCACCTCGGCGCCCTGCGCGCGCAGCGCCACCGCATCGGCGGCGCTGCGCAACAGCACCCCCAGGTCGATCGGCTCGCGCTTCTGCAGCCAGCCGTGCTGCTCCACCTCGGCCAGCGCCAGCAGCTTGTCGATGGTTTCGGTGAGGCGCTGCTCCTGGCCCTGGATGCTGCGTGCGAAGTGCACGCGATCAGCATCGGGCAGCGGTTCCTGCAGCAGCTCGGCAGCGCCGCGGATGGCGGCCAGCGGGCTTTTCATCTCGTGGGTCAGCGACTGCACGTACTGCTCGACGTAGGCCTTGCCTTCCAGCTTGCGCCGCATCGTCTCCAGCGCCTGGCCGAGGTCGCCGATCTCGTCGCGGCGCGGTTTCGGCGGCGGCACCGGCTCGCCGGCGCTGACGGCCTTGGCATAGCGGTTGAGCCGGTTGACCCCGTGCATCAGCCAACCGGTCATCAGCAGCCCGATCAGCGCCGACAGGCCGATCAACCACGCCCCGCGCTTCATGATGGCGCGCTGGCTGGCGGCAATGAACGGATCGATGCTGCGGTTGGGCTGGGCCAGGCTGAGCACGCCGATCAGGCGCCTGGCATCGGCCGGGTCGTGGATCGGCGCGGCCACGTGCATTACCGAATGGGTGTCGTCACCGGGGACTTCCGGGCTGGAACGGGCGCCATACTCGCCACGCAGGGTGCGGTAGACATCGTTCCAGCGCGAGTTGTCGCGGCCGATGCCCTTCCCGGTGGAGTCGTAGATCACGATGCCCTTGGCATCGGTGATGGTCACCTGGTAGTCGAGCGTGCGTTTGGGGAAACGCCACACCATCGCCTTGGGGTCGCGGCGCTGCGCACGGGCCAGATTGGCCACGAAGGTACCGTTGCGGATCGTGCCGGCCTTGACGTCGGCGGCGGCCATCTCGGCCAGTACGTTGGCCGCATCGACCAGGGTCGACTCCATTGCCTGGCGCACGCCGGGCTTCACTTCGTTGACGAAGATACGCATCACGAAGAACGCGGCGATGCCCACGATCAGGAAGAAGCCGAGGAACAGCTTGAGGCCGAGCCGCATCGCTCAGCCCTCCAGCGCGTAACCGAGGCCGCGATGGGTGCGGATCGGGTCGGGGTCGGCCCCGGCGGCACGCAGCTTGGCGCGCAGCGTCTTGACGTGGGTATCGACAGTGCGGTCGGCGCTGTCGGCGTCGGTGTCCCAGCCGCGGTCCATCAACTGGGCACGGCTGAGGATCGCCCCGGGCCGCTGCAGCAGGGCGGCCATCAGCGCATATTCGTAACGGGTCAGCTCGAGCGGTTGCTCGGCAAAGCGGATGCGGCGCCCTTCGCGATCGATCGCAAAGCGCCCGTGCTGCTGCCAGCCGCCCTGATCGGCCGGGGCACTGCTGCGACGCAGGCGCGCGCGCACCCGGGCCACCAGCTCGCGTGGCGAGAACGGCTTGGCCATGTAATCGTCCGCGCCCAGCTCCAGGCCCAACACGCGGTCGAACTCGTCGTTGCGCGCGGTCAGGAAGATCACCGGCACCTCGCTGAAGGTGCGCAGGCTGCGACACACCTCGAACCCGCTCATGTCCGGCAGGCCCACGTCCAGCACCACTACGTCGAAGGCCTGCTGGCGCAGGGCATCCAGCGCACCGCCACCGAGCAGGCAGTGCTGGGCGCCATAGCCCTCGCTGCGCAGGGCGTACAGCACGGTGTCGGCGATGGCGGTTTCGTCCTCGACGACCAGGACGTTGTGCAGGGGGCGGTTCATGCGCGCAGCATAGCCGCTGGGCCCGCCGCCCCGTACACTGCGCCGATGAATTACCGCCACGCCTTCCATGCCGGCAACCATGCCGATGTGCTCAAGCACATCGTGCAGCTTGCCCTGCTCGACACCTTCAAGCGCAAGGACAGCCCGTTCTTCGTGCTGGACACCCACGGCGGCGCGGGCCGCTACCTGCTGGCCAGCGAGGAAAGCCGCAAGACCCTGGAGGCCGAGGACGGGGTAATGCGGCTGATGGCCCAGCCGGCGCTGCCGGCGGTGATCGAGCGCTATCTCAAGGCGGTCCAGGCCGACAACCCGGTCGGGGCGATGATCAGCTACCCCGGCTCGCCGCTGCTGACCGCCCAGACCCTGCGCGAGCAGGACCGCATGGCGGTCTGCGAGGTCCAGGACGACGAGGCGGCCTCGCTGAAGGCCCTGTTTGCCCATGACAGCCGCGTGGCGGTCTACCACGCCGACTGCTATGCCCAGAACAGGGCCCTGCTGCCGCCCAAGGCCAACGGCGTGAAGATCGGCCGCGGGCTGGTCCTGATCGACCCGCCCTACGAAGGCCAGGACGCCGAGTACCAGGCCATCCTGGCCTCGGTGACCGAGATCCTGGGGCGCTGGCCGCAGGCCAGCTTCGCGATCTGGTTCCCGATCAAGCAACGCCGCACCATCCTGCACTTCCTGCGCAAGGCCTGTGCCCTGCCGGTGAAGTCGGTAATGACCGCCGAGCTGCTGATCCGTCCGGACGATTCACCGCTGCGGCTCAATGGCAGCGGCATGCTGCTGCTCAATCCGCCGTGGCAGTTCGACCAGGTCCTGGCACCGGCGATGCCGGCGCTGAAGCAGTTCCTGGGCGAAGCCGGTGCCAGCACCCGCCTGCAGTGGCTCAAGCAGGCCGAATGAGCGCCCTTTCGCGCCCCTGAACGGCGTGAGCGTTCCGTTCACGGAACCGCCCCCCGGGGATGCGAGAATCCGAAGACCACCTAGGAATCACCGGTATGGCTACCCGTAACCGCATGCCGCCCTGGCACGAGATTTTCAAGGCACCCAGTGGCCACGAGCTGCTGATCCGCCCGATCCGCCCCGAAGACGGGGCACCGCTGCACGCGGCCTTCAGCCTGTTCGGGCCGGAGGAGATCCGCGACCGTTTCCTGCAGTCGGTAACCGAACTGTCGCCGGAAACCACCCAGCGCCTGACCCATCCCAATCCCAAGAGCGAGATCACCCTGGTCGCGGCCGAGTCCCTGCCCGCCGGTGAAGCCGTGGTCGGGGCGGTCGCACGCGCGTCGATCATCCAGGGCACCCGCGAAGCGGAGTACGCCATCCTGGTCAGCCGCTTCCTGGTCGGCCAGGGCCTGGGCCGCCAGTTGATGCGCAAGCTGGTCAAATGGGCGCGCGGCAAGTACCTGGACCGCCTGTACGGCGATGTCGCCGAAGAGAACGAGCCGATGAAGCAGCTGGCTGCCTCGCTGGGCTTCAAGCCGGTACCGCATCCGCAGGGCACGCCCGGGTTGGTGCGCATGGTGCTCGAACTCGACAGTTGAGGTCGCGCCGGCCGTTGGCCGGCGATGCAGCGCGTAGTCGCGCACAGCCCCACGGTCTGCTGCGCAGACTGCGGGCCGCGGCTCACCGGCACCCACATCCCCGCGCCTGTCGGCCAGCCTCCTTGGCTCAAGGGGGCTGTGCCACCAGACAGGCCACGATCAGCGGCGTGGTGCGCGGGCCGACCGGCACCCCGCCGGGCTGACACGGTCGTGACCGCGCCGTCTGCTAAAATCGGCGGTTCATGTCACGCACCTCCTATCCCGCACCGCCGCTGCCACGTCCCGGTCAGCTCCGCGCCTGGTGGCGCACTCCCGCTTCGGCCACTGCGCTGGCGTGGTATGTCGCCCGTGCCGCCGAGGTCCATGACGGGCCGCTGCTTTTCATTGCACGCGACAACCACGGGGCCAACCAGATCGAGGCGGATCTGCGCACCCTGCTGGGCGGCGACTCGGACCTGCCGGTGGTGGTGTTCCCGGATTGGGAAACCCTGCCCTACGACGCCTTCAGCCCGCACCCGGACATCATTTCCCAGCGCCTGGCCGCGTTGCACCAGCTGCCCTCGCTCACCCGCGGCATCGTGGTGGTGCCGGTGCAGACGTTGCTGCAGCAGCTGGCCCCGCTCAAATACATCATCGGCGGCAGCTTCGACCTGAAGGTCGGCCAGCGCCTGGACCTGGACGCGGAGAAGCGCCGGCTGGAAGCGGCCGCCTACCGCAACGTGCCGCAGGTGATGGACCCGGGCGATTTCGCGGTGCGTGGCGGCCTGCTCGACGTGTTCCCGATGGGCGCCGAGGCGCCGCTGCGGATCGAGCTGCTCGACGAGGACATCGATTCGATCCGTGCGTTCGACCCGGAAAGCCAGCGCTCGCTCGACAAGGTCGACGCGGTGCGGATGCTGCCGGGCCGCGAAGTGCCGCTGGACGACCTGGCCGTGTCGCGGGTGCTGGCCACCCTGCGCGAGCGTTTCGACGTGGATACCCGGCGCAGCGCGCTGTACCAGGACCTCAAGGCCGGGCTGGCACCGGCGGGCGTGGAGTACTACCTGCCGTTGTTCTTCGACCAGACCGCCACGCTGTTCGACTACCTGCAGCCGAACGTGCTGCCGCTGATCGGGGTCGGTGTGGGCGAGGCGGCCGCTGCGTTCTGGGCACAGACCGGCAACCGTTACGAGCAGCGCCGCCACGACGTGGAGCGTCCGCTGCTGGCACCGTCGGAGCTGTACCTCAGCCCGGAGGGCTTGAACGCCAAGCTCAATGCACTGCCGCGCATCGACATCTGGGCCGCCGACCATCCGCGCATCGAGGACGCGCAGCCGCTGGGCGACCAGCCGTTGCCGCCGCTGCCGGTGGCCGCGCGCGATGCCCCCGCCGGCGAAGCGCTGAAATCCTTCCTCGGCCATTACCCGGGCCGGGTGCTGATCGCCGCCGATTCGCCGGGGCGCCGCGAGGCGCTGCTGGAGGTGCTGCAGGCCGCCGAACTGAAACCGCCGGTGCTGGGCGACCTGCCGGCGTTCCTGGCCGACGCCGGCACCCGGTTTGCGATCACCGTGGCGCCGTTGGAAGACGGCTTCGCGCTGGATGCACCGCAGATCGCGGTGCTCACCGAGCGCCAGTTGTTCCCCGAGCGCGCCGGCACTACCCGCCGCAGCCGCCGGGTCGGGCGCGAGCCCGAAGCGATTATCCGTGACCTGGGCGAGCTGACCGAAGGCGCGCCGATCGTCCATGAAGACCACGGCGTGGGCCGCTACCGCGGGCTGATCGTGCTCGATGCCGGCGGCATGCCGGGCGAATTCCTGGAGATCGAATACGCCAAGGGCGACCGCCTGTACGTGCCGGTCGCGCAGCTGCACCTGATCAGCCGTTACTCCGGCGCCTCGGCCGAGACCGCGCCGCTGCACTCGCTCGGCGGCGAGCAGTGGACCAAGGCCAAGCGCAAGGCGGCCGAGAAGGTCCGCGACGTGGCCGCCGAACTGCTGGAAATCCAGGCCCGCCGCCGCGCGCGTGCCGGACTGGCACTGCACGTGGACCGCTCGATGTACGAACCGTTCGCGGCCGGCTTCCCGTTCGAGGAAACCCCGGACCAGCTCGCCGCGATCGATGCCACCCTGCGCGACCTTGCCAGCAGCCAGCCGATGGACCGCGTGGTCTGCGGCGACGTCGGCTTCGGCAAGACCGAGGTGGCGGTACGTGCCGCGTTCGCTGCCGCCAGCGCCGGCAAGCAGGTCGCCGTGCTGGTGCCGACCACGCTGCTGGCCGAACAGCACTACCGCAACTTCCGCGACCGCTTCGCCGATTGGCCGTTGCGGGTGGAGGTGCTGTCGCGCTTCAAGAGCACCAAGGAGATCAAGGCCGAGCTGGAGAAGGTCGCCGAGGGCACCATCGACGTGATCATCGGCACCCATCGCCTGCTGCAGCCGGACGTGAAGTTCAAGGACCTCGGCCTGGTGGTGGTGGACGAGGAACAGCGCTTCGGCGTGCGCCAGAAGGAAGCGCTGAAGGCGATGCGCGCCAACGTGCACCTGCTGACCCTGACCGCCACCCCGATCCCGCGCACGTTGAACATGGCCATGGCCGGCCTGCGCGACCTGTCGATCATCGCCACCCCGCCGCCGAACCGGCTGGCCGTGCAGACCTTCATCACCGCCTGGGACAACGCGCTGCTGCGCGAAGCATTCCAGCGCGAACTGGCGCGTGGTGGCCAGCTGTACTTCCTGCACAACGACGTGGAAAGTATCGGGCGCATGCAGCGCGACCTGGCCGAGCTGGTACCCGAGGCGCGCATCGGCATCGCCCACGGGCAGATGCCCGAGCGCGAGCTGGAGCGGGTGATGCTGGACTTCCAGAAGCAGCGCTACAACGTGCTGCTGTCCACCACGATCATCGAATCGGGCATCGACATCCCCAACGCCAACACCATCATCATCAACCGCGCCGACCGCTTCGGCCTGGCCCAGCTGCACCAGCTGCGTGGCCGCGTGGGTCGTTCGCACCACCGTGCCTATGCCTACCTGGTGGTGCCGGACAAGCGCGCGATGACCCCGGACGCGGAGAAGCGGCTGGATGCGATCGCCTCGATGGACGAACTGGGTGCCGGCTTTACCCTGGCCACCCACGACCTGGAAATCCGCGGCGCCGGCGAACTGCTCGGCGAAGACCAGAGCGGGCAGATGGCCGAGGTCGGCTTCAGCCTGTACACCGAGCTGCTCGAACGCGCGGTACGCAGCATCCGGCTGGGCAAGCTGCCCGACCTGGATGCCGGCGAAGAAGCGCGCGGCGCCGAAGTGGAACTGCATGTGCCGGCCTTGATCCCGGACGACTACCTGCCCGACGTGCATACCCGCCTGACCCTGTACAAGCGCATCAGCAGCGCGCGCGACACCGATGAACTGCGCGAGCTGCAGGTGGAAATGATCGACCGTTTCGGCCTGCTGCCGGATCCGGCCAAGCACCTGTTCGCCATCGCCGAGCTCAAGCTGCAGGCCAACACGCTGGGCGTGCGCAAGCTGGAGCTGGGCGAGAACGGTGGGCGCATCGTGTTCGAGGCCAAGCCGGCCATCGATCCGATGGCGGTCATCCAGATGATCCAGAAGCAGCCCAAGCTGTACAGCATGGACGGCCCGGACAAGCTGCGCATCAAGCACCCGCTGCCGCTGCCCGAAGACCGCTTCAGTGCGGCCAAGGCACTGCTGCTGACCCTCACCCCAGGCTGATCGCCCCCCCCATTGATCCCTCGACGCGCCTCCGCTGCTGCGGGCCGGGGCCGCGTATGCACTTACAGCCCGCGACAAGGAGTGTTGCTTTGAAACGATTCCAAACCCTGCTGTTGGCCGCCGGCCTGGCCCTGCTCAGCGCCTGTAGTGGCAACGGCAGCGGCATGACCGCCAGCGAGTACCTGACCGAAAACGTCGCGCTGTGGAATGGCACCACCATGACCGTGCAGCAGTGGACCATCGGTCCGCGCGGCGAGCAGCTGCAGAAGGCGCTGGGCGAAGGCAAGGGCCTCGCCACGTTCAAGTCCGGGCTGGAAGGCGCGCGCGCAGAGACCCGGCAGCACCTGGCGATGATCGACCAGATGCCACCGGACGAGGACGCCAAGGACGTGCACCAGAAGCTGCGTACCTACGTGCAGAGCGCGGATGAAATGTTCGGCATCCTGCTGGAGATCGCCGCGCTGCCGGACGGCTACGACAAGGCCCAGATCATGCCGCTGGCCGAGAAGCTGCAGGCCGTGGGCAATCGCATCGATGGCGAAATGCAGGCCCTTGACGCGGCGCAGGACGCCTACGCCAAGAAGCACGGCATCCAGCTGCAACGGCATTGATCCCACCGCCCCCGGCCGCACCGCAGCCGGGGGCGCTGCAAGAACGTCACGTGACCGATTCTTCCCCATTCGGCGCCAGCCACGCGCTGGCCTGCTCCATTGACGCACTGTCGCTTTCGCTGCAGTTGCGCGATGCCTATACCCGCCTCCACTGCGACCGCGTGGGCCTGCTGGCCACCGCGCTGGCCCGCTACTGCGGCCTCGATCCAGCGCAGTGCACCCGCATCGGACTGGCGGCCTGCTTCCACGACATCGGCAAGATCGGCATCCCCGACGAGGTGCTGCTCAGCAGCGGCGGCCACGACGACGCCGCGCAGGCGATCATGCGCCAGCACCCCGAACACGGCGAACGCATCTTCCTGGCCACCGGACGCGGCGATGCCGTCGACGTGGCCCGCCTGATCCGCGCGCATCATGAAGCCTTCGACGGCAGCGGTTATCCCGATGGCCTGCGTGGCGACGCGATTCCACTCGGCGCACGCATCCTGACCATCGTCGACGCATGGGATGCCATGACCAGCGACCGCCCCTACCGCGATGCGATGGACCCCGCGCGTGCCATGCGCATCCTCGATGACGCCGCCGGCGGCCTGGTCGATCCCTACCTGCTGGGCGCCTTCCAGGACCTGCAGCGACGCGAACCGGCGTTGGCCTGACGCCCACGGTCCGGCCGCACGCACGCGACGGATTTCCCGTGGCCTGCGCCCGGTCGCCGTGCATAGCAACAGGCGATCGACGCGCTCGCGAACAGGAGGGCGTCAATGGCCGCGGATGCGCGGCCAGCCATTGTTGGCCGCCCCTGAAGCCCTTTCGCGGCTATGTAATACTCCCCATCAACCGAGGGCTACAGGACGTACGCCTTCACGTGGATCGGTACGACCGCTCAACGGAGGTTGAAAGGAATGACACAGAGAATATGGGGGTTCCCAATCACGGGGAACGACGTAAGTGATGCACTAACGTGCAACGTTCGATCCGATGAACGTTGGCACGTATTGCATATGGATGTGCCATCGGGAATGGCGTCAACGAACGCGCTGGATGAACTTCGAGAGACGTTGACGGGTGGACCGGCAGAGATGGTCACGGCAGACCTCTGCGAGGCGCTGGCCGGCGCTCCGCAAGTCTGGGTGCTGGACATTCGTCTGGCGTCGGACGCTGCCGTTCAGCTCTACATTGAAGATGGCGAAGTGTTCGAGGTGAATTTGAACCGCGCATAGTGGCGGGTACGCTCCTTCCTTGCAGATCTGGCGGGCCGTAGATCTGACACGCCCGTCCGCATTTGGAAATCGCCAGACCCAGACAAAAAACGCCGCGATCCCGATGGGGATCGCGGCGCTTGGCTGAACGTGCAGTACGGCGTTGGGTGGCGTTTCGTTCCACTCAACGCGCTGCGATCACCAGATCACGACACGCTTGTCGTCGGCACGCACCATCGCATCGCCGGCCTTGCACTCGAATGCCTTGGCATACGCCGGCATGTTCGACGGCGCGCCGTTGGCACGGAAGTTGGCCGGGGCGTGCGGGTCGGTGTTCAGGCGCACGCGCAGCTCGCCTTCGTTGAAGTTGCGGCGCCACACGGTGGCCCAGTTCATGAAGAAGCGCTGGTCCTGGCTGTGGCCATCGACGGCCACGTTGGCCTTCGGGTCTTCCTTCAGCGCCATCTGCAGCGCGTCGTACGCCACGGTCAGGCCCCCCAGGTCGCCGATATTCTCGCCCAGGGTCAGCTTGCCCTTCACGTTCACGCCCGGCAGCGACTCGTAGCCGTCGAACTGCGCCACCAGCTGGTCGGTGCGGCCGGTGAAGGCCTTGCGGTCGCTGTCGGTCCACCAGTTGTCGAAGTTGCCGTTGGCCGCGAACTGGCTGCCCGAGTCATCGTAGCCGTGCATCATTTCATGACCGATCACCGCGCCGATGCCGCCGTAGTTCAGCGCCGGATCGGCCTTGGCGTCGAAGAACGGCGCCTGCAGGATCGCCGCCGGGAACACGATCTCGTTCTTGGTGGCGTTGTAGTAGGCGTTGACCGTCTGGGGGGTCATGCCCCACTCGGTCTTGTCCACCGGCTTGCCGATCTTGTTCAACATGTAGCGGTAGTTGAACGCGCGCGCGGCCTGCATGTTGCCCAGGTAGCTGTCGGCGTTGGTTTCAAAGCCCGACCAGTCGCGCCACTTGTCCGGGTAGCCGATCTTCGGGGTGAAGCTGGCCCACTTCTCCAGCGCCTTCTTGCGCGTGTCCTCGCCCATCCATTCGAGCTTCTCCAGGCGTGCCTTCAGCGCCGCCGAGAGGTTCTCCACCAGGTGCTGCATCTGCACCTTGGACTCGGCCGGGAACACCGCGTTGACGTACATCTGGCCCAGGCCTTCGCCGATCGCGCCATTGACCGACTCCAGCACGCGCTTCCAGCGCGGCTGCATTTCCTTCTGGCCACGCAGGGTGGTGCTGTAGAAGTCGAAGTTGGCCTTCTCGAACGCGCTGCTCAGGTATGGCGCGGCGTCATCGATGGTGTGGAAGCGCAGGTAGGCCTGCCAGGTGCTGGCCGGTACATCGGCGAGCATCTTGTCCACTTCGGTGAAGAACGCCGGCTGGGCCAGCGAGAACTTCTGCGCGGCCGGCACCTTGAGGGTGTCGAACAGCGCGGTCCAGCTGAAGTTCGGGGTGAGCGTGTCGGCTTCAACGGCGCTGACCGGGTTGTAGCGCTTGGCCGGGTCACGCATCTCGATGCGCGACATCGAGGCCTTGGCCAGGCGCGTTTCGAAGTCCATCACGGCCTTGGCCTGGGTCTTGGCCTGCGCGGCGTCGACGCCGGACAGGGTCAGCACCTGGGCGATGTACGCGACGTAGGCATCGCGGATCTTGGCCTGCGCATCGTCGACGTAATAGCCCTTCTCCGGCAGGCCCAGGCCGCCCTGGCCGACATAGGCGATGACGTTGGCCGAGTCCTTGTAATCGGCATTGGCGAACAGCGAGAACAGCACGCCCTGGCCCTGCGCCTGGCTGTCGCGCAGGTACCGGGTGATGGCGGCGGTGTCGTTGAGGGCGGCGATCGTGTCCAGCTGCGGCTGCAGCGGGGTGATGCCGGCAGCTTCGATTTTGGCTTCGTCCGAACCGGTCTTCCAGATGTCGCCGATCTTGGCTTCCACCGAGCCGGCCTTGGCCTGGCTGGCGGCGGCCTGCTGCACCAGCGCGTGCTGCACTTCGAGCGAGCGCTCGCGCAGGATCTCGAAGCTGCCCCAGGTAGTCTGGTCGTTGGGCACCGGGTTGGCGGTGAGCCACTTGCTGTTGACGAAACCGTTGAGGTCCGTGCACGCGGCGATCGACGGATCCAGGTCGGCGCTGTTGAGCGAGATCGGCGGGGTCTTGATCTGCGACATGTCGAAGGCCGGCTTGGCCGTGTCGGCGGTCGCGGCGGGCGCGGGATCGGTCTTGCCGCAGGACGCCAGCGAGGCGGCGATGGCGACGGTCAGGCCCAGCGGGACCAGCTTGGAAAACTTCATTCGACTCTCCGGCTACAGATGGATGCATCGCCCGGATCACGGGCAATCAGGCAGCGTAGCGCGCGCGCGGCGGCGGGGGACCGGCCAAAGGTCACCCCGCCACGCCATGCGTGCCTGACGGTATCCGGCCTAACGGTAGAGCCACGCCATACGTGGCTGCGCGGTATCCGGCCTAACGTGTAGAGCCACGCCATGCGTGGCTGCGGTATCCGGCATCGCGACAGCCACCCATGGGGTGGCTCTACGTGGCGCACCCTCGTGGGCCCACGCCATACGTGGCTGCGCGGTATCCGGCCTGACGGTAGAGCCACGCCATGCGTGGCTGCGGTATCCGGCATTGCGGGCAGCCACCCATGGGGTGGCTCTACCCGAACGTTCGGATTACTTGGCCTTTCCCTGGTTCGCCACGGCCTCGGCGGCCTTGCGGGCGGCTTCCGGGTCGCCGAGGTAACGGAACGACTGCACGCTCAGGTCATCGTTCAATTCGAACAGCAACGGAATGCCGGTCGGGATGTTGAGCTCCAGGATGGCGTCCTGCGAGACGTTGTTGAGGTACTTGTACAGCGCGCGCAGCGAATTGCCGTGCGCGGTCACCAGCACCGTCTTGCCGTCCTTCAGCTGCGGGGCGATCGCGTCGAACCAGTACGGCAGCACGCGGTCCAGCGTGGTGGCCAGCGACTCGGTGCCCGGCAGCGCATTGCGGTCCAGGCCGGCGTAGCGGCGGTCGTGGATCGGATGGCCCGGGTCTTCGATGTCCATCGCCGGCGGCGGGATGTCGTAGGAACGGCGCCAGATCTTGACCTGGTCCTCGCCGTGCTTGGCGGCGGTCTCGGCCTTGTCCAGGCCCTGCAGGCCGCCGTAGTGGCGCTCGTTCAAGCGCCAGCTCTTGCTCACCGGCAGCCAGTCCTGGTCCAGCTCGGCCAATGCACCCTGCAGGGTATGGATGGCGCGCTTGAGCACCGAGGTATGCGCCACATCGAACTGCAGCCCTTCCTCGCGCATCAGGCGGCCGGCGGCGGCGGCCTCGCGGCGTCCCTGTTCGGTCAGTTCCACGTCCACCCAACCGGTGAAGCGGTTGTCCAGGTTCCACTGGCTCTGGCCGTGGCGCAACAGTACGAGTTTCCGGGTCACTGCAGTATCTCCGACAGATGGCAAGGCAGACCCGCATTGTAGCGGCAAGCCTGCCCTGACCCGCGCCCGGCCCGGTTCAGGGATGCGGATGGCCGTGGTGGCCCTGCGCGTCGGGCCCGGTGCGGCGGCCGTCTGTTGCGGCATGCGCGTGGTCGGCGTGGCCGTGGGCGTGGTCGCCGTGGTCATGACCGGCATGCGCATCGCCCGCCTTCGGGCTGCCCACGCTGCAGCTGTCGCCGCAGTGGTCCGCCTCGATCTGCAGGGTCACGTGGTCGATATCGAACGCCTCATGCAGCGCCGTGCCCAGCACGCGCCGCAGCGCATCGGCGTCGATGCCGTCGGCCATCACCACGTGCGCGGTCAGTGCGGGCGTGCTGGACGCCAGCGCCCAGACGTGCAGGTCATGCACATCCACCACGCCCGGCTGTGCGCACAGGGTCTGGCGCACGGCATGCACGTCCATGCCCTTGGGCACGCCTTCCAGCAGCACGTTGATCGCCTCGCGCATCAGCACCCAGGTGCGCGGCAGCACCCACAGGCCGATCAGCACGGCCAGGATAGGATCGATCGGCTTCCAGCCGGTCCAGCGGATCAGCAGCGCGCCGATGATCACCGCGACCGAGCCGAGCATGTCGGCCCACACTTCCAGGTAGGCGCCCTTCACGTTGAGGCTCTCACCGCTGCCGGCGCGCAGCAGGCGCATGGAGACGAGGTTGATGCCCAGGCCGATCGCGGCGATCACCAGCATGCCAGTGGACGCGATCTCCTGCGGTTGGCGGAAGCGGGCGATCGCCTCCCACAGGATGTAGGCCGCCACCACGAACAGCATGCCGCCATTGATCATCGCGCCGAGCGCTTCCAGCCGCGCGTAACCGTAGGTGCGCTTGGCATCGGGCGGGCGTCGGCTCAGCCGCACCGCTACCAGCGCGATCATCAGCGCCAGGGTGTCGGTGGCCATGTGCGCCGCATCGGACAGCAACGCCAGGCTGTTGGTCCAGAACGCACCGACCACCTCCACCACCAGGAACGTGGTGGTCAGGCCGAGGGCCCACCACAGGGGCTTCTCGTGGCGGATTTCGCTGGGCAGGTGATCGTGGTCGTGACCCATAACGGTGTCTCCAGGGCAATGCGCGCAGGGTAAGCAGCCGCTCGCGCGGAGACTATTACACTTGAGCCGGCGTTCATTTTGTAATGACATGACATGACACCCGTGCGTGGGCATGACGGTCTCGGGCGCGAGCCGCCTGTTGCGGCACATCCGGCAGTACCAACGGCGCATCCCGGGCACGGCATGGGCGGCGTAGGATCACCGCGTGGGCGTTGGCCTGCACCGTTCTCCGCTGTCCAAGGACTCCATCGATGCCGCTCCGCCGTTCATTGCGCCTGTCGTGCGCGCTGTTCCCGTCCGCCCTGCTGCTGTGCACCTCCGTCACCGCCCGCGAGGTACCGCAACCCGCCGAGCATGTGGATGCCGATGGCCCCTATGTGTTCCTCACCGCCAAGGGCCGCGAGGCCGAGTGGGTCTGCAACGACCACGTGGTGCGCCGCACGCTGCCGGCGCGCGACGACGCCAGCGTGGTGCTACCCGAGTGCGGCTACCCGCACCCGCTGCACGTGCTGGCGCCGCGCACGGCCGAGGTGGCGCAGTACCCGGCCACGCCGCGCATCGTCGCCGTGTCGGACATCCACGGCCAGTACGGCCTGCTGGTCACGCTGCTGCGCGCCCACCATGTGATCGATGCGCAGGACCAGTGGTCGCTGGGCGACGCCACCCTGGTGGTGGCCGGCGATGTCTTCGACCGCGGCCCGCAGGTCACCGAAGCGTTCTGGCTGCTGTACAGCCTGCAGCAGCAGGCCCACGCGGCCGGCGGCGCGGTGCACTTCGTGCTCGGCAACCACGAGACGATGGTGCTCTACGACGACCTGCGCTACGTCAACCCGAAGTACCTCAAGAGCGCGCAGCTGCTGGGCCGCAGCTACCCGGCGCTGTACGGCGCCGATTCGGTGATCGGCCAGTGGCTGCGCACCCGCCCGGTGCTGCTGAAGATCGGCGACACCCTGTTCCTGCACGGCGGCATCGCGCCGGACAACCTGGACCTGGTGCGCGACATGGATAGCACCAATGCCACCTACCAGGCCTCGGTCGGGCTGCCGCGCGACCAGGTCAAGGCCGCGCCGGACAGCGCACGCCTGTTCGACGGCAAGACGAGCCCGATCTGGTACCGCGGCTATTTCGACGGGCAGATGGATACCGCCCAGGTCGATGCGCTGCTCGGCCAGCTTGCGCTGAAGCGGATCGTGGTCGGCCACACCTCGATGCCACACGTCAGCAGCTTCCACGGCGACCGCATCATCGCCATCGACAGCAGCATCAAGAACGGCGAAAACGGCGAGTTGCTGTTCATCGAGGACGGCAAGCTCAGCCGCGGCCTGCTCGACGGCAGCCGGGTGCCGCTGGTTGAAGGAACGATGGGCCTGGAAGACTGAGGCCCACCGTCCGCCGCTCAGCCCTGTTGCACCTGCGGCTGGGCGGTGGCTGCCGCGCGCGCGGCCGCGCGGCCGGGCTTGCTCGGAAACGCGTGGCGCAGGATCCGCCACATCACCTGGCCAAACTGCTTGGGCAGCGAGCCGGTGTTGTAGTGCTGGCCGTAGCGCGCGCAGATCGCCTTCACTTCCACCGCGATCGCCGCATAGCGGTTGGCCGGCACGTCCGGGTAGAAATGGTGCTCGATCTGGTGGCTGAGGTTGCCCGACATCAGGTTCATCAGCTTGCCGCCGGTCAGGTTGGACGAGCCACGCAGCTGGCGCAGGTACCAGTGGCCCCGGCTTTCATCGCGCACGCATTCCTTGGGGAAGGTCTCGGCATCGGCGGTGAAGTGGCCGCAGAAGATGATGACGTAGGTCCACACGTTGCGGATCAGGTTGGCCACCACGTTGCCCAGCAGCACTGGCAGGAAGAACGGGCCGGCCAGCGCGGGGAACAGCAGGTAGTCCTTGAACATCTGGCTGCCCATCTTGCGCCCGACCGGGCGCGCCTGCGCCAGCAGCTGGCGGAAGGTGATCTTGCCGGCGAACCAGCGGCCCAAACGCAGGTCCTGGATGGCGATGCCCCATTCGAACAGCAGCGCGAACACCACCGCCACCACCGGCTGGGTCAGGTAGAACGGGCGCCAGCGCTGTTCGGGGAAGATCCGCAACAGCCCATAGCCGATATCGTCGTCCAGGCCACGCACGTTGGTGTAGGTGTGGTGGCGGAAGTTGTGGGTCTTGCGCCAGTTGTCGGCGGTGCCGACGATGTCCCACTCGTAGGTGCTGCCCTGCAGCTGCGGGTCGCCCATCCAGTCGTACTGGCCGTGGATGACGTTGTGCGCCAGCTCCATGTTTTCCAGGATCTTGGACACTGCCAGCAGCAGCACGCCGGCGATCCACGCCGGAATCAGCACGCTGTGCACGAAGGCGCCGAGGAACAGCAGCGCGCGGCCGGCCACGCCGGTCCAGCGCACGCCGGCCACCACGCGGCGGATGTAGCGCGCGTCGGCTTCGCCCAGCGTGGCCAGCTGGCGCGCACGCAGCGCGTCGAGTTCATCGCCGAAGGACTGCAGGTCGGCGGCGGAAAGCGCACGGTTTTGCACGGAAGACATCGTCACAGCTCCAGGATCAGGTCGGTGCTGGCGCTGTTGACGCACAGCTTCACTTGCGTGGCTGGTTCATCGGCGTACTCGCCGGTCAGGGTGTGGCGGGTGACGCCCGACGCCTTGCCGCACACGCAGGTATTGCAGATGCCCATGCGGCAGCCGCTGGCCGGGCGCAGGCCTTCAGCCTCCAGCGCCTGCAGCAGCGAGGTACCGCGCGGCAGGGCCAGGGTGCGGCCGCTGCGGCGCAGCTCCACCTGCACGGTGCCGGTCTCCGCATCGGGCAGCACCGGCGGGGTGAAGGCTTCGGACTGCAGCGCGGCCACCTGTCCGTGCAGGCGCGCACGGGCCGCATCGACGAAGCCACCGGGGCCGCAGACCAGCACCTGCGCGTTGGCCAGGTCACCCAGCGCGTCGAAGGCGAAGGCATCCACGCGCGGCGACGGCGCCGATGGGTCGCGGGTCAACGCCAGCTGCACGCGCAGGTTCGGGTGGCGCGCGGACAGCGCGGCCAGTTCCTCGGCAAAACACAGCTCTTCGCGGCGCCGCGCCCAGTACACCAGGTCCACCTGCGCCGGCATGCCGGCAGCATCGAGCTGGCGCAGCAGCGCACGCATCGGGGTGATCCCGCTGCCAGCGGCCAGCAGCAGCAAGCGCTGCCCGGCGCGTGGAGCGAGGGTCATCTCGCCGAACGCCTGCCCCAGTTCGTAGGTGTCGCCGACGACGGCGCGCTGCGCCAGCTGCTGGCTGACCTTGCCGCCTTCGATCGCCTTGACCGTGATCGCCAGCGTGCCATCGGCCAGCGGGGTCGGGCTGTAGCTGCGCGACAGGCGGCGGCCATCCACGTCCACCCCTAGGGTGATGTGCTGGCCCGGCTGCAGGCCACGGAAATGCCGGTTCGGCCGCAGCACCAGGGTGACGGCGTCGGCGCTGGCCGGCTCGCGGGCGACCAGCCGCGCCCGCGCCCGGCGCAGGGTCCACAACGGATGCAGCCGCCCGGCCCAGAAGTCGAAGAGTTCTTCGGACACCCAGTGGCGGGGCGAGACGGGGTTGCGGCGGGAGGACGGCGGACGGGGTTTGGCGCTCATGGAACCACTATACGCACGCACATACAGGCGTGTATACAGTTGTATATTGAATGGACGGGCTATGATTCAGGGACTTGACCGCCCTGCGCCCGATGACCTCCCCAGACCTGCCCCTGTCCGCCGCCGACGATGCCCATCCGGCGCGCAAAGCCTCGATCTCGCGCGACGACCTGCTGGCCGCCGCGCTGGCCCTGATCGGCCCGCACCGCAGCGTCTCCACGCTCAGCCTGCGCGAGGTCGCGCGCGAGGCCGGCATCGCACCCAATTCGTTCTACCGCCAGTTCCGCGACATGGACGAGCTGACCGTGGCCCTGATCGACCTGGCCGGGCGCTCCCTGCGCACGATCATCGGCGAGGCGCGCCAGCGCGCGGCCTCCTCCGAGCGCAGCGTGATCCGGTTGTCGGTGGAAACCTTCTTCGAGCAGCTACGCGCCGACCACAAGCTGCTGCACGTGCTGCTGCGCGAAGGCAGCGCCGGCTCGGACGCGTTCAAGCAGGCCGTGGACCGCGAACTGAACTACTTCGAAGACGAACTGCGCCTGGACCTGATCCGCCTGGCCGCCGCCGACGGTGGCGCGGTACTGCACGAACCGGCGCTGGCGTCCAAGGCGATCACCCGGTTGGTGTTCGCGATGGGCGCCACCGCCGTGGACCAGCCGCAGGAGAAGGACGCCGAGCTGATCGAGCAGTTGTCGCAGATGCTGCGCATGATCATCACCGGCGCGCGCACCATCGCCGGCAACCCGCCGACGCGCTGACCCGCGCCACGCCTGCCGCCCCCTGGCCGCCGCCCGGCCCGCGCGTGGCGCCCACCAGCGCGGAGCGTCGCGCGCGTTGGCGCCTGTCCAGACAGTGGCGCCGTTGCACTGCCTCGACAGCAGCCTCCGCAGCCGATGCCCAAGGCTGCGCTGCGCCACGGAAGGCGCCCTGATCGGTATCAAGCGCCGTGCAGGCGTGCCATGCGCCATCACGCCATTGCGTCCCCTTCGTTCGCCGCGCACCACGTTGCCCAGGGCATGGACGCTGCAGCGCTCGCGACGGCACCGATGATCGTGTTCAACCGCAAGGATGACCTGCAGGCGCGCTTGGTCCCTCGATGCGGCCGCACGCGGGATGGGCGGGTGCCTGGCCCCGGAGGGCTTGCTGAAACGGGCACGGCAGGCGGGGCGCATCGTGCTGCCCGAACCGAATCGTTGGCTGGATGTGCCCCTGTACTGGCACCACGCGGCCGTTTGCTCGTCAACGTTCCAGCACATCACCGACGCGATTCGCGCGACGGCCGCGCAACACCTTCGCCAGCGCACGTGAAGACCCGGGCTTCACGCAGCGCCCACCATACTTTGCCGAATGTTTTACATACCGAACGCCCAATCGTGATCAGGCCCATGGCGCTTGCGCGCGCAACGAAAGGATTCCACTGCACTGCCCTGCTGTTATGCAGTGGCGCGGTGATGGCTCAGTCCCCCCTCGGCGATGCCGCGGTCCCCGCACTGGACTGGCAACAGTCCCAACAACGACTCGAGCAGGTGTCCGATGCGCTGGCTGCCGCCGATGCCTCGGTGCGCAACAAGCAGGACCTGCAGGATGCGACCCGGCTGCTGCGCCTGCCGGAGATCACCGGTGAAGTGCGCCGCCTGCAGTTCCAGAAGACCCTGACCCTGCCGCTGGGCTCGCTCACCCCGGTCGCCGAGGCCTTCGGCATCGACTCGCCGTTGCAGTTCACCGAGCGCGACTGGCGCACCCGCCCGGTGGTGACCGCGGTACTCCCGCTGTATACCGGCGGGCTGATCCCGGCCGCACAGCAGGCCGCCGCCGGTGCCACCGACCAGGCCACCGCCGAGCGCGAATCGCAGCGGCAGTCGCTGAGCGTGCAATTGGCCCAGGCTTACTTCGGGCAGCGCCTGGCCGAACAGGCGGTAGACGTGCGCCGCGATGTGCGCGACGGTCTGCAGCGCCATCTCGACGACGCACTGAAGCTGGAGCGCGAAGGCTTCGCCACCCGCGCCCAGCGCCTGCAGGCCAACGTGGCCCGCGACAAGGCCGAGCGCGATTACCAGAAGTCGCTCAACGACCTGCAGACCCTCAAGGCCGCGTTGGCCACGCTGCTGCGCAGTGGTGGCGAGGTGCGGCCGCTCTCGCCGCTGTTCGTGCACCGCATGCCCATCGGCCAACTGGCCAGCTTCGAACGCGATGCGCAGGCCCGCCAGCCACAGATCGCGCGCCTGCGGGCGCTGGTCGCGCAGGCCGAGCAGGGCGTGCGCGTGCAGCAGGCCAAGCTCAAGCCCACCGTGTACCTGTTCGGCCAGTACGATTTCCGCCGGCGCGACGAGATGCTGACCGACCCGGACTGGGCCTTCGGCATCGGCCTGAAGTACACCTTCCTGTCGCCGACCTCGCGCCCGGCGCAGATCAGTGCGGCGCGCGCGCAGCAGGACCAGGCCGAAGCCGGCCTGCGCGAAGCGGAGAACCAGGTGACGCTGGGCGTGCGCAAGGCCTGGTACGAGCTGGATACCGCCCGCCAGCAGTTCCTGCTGCTGGACAGCAGCCTGGCGCAGAACCGCGAGAACCTGCGCCTGCAGGAACTGGCGTTCCGCGAGGGCCAGGCCACCTCGCTGGATGTCATCGATGCGCGGCTGGGGCTGGGCGGTGCGCAGGTGGAACGCGCGCAGGCCGCCTACCAGTACGACGTGGCCCTGGCACACCTGCTGGAGATCAGTGGACAGATGGACCGTTATGAAGAATTCCGCCGTCGCGCCGACGAGGTGATCGCCCATGAATGACACATTGCAGGGGCCGGCCGACGCGCCGCCGCCGAACAAGCGCAAGCTCGGTATCGTCATCGCGCTGGTCCTGGCGATCGTGGTGGTGGTGGGGCTGTGGCTGGCCTGGCGCACGCCCGCCGAGCAGTTGCAGGGCATGGCCGACGCCGACACGATCAACGTGGCCGCCAAGATCACCGCACGCCTGGCCGAGCTGAAGGTGCATGAGGGCGACCGGGTCGCCGCCGGGCAGGTGCTGTTCGTACTGGACAGCCCCGAAGTCGCCGCCAAGGAAGAGCAGGCCCACGGGGCGCTGGAGGCCGCGCGTGCGGTGGCCGACAAGGCCGACGAAGGGGCCCGCAGTGAAGACATCCGCGCCGCGCAGGCCAACTGGAAGCGCGCCGAGGCCGGGGCGACGCTGGCCGATGCCACCTACCAGCGCGTGCAGAACCTGTTCAACGAAGGCGTGATGAGCCGGCAGAAGCGCGACGAGGCCCTGGCCCAGGCGCGCAGTTCGCGCGAGCTGTCCAATGCCGCCCGCGCACAGTACGACCAGGCACTGGCCGGCGCCCGCGACCAGGACAAGCGCGCCGCGCAAGGCCAGGTCCGGCAGGCCCAGGGCGCGGTGGCCGAAGTGGATGCCGCGCGCGACGAAGTCCACGGGCGCGCCCCGCTCGCGGGCGAGATCAACAAACGCATGGCCGATATCGGCGAACTGGTCCCGGCCGGCTACCCGGTGTTCACCCTGGTGGACATCAACCGCATGTGGGTCTCGGTGAACCTGCGCGAATCGCAGATGCGCGGGCTGAAGGTCGGCAGCCGCCTGCGCGGCAGCGTTCCCGCGCTGGGCCGCGACGCCGAGTTCGAGGTGTACTTCATCAACCCCGCCGGCGACTACGCCACCTGGCGAAGCACCCGTCAGTCCTCCGGCTACGACGTGCGCAGCTTCGAGATCCGCCTGCGCCCCACTGCGCGCGTGGACGGCTTCCGTCCGGGGATGAGCGTGCTGTTCGCGTGGCCGCAGGGATGAACGCAGCGGCACGGGCCGGCTTCGCCGCCTCGTTCCGGCGCGAGCTGCAGCACCTGCGCCACGATCGTGCCGATGGCCTGCTGGTGACGCTGTTGCCGCTGCTGATGCTGGCGGTGATGGCGTGGCTGTTCGCCGCCTCGGTGATGCGCGACATCCCCATCGCCATCGTCGACCTCGACCGCAGCGCACAGAGCCGCCTGCTGGCACGCATGCTCGATGCCAGCCCGGGGCTGCGCGTGGCCAGCCAGCCGGCCAGCCTGGACCAGGCGCAATCGCAGCTGCGCCAACTGGAGGTGTTCGCCGTGGTGCTGATACCGCGCGATGCCACCCGCCAGGCGCTGCGCGGCAGCCAGGGCACGGTGTTCGCGTACTACAACGCCACCTACCTCACCACCGGGCAATCGGCGGTCCGCGATATCGTCGAGGCGGCAGGGGCCTGGAACGCGCGCCTGCTCGCCGGGCAGATCGGCAAGCAGGTGGGCCCGGCCAAATTGCGCGCGCCCCCGATCGCGGTGCAGTCGGACATCCTGCACAACCCGGCACGCAGCTACGAACTGTTCCTGCTGCCGCTGGTGTTCCCCGCCGTGCTGTCGCTCGGCCTTGCGCTGGCGGTGGCCGCCAGCCTCGGCCGTGAAGTCCGCGACGGGCGCCTGCGCGACTGGCTGGGCCAGTCGCCGTGGGCGGCGATCGCCGGCAAGCTCACCCCGTATGTCGGCCTGTTCTCACTGTATGGCGCGCTCGGCGTGCTGTACCTGGCGCTGCTGCGTGGCGATGGCGTGGCCGGCAGCCTGGCGCTGCTGATGCTCGGCCAGCCGCTGTTCTATCTCGCCTGCGCGGCGGTGGCGCTGCTGTTTGTCGGGCTCACCCGCGACATGGGCACCGCGCTGTCGGCGATCGGCCTGAGCATCGGCACCGCGCTGGCCTTCTCCGGCGCCACCTTCCCGGTAGTCGATGCCCCGCTGTTCACCCGGGTCTGGAATCTGCTGCTGCCGCTCACCGCCTACGTCAAACTGCAGACCCAGCAGCAGTTCATCGGCGCGCCGTGGAGCGTGTCGCTATGGCCGCTGGCCACCCTGCTGCTGATGGTGGCGGTGGCCGGAGGCATCGGTGGCTGGCGGCTGATCGCCGCCTCGCGCACCGTGCCGGCCACGTACGACGGAGCCAGCGCATGAACCGCTTCGTCAGCAGCCTGCGCCAGACCCTGCGCGCGGTGCTCACGGACCGCTACGCGCGGGTGCTGATGATCGGCGCGGTGGTGCTGTACTCGTTCTTCTATCCCGCCGCCTACCGTCACCAGGTCGCGAGCAACCTGCCCATCCTGGTGGTGGACCACGACCAGAGCAGCACCAGCCGCGAACTGCTGCGCCGCGTGGATGCGCTGCGCACGGTACGCATCGTCGGCCAGCCACGCAGCATCGACCAGGCCCGGCACGCGCTCGAACGGGGCGACGCCGAGGGCATCCTGCTGATACCCCCCAACCTCGAGCGCGACATCCTGCGCGGCAGCGCCGGCCACCTGGTGTTGATGGGCAACGGCGCCTACCTGGGCCGCGCCAGCTGGGTGCTGGGAGGCGTCGCCGAGGCTTTGACCGCGTTCGCCCGCGAGGCCGCCGTGGGCCAGGCCGCCTTCATGGGGGCGCCGCAACCCGCGCCGATCACCCTGGTGCAACGGCCACTGTTCAACACCCAGGAAGGCTACGGCAGTGCCATCGTGCCCGGCGTGGCCGAACTGATCGTGCACCAGACGCTGCTGATGGGCATCGGCGTGCTGCTCGGCGCGCGCCGGCTGGCACTGGGCCGACGGCTGCAATTCGACCTGCCCACGCTCGCCGGGATGGCCGTGGGCTTCAGCCTCGTCGGCCTGCTTGGCCTGCTCTACTACGCCGGGTTCACCGCCTGGGTGCAGGACTATCCGCGCGGTGGAAACCCGCTGGGCCAGGTGCTTGGCGGCACCTTGTTCATCACCGCCACGGTCGCCTTCGGCATGTTCATCGGCAGCTACTTCGCCACCCGCGAACGCGCCTTCCAGGTGGTCATCGCCTGCTCGATCCCGCTGTTCTTCCTGGCCAACCTGTCCTGGCCGGCGGTCACCTCGCCGCCGGCGCTGGTCGCACTGGCGCACCTGCTGCCCACTACGGCGGGCATCAACCTGATGGTGCGGCTGAACCAGATGGACGCCAGTCTCTGGGAGGTCCGCCACGACCTGTGGACGCTGGCCGGGCTGCTGGTGCTGTACGGCGCGCTGGCGATCTGGCGGCTGGGCACGCGCACGCGCTGAACCTGCTCAGCGCGCGGCATCCGGTGCGTACCAGAACGGAATGCGGTAACGGCGCTGGCGATCGGTCCCGCGCTCGGGCCCGGACGCGTTCCACACCAGGCGAAGGTCGTGCCGCCCCGGCGCCAGCGCCGACAGCGGCAGGTAGCCGACCAGCCCGCGCATTTCCAGGTCGCGGCGCTCCATCGCGACGAAGCCATCCAGCGCCACCGGGTTGCCGTCCAGGGTGACGGTCCAGAAGCGCGCCAGGCACTGCACCGCCGCGGCCTCGGCAGCCGGACCCCGCAAACGGTTGCGGCCCTCCGGCAACGCGGCGCAGTGCTGCCGTGCCAGCGCGTTGTCGCGTTGCGGCTGGTGCGGGATGAACACCCGCAGCAGGGTGCCCTCCACCACGTCGCTGGGGATCATCGGGTAGCGCAGCAGGCGGTCGTGCTCGACCCGCAGCGACTCGTAGTGCGCACTGAGCATGCCCTCTTCGACGGCATCCTCGGTGACCACGGCGTAGCGGTTGAACAGTGAGAACTCCATCGAACTGATCGCCTGCACGCCGCCGATGGTCATCGCCACCATCACCGCCACGAAGTACGCCACCATGAAATTGCGCGCGTAGCGATTGCTCTGCAGGGTCAACTGCACCGGCAGCAGCAGGCGCATCGGAACCAGCCACTGGTTGATCGCCAGCACGCCCCGCATCGTCCGCTCGATGCGCGCGCTCGCGGCGCCCCGCGCCTTGCGCGACGCGATCCACTTCTCGAGCGACAACGGCACCAGATTGAGCAGGATGAACAGACCGAAGAACGACCCGACGATCAGCAGGGCGATGCGATCGGTATTGCCGAACAGCGCGCCCACCGCACCGGCAACGGCCAGCAGCACCACCGAGCCGGCGCCGATCAGCACCATGGTCAAGGCAAACAGCAGCGTTGCGGCAAACAGGGTGGAGGCGGCCTTGTCGGCATTGGCGATCGACTGTTCGAGCGTGCCCACCCGCGACTGGTAGAAGCCACGCGACACCGGGCCCAACAGCGGGATGCGATCCCAGCGGATGCCTTCGGGGAAGTGGATCTTCAGGCCGACCAGCCCCACCCAGTAGCCGCGGATGGCGAGGTGGGCGATCAGCGCGACGGCGACGACGTAACAGAGGCCAACGCTGGTGCTGAAGCCAAACCAGAGCGCATACGCGTAGACGCCTTCGGTGTGCACGGTACTGGTCGCCCAGGCCTCGAAGATGCGCCCGGGCACGGCCAGCAGCGCAAAAGCGAGCAGGCCGGAGATGAACAACTCCAGTTCATCGGTGCGTTCGCGCAACCGCGCGAAGCGTCCCGCATGGTCCGGCTCCGGTGGCGGAAGGCCGGGGGTGCTGCCAGGCTCAAGCGCTTCGCTCACGGGCAGGTCGTCCTTGGGTGTCGGCGGAGTATACGGCCGTCCTCGCGACTTCCCAGCCCCCACTTACGACGACGCCGGCCCTGGGGCCGGCGTCGAGGCAAACTCGGCGATGTCCGCCAGGATCAGCGGTACTGGCGCTCGCAACGGCGCTCGACCACGCGGTCGCCGTTGTTCTGCTGGCTGCGGCCCTGGATATTGCGGCCGGCCGCACCGCCGGCCACCGCACCAGCCACCGTGGCCAGCTTCTTGCCGTTGCCGCCGCCCACCTGGTTACCAAGCAGGCCACCGACGACCGCACCAGTGGCGGTACCGGCGATACGGTTGGGATCCCTGCTGTTGCGCTGCACTTCCACGTTTTTGCACACCACCTTGCTGCCGTCATTGAAACGGCGGCCTTCGTCCTTCGGACCGTAGGTCTGGGCGGCGGCGCCGAACGATGCGGCGACCAGCGCGCCCATGCACAACATGCGTTGGATATTCTTCACGGTCTTCTCCTTACTCGCAGGACATGGGGGAAGTCTCCCCCTCTGGCCTGCAATGACCGGTGAAATCTTGTCCACGCAGCGTCAACGGCGCGCACGACGTTCAGGTGCCAGCCGGCGCGCGCGCGCCGCGCTGGCGTGGCGACGGTGCGTCGATGAAGCGGCCCCCTGCCGCGACGGTCGCCTCCGGTGCTTCTTCCATCAGCCAGTGACGCGCACCCGCGATGACCCCCTCGGTGACATCCACCGCCGCACTACGCATCACCACCGCTTCGTTGGCAGCAAAAGACGTCTCACCGCCCACCGCCAGCACCGGCAACACCGGCTTCGTCAATGTGTTTCCCACCATGGCCTTGCTGGCCTCCATCCCATCGGAAGGCGAGAAACTGGGCGAACGCCGACGTCATCGCATCCGGCCGCGCGGACAACGTCGCGCAGTGCGCGCAGATGGCGTCCCACGGCGGAATGCCCGGCACCGGCGCATCCATCACCACCAGGCGTCGGGTCAGCGTGTGATAACGCGCTGCCTAGGCGAAGGCCACCATCGAGCCGATGTCGTGGCCCATGACCGTCGCCTGCCGGCTGCCGAGCGAGGCCAGCAACGCGCGCACGTCGCCGCCCTGGACATGTTTGTCGTAGCCGTCGGCCGGGTGCGAGGACCGCCGCGTGCGGCGCAGGTCGAGCACCACCACCGTGTGCCGGGCCGCCAACGCGGTGGCCCGCGGCGCCCACGTGTCCCCGGTATCGCCAACCCCATGCAGCAGCACCACCGCCGGCCCCTTGCCCTGCGGCCCGGGTAGTCACGCTGACAACGCACGAGCGGCTTGCAGCCGGACATTACCGCGAACGCAACGGTCGCGCTGCTAGGGTCGACACGGACCCGACCGAGCACCCCAGCATGCCCAGCTCCCTCCACCCTGCCGACCCTGCGCACGGCGCCCGCCTGGTGCTGGACGGCAGCGCAATCGACGACATCGCCAGCTTCTACGCCGCCATCAATCGCGTCTTCATGGCCGGCGAGGACTGGCAGCTCGGTCCGAGCCTGGACGCGCTGGACGACATGCTCCATGGCGGCTACGGGGCGCTGGCCGGCCAGACGCAGGTGGAACTGCATTGGAAAGACATCGCACACAGCCGCGAAGCGCTCGGCACCGCCGCCACGCGCGCCTGGCTGCAGGCCAAGCTGGACGCGCCCGGCACGTTCAACACCGCCCACGTGAGCGCACAGCTGCAGGCCCTGGACCGCGGCGAAGGCCAGACCTACTTCGACATCGTGATGGCGATCTTCGCCGCGCATCCGAAGGTGCGCGTGGTCGACGCCTGACCCCACCCCGGCCTTCGCCCCTTCCGCCCCCTCCCCTACAATGGTCCATCCGGCGGCCCCCCGGCCCGCCCCCGACGTTGATGGACCCCGCGTGACCGAAAAGCAGCCCGAACACACCCCCCTCATGAAGCACGATGGATTCATCGGAATCATATGCAAGCAAACCCTTCTGCAGCAATGACTTCGGCCCATTGGCGGCCGAACAGCACTTAAAACGCAACACCGTCGCAACAAGCCCCCTGCAGCAAGCGCGACCCATTTTGTTGATTGGAATCGATTCCAATCTCGGACTCTGAGGAGATGAGACACGAGGGGTAGTAGGATTGAGTTGTCCCATTCACTTGGTTACTCAACAGCCGCCTGATGACGAAATCCATCCAGGTTATTTCTGCATCTAAGTTCGCTACAACCTTTGCCCTCCGACCCGAACTTCACGCGTGGCTTCTCGGTGCCGGCGCTTCTGCGGCCTCCGGCATCCCGACCGGCTACGACATGATCCTGGACTTCAAAGCCAGGCTCTATTGCCAAGAAACCCGGTTCCCTCGCAGAAACGTTGATCCGAGTGATCCACTGTGGGTTCAGCGCATTGACGAGTTCTTCTCTCGCACCCCTCTCCTTCCGCCCCCTAACGATCCGACCGAGTATGCGGCCGCGTTCGAGGCGATTTATCCGCAAGAGACCCATCGTCGGCAATACATCGCTGACGCCATCAGCAAGGGCACCCCCTGTTTTGGGCACCGCATGCTGGCCGGCCTGATAAGCGCATCAAAGGCCCCCTGCGTCTTTACCACCAACTTTGACCCTCTGATTGAAGAATCCACCCTGCTGGCGGCATCCCTAATGCCCCCAGGGGCCGCAGGCAAGCCTACGGTGGCGACTCTAGACTCTGCCAATCTGGCTACGCGCTGCCTGGATGAGTCGGACTGGCCCCTCATCGCCAAGCTTCATGGCGACTACCGTTCCACAGCCCTGAAGAACACCACGAGCGAGCTGGCTTCCCAAGACCATGACCTGCGCCGGTCCATGGTTGAAGCCTGCAAGCGGTTCGGCCTGGTCGTTGTCGGCTACAGCGGCCGCGATTCCTCCGTGATGGAGGCGCTTGAGTCCACCCTGACCTACGAGAACCCCTTCCCGAGCGGCCTCTATTGGTGCGCGTCTTCCCGCGCCAAGCTCCTGCCGGCTGTGAATGTGCTCTTGGAAAAAGCCGCCTCTAAGGGCGTCAATGTCTTCATCATCGAGTCCGCGACGTTCGACGAGTTGGCCGGCGATCTGCTCAATCAAATCAACCTTCCAGCCCCACTGCTGGACCATGTCCTGTCGTTCCAGCCCGCTCAGTTCGCAGCTCCTGTCCCGGTGCGCACGGCGGAAGCACGGAAGTTCCCCGTGCTGCGCCTCTCCGCATTGCCCGTGGAAAGTCTCCCCACAACCGCAAGAAGAGTAGCGTTGGGCCACCCAGCTTCCATCGTTGAGGTGCGGGAAATGCTCAAGGCCATCAAGTGCCGGTCGGCGGTGGCAATGGTTGGTAACGAGCTCGCAGCCTTCGGCAAAGATGCAGAAATCCTCACGTCATTGCAGAGTCTGAAGCCAGTGCTAAACGGGCATTGGGCACTGAACCCTGCCCAAGACAGCTGGGCGCTAGGTCTCATCTACGATGCCCTCCTGCGAGCATTGGCTCGGCGGCGTCCGTTGATTCCCAGACTCAAGCGCTCCGGTCACTCTCTGCTGGTTGCCAGTGCGAGAGACGGAGAAACGGAAGAACAGCGGCAGCGTCGTGAAAGTCAGCTTGCAAAGCTCAAGGAAGCCTATGGCGGCAAGCTCACCGGACAGATTTACGGCCGCAACTACAATGAGGGTATCTCCGTTCGGCTGGAAGAGATTGAGGGACGCTGGTGGTGCGGGTTTGACCCCTACACTGCCGTAGAAGCGCCGCAAGATGAGCGGCTGCCTCCTTCTGACACGGCCCAAGGTGACCCGCTGGGCTGGTCGACGCAGCGCAAGCCAGATCCGACCGCTGACTGGAGACGAGAGCGCTGGGCGACCAAGTACAACGGTGCTTGGGCCAACATCATCGACGCGTGGGCGAGCTTGCTCACGTCCCCACACGGCGTCACCTTTCACGCGTTCGGAATAGAAGATCAAGAGGGAGTAGATGCAGCTTTTCGCATTTCACCGCTCACCGGCTTCAGTCGTCCTGGACATCACGACAAATACTTTGACCGGAGGCAGTGATGGTAGATGTTTCTCGCTCGCAGCTACCGCCGCTGTCCTTGCTTTCGGAACCGGAGCTGGCCTTTTCTCCTGAGCACTCCGGGGGGCGAGACGTCCACCCCCTTCGCGGGCTGGCGCACTACGGCCCCTTCTCGTCCCAGACATTCAGCCAGTTCACGCCCACCGTTCGTATCGCCACAGTGGGCCCAGCAAGTGCGTTCTGGACTCGGGGCGCACTTATGGCGTCGCTGAAAGAGCGACATGGGGCTAGCGATAGAAGCGGCTACGCCCCAGATTTTCCCGGTTTCGCCAGCGTCTTCGGCGTGGACTTGGCTTCCTCGGACAAGGTCAACCACATCCGCTGGCCCGACTCCATCAACGAACTTCCAGGATCTGGCCCGCTTCAGCATCGCCTGGTAGCCGCCTTCGACGCAGCTCTCTCGCAACTAAGCACAAGACACGAACAGTTTGACGTGGTTCTAGTCCATCTCCCAGAGGCGTGGCTTCCTCACACGTCCGGGGCCGGGTTCGACGCGCACGATGTCCTCAAGGCATTGGGAGCAAAGCACGGCATCCCAACCCAAGTGGTCAACGACCGGACCTTCAGCTTCTCCAACAAGGCTCAGCTGGCTTGGAGACTGTCGATCGCACTCTATGTCAAAGCCGGCGGCATTCCCTGGAAGCTCGCCCCTCTGGCGGGAGTGCCCGCGGATACTGCCTACATTGGTTTGGCATACGCGCTGAAGAAGGTCAACGACGAAACCCACTTTGTCACCTGCTGCTCGCAAGTGTTCGACATGGACGGGGGCGGCATGCAGTTCGTGGCATTCGAGGCCAAAGATCCCGTCAAGGACGTGCGCGAAGCACGAAGAAATCCGTTCTTGTCACGAGAAGACATGCGAGCGGTCATTGCCCGCAGTCTATCGATCTACCAACAGCGCAATGGCGGCATTCTTCCTCGGCGAATGGTCATTCACAAGAGCAATGCGTTCAAGGAAGACGAGGTTCTTGGCGCTCGCGACGCCTTGACCGCCGTCCCCGAGGTGGAATGCGTCGAGATCAGCTCCAGACCGACTTGGCGGGGAGTATGGCTGGTCAAATCCTCTGGCGGGAATGCGCGCACCCAACCAGCGAGATATCCGGTCCCCCGCGGCACCTTTCTCCCCCGGTCGGGCAAGTCCGCTCTTCTTTGGGCTGCGGGCAATGTTTCAGACGTTTCAAGCAAATCAGACTACTACCAAGGCGGGAAGAGCATCCCCCGCCCACTTCTACTGACCCGTCACGCGGGCAGCGGACCACTGGAAACGATCGCCCAAGAAACGTTGGCGCTGACCAAGATGGACTGGAACAACGACGCACTCTACGACCCAGTGCCCGTCAGCATCCGCTACTCCCAGAAGCTCGCCAGGACCATCTCCAACGTTCAGGATCTTCCTGGAAACAGCTACCCCTACCGACTGTTCATGTAATCCCAACTCGCAACGATAGAAAAGGAGCTCAACGTCATGATCAGCAAGAAGCAGGAAGCCTTCATCGAAAAGCCGTCTGGGGAAGTTAAAGGCCCTTACCAAGCCACCTTTGCGGGAACCACCGTCATCTTGAATGACCCAACCGCAGACGTGGACTCTGGCGACTACGTGACCCGAACGCTCCCAGGCGGGAAAACTGAGCGCTCCTACATCCAGAGCGCCCCTTTCTATGATGTCGGCATCGGTGGCTTTGGCCCTCACTTCCAACTGAAGATTGGAACTCCCCCTACAAACCAGCAGCGAGCGAATACCATCAACATTCAAGGCTCGCACTCCATCCAGATTGGCGACCACAACACCCAGAATGTCGTTGGAGCGATCCAGGCATTGCATCAAGCTATCGATGCATCGAGTGCGACAGAGGGACAAAAGGTAGAAGCCAAGTCACGCTTGGCCAAGCTCCTTGAACATCCCATTTTTGTCGCGATCGCTGGCGGTGTTGCGGGCGGCCTCGCTGGCTGAACACAAGCCAGGAGACACGGCTCTGGCTCGTCGGAGGTCCGGCGAGTCGCCAGACCATCTTCAGCAGCATCAGCGCAAGCAGCTTCAGTGCATTGCGGACATCGAGCTGCTCAAGGCGGGGGAGCCTATCGAGCTTCCCTATCTAGTATTCAGAGCAATGCCTGGCCTTGCGCGAGCCAGTCAAAGACCAGCCCTGCCAAAGTGCAATCGGCATGCCTATACGCGTCTTCAGCTCGACTAAAGCTGATGGTTTTTAAGCGCGACCAACTTCGGCTTCTGTGAAAGAAGACGCAAAATCCTGGGTTGCCAAGAGGGGCGATGGTGCTTTGATGAGCACACCACCTCGGCTCAAAGGAGCTCAACCATGTTCTCTCACCCACAGTTCCAAATCGCCAGCCAACTGCTTATCGGGCTCATGTCCCAAGGCTCCTCTCGCCAATTGAGCGATCGCGTCGAAGACGTGAGGCACGCCTTGGACGTGTCCGCCGAACTGATTCGACAGTGGGAGGAGGACCAACCACGGGGTGCCAAGTTCACTCCGCCCAATCCAGCCCCCCAAACCCGCACACGTGAAGCCGTGGTAGACCGCACTTTCATCCCGACAGACGAATGGCGGCGGAGCCGCGCCAAGAAGAGTGCGCCACCTTCAGTCTCGCGGAACTCGGGGCCTTCTGTTCATTGAAGGATGCCACCTGAAACGAGAGGAGCCCCGCCAGGCGGGGCTCGTTGCTTTAGTGCAACCGGGGGCGCCGTGGAATGGCGGATGGCTGGGACGCGTCCGACGTGACGGGCCGCTTCTGGAAGTCCGACTGCGCCTCCCGGGTCGGCTCGGCTCGAACAGAGCAACGTTCCAAGACAGCCACGCTCGCGGCCTCCAAGCACTCCTCGCGCAAGCGTAGGTCTTCGGCCAAGATCGCCTCTTGCTCCGGGGTTGCGGCAGCTTGGGCTGCAGCCAACTCAGCAGACCGCTGCTCCAGAGCCGCCAACCGGCGGCCGCGACGCCTGGCCCACTCACGAGCCGTCCAAGACACCCCGGGTTCCGGGTGGTTCGCCACGAAGTCGTCCCACGCCTGTTCAGCCATGTGCCGCAATCGGATCGCACGGCGCACAGCTTTAAGACGCTTGGGGAAACGGACCAATGCTGCTGCAAATCGCTTCAAGCCCAGCAGCAGCCCGTTGAGCGCCGAACGATGCTCCTTGCACTCTTCGGGAACGACTTCTCCGCTCGCCAGTGCACTGACCGCTTTCAGCGTGGAATGGAGCGCATGGCCAGCCAATTCATCCTTGAGCGTGTTGCCTTGGCGAACCACCTCAATCCGGATGGCCTCCACCGAGGGGGCCTCCCTGGGAACACCCTCGGTGCTGCCATCGGAGCGCCTCTCGCCGATGGCTTTGCCCAACCCGTGCGATACAACGATCTGACCATCGGAGAAGGCAAGCGTCTGATCGATTGTCGAGCGCTTTGCCTCGCGGTGGGCCTGCGCTTCACTGTGCCCCTCAGGCGCCGCAGCCCGGCTTTCCTGTTCAAACCGGGCTAGCACTTCATCGAAGGCGTGTTGGTTCGCCTCCTGAATGGACCTGTTCATCTCCCCTAGCTCTGAGTACTCCCCTCGGCGCTCGATGGCTGACGCGTCTTTTCCCAGGTGACGCGTGGGGGCGCGTGACAGGACTGCGGCAGCCACGAGATCCCCGCGCGCGAGCGCCTCGTCGGCCTGGGCCTTAAGACTGCGGTGATCCACGCGAACGTCCAGATTCGCAGCTTCAAGATGCGCATTCGTCGTCGCGGCCACCAACTCCCGGATCCACTCGACCTCGGCCCGGCCCGCAGGGCCTCCGTCGAGCTCTCGGGTTTTGTCCAGGAAGCCGTCAGGGCCAAGCCGGCGTGTGGTTGCCAGGATGTGGACATGCCAATTCATGCCTCCTTTGCTACCGGGACTGTGGATGCTGGCTTGTGCGGCAAAACCGTAACGATCTACCAACGCCCGCGCCACGGCGAGGGCAAGAGACGATCGCTGGTCATCGTCAAGCTCGTGGGGCAGCGCAAACTCGAACTCCCGCGCGATGGTGGAATCCTTGCGGCGTTCCGCGGCCTCGGCCTCCGTCCAAAGCGAGGCAGGCACCAGGGCCCAACCTGGTGCGTCGTCGGGAATGATGCAGCGTGATTCAACCACGCCGTCTCGCCGACGGTAGTCGTGGCGCTGCCCGGTGCGCGTATCTTCGAGAAGAAGTCCGGCACGGTAGGCGGCTGCCGCGACGGACGAGTGCCCCTTGGCTCGGCTGAAGGTTTTGACGTTGGCGTGGTAGATGGCCATGCGGCTCCAAAGCAGTGGATGTGGCTTTGTTTATGCCGTGGCTTTGGATTTTCGCAAGCGCTGGAAGCGATTGGGGTTCAAGGGGCGAAGCCCTTTGCGCACGCGTTCCGCAGGAACGCCTAGGTGCGCTCTTGCGTTTCGCTACGATGCGTTGAATTCAGCCGCCAGCGCCCACGCAGCCACTTTTAGAATCGAACTCAAAGGCATCCTTGACGGCGTGCATTTCTCTGCTTGACTGGGCGTGCATTCGCTGGAGAACTACATGAGCGCAACTGATCACTACCAAGAACGCATTGCCCGCGCGACCAAACGGCTCGCCCAGCTGCAAGCGAGAGACTTGCTGGCACAGCAAAGGCGAGACAGCAAAGCAAAGGACCTTGAAAGGCGCGTGCAAGCCAAGCGTCGCAAACGAATCGCGGACCTCGCGATTCTAGCTGGAGCGGACAAGATCGATGACGATGAACTGTTAGGCACCCTTTCAAATCACATGCACGCGCGCGCGGAACCGTATGTGCGCGAGGCTGCTGTGATGCGGGGAAACCAGCTCCTCGACGACGCAGCGAAAGGTTCACGAGGGCTGCACTGAGGCAACAAAACCGCCGATGCGGCTTACACACGCTCTGGGAGACGTTGCCGGCCACTGGCAGCGCTCATTCTTCGCCTTCGGTTGTCTCCCTAAAGATCAGGTCGTCCACAGTCGGAACAGGCCTATCTACGCCTTGAATCAAGGTTTTTGACTTCAGAACAATGTTCTGAAAGAAGGCTTTGCAGTCCAGCACGCCATCAACCGAAAGCCAGTGCGTGGCCTCTGGAAGAAGCGCGGGACTCAACGGATACTTGGCGTTCGGGTTGTGGAACACCTCCATCTCTGCCGTCCAAGGCTCGTGATCATAGGGTGCCCAAAGCGCGCGGTATTCGTCTGTGTTTACGTCCATGCAGAACGGCACCCCGCGCAAGGCACCGGGCGTAAAATCGCTGAGTTCTCCAAAGCGAACGTAACGGTAGTCGTCTGCGGGAAGATCGAACGAGTAAGGGACGCGACTGAGCTTTGCAAGGGTCGCGCCTTGGCTGAAGATCACAGCCGACAACTGTTCACCCTCCGGAGTGAAGAACAAGCCCGCCGGGATCTTGGGAGCGCCGGGCAGGACATGCACATCTTGAGAGACCGCCACCCGCTTGCCCCGCACCTCTATCTCTTTCGCATAGAACCCATAGAGGTACGCCATCAGCGCTACACGGCTCCAAACCATCGAACCGGGCGCATGGAAATCCGCAATGGCGATGGCGAAGGGCTTCCCAACGACGTGATCCATGCGCACATACGCTTTGTCTAACTTGTTCTTCAAGGTCTTTGCATAACGCTCGGCAGCCCCTCCCAGCATTCTTTCTCGCCGGTTCAAAGGTGGCTCGGCCTCTTGAGAATGGGCGTGATCGTAAGGCACTACGGGATTAGTCGTGACGGCCTCAATCCATGCGTCGTCTCCCGTCCGATTCCGCACATAGAAATCTGGTGACGGATGATTCTGATCGACCCACAGGCCCTGTTCCTTCAGGCTGGCAAACAGAAGCGCTTCCCAGAGTCGGGTGTGGAAATTTCCTGTGCGACAGTCGCTGGCCCAATTGGCATCTGGGTTTGGCATCGCCAAGTAGAGCTCATTGAGCATCGATGCCCCGCGCCGTCTGCAGGGGTGCGCGAGAAGTTTGAAAATTTCGCTGAACTCCCTAGCACCCTTGCCCACAAGTGGAGGACGGCGCTTCACCCCAGGAGGGACCGGCAGCTTGCCTGCGGCCTCTCCGCAAGCATCCCTGATGATCTCCATGGCGCGCGACAGATCAAAGGCGTCTGCCTCTCTGCGAAGGACAACCCAGACATCGTCCACTTGGCGCCGCATCACAAGCACTCCGAAGTTACCCGTGATCACATTTTTCGTCAGCGCACACACCGTGATCCCATCCGAGCTCTTCCACGCGCTTTCGGGAAGGTCATCACCGAACCCCAACCCCCTGGGCAAGGAGAGGGCGAACACGGCGAAAAGCGCTAAGGGCATAGGCTCCATGACTGCTCCAACGGTCAAAGATGGGATCACGCGTCCGGGCACAGCCTGCCATTGCAGGCAATCTACTGGAAGCACGACCTTTCAACGACGACCCGGTTTCGGTCGGCCCAATCGTCTTGAAAATTCCCTAATGATCTCGGCCCACCTTGTCTCAATTAGCCAAGGTCAACCAAAGTGCCCTTCCCTGCTCGGCGCTCATCTCACTGAACTCGGAAGGTTCCCAGTGCGTATGGGTGAGCAACTTACCAAGATCTGCCAAGACCTTTTCGCACCGCCTGCCAAACTCAAACACGCCGTCGTAGGTGAGGTCCAGTGCGCCGATGTCAAAGGGCGCAGGCTCCTGACCAATCAACTGCATCTCCCAGTGGGAATGCCTTTTGTCACGGAACGTCTTGACGCTTTTGCCCACAGGATCATGGGAAATTTGGTCCATGGCTACTGAGAGGGCGGCCCACTCTTTGTCAAAAACGTCCTTGTTTCGGTCGCGTCGTCGCTGCCGCCATTCTTCTCTCGTCGCTTCACTGATGCCCTCAATCGGTTCTTCTTCTAGATCATCGAACATACCGCCATAGCTGTCCCGATAGCGCTCGCGAACCCCCGGCACCTGAAGCTTGCGCCAGATGTTCGTGAGGCTACCGGTCTTCTCTCCCTTGTCGAGAAACAGCCTGGCAAGCTCGCGGATGTAGTCCTGACCCAAGAGTGGCACCAAGTGGTTCCAGAGCCCCACTCCTTGCGAATGGTCAAGCTTAGCCTTCATGGCAGCCTGCACATCACTGTCCTTTACCAAAGGCTTCAGCAAATGGACCCGTTCGTCCAGGAAGTGCACTTCGCTCGTCAAGGCCCGGATCCAACCATCGATTTGGCGAATCCTCTGATCCAGATCTTCGTCGCTCACAGCCCTTCTCTTCCAGTCTCTAAGAAAGAGAGATTACCGGGCAGGTTTTGGGCCATCAACGGCGCAATGGGCGAAATGCACTCGCCCGGACCAAGGGGGCCGCTCACGCCATCTCTAGAGGTCACTCACACGAACTCCGGGGCGGCCCGGGCATGGTGTCGTGAACCGTGCCAATGCAGGTCAAAGGAAATCGATGCACCCGGACATCCTCGGCTGGGCCGCGACCGTAGTGTTGATCGCCACCTTAGTCCGCCAAATGGTCAAACAGTGGCGATCGCCCCACCCCGAAGCCGTTTCGAAGTGGCTGTTCGTCGGTCAAATGACCGCATCCACGCTGTTCACGATCTACAGCGCTCTCCTAGGTTCAACCGTCTTTGTCGTGACCAACGCATTGCTATTGCTCACCGCCGTGACCGGCCAAGTCTTGGCTTGGCGCAGGCGTGGACGAGCCGGGCCGCCGCCCCCGTGCTGACCATGTAAACGGCGCGCTATACGCTCCGGACTGAGTTAGCGCGCAGGTGCAGCTGACAACGCCCGCCCCTAAATCATTTACTCAATAAAACCAATAACAGCAACATCCATTTATCATTCATTCATTTTCATATCTTCGTTTTTGAAGGACTTTGTTAGCTTATTCAGTGCAAACAGTACGCAATTGACTGCTATTGATTGCTTGAAAATCGCTCGAAATCCCTTTTTTTATAGGGCTTCACGGAGATAACTTATTTAGGGGGTTGGTGAGGGCACCCTCGCAGCCGGAGCAACGTCTAGGGGCGTTCAGTAGGGCGAAAATTTTTGTATCAACCCGGTTGACGAATTTGCGGCCTGTTTTATCCGTACTTCCATCCCCCAGATGGAAGTGAACCAATGACCGCTCTACCCTCCGCAGCACTCACCGATTACATTGCCGCACCCTTTGGCACCCTTCATCTGGAGGGCATCCACATTGGTCGTTTCCGGATTGAACGAGCTACGATTCAAGGTCGCGAAGCTGCAATCAATCTTCAGGAATGCATCCTGACAGCGCTGGACGAAATCGGCCGCAAGAGCGCGCTGAAGAACGGAACCCGGTATCCCCAGCAGCTGCCCATGGGTACACCGGCGCGTCCCTTGGCCAAAGAGATCGATGATCACCTCGCGGACATGCGCCGCCGGCAGCTGGACCCCAAGACAGTGCTGGCCACGGAGCGCACCCTCAAGCTCCTCCTGCTGACCTGCGGCAACATTTCGGCCTGCCGCGTGGATTACAAGCATATCCAAGCATTGTGGCAGCTGCTGCGCTGGGCTCCGAAAAACCTGTTGTCGGATCCCTTGCTGAAACGCCTCAGCTTCGATGACGCGATCACTTTGGGGAAGGAGCAGGACGTACCGGCCTTGGCTCCGGCCACCGAAGAGCGCCACCGCCGCTTCTTGGTTGCTTTCTTCAACCACCTGGTCAACGGGCAAGCCATCGCGTCCTCGACCATGAAGGCCTTCCGCAAACCAAAAGAAGATCACGCCATCGATCCCGACAAGGCCATCCGCCTGTTCGAGGACGGAGACCTGCAGGCCATCTTCGACCCGGCCGCATTCATCCCTTGGGCGAGAAAGCCGCAGCACTGGTGGGCACCGATGATTGGCCTCTACACGGGCGCTCGCGTCAATGAGGTGTGCCAGCTGAAGCTGACCGACATCCTCCAGGAGCGCGGCATCTGGTGTATCGCCTTCCAAAAGACCATCGATGAAGACCTCGCCTCGGATCCGAAGCGCCAACGGCGGAGCCGGCAAAGCATGAAGGGAGCCGGCTGCATGCGCATCGTCCCCATCCCCAAGCCTCTATTGGACGCGGGCTTTCTCGAGTTCGTCGAAGACATGAGGGCGACTGGCCACCCGCGGCTGTTCCCCCTCCTCTCTGCCGGCGTGAACCGGAAGACCGGAGAGACCAACGCCCGCTACAGCCAGCAATTCGTGGTGGATTTCGGCCGCTACTTGAAGAGCCTTGGGTTCGCCAAAGGGATCGGGTTCCATGCCTTCCGCCACACCCTGGCGACCGAGCTTGATGTGAACGATGTTCCGGAGAGAGAGATTGCACTGGTCACCGGCCACAGCACCGATCCCCGGGACCGGGTCCAGGTGTTGCGCAAGCACTACCTCCACAAGAAACCGCAGGTGACCCGGAGCAAGCAGATCAGCGCCCTGGAGTTGTATCAGCCCAACGTGGAACTGCCGCGCTACGAGCGCGGACAATTTGCCGAGCAGTTGAAGGACCCGAGCAAGTTCCATCCGTGATACCAGCAGCTGTTGCCCAGGCCCCAGCCAAGTTCTGGAGGGGGCCTAGGCTGATCAGGGCACGTTCGCATCGAATTCCATTTGGAATTACGCTAAAGCCCTCTACGCTTGGACCACACAGATGACCATTGATGTCAGCGGCCTGTCGGCAAAAGAACTCAAAGCCCTCATTACTCAGGCAGAGAAGCAGCAAACCAAGGTGCTGACTCGGCCCAAGGCTGCCGCCATGCGAGCCAAGATCAACCAATACGTCAAAGACCACGGTTACACGATTGAGGAGCTTTACGGAGCGGTTTCAACGGCCTCTTCCGAGACCTCCAAGAAGCGCACCGGCCGCAAGCCCACGAAGTCGGCCGGAAGCAAGGTCGCTCCCAAGTACCGCAATCCAGCCAACCTTAGCGAAACGTGGTCCGGCCGAGGCCGCCAACCGAGGTGGCTTGCTGCGCTGGTCCAGAAGGGGAAAGAGCCCAGCGAGTTCTTGATCAAGTAGTCCAAAGTGCAGGTCGAAGATCGAAGGCGAATCAACGGCCAGGACCTTTGTCGGCACGCACGCGGGCGCATGGGAAGGTCTGAGACCGGTTGCCATGAACGGCGGATACGCTCGAGCGAATGCACCGATCGGTTCCACCCAACTTTTCAGGACAGGACATGCGCCCACTCGCAGGCGTGCTCAAGGTAGAGTTCCTCGACAGGGTGGGCCAACGGTGGACCAAGCCTCCGCTGCGGCGACGCTTGGAGGTGCTTCAGACGCTGTCAACACTGTTTGACCAGTTTCACCAGATGGGGTTGGCCGACCCTCATTTCTCCAGACTTCTGGCTCGGGGTTCTCACGCGGAACACCACCAAAGGCTCGCGGAGATGCTCTTGGCAAAGTACCTTTGGGATGATGGCTTCTCGTTGACCAGCGCCCCTGCTGGACCGGACTTCAACGCAGCGAAGAACGGTCATTCGGTGTGGATCGAGCTGGTTACTCCCGAGCCCAAGGGGATCGACCCTCACTGGCTGAACGTGTCCCACCAAGAAGGCGTGTGGACCTATCCCCACGAAGCGATCGCATTGCGCTACACCAGCGCGCTGAAGGAAAAGCACCAGAAACTTGTGGGAGGTCCAGGGAAGAGCGCCGGCTATTTGGCCAAAGGCATCGTGTTGCCAGGCGAGAGCTACGTTGTCGCAATTAACCAGCATCTCCTGCAGGGCGCCTTTCGTTCGCTAAACGGCATCAGCCAAGCACCTGTGGCTGGTGAAGTGGTCTATGCGATTGGACCGCAGCAGTTGCATCTAAGCCGCTCCACCGGGCAGGCGCTCCATTCAGACCATGCCCACCGACCTTCGCTGAGCAAAGCCGGCCAAGCCGGCCAAGCCGGCGGAAGGGTGGGCGTGCCTGCGGACAGTTTTCTCAATCCTGCATATGATCCCGTTTCAGCAGTTTGGGCGCTTGACCTTCAAGAGGCAGCACTGCTCTCCAGCAGCGCGCCGCACTTTCCCGCTGCTCATTTGTCCGCAGTGATCCACAACGAAAGGGCCACCTCCAGAGTGCCGCCCCACTTGCTGCCTGCTCAGGAAGAATGGATCGGAAGGACGACGGCCTCTTCCATAGAGTTGTGTCGACTCTAGCAATCTAGAACCGGCTTGTTGTGCTCGGAAATGAAAAGAATGGCTCGGCGAAACGAATCACTCCCTGCTTGCTGAAGGAACCAGGATGTTCGACATCCCGCGCAACATGAAACTGCTTCATCAAGGCGAAGAGGAACTTCATGAGCGCTCCATTGCTCTGATCGCATCCCATCGAGATCTTTCAGATCACTTGGCGTTGGTAGAGCGGGCCATGGACGTTCTGGACGTGCTCCGCCAGCACCACCAAGCCAATGATGACGAGCGTACCGTGAGCCACCTCGCAATACGCTGTTTCAATCACTTTGCTGGGTCATGGAAGTTGACGGCCTCGGGCTACTACCAAGCGGCTGCGCTCCTTCTCCGAGACGTTGTTGAAACCACCTACTTGATCAACGCCTTCTACCTTGACCCTGCCCACATTGCCATGTGGCGTACGGCTGACCGCAAGACGAAGAAGGCACTCTTCTCTCCTGCAGCGGTTAGGAAGCGCTTGGACGCGGACATGGGAGTCGCACGCAGTCGGCGCGAACAGATCTATGCCACGTTTTCCAGCCTGGCTGGACACCCCTCGGTCGAAGGGTTTGCGATGCTTCGGCCCATGGGTATGGACGCGCACAACGGACCGTTTCTCGATTTAACGGCGCTGCGCGCACTTTTGGAAGAATTAGGCAAGCTGGCGGCCCAAACGGGGCATGCGTTTTGTGCCTTCCTTGACTTGTCTAATCCGGCCGCCGCGCAAGTTGCACACCGATTTATCGCGCTTGCGATGGACTATTCAGGACTCTATCTAGGCCGCCCTTACACCGACGAAGAACGCGCAGAGATCGATCGACTGTACTCAGAAATCGATCAGAGCTGAGCACGCCCCCTCAAACCTGCCCGGACACGAAGTCCCTGCCCATCAGGTCCCGCCGTGTCCTCCAGCGGCCTGGTCCGTCCGAGCCACGGATCCTTGGCTTTTCTAGCCAGGCAAGCGATGGTCCCGTTTTTAAAGAGCGCCGAGGTCTTTCACGACGGCCTGGCCCGGCTGAAGGAACCCCAGTAACAACCGTCCTCCGGCCACTCGCCTGCCCGCCCTTTCGTTTAGCCACTGCGCCTGCCGCCGGCCCGCCTCGAACAGGGCCGGCGTTGCCATTGAGGGCGGCCAATCCTGCAAGGGCTCACCAGGCGACGAGAGCTGCCCCGTGATCGGCTGGACCACCGCAGGCACCTCCGCGTCGTGTTTGGCATAGGCGGTGGCCATCATGCGTCCGCTTTTGGGGGACCATCCGCCCAGCACCAGCTCCGTGGTGCAGTATTCTGCCGGCAAGCCCGCTTCAGCCACGGCTTTGGCGTAGTTCGGCCAAAGCTGGTCAATGACCCGCCCCAACTCCGCCGTCAGCTGCTCCAAGGTGAAGTCCGCTCGAAAACTGGCTTCCAACGAGAGCTGGTAGATGCGCAGGAAGAACTGGGCCGACCCTCGGGTCGCCAGCAAGATCTGGTGCTGAGGAATGAGCAGCACCTTCGCCCCTGCCGACGCTTGGCCGCTTAGGGCGTCCTCCGCCCAGGTATCCACCGTCACAACCAACTGGTCAGCGCTCAGCAAAACGTTGAGGATGCTCATGGGCAAAGTCTGGCGGCCTGTCCCCCACTATCCAATCTCCCCCCACACCTGTCGAGCCCTCCTATCGAACTCTCCCTAGAACAGTTGGCGCGCGCCTTGAGGCATGCGAGGTCGAGTAGGAAGCCCAATGGGGCAAGATAGTATTCAGAAATCCGGGTTGCGGACCATCAATGCCGCCCCCACCCACACGCCGAAGTTAATGATCAACGATGGATGGAGTTCAACGTGCGACTGGCGGATGGTCCATGCGCGCAGGAGAAATAGCGAGGACACAGCGCAATAGCAGGGGATGCTCCGAGTTGGCGGGCAATCCTAACTCGCCAAAGGCGAGACTTTGTCGACAGACAAAACACATCCAAAAATCAAAGGCCTCAGGCCACACAGGATTGACAAATCATCCAATCCAGCTATTAAAACCTTTTCTGGCAGCCACGAATCATGGAATTACAGGCCCGCATAACTGAACTCGCCAATTTCGGGGTTACCGTCAATTACCTCGAGGGAGAACAATTGCCCTGGCAGACCACTCACGCGCATCCTCAGCCGGAGTCACTCTCCTTTGCCACGCTGGGCGAAGCAGAAGATCACTGGGATGCGGTGGCAAAGAAGGCCGTCTACAAATTGCTCCTTGCGAGGGGAATCTGTGAGGCGGCGAAAACGCTTAACGCCAGAGACAGGCGAGTATTCCAGCGCTGGGCAGAAGGAAAGAGGTTTCTCCCCTCGCGCCAATTGTATCAAAGAAACTACGACATTCAGCTACCCCTTACATGGAGATCTGAAGCGAGACACCTGACTGCCGAGCACGGTTCCATTGCGGGCCTCACCCTGCTTATGATACTAAGGAGTCATTGCCAGATGAGGACGGAGTCTCCATGTTTCACGACGACCGCAGCAGCCGACGATGAGCTTCGCATGGCCAGACGAGGAGTGCACCCTTAAAGTCAAGGAAGTTATTACGGCTTGCGTAGGCGAAGTATCTCATATTGTTGACCCCACACCCTTGTCTGCAGCGCTTCTGATCGCAGCGATTCGCCTGCAGGCCAAGCACAGCGAGACGCAATTAAAGGAGGAAGAATTTACCTCCGCACTTGCTGGAATATTTATGGGCAACATCCCTTGGCTCAGCCTGCTCTTCCCGGCAATCCACATGCCGGGATTCGATCACGCGACGTACTCAAAGAGCTCGCGCGATTCAAAGAGCGAAAGTGCCACCGGGGCTGACTTCGCGATTCTCATCCACCTGCCAAACGGTCAAGCTCGCGTCGCCGTGTTCCAAGCAAAGATATGCAACAAGAATGGGAGCATATCTATTCATCAGATGGCCCCCGCTCGCGACGGAAAGACGCCACAACCCCAGCTACTTAGGCTTGCGGAGTATGGCAACAACATAAGTTCCAAATTGACAAAGGAGAACTGCCTGGATTGGGTCCACTACTGCGGCTACAGCGAAACCTCATCATTTTGCATCCCCCTAAGCAACATCCCCTTGATAATTGAGAGCGTTTCTGAACATGATAAGAGCATTTCGGCCGAACTAAGGGCGGAAATCGACGCGGAATCCGAAGCCACACGCGCAACAATATTGTCACTCGCGGATAAAAAGTGGACAGGAAAGAAATCACAGGACTTGGTGCGCGAGAAAGATACAATTGACTTGGCGCAATTACTTTCCCTTGGCGCCGCAGTACAACCAGGCTTTAAAGCGCCCGGCTGGCTCACCTTGGAAGGCGGACAAGTTGGAGAGTTTACGAAAACGACGTCGGACGTGATGCCAATACTCTCAGTCCATTCGGGCTCGCCCCCAGAAAGTGGAATGAACATCGAACCATCTGTCACCACAGTGGTCGACAGCGTTAATACGGCAACGAAGGGATATGCGAATACCGTCAAAGAAGGAATAACAAAAATAGAATCAGCACGCACTGGCATGACCTTATAGCCACCCCTTCAGCTCCAATCCACACCCGAAATTTGCGGCAAATAGCATGCGGACGAACGAGTCTTGCCGGCACCCCCTATCCGGAACTGCGGCCTTTGCCGGACATTCAACTCACGCCAATTGCTGCCATGAGCGCGACCAGCCTTGGGATGTACTCTGCCAACGCCCCTCCTGCCGCACCTTCCAGTACCGACCGAAGTGACTTCAAGGAAGCCTCAATGATGGAACGGTTTGGTTTCGCGGACTGCAATTGAACCAGAACAGTGTCTGCATCGACACTCGCTTGGGAAGCATGGCCCAATACCGCGGCGGCCTCCTTGATGTCTGCAAGAAACGACGACAGCTGCTGCCGATGCTCCTCAATGCGCAATGATTGACTACCCGATGAAAGTTGCTGGAGCTGGGAATTGTTCATCGTACCAATGGTGATGGTGTTATGAGTCACCTGTTGTGCCGCCTGCACCTCGACGGGCGTGAAGCTCAGCCCATCGCCCAATACCCCAGCGCTTTCAAGGTCGAGCGACCACTGCAAAACCCTGTTTCGTACGCAGTCCAACACCTTTACAAATGCGCTCGCCGAAAACGACAGCACTGGCTGCATGGGTACGTCCATGCTACGCAGCAGATAATCTGTAACCTTCGCGCTGAACGTTAGGCGTACATTGCCGTCGTTTTGGTTCAGCACAGCCTCGATCTCAGCAACGCTGAAATTCAAAGGAACCTTGCAGAGAACTTCCTGCGTCTCTGGAGGCATCTGCAGCGGAATGTAGCCATGGTACGGATTGCGAACTTGCGGTGTGCCACGCAGGTGTCGGTATACGGGTATCTCTACTCCAATGCCGTCGCCGTAACCGGACAACTCGGCTTTGATCCACGCGACATCCTCAAAGACGTTCAGCTTGGTTGAGACAATTAGGGCCTTTCGAAGCAGGGCGCTTACACTTACCTCTGCATTAGCGGCGTCTAGCTGTATCTCGTGAACCAAGCTTCCCATACCGACCCCTCATTGTTGGGAGAAGTATGCCGGTAGCGATGAAAATCCGCCACTAAGGGCTGATACGGTGTTGAACCCATCCAAGTGAGCGCCCGCCCTGCCCGCGGGAGAGAGTAAAGGCCTAGCCATCGGTTTCCCTTGGAACGGGACCAGTTTCCCTCGGTGCGCTTCGACTGCATCCGCTGGTTGACCTTACGAACTCCGCAGCGCGCTCGTCAATGGAACCAAGGTAGGAACTGAGCCCACGGAATTACTTATGCATCCGGTGACTTGCAACATCGCGTGCTCAGGAGCACAGTTCACTCATCCAAGGGGGATGAGCAATGGAACGCTCGGAATTTGCTATTGACCGTGCACTGTATTCGGACGATGTAGCCGCTCGGGCCGCGCATCGCTATGGCGGCGAGCTTGGTGTCGAGCTGCGCAGCCAAGGTGCCAACCTTACTGTCATCTTTTGGTCCCTGGACGGCTCTCAGTTGCCAGAGGACCTCTGGGCCCGGTTTTCCCGAGACTTGCTGGACGAACGCCTGCGAGCGACGGTCCGAGCTGAAACTAGCGGGTTGCAGCAGGAGCTGCTTCGCGCAGCGCTGAACCAGGCACAGCCGGTGATGCCCCATGTCGAGGTTTAGGTCCGCTGAGGCTTTTGCCGCCCCATCGGACTACCAACTGTTGCCTCTGCGGTTCCGGCGCCTGCCGTGGGATCACGATCGGGCCTTCGTCTCCTCGATGGCAGGCGACTGGCTCCTGATGAAGATGGAGGACGTTCAGCGCCTGGTGACCCACTGGTTGCCGACTGAATCCGCCCTTTTTGCGGATTTGGAAGCCCGGCACCTGGCCGTCGCCGGGACCGACCGAAGCAGCTTGGCGCCACTGCTTAGTCAACTTCGAAGCCGAAAGTCCTACCTGATGGGTGGACCCGCTCTGCACATCTTCGTGGTGTCGCTGCGTTGCCATCACACCTGCAATTACTGCCAAGTGTCCCGGCAGGAGACGAGCGCCACTGCGTTTGACATGGAAGGTGCGCACGCCGAACAGGCGGTGGAACGGTTGTTCGAATGGCCGAGCCAAGAACTGACGATCGAGTTCCAAGGGGGTGAGCCCCTGCTCAATTTTGAGCAAGTGAAGGCCATCACCCGGCGGATCGTCGAGCGCAATCGGAGCGCCCGACGCACCCTGCGCTTCGTGCTGGCATCCACTCTGCATGACCTCACCGACGACCAGCTGGCGTTTCTGACCGAACATCGCTTCAAGCTGTCTACGTCACTGGACGGTCCCGAATGGCTTCACAACGCCAATCGCCCCCGGCCCGGCCGCGACAGCTACCGGCGGACTGTGGAGGGGATTGAACGCGGGCGCCGTTGGCTGGGAGACGATGGCGTCTCGGCGCTGACGACGCTGACCCGCCAGAGCCTCGAGGTTCCTGAGACCATCATCGACGAATACCGGAAGCTGGGATTCCACAGCATCTCCCTACGTCCGTTGAGCCCCTACGGCTTCGCCACCAAGACGGCCCGGCGCACCGGCTACCCCACGGAAGACTTCCTGGCCTTCTACCGGCGCGCCTTCGACCACTTGCTGTCGGTGAACCTGGCCGGCTACGCCATGGAAGAGTCCTACGCGTCTCTCCTTCTCTCCCAGCTCTTCACGTCCTTGGGGCACGGCTACGTCGATCTCCGATCGCCCTCCGGAGCCGGGTTGGGCGCCGTCATCTATGACCACGACGGACGGGTCTATCCGTCGGACGAGGCACGCATGCTGGCCGCCATGGGGGACCATGCCTTTGCCTTGGGCCACGTCAGCCAACCGGTCAGCCAATGGCTGTCCTCGCCCGCCATGGCCCGCTTGCTGGACGCTGGGGTCGCCGAGGCCCTACCCACGTGCTCCGACTGCGCGTTTGTGCCGATGTGCGGCGCCGATCCGATCGAGCACTACGCCCGCCAAGGAGATCCTATCGGCCATCGGCCCAGCAGCGACTTCTGCCGGCGGAACATGGGGCTCTTTGATTTCCTGCTGGAGCGATACGAGAAGGCTGACCGGAACATCCAAGGGTTGATGCGCTCCTGGGCCAATCCGAAGCCGCCGGTGGAGGACCCCGTCCATGCTGCCGCTTGAAACCAGAGCCGAGCTGGCGCCGTCAGCGAAGGCCAGCCTGCTCAAGGTCGTGTCGCTGGCAGAGTTTGCCCAATCACCACTTCCCTTCGAGCGCTTGGCCCTGGACCTGCGGGGCGTCCCAGCGGACCACGCCAGCAATGAGCTGCTAAACCTGCCTTGGGGTGCAGTCTTGCCCTCGAGCGGGTTGCGCTCACCCAGTGAGGTCCCTCTCGTTCACTTGGAAGGACCGCCGGGTGTTTGCAAGCCTGGGGATGTGGTGGAGCTCAATCCCCTGCAGAAGAAAGTGGCCATCCGCTACCGGCGCGGAGACACCGGCAATGTCTTGTTCGCCACCGAGCGCTGCAACAGCTACTGCCTGATGTGCTCTCAGCCGCCCCGAGACGTACAAGACGATTGGCGGGTGAGGCACCTCCTGGACCTGATCGACCTCATCGATCCGGAGGAACCTTCGCTGGCGATCAGCGGCGGGGAACCGACCCTGCTGGGTGACGGATTGGTCGACGTGGTGGCCAAATGCGCGCACGTGCTGCCCGACACCCACCTCCACATCTTGTCCAACGGTCGCCTGCGTGAGCCTGGCCTGCATGCCAAATTTGCAGGCCTCCATCCCAACCTGAGCTGGGGCATTCCGCTCTACGGCGACCGCTATGCTTTGCACGACTACGTGGTGCAAAGCGAGGGTGCGTTCGCTCAGACCCTTCGTGGGCTTTACGCATTGGAAGCCGCTCAGCAACGGGTGGAGATACGGGTCGTGTTGGTCAAGCCCACGGTCGAGCGCCTGGCACAGCTGGCCCGCTACATCTGGCGAAACCTGCCCTTCGTTGAACACGTTGCACTGATGGGCATCGAGCCCATCGGCTTTGCCAAAGCGCATCAGCGTGAGCTTTGGGCCGATCCGGCGGACTACGGCGACGTCCTGTCCGAAGCGGTGGAGCTACTGGCCGAGGGCGGAATTCCGGTCTCGCTCTACAACTTGCCCCTGTGCGCGTTGGACCGATCGCTTTGGCCCTACGCCGTGCAGAGCATTTCGCCTTGGAAGAACGACTACCTGCCCGCTTGTGACGGCTGCTCGGTTCGGCAGCGGTGCGGCGGCTTCTTCTCGTGGGTCACACCGGCTTGGACCAGCCGGTCCATCTCTCCTGTCCTGGAAACCTGATCATGTCCAACGCACTGATGATCGTCGGCGCAGCCACCCTAGGATCCTTGGGCACGGAGCCGCCTAAGGGCCAGTCCGACCTTTCCAGGCTCTCCGAGATGGACGGGAAATACGCGACCGTCCTGAGCACGTCGCTGAATGCAGGTCGGCACAACCTGTATGCAGGGCACCGCAGCCACAGCTCTCACCGATCACACAGTTCCCATCGCTCCCATTCGTCCGGGTCGGGAAGCTCGTATCGCTCCTATACGCCGCCACCGGCGACCTATACCCCACCGCCCACCCGCTACACCACGCCAGCAGCACCGGTGGCCCCAGCAGCCCCGCGAACCACTGGCACGGGCAGCAGTGGCGGCAGCCATTTGAATAGCTACCCGACCCAGAATCTGGATCCAGCCACCCGAGCAAACTCGAGATCCACGAACAACCTGACCTTGGAGCCCGGCACCTACGACAAGCCGGTAACGGAGGGACGGGACGCCGATGCGCTCAAGCTGCTGATCATGCGTGTCCAGGCAGCGCTCTATTCCAAGGGCTACGATCCAGGTGCCATCGACGGGGTCCTCACTCCTGAGACCCAATCGGCGCTGCGAATGTTCCAATTGGCCCACGGCATCCGGGCAACCGGAACGATGACGACTCCCACCCTGGACGCGCTTGGCGTGCGGATCTAGCCCTCAACACCTTTAATCCCGCGGCTCCGAGAGGCCAAAAAGCGAACGGCCTCCAGAAGAGTGAGACACCCGTGGCATTTAAGGACCGAATCACAAACAGCTCGACACATCTGCAGATCCGCTCCTATGTGGACCTTGCGCAGCTTTGCGCACATGGTTAGATGCTTCCATCTTTAAAGGGAGCAGAGACGATGAACCACAATTGCAACAACAAGCAGCACAGAGGCTCGGAGCACGACTGGCAACAGGCCATGGACGTCCTTCCTATCTTGATCATCGAACGGAGCGAGGCTTCCGTCATGAGCACCGACGCGTTGATCGCTGCGGCCAAAACGGGCCTCAGGGACGCCTGCGAGAACTACCGGACGGCTTTGATCGAGCATCGAAGGACGTAGGCGGCCATCTTCGCCGGCATCTTCCACGAACCGCAAAAAGGGGGCATTTGCCCCCTTTGATGTCTGTCAGAAGCCCCCGGCCCGCCCTACAGGCTGGTGGCGCGCCACACGCGCCCGATCAACCCGCCCACCAGTGGCGCAATCGGGAAGACGGTGTAGAGGGCGGCCAACGCCAAGGGCGGGACGGACACGAAGAAGTTGCGTTCCGACTCGATCAGGCCAGGGTGGAAGATCCCCACCCCGATGCTTCCGATCTGCACGGCCACCACAACCAGCGTCCCCATCAGTGCCCCCTTCCAAAAGCCCCCGCGCTTCGGTTCCAGGAAGGGGTTGGCCGCCTTGGCTGCCCTGACGCGCGCCGCCCGCCAGTTCAGCACGTAAAGCAGCAGGAGGAGCGTCAGCACGCCGACACCGGCCGCGAACGCCGCCACAGCCTGCCAGGCAAGTCCCAGCTCTCCAGAAACTTCTGCACCGCCTGCGAAGGCGAGCAGCCCAGCACCGCCCAGGAGGACCGTTGCGGGTGCGAGCAGGCCCCACTGCATATGGGATGCGGTCGAGTGAGAGCGGACATGGGCATTCATGGAACCTCCAAATGAGCGAAAACGAGGGCGGGTTACAGAGGCCGATCAGGGCTTCTTCTGTGCGTCGATGAGCACCCACTGCCCTGCCCGCTTTTCAAACACCAGGTCTGCCCGGGCAGGCACAGGTGCAGGAGCCTCCCTCAGTTGGCGACCGCCTTGGAAACCGATCACATCGAGGGTGCCGCCCGTGACGCACGTCGTTCGTTCGGGCCCGCTCGGATTGCAGTCGGCGTTCAAGTCGTCCCAGCCACGCACTTCCACCCGCTGCCCCAGCTCGACCATCAGGTTCGCGTTCAAATACTGCTCGTACCCCTTTGCAACCTGCTCCACCGACGGTCCCTGTTCCGCCTTGCTGCATGCGGCCAAGCCGACAATGGCTACTGCAGCGACTACCATTCCACGCTTCATGCACCTTCTCCTTGGTTCTTGTTGACGTCCACTTCGATCGTTTCGTTCCGATAGCCCAAGCTCACTTTCTCGACGGTCACGTCCATCTTGGGCTCCGTGCCGTCGATCCAAACCCGATTGACCGAGAACACCACGCGGTCGTCCTGAAAAGAGCGCCCTTGCCGCGCGAGGTTGGCCGCTTCAGCGGGGTCCATCCGGATCAGCAACCGGTAGCGCCCCGCGTTCGGAGGGCTGGACACGCCCGTGGGCGTCTTGCGGATCCAGGGGACGAAGTTTTTTCCCGTGACACTCAACCCAGCAACCGAGATCTGCGGCATCGGAACGAACACTTCCATGACGCCCCGATCCGCGTTGTAGCTGACCCCACCCAGCGCCTTGAAGTTCGGGCGAACGGCATACCGCCGAATCCCTTTGAACCGCTCCAGCCGGGCGTCGAAAGCAGGCCCGAAGCGCTTCTCGATCATCGCCGCGGAGGGCTCCGCCTCTTGGCTGCCAGTCGTCCTCTTTGCACCCACCCACGCCTGCCGCAAGCACCACTGCCGTTTGTCAGGCCGCAACTGGTAGGAGGAATAGGCCATGGCCAACAGGCCCATGTCGCACATGTCGATCCCTTGCGCCCCAGTGGAGGACAGACCTTCGCGCAGGTGCTGGGCACCCTCAAGGGTGTCCTCGTCCAGGTCCCAGTACATCCCGGCAGGTTCGGCGTACAGGGGGTGGGACACCTTGGCCTGTGACCCAGACTTTCCAGAAAGGGCCCCACCAATCTGCCGAAGCAGGCCCGATGCGGTCGTGGATTGGGCGTTCGCGCCCGTCGATACGGCCAGCGCGAGCGCGCCAGCCAGAACTGCCCCGTTCTTCATACAGCCCCTCGTTCCTTTGGATGGACTTGCCACGGACTTACGTGGCACGTAGAGTCTACCCGTGACGTAGGGCTTGGGTCATCATCGGTGCATGCCTGCACTGCATCCGTTCAGCCTGTGACTACGCCGACAACTCCGCGAGCGATCGTGGCCGCGCGCTTGCGCCAAGCCAGGATCCTTCGAGGCTTTAGCCAGCGCGAAGTGGGGGTCAGGATGGGCCTGGACAAAGACACCGCATCGGCTCGCATCAGTCGCTATGAAAGCGAATCGATGACGGTGAGCCTGGAAGCACTGTTTGAGCTTGCGCAGGCACTGGACGTGCCGCCGGCCTACCTGCTGGCGACAACGCCGGCGATGGCTGACGCGATTTTGGCGCTGGGCGTCCAAAGCGAGGCCCAGCAGGCCAAGCTGTCTCAAGCCCTCGAAGAACTGACCGCGCTTCCGCCGGGCAAGCGAAAAGAAGCCATTGCTCGCCTATTGGCGGACTCTGAATAGACCTGCCCACCGCCTTGATGCACCGTTAGTCTCATCCTCTGCGACGGAAGCACGAGACGATCCTCTCTCATTAGAGAGGGGGATATGGATGGCCGGTGCTGTGGAAGACTCAAACTGGTACCAACGCTTTTCTGCTTGGTGGGAAGGCCAGTCGTTGGCAATCAAGGTCTACTTCGGAGGTTCAGCGCTTCTGCTGATGGCCATCGCCTGCTTTCACGCCTCCCCTCGCGGACTGCTTACCGGGTGTCTGACTTATGCTTCAAGCGGGCTTCTAGCCTTCGGTTTTCTGCGCGAGACATACTTGTGGATCACACCCAAGCTCCAGCTTCCGCTTGTGAAGCTGTTGATCACCGGCGCGAGCGTGATGGTACTGGCGGCAGCAACGGGGATCAGCAGAATGGCGGTGAACGAGGCGACCGGCCAAGACCCTTCGCACTTCCCGACGACAATTGCGTTGCTGCTGCCGCTGTCTGTGCTACGGGTCGTGTCAGTGGTGGCGATTGTCGTCAGCACGCTTTCCACCGTGGCGCTAATCCTCTGGGCGGGAGCAAAAGTACTTCTTACTTGGGGGCCACTGGGCGACAAAGACTTTTGGCTTCTTCTGGCACGAGTACTTGCAGGTTTTTCGATCGCAATCATCATCTCCAGTACGAGCAGCGCCGCTATCGTGCCGACGTGGATGGAAACCGTGGCCCGGAAGTCAGCAATGTTCCTAGACCTCTACGATGACCCGGCGTGCACCACAAAGCCTGGCGATAGGGCGCGTCGCATCAACGACAACGTGGTCATCGTCGGCGCCGCGTCGGGCGCCTATCCCACGTATGTTCGTCGCCTGTGCGCCATCGCACCCGAATGAGCGCGATGGAATCCGCGAGCAACCTCAGCACGATGGGCAAATCAATCTTCTAACCTGGATCGAATACTGCGGGGCTGCCGTCCGTGGCCATGTGCCCCGACCATAACTCAAACAAACTACTCCATGGATTCTTCGCTTGTATGAGTTGCGTCGCTGCCGCTCGACGAGCCCTTTTCCTGAGTAACGAAGATATGTACGTTCATGAACTGATGCGCGACTCGGCGGGGTTGATCCATCCCCTCAGCAGGGTATTCCTCAGGACTGTCCAATTCAGCCCCATACCGCTCCCTGAGCTTGGCAGCAATGTAGTCCGCGCCAACAAGCTTGGAAACAGAGTCGTATTGGCGCCTATCAAAGTCCCCCGGCCTGGGGATCCCACTCTCAACTCCCCAAGACTCTCTTACGAAACACGCCAAAAATGCATCCACTCGGTCTGTCGACGTTTCCAACTGGGCACGTAGCGCCTGTTGCACATGTGCATCCGATGTCTCTTGGCACCATAGCCAATAGAGCGTGGGGGCGTCCTTGGTTTCGGTGAGGAAGAATGGCGCCTCGGCGCTTTCAGCCTCGATTCGTTCTACGGCCAATTTTGCGAGAGCCTTATCACCCTCGTCTGAAAGCACACGGCGGTCTGCGGGCTTGTCGTCGTAGTGATGAATCCAACGCAAGCATTCGGAGACAAACCCAACCGACGATGCCTCCCGAATGACCTGTTCAGCCACTCCTTGCCTTTCGCTCCCCGTGGGCAGTCTTCTAAGCAGGTCCGCGATGAGAATGGCTGCCGAACCGCGCGTATCCAGTGGCATTAGCATGCCCCGCTCCCGCGGCAAGAGATCCCCGTTCCTTGCAAAGGCGAGTGCTATCGCCCTAGCTTCCGTAGCGTTGATAGTATCTTTTCTCTGGCGAAGCCTTGTAACCAAGCGTGGCATGCCCTGCCTCTCTGCAAACCGTTCCAGCGCTTCCCTTGCGTCGGGGGCAGACAACGCCGGCGCGCTTCCTATGAACTCTGCAATCAGGCGATCAGGCACGTCGCCCAATGGCACTCCGTAGGCAAAGTACCGCTGGAAGTACTCCCCCGCGCAGATCTTTTGCTCCGCAGCCCAAATCGAATCCCACTCCCCGCCATACATCGAATTTCCCAGCCTGGGGAACAGCGGCTCAAGCAGCCGTCGTCGGATCCAGCCGCGCTCTTCGACCGAGATGTGAGGAAGCGATTTCTCCAGCAAAGCGGAGATATCCTCTTCTTTCTTCTGATTATCGTCGCGCCCGCCTGCCCGTCCGCCCTTAAGAAAAAGGTCGCGATTGGATCGGATTGCAGCGTACAGGCCTGGATAAATCACCCGAACCCCCTCGATGAGCATCAGATCGACGGTGTTCACCTCGCCCTTCAGAATCGGCAGGGCAAACAGGAGAGCGTTTGATAGAAGCTTCGCTTTTCGCGGCGTGCCGAGTGCCGGCGCAATAACGTCATCAAAGTGCCGGATGAACGCGTCCACCTGACTCTGAGTGAGCACGATCCCTGTTTGATCAACCGCCCTCTGAACCCCCTCCAAGGCGATCAATCGCAAGCTGTTGGTATCTGCCGGGGGAAGGTTGAGCGGCACTTGGACGATCTTCTCAAGAAAGGCCCGGCCTCCCTTGGCCCCGCCCTCTCCATAGCGCTCACCCAACGCTGCCGCAACCACGTCATCGTCGAAGGCCAGAACGTACGAAGTGTGCTTGAAGCTGGCCGACAGCTTGACCAGCTTGAAGATGGCGTGGGTTTCCTCGCGATCCAGCCTGTCGATGTCGTCAACGAGAACCACCAACCGGCGCTTGGATTGGCCCAGCATTCGATCTATTCGCGAGCGCAATTCTTCCAAACTCACAGAGGACAACGACTCGCCCACACTCTTTGCGGCCTCCCCAGGGGAAATCTGAACCGCACCGGCGAAGGTCACGTTCGCGAGAGACAAGAGCCCTCCGTACTGCTTCAGAAGCTCGCCCACCTTCTCTTTTTTATTGGGCAAGGATTCGTCCATCGCCTCAGCAAGCGTCGCGAAGAACCCTCGCAACAGGGCGTCTTGGCTTTGGAAATGCCACGGATTGAAGCGCACAAGAATGACCCGCGGATACTCCTTCAGTGCCTCCCCCATCATTTCAAGGACAGATGTTTTCCCATCTCCCCAAGGGCCGTATAGGCCAACGACGATGCTGGACGGATCGGCGCGCTGGGCTAGTGTATGAGCCAACCGGGACGCGAACGGCGCCCGATTAAACCGGTCAGACAATCGACCGGTGATCGGCTGATCATCCAGGAACTGATCACTGGGAGGTGCTCCCGCTTGCTCCGCGTCCGAACCGGTGTCCAGGTCTGCATGAATCGGCTCCTCGGCTCTGGTCTTCGATTCTGCGGAACCAGCTTTGATTTGACCCCACCACTTCCTTAGCCATGCCAGCATTTCTTGATCCCCTGTAACCGTGGTCAACTGCAATAGTGAACTGGGCCTATCAGGCGCCCAACTGATCGACTCCCGTGCGCGCTGCTGGCCCGCCCCGCCGCTAGATGGCCGCACCAGCGCACCTGCGAGTGTTCCTGACGAAAGACCTACAACGCCGCCTTTGAAGCCAAATAGGCAGCGAACTGGTGATCACCAGCGTCTTCTGCTTCCTGATATGGCTCCCCCTCTTCAACCGACGCGCCTGACACGATCAATGCTTCAGCGATCAGAATCTTTATCGCATGATCGAGACCAACGGCACGAGCGACCCAAATCAGCGGCGGCTGATCATCGTCGCCATCTGTGTAGGTGTAAGCATCCGGATCAAGGCCTGTGGCCAAGAGTGCCTTCACCAAATCCAGCTCACCCAAGATGCATGCATTGTGCAACTGGGGATAACTAAGCGCCTTGCCTCGCTCCTTCAATTCTGGAGGCAGTGCATCCACAGCGGCGCACATTTCATCGAACCGCTCACTGAACGCCCTATCCAAGCGATAGAGGTCCGAGTACCCCATGGCCTGTGCAGTTGATGAATACATAAATCACTCCTCCTTGATAAGAACTTATTCAAGTGACAGCCGTGGATTGAGCGCATCCTGCAATCAAAAGCCTCCGAAGTCCTGACCTAGCCCCGCGGCTTGCAACGTCCACAGGCGGGTCGGGTGAGATAGCCGATGCCTGCAGCACGAAAGGGATCAACTTCCATCTACGGCGAAGGGGCGTTTGTAGCGTTGAGGCACCGTCGCTGTCGTCCAACGCACCTCCAGATCATTGGCTCGCTGGGCGGCTTGCGCTTCGCAGAGTTGATGCATCGCCACCTGCAACACCTTTGCGTAAGCGGTGTGGTAGGGATCACGCGTCTCACCGTCGATCCAATGCGCCTGCAGGGCCACCTCGACCGTGGCATCCCACACGTCACCCCGTTCAAGTGCATCGCTGAGCACCTGATCGCTCACCACCAAGACATGGCCGGCTATCCGACCGTCCACCAATGCCCACTCATGGGTAACCACGGCGATGTCATCGAGCGTGGCCAGCGTTGCGATGCGGGCCAACTTCTTCTGCAGCCGGCTTGCATCGTCCCGGGCCTGTCGCAGGGCCAGTTCGATTTCCAGTTCACGGACCCGTTGTTGGGCTGTGTCCAGTTCGTCGATCAAGCGACGCTCTTTGGCACTGCGCCCCACGCGTGAAGCTTGCCAAGCAACAAGTTCGGTGTAAGGGTAACGGACGTGCTCGTTGGCCCCTCCCGCAGCGCGGCCGGCCCCTTTCACGAACGGCGGCCCTGCCGGAGGCGTTCGACGGCGCCACTCTCCAAGCGTGTCGAAGTGGACCCCTAGGTAACGCGCCGCTGCCTTGCTGCTGATGGTCGGAGGCGGGAGGCCCGCAGCGGCTTTGTTCAGTTCAGCATCCAGTGCCGCAGAGCGCTGCTCCAAGTAGTCCTCTTCTTTGCGCTGGCATTCCATTGAGTCGCTCCTTACTGGGCGTCGCGTCGGTTTCTTGCTGAGAATATGGAGACTGGGGCATCGCCGGACTCGTCCAGCCGGGGCTTGTCCGTGCCTTTCAATCGATTCCAAACACGGGGACTCGTGGCCACCATGTGCTCTTCCACCCGGCCCATGGCCTCGCGGAGCTTGGACCACTCCTGCTCGGTGTAGCGTTCGGAGACAGCGGCCATGCGATCTTCGCCGCGGCCCAACGTTCTGTGGTGAAGCAGTTGGGACACGATTCGACTTTCGCCGAACAGGAGGGCGGCGTAACGGCCGAGCGTTCGGCGCAGATCGTGGAGGGTCAGACCAATGTCCACCTCTGCCCGCAGATCGAGCAACCCCGCGTCCCGGCGCACGTTTGCCACGATGCTCTTGCTGTCCGAGTAGTGCCCCGTCGTGCTGCGATCTGATCGGGCGGGGAATACGAACATGGTTTTGGCCAGCGCGCGGCGTGCCCTCTCCACCTCTTTTTCCAGCCGGTCCAGCAGATCCCGGCGCGCACGCCTGGCTCGAGCGGCGCCCAACACTTCTTCGGCGTCCGCCAAGTCTTGCTTGAGCTTGGTTTCGTCCGCGCGCTCGTCGAAACGCCGCTGCAGGATCTTTTCAGCAAAGTAAGCCACCGGCAGGTAGCGCTCCTCGCCGTTCTTGGTGTCAAACAGGTAGACCTGAGAGCCTGCCCGCCTCGTGTAAGGGTTGACCTCATCCGGCCCGGCCAACCAGACCCAGGACACCTCCGACTGGCGCAGCGCGCCCGGGGAGCACCGGTCAAACCAGCGCAGGGGAGCGGCCTCGCCGCGGCGGGTGCCCCAGAGCAGGGTCAGCAGCAAGTAGTCCGCGCCGGTGGCGTTCAAGCCGCCTTGCTCGTCCCGTCGCGCCAAGATCACCTTGAGGACCGTGGGAAGCGTCTCGTCCCCCAACGGATTGCGCACTTCCGCGCGCTCGTAGTGCCGGCGCAGTGCTTGCGAGTCCCGCAGCATGTCGTCGTCGTGGATGACTTGGAACGGGTTGTAACGCAGCACCGGCTCCCGCTGCTGCTGAGCCGCCGCTTTGCGTTCCCGCTTCAGCACCAAGTCGACCGCTCTCTTCGCGTCCGTGAACGCGTGTTCGGTCGACGCTAGACCAGCCGCTTTGACTCGTTGGATGTACTTCCCGGTCACGCCCAACGCTTCGAGCTGTTGCGTGGAAAGCGCGGCCCAATCCGGCTGATCAGCCAGCGCCTGGCGCATCGGGGTGGGGATCCGGTTGGAGCGCACCATGGACGATCGCCGCATGCCGTCGAACGCACGGTGGATGTCCTTGTCCAAAAGCTGAAGGATCGGTTTGTCCGCCAGCCCGACTTCCGGGCGGGCAAACCGCGCCAAGCTGTCTTGGATGGCCCGGATGCTGGCGGGCTTGGCTTTCTTGTTGCGAACGCGCTTCTGCAGGTCCTCAACGTAAGCCGCAAAGCAGTCCGCCAGCGTGAGCCCCTTTAGCTCCACCAGCTGCTCGGCTCGGGCCTCTTCCTTCGAAGGATGCTCGCCCGTTTCTCGAACCACCGCCAACTTCCGTCGCGCCAGCTCGTAGGCTTGCTCCGGTCCGATGTCGGTGACGCTGCCCAGGGAGAACCGACGAACTCCGGCCGGGCCTCGGACCACGACTTCGTAAGTGGTGCGGGTGGTGCCGACGTAGAAGCCGAACCCCGTCGGAGCACCTTGATTGCCGTCCAAGACGCGGTAAGGCTTCCCGGCGTCTTCGGGCAGTCGAGGGGCGATGACCACCCTTCCCTGCTTGCGTTCGACCGGGCCTTTGGCCACGCTCAGTTCGCAGATTTGGCGGTAGGTCAGCTTAAACTTGGTGCCTCGGCGACGCGGGGCCTCTGTCTGCGTCGCAACAACCGTATCCATGGTCGATCCGCCGTCTGTCCGTCGCAACATCGATTTGATCCTCTTTGAGTGATCACCGCAACTGCGGCGCAACGAAGAACCCCGTTACTTGCCGTCAGCTGCCGGGATCGACCGCTACAAACCGTAGGAAGTTCTCTTGCAAACTACTGATTCAAAAGCGAAACCGTCTGCATCGAAGGCCAGTGCAGAGCACACGCCCCTCATGAAGCAGTTCTTCGCCGCCAAGTCCGAGTACCCGGACCTGCTGCTGTTCTTCCGGATGGGCGATTTCTACGAGCTGTTCTACGACGACGCGCGCAAGGCCGCGCGGTTGCTGGACATCACACTCACCCAACGCGGCAGCTCCGGCGGCGCACCGATCCCGATGGCCGGCGTGCCGGTGCATGCCTACGAAGGCTACCTGGCGCGGCTGGTGGCGCTGGGCGAGTCGGTGGCCATCTGCGAGCAGATCGGCGACCCGGCATTGGCCAAGGGCCTGGTCGAGCGCAAGGTGGTGCGTATCGTCACCCCCGGTACGGTCACCGACGAGGCGCTGCTGGACGAGCGCCGCGACACCTTGCTGATGGCGTTGTCGCGTGGCAAGCACGGCTATGGGCTGGCCTGGGCCGACCTGGCCGGCGGCCGCTTCCTGGTCAACGAGGTCGATTCCGAGGACGCGCTGGAGGCCGAACTGGCGCGGCTGGAGCCGGCCGAGCTGCTGGTGCCGGATGAAGAGAACTGGCCTGAATTCCTCAAGCATCGCAGCGGCATCCGCCGGCGCGCACCGTGGCTGTTCGACGCCGATAGCGGCCGCCGCCAGTTGCTGGCGTTCTTCAAGCTGCACGATCTGACCGGCTTCGGCATCGACGACAAGCCGCGCGCGACCGCCGCGGCCGGCGCGCTGCTGGGCTATGTCGAAGAGACCCAGAAGCAGCGCCTGCCCCACCTCACCGCGATCGCCACGGAGACCGCCAGCGAAGCGATCGCGATGAACGCGGCCACGCGCCGCCATCTGGAACTGGATACGCGGGTCGATGGCGATACCCGCAACACCCTGCTCGGCGTGCTCGACACCACGGTCACCCCGATGGGCGGCCGCCTGCTGCGACGCTGGCTGCACCGTCCGCTGCGCCTGCGCGAGGTGCTGGTGCAGCGCCACGACGCGGTGGCCACGCTGATCGACCGCGGTGCCGACGGCGACGTACGCGATGCGTTCCGCGCGCTCGGCGACCTCGAACGCATCCTCACCCGCGTGGCGCTGCGCTCGGCGCGCCCGCGCGACTTCTCCACCCTGCGCGACGGCCTGGGCCTGCTGCCCGAGGTGCGTGCGGTGCTGGCTCCGCTGGACTCCCCGCGCCTGGTCGCGCTGCACGATGCACTGGGCTCGCATGACGAATGCGCGCACCTGCTGGCCAGCGCGATCGCGCCGACCCCGCCGATGAAGCTCAGCGACGGTGGGGTCATCGCCGAGGGCTTCGATGCCGAGCTGGACGAGCTGCGCCGCCTGTCCACCCACGCCGACCAGTTCCTGATCGACCTGGAACAGCGCGAGCGGATCAGCAGCGGCATCGCCACGCTGAAGGTTGGCTACAACCGCGTGCACGGCTATTACATCGAAATCAGCAAGGGCCAGAGCGACAAGGCGCCGGTGCACTACACCCGCCGCCAGACCCTGACCAATGCCGAGCGCTACATCACCGAAGAACTGAAGTCCTTCGAAGACAAGGTACTGTCCGCGCGCGAACGTTCGCTGTCGCGCGAGAAGCTGTTGTACGAACAGCTGCTGGACACCCTGGCCGGCCAGCTCGAACCGCTCAAGCAATGCGCGGCCGCGCTCAGCGAACTGGACGTGCTGGCCGGGTTCGCCCAACGCGCGCAGGCGCTGGACTGGGCCCGTCCCGAGCTGGAGACAGCGCCGTGCCTGCGCATCGACCGCGGCCGCCACCCGGTGGTGGAGGCGGTGCGCGAGCAGCCGTTCGAGCCCAACGACCTGGACCTGCACCCGGACCGCCGCATGCTGGTGATCACCGGCCCGAACATGGGCGGTAAATCCACCTACATGCGCCAGAACGCGCTGATCGTGCTGCTGGCCCATATCGGCAGTTTCGTGCCGGCCAGCCGCGCGGTGATCGGCCCGATCGACCGCATCCTCACCCGTATCGGTGCCGGCGACGACCTGGCCCGCGGCCAGTCCACCTTCATGGTCGAGATGGCCGAGACCAGCTACATCCTGCACCACGCCAGCGCGCACTCGCTGGTGCTGATGGACGAAATCGGGCGTGGCACCTCCACCTACGACGGCCTGGCCCTGGCCGATGCGGTGGCCCGCCACCTCGCCTACGCCAACCGCTGCTACACGCTGTTCGCCACGCACTACTTCGAGCTGACCGCGCTGGCCGACGAGCAGCACGAAGGTGGCCCCAGCGGCATCGCCAACGTGCACCTGGACGCGGTCGAACACGGCGACGCGCTGGTGTTCATGCACGCGGTCAAGGATGGCCCGGCCAACCGCAGCTTCGGCCTGCAGGTGGCGGCCCTGGCCGGCCTGCCCAAGGCCACCGTGGCGCAGGCACGGCGACGCCTCGCCGAACTCGAGCAGCGCGGCGGCGAGAGCCATGCCGCCAGCGTCGCCCCGCAGGCGCTGGACGCGCCGCAGCAGTTCGGCCTGTTCACCGCCCCCAACACCGCCGCGCAGGATGCGCTGGCCGCGCTCGACCCGGACGAGTTGACCCCCAAGCAGGCGCTGGAAGCGCTGTACCGCCTGAAGGCGTTGATCTGAGCCAGCGCCGGCCATTGGCCGGCTCCCGCCCGTCTCTCCGGGGGTAACGCCTTCGCATTTTCGTAGTGACGGCAGCGCTATGCTCGGGCGGTTCCCATTCCGCCCGGAGTCCGCCGTGAACAACGAATCGCTTGCCGCTTCCCTCTTCCAGCAGCTGCAGCAGGGCCAAGGCCTGCAGCAGGTCTCCCAGCAGCTCGGCATCGACCCCAACCAGGCCAGCGGCGCCATCGGCGCGGCGTTGCCGCTGCTGCTGGGCGCGATGGGCCGCAATGCGCAGCAACCGCAAGGGGCCGAAGCCCTGCTCGGTGCACTGCAGCGCGACCACGCGCCCGCGGCGGCCGGCGGCTTCGACCTGGGCGGCCTGCTCGGCAGCGTGCTCGGTGGCGGCGGCGGCAACGCGACCAACGGCGCCGGTATCCTCGGCCATGTGTTTGGCGGCAACAGCGACCGCGCCGCCCAGGGCCTGAGCCAGGCCACCGGGCTGGACAGCAGCAAGACCAGCCAGCTGCTGGCCATCCTCGCCCCGATCGTCATGTCCTACCTGGCCCAGCGCTTCGCCAGCGGCGGCAACCCGGCCCAGCTGAGCCAGGCCCTCGGGCAGGAAGCCCAGGCGGCCAGCAACGGCGGCCTGCTGACGTCGGTGCTGGACCAGGACGGCGACGGCCAGCTCGGCATCGGCGACCTGCTCAAGCTGGGCGGCGGATTGCTCGGCAAGCGCTGAGATCCCGCAGGCCGTGGGCGCGTCCCGTCGCCGACAGCGCTGCGAGGAGCCGGCCAGCAGCCGGCTCCGCAGCCTGTTGGCCGGCCGACACGATAGACCCCGCCTATTCCATTGGTTGATTCGTTCGAATTTACCGAATGCCTGAACGCGCTTAACGTTGAGGCATTCCCGCAGGAGAGCGTCGGATGCATCGATTGACCCCATCGCGCACGCGCGTCCAATCCCTTCCCGCCGTCCCTGCCGGATGCTCATCGCCCTGAGCGATGCGCTCTTTTCGATTGCCCTGCCCGGCCGCGGCAGGCGTCCCCATTCGCAAGTACACAGGTAGCGACCCATGAAAAGCGAAGCAAAATGCCCCTTCAACCACGCCTTGGTCGGCGATGCCACCACCAACCGCGACTGGTGGCCCAAGCAGCTGCGCGTGGACCTGCTCAACCAGCACTCCAACCGATCCAATCCGCTCGATGACGGCTTCGACTACGCCAAGGCGTTCGCGGGGCTGGACTACGCCGCGCTCAAGGCCGATCTCAAGGCACTGATGACCGATTCTCAGGACTGGTGGCCGGCCGATTTCGGCCACTACGGCGGGCTGTTCATCCGCATGGCCTGGCACAGCGCCGGCACCTACCGCATCGGTGACGGCCGCGGCGGTGGTGGCCGTGGCCAACAGCGTTTCGCCCCGCTCAACAGCTGGCCGGACAACGTCAGCCTGGACAAGGCCCGGCGCCTGCTGTGGCCGATCAAGCAGAAGTACGGCCAGGCCATCTCCTGGGCCGACCTGCTGATCCTCACCGGCAACGTCGCGCTGGAATCGATGGGCTTCAAGACGCTCGGCTTCGCCGGTGGTCGCCCGGATACCTGGGAACCGGACCAGGACGTGTACTGGGGCCGCGAGACCACCTGGCTGGGCGGCGACGTGCGCTACGCACATGGTTCCGAGGGCGTGCAGGAAGACCACGGTGTGCTGGTCTCCGATGATGACGCTGATGGCGACATCCACTCGCGCGACCTGGAAAACCCGCTCGCCGCGGTGCAGATGGGCCTGATCTACGTGAACCCCGAAGGCCCCGACGGTAACCCCGACCCGCTCAAGGCCGCCTTCGACATCCGCGACACGTTCGGCCGCATGGCCATGGACGATGAGGAAACCGTCGCGCTGATCGCCGGTGGCCACAGCTTCGGCAAGACCCACGGCGCCGGCCCGGCCGACCATGTCGGAGTGGAACCGGAAGCGGCGGGCCTGGAGAGACAGGGCCTTGGCTGGTCCAACAGCTTCGGTAGCGGCAAGGGCGGCGACACCATCACCAGCGGCCTGGAAGTGACCTGGACGCGCACCCCGGCACAATGGAGCCACGACTTCTTCGAGCTGCTGTTCAAGCACGAGTGGGAGCTGACCAAGAGCCCGGCCGGCGCGCACCAGTGGGTGGCCAAGGACAGCGAGGCGGTGATCCCCGATGCGCACGATCCGTCGAAGAAGCACCGTCCTTCCATGCTCACCACGGACCTGGCGTTGCGCGTGGACCCGGCCTACGAAACGATCTCGCGCCGCTTCCTCGCCGATCCGCAGGCCTTCGCCGATGCGTTCGCACGGGCGTGGTTCAAGCTGACCCACCGCGACATGGGGCCGCGCACCCGATACCTCGGCCCGGAGATCCCGGCAGAGGAATTCATCTGGCAGGACCCGGTGCCCGCAGCGACGCATCCGTTGATCGACGCGCAGGACATCGCGGCGCTGAAGCAGCAGATCGCCGCCACCGGCCTGAGCGTGGCCGAACTGGTGTCCACTGCCTGGGCATCGGCCTCCACCTTCCGTGGCTCGGACAAGCGCGGCGGCGCCAACGGGGCGCGCATTCGCCTGGCCCCGCAGAAGGACTGGGCGGTGAACCAGCCACAGCAGCTGTCCAAGGTGCTGGCTGCGCTGGAAAAGGTCCAGGCCAGCTTCAACGGCGGCGGCAGTGGCAAGCAGGTATCGCTGGCCGACCTGATCGTGCTGGCCGGCGGCGTCGGTGTGGAGCAGGCGGCAAAGGCCGGTGGCCACGACATCCGCGTGCCGTTCACCCCGGGCCGCACCGATGCCACCCAGGCACAGACCGACGTCGCATCCTTCGCGGTCCTGGAACCGTATGCGGATGGCTTCCGCAACTACGTCAAAGGCCGCTACAGCGTGCCCGCCGAAGTGCTGCTGATCGACAAGGCGCAGCTGCTTACCCTCACCGCACCGGAGATGACCGCGCTGGTCGGTGGGCTGCGTGTGCTGGGCACCACCGTCGATGGCAACGCGCAGGGCGTGCTGACCGATCGCCCGGGCACGCTGAGTAATGACTTCTTCGTCAACCTGCTGGACATGCGCACGCAGTGGAAGGCCAGTGGCGACGGCTACGAGAGCAGCGGCGGCACGCGCTGGACGGGCAGCCGGGCCGACCTGGTGTTCGGCTCGAACTCGGTGCTGCGCGCGTTGGCCGAGGTGTATGCCAGTGCGGACGGTGAGAAGAAGCTGGTGCAGGATTTCGTCGCCGCCTGGACCCGGGTGATGGAACTGGATCGTTACGACCTGCATGCCTGAGCCGTCAGCGCCGGCACCGCCCAGGCGGTGCCGGCGTCACCCCAGCGGCTAGTGTCGGCTGCTGGCCGGCAACCGCATGCTCCCCCTAAGCACCAGACATCCGCTCACGGAGGGCCGGGACAAGCGTGTCAGCGCCCGGCAGCGCGCAGGCGCTCCAGAATCGGCGCAAACACCGGCGTCTCCGCGCGCGGCGGCGACGGCACCCTGCCCGCCTCCACATCCTTCCAGTACGCCCACGGCAACGCCTTGTCGCCCAGTTCATAGTCCATGCCGTCCCAGCCATCCTCGCGGAACGCATAGAACGCCCAGTGCACCTTCTCCGCTTCGAGGACACGCAGCACGTCATCCAGATAGGCGCGGCAATCCGGCCAGCGGCGCATGCACCCGAATTCCCCCACCACCATCTGCCGGCGCGCGATGCCGTGCCGGTCGGCCCATGCCAACGGCTGCTGCAGATAGCGGGCCACACGCCCGGCATCCCAGTGCCCGCTGCCCGGCCCAAAGGGAACCTTGCCGGGGTAGCGATACGGTTTGGCGCGGCTCTGGTTGGGCGCACTGGTGGCGGCGTACGGCTCGTACATGTGCACGCTGTACAACAGATGCGGATCGTCCAGCGGCGCGGGCCAGTAGTCGAAGCTGTCGGCCGCGGCATACCAACCTGCATCGAGCATCAGCGGCATGTCCGCATCGACCTCGCGTACGGCGGCGATCAGCCCGGTATACAGCCGGCGCAGATCGCGGGGACCGTCCTGCACCGTGGCATACCAGGCGCGCATCGCGGCGGCATCGGCGTGTTCGGCCAGCGCAGTGCCGTACTCGGGCGCCGGCTCATTGATCAGGTTGTAGGCCACCAGCGCGGGATGGCCGTGCAGCGCGCGCGCCAGGTCGCGCCAGAACGCCTGCGCCGGCACGTGGTTGTCCAGCGACTGCCACAAACGCGGGTCGACCACGTCGCCGTTCTTCTGTTTCCAGCGCAGCAGCGGCAACGACAACGGCACCAGCACCACCTTGAGCCCGGCGGCATGGGCGTCATCGAGAACGCGGCGCAGCGTGGCCACGTCGGCCTTCACCAGCCCGTCGTAATGATCTGCGTTGCCCATCAGGAAATCGCGCCCACCGGCCGACCGCCACTTGTCCGGCGACAGCCGTACCCAGGTGGCGCCGGTGGCCCGCAGCGCATCGAAATAGGCGCGGTCCGGTGGCACCGCATTGAAGCTGTTGCCGCCCCGTTGCGGCTGTGCCCAGAAGGCATCATCGGCGGCACGCGCCGCAGGCACGGACAGGATCAACAGGCACAGCAGCAACAGCAGACGCATGGCGGGCTCCATCAGCGGAGCCGGAAGTCTGACGCAGGCGGATTGAGCGCACCGTGACCGACAACGCGTTTCCGCGGGACATAGCTCGTATGCGTCAAAGACGCCGCACCGCTAGATCGCGTCGATGTCGCCCAACGCCCGGATCAACCGCCGCGCGCGCTTGTCCGGGCGGTGTTCGGGCGGCTGATAGCCATTGGCCGCCGCCGCCCGCTGCGCACGCAGCTCGGCACGCCGCGCCCGCGACGCCTCGCTTTCCTCGTACAACTGCTGCGCCACCGGTGCCGGCCCGCGCATCTCGCTCAGGCCACGCACCTGCACGTCATAGGTTTCATCGCCGCGGCTGATCTGCAACTGCTCGCCCACGCGGACCGCGCGCGAGGATTTCGGCCGCTGCCCGGCCACGTCCACCTTGCCGGTTTCCACCGCCTGCTTGGCCAGGCTGCGGGTCCGGTAGAAACGTGCGGCCCAGAGCCACACATCGAGTCGCACGCTGGCGACCAGCGCTTCTGCTTCAGTCATGCTGCTTGCCCAGCTCCACGGCGTTGGCCGGTCGTTTGTTCAGGGGTTGCAATGCATCGGGGTTCCCGCGGCAACCGGTGCCGCCGATCAACACCGGTACCCCGGCATCGAGATCGCGGCGCTGGCTGCCGACCTGGCACTCCGGGCGGTCCATCGGCCGCACCTGGGCATCGTCCAGGCGCTGTGTACTGGAACATGCGGCCAGCGCAGCCACTATCAAGAGGGACGCGGCGGCGCGGCGCACGCCGGGCGCTGGGACCTGCAGGATCGAACGTCGCATCGCGATACCCCGCTGACGGGCTTGGTGCTAGTGTGCCGCTCTCCACGCCTGATCTCCAGAGCACATGGCCAAAGCGCCGCTTGACCTGACCACCGGCCCGATCGGGCGCAACCTGTTCCTGTTTGCCCTGCCGATCCTGGCCGGCAACATCGCCCAGTCGCTGAACGGCTCGGTGAATGCGGTGTGGGTGGGGCGCTACCTCGGCGAGGCGGCGCTGACCGCCACCGCCAACGCCAACAACATTATGTTCTTCCTGATCGGCTCGGTGTTCGGCATCGGCATGGCCGCCACCATCCTGATCGGCCAGGCCATGGGCGCGCGCGACATCGTGCAGGCGCGCCGGGTGATGGGCACCAGCGCGACGTTCTTCATCGGGCTGTCGGTGGTGATCGCGGTGGCGGGCTGGTGGCTGTCGCACCCGCTGCTGGCGGCGATGGGCACCCCGGCCGAATCGCTGCCGCTGGCCGAGGCCTACCTGCGCATCATCTTCCTGGCGATGCCGACCCTGTACGCGTTCGCGTTTCTGAGTTCGGCCCTGCGGGGCGTCGGCGATTCGCGCACGCCGTTCCGCTTCCTGCTGCTCTCGGTAGTGCTGGACATCGGGTTCAATCCGCTGCTGATCTTCGGCATCGGCCCATTCCCGCAGCTGGGTATTGCCGGCGCGGCGTGGGCCACGCTGATCGCGCAGACGCTGTCGCTGATCGGCCTGCTCTGGTACATGCGCAACAAGCGCCATGTGCTGTGGCTGGGGCGCAAGGACATGGCGATGTTCCGGATCGACACCACGATCCTGCGCGCGCTGGTGGTCAAGGGCGTGCCGATGGGCCTGCAGATGGTGCTGATCTCGCTGTCGATGATCCTGATGATGAGCATGGTCAACGGCTACGGCACCGATACCGCAGCCGCCTACGGCGCCTCGCTGCAGTTGTGGACCTACGTGCAGATGCCGGCAATGGCGATCGGCGCAGCGTGCTCGTCGATGGCCGCGCAGAACGTGGGCGCGGGCAACTGGGACCGCGTGCGCGGCACCGCGCGCAGTGGCGTGCTGTACAACTTCCTGCTCACCGGCGTACTGATCCTGCCGCTGATCCTGCTGGACCGCTACACGCTGGCGCTGTTCCTGCCCGAAGCCAGCCAGTCGCTGGAGGTGGCGCGGCACCTCAACCACATCGCGGTGTGGTCGTTCCTGTTCTTCGGCGTCAATTTCGTCATCTCCGGCGTGGTGCGCTCCACCGGTGCGGTGATTCCGCCGCTGCTGATCCTGGCCGCGTCGCTGTGGGGCATCCGCGTGCCGTTCGCCGAACTGCTGCAGGACAACTGGGGCGCCGACGCGGTGTGGTGGAGTTTCCCGGTCAGCTCGTTCTGCGCGATGCTGATGTCGCTGGCGTATTACCGCTGGGGCGGCTGGCGCAAGGCGCACATGCTGCCCGCCCAGCGTGGGGAGATGGCAGCGCCGGCGGAAGTGCCGGCCATGCCCCCCTCACCGGTGGCCGATCCGAACCCGGAGGCGCCGCCCACGGCCGCGCCTTCGCCCACGCCCAGCCGCGCCGGTCAACCGCCGTCGGCGGCGCGTATCTCGCCCCACGCCGGCAAGCGATAGCGCTGCTGCTGCCACCGCATCAGCAGTGCCATCGCGCCACCGAACAGCAGGCCGGCCACGCCGGCCGCGCCCAGCACGCCCACGCCCGACAACAGCGCGCCGCGCGCGAACAACAGCCACATCAGTCCGCCCCACCCCAGCGCGAACATCGCGCCCATCAGCACGGCGTTGGCGACGAAACCGGCCAGCACCGGCGGCGGCACAACCAGGCCCGTCCGCCACAGCAGCCGGTACATCAGCGGCGCCTGCATCTGCCTGGGGACGCCGGCGGCCTGCATGACCTGCAGCGCGGCGCGGATACGAACGGGATAAGCCTGCATGTTGTTCCTTCGACAAGCGCAGGAAGCGCAGGGCTCCCGCACGTGGGGGGATGTTCAGGGCGTCCAACGCAGAACGGCCACCCGAAGGTGGCCGTTCTGGTACCGCGACAACCGAGGTCGTCGGCGGGAATTACTGGGCCTTGGCAGCCAGGCGGGCAGCCTTGGCCTGCGCAGCGGCAGCCAGATCTTCCTTGATGCGGGCAGCCTTGCCTTCCAGGCCACGCAGGTAGTACAGCTTGCCGGCGCGGACCTTACCACGACGCTTCACTTCGACCGAGTCGATGATGGCGCTGTGGGTCTGGAAGACGCGCTCGACGCCGTAGCCGTGCGAGATCTTGCGCACGGTGAAAGCGGAGTTCAGGCCGGCATTCTTGGTGCCGATGACGACGCCTTCGTAAGCCTGGACGCGCTCACGGTTGCCTTCCTTCACCTTCACGTTGACGACGACGGTGTCACCCTGGCTGAACTTCGGCAGCTCGCGGGTGATCTGGGCGGATTCGAAGTCCGAGAGGATGGATTTGTTCAGCTTGCTCATGGGTGCACCGATAGTGTTCGGGTGGTCGTGTCGTTCGACAACGTGGGCTCATGCAGTCACCGGACTGTGCTGCACGTTTTTTGTAGGGATTCCTACCAACCGGCCCCAAAGGGCCGATGGCAATCCCGAATTGTAAACAAGATCCCGCCCTCGCGCTAGGGGGTTGGATCCTTGGCCATGGCCTGCCGCGCCTGCTCCAGCAGGAGGCGGTCGGCCTTGGACAATCGGCCTTCATCGAGCAGGTCCGGTCGCCGCAGCGCGGTGCGCAGCAGCGACTGCTGCCGGCGCCAACGGGCGATGGCGGCATGGTTGCCCGAGCGCAGCACGTCCGGGACAGTGCCCCATTCATGCTCGGCCGGATGGCTGTAGTGCGGGCAGTCCAACAGCCCCTGCGGGCCTTCGAAACTGTCCTGGGCGGCCGATTCGGCATCGCCGAGGGCCCCGTCCTGCAGGCGCGTTACCGCATCGACGATCACCGCCGCGCCCAGCTCACCGCCGGACAGGACGTAATCGCCGATCGAGATTTCCTCGCTGACTTCGGCGTCCAGGAAACGCTCGTCGATGCCCTCGTAGCGCCCGCAGAGCAGGATCATCCGCGGCAACGCGGCCAGTTCGCGCACCTTGGCCTGGGTCAGCGGCGCGCCCTGCGGGCTGAGGTAAATGACCGGAGCGGGCGCGGGATCGGCGGCTTTGACCGCCGCCAGGCAGGCCCGCAGCGGCTCGATCAGCATGACCATGCCCGGGCCGCCGCCAAACGGACGGTCGTCCACCCGGCGGTAGTTGCCCGCGGCATAGTCACGCGGATTCCAGCCGTGCAGCGCCAGCAGGCCGCGTTCGGCGGCACGGCCGACCACGCCCAGCGCGGCCGACTGCGCCATGAACTCCGGGAACAACGTGACGACGTCGATACGCATCCGGCCTAGAACTCCGGATCCCAGTCGACCACGATCAGGTTGGCCTCGAAATCCACCGAGACGACGAATTCGGGCTGCACGAACGGGATCATCCGCTCACGGTCGCCCTGCACCACCAGGACGTCGTTGGAGCCGGTCGAGAACAGGTGCGATGCCCGCCCCAGTTCGACGCCCTCGACGGTCCGCACCTGCAGACCTTCCAGGTCGACCCAGTAATACTCGTCGGCCTTCGGTGGCGGCAGCGCGCTGCGTGCGACATAGACTTCGGTCCCGTACATCGCCTCGACCACGTCGCGGTCGGTGATGCCGGGAAACACGGCGACCAGGTGCTTGCCGGACTGACGTCCACGCGCACCGGTGAGCGTGCTCTCCTGGCCGGCGGGGGTCCGCAGGATCCAGGGCTGGTAGTTGAAAATGGCGGTACGCGGCTCGGTCCAGGACTCGAGCTTGATCTCGCCTCGCACACCAAAAGCGCCGACAATCCTGCCCAGCAGGATCCGGCGCTCGGTATCTTTCATCTGAATAGACCGAATGGGCCGCGGCAGGCGCGGCCCGTCAGGATCAGGCCGCGGAGGCCTGGGCCTTGGTCGCTTCCTTGTACAGGTTGCGGACCTTGTCGGTCATCTGGGCGCCGTTGGCGACCCACTTGTCGACCAGCGGCAGGTCCAGCACGATGCGGGACTCGGCACCCTGGGCAACCGGGTTGTAGTAACCGACGCGCTCGATGTTGCGGCCATCACGGGCGCTGCGCGAGTCGGTCACGATGATGTGGTAGAACGGACGCTTCTTGGCGCCGCCGCGGGTCAGTCGAATCTTGACCATGGTGTTGTTTCCTCAATTGCCCAGTCGCCAGGATGGCGCGGTAAGCCGGCGATTATAGCGGCGGCCTGCGGTCATTCCAAGTCCGTGAAGACGGCCGAACCTGAACAGGGTTTACGCCGCAGCGCCGTGGGCACCGATGGGCTGCCACGGCACCGTCTCCAGCACCCCTCGTGCGCGCTGGCAGAACGCCTCCGAGCGCGCGAACGCCACCGCATCGATCGCCGAGATCGGCCAGACCCCGGCCGAATTGCAGGCGATGGCACCGTCGAACCCCGCCAGCTCGGCCAGGGCCACCGGGCGCACCTGCTGCACGTCCGGCGCGAAACCCGCCTGCAGCAGCCGTTCCTGGGTGCCGCGCAGGGCCGGTGCCTGCGGCCAGACGATCTGCTGGCCGTGCTGGAAGGCGATGTTCCAGGTGCTGCCCTCGCCGACCGCTCCGTCCGGGGTGACGAACAGCGCGTCGTCGAACCCGTCCAGCAGGGCACGCCGGCGCTGCTCGAACAGCGGGAAGGTACCGACATGCTTCAGGTGCGGCAGTTCGCGCTGGTACACCGCCGCGCGCAGGCGCCGCGGGTCGGCCGGCATGTGGACCGGCGCGGCCACCGCCACCAGCACGTCCACCGCGACCGGCTGCAGCGGCCGACGGAAATCGAACTGCCGCGAGAACACGGTGACCCGCAGCGAGGCATCGCGCAGCTGCGCGGACCGTAGCGCGTCGCGCATCCATGCCTGCACCCGGGCAAGGTCCAGGGCGCAGCCGAACAGTTCGTCGGTGCCCTGCCGCAGGCGCTGCAGGTGCAGGTCCAGGCCCTGTACCGCCGCGCCCCGCACCTGCAACGAGGTGAAGTGGCCATAGTTGGTCAACGCGCCGGCCAGGTCGTCGGCGCTGGCGGTCGCGCCGTTGCAGTACAGCATCATCCCAGCAGCGCCCTGGCATCGGCCCACATCTGCCCGAGCACGTCGGCAGCCGGGCGCGCCGACGCCATCCATGCCGACTGCCCGGCCCACGCCTGCATCGTCTCGATGGTGTTGTCGCGGTTCGCCTGTGCCCGCATCGGCGCGGTCAGCCCGCGCTGCACCGGGTAGGGCTGCGGTGGCGGTGCCTCCGGCGCGGCGGCGGCGCGCACGTAGGCGGTGGCCAGGCCGCGACCGAGGCGCCCGCTGAAGGCCCGCGTTGGCCAGGTGTCTTCCGGCTCGGCGTCGGCCAGGGCCTGCGACCAGGCCGGACGCACGCCGCACTCGGGGGTGCGCAGGAATGCGGTGCCTACCTGCACCGCGCTGGCGCCCAGGGTCAGTGCCGCGGCGATGCCACGCCCATCGGCGATGCCGCCGGCGGCGATGACCGGAATGTCCAGATGATCGACCAGCCTTGGCAGCAACGCGAACAGCCCCACCAGCTGGCGCTCGGCCGCGTCCGGATCGAAGGCGCCGCGATGCCCGCCCGCCTCGAAGCCTTGCGCGACCACCGCGTCGGCGCCCGCCGCCTGCGCGGCCTTCGCCTCGGACAGGGTGGTTGCACAGGCGATCCAGGCGATGCCCACGTCCTTCAGGCGCTGCACCTGGGCGGCGGAAAACACGCCCATGATGGTCGAGGCCACCGCCGGGCGCGCGCGGACCAGTGCATCGAACTGCGCATCGAAATCGGCCGGGCCGGCATCACCGGCACTGGCCGGCACCTCGGGCCCCCACTGCGCCAGGAAGCGGCGGCTGGCCGCTTCGGCGTCCGCATCGCGTCGCGGCAGCGGATCGGGGACCCATACGTTGACCTGGGCCGGCCCGCTGGATTGGGCGCGGAAATCGTCCATCCACGCCACGATGTCCTGCGGCTGGGACAGCACCGCGCCCATCGCGCCCATGCTGCCAGCCGTGGCCAGCGTGGCCGACAACGGCACCGGGCAGGCGCCGGCCATCGGGGCGAGCAGGATGGGAACCTGCACGGCAAAACGCCGACAGAAACGGTCGGCGCGTTCGAGGATGGGCGAAGGACTCACGTTCGGCGCACCTGTGGGGTCTGACGCTGCAGCATACGCCGCACCGCCCCACCCGGGCATGCACGCCGGCCGGATTCAGCGCGCCGACACCGCGTAGGTACGGACCAGCTGGCTGTCCATCTCTTCGTTGAACGTGAAGGTCACATAGCGCGCGTCATCGGCGGCGAACTCCTCCTCGACCACGGCGCGGCCGATCTCGGTGCCCTCGCCATCCAGCGCGCGCGCCACCAGCTTGCCCTTGAACGGCTTGTCGGCCACCACGTACACCGCGGCGTCCTTGGAGCCCATGCCACGGCTCTTGCCCTGGGTCACGGTGAGGCCGCGCGCGGCCAGGCCGGGGTCGGTCTGCAGCGTCACGTTCATGCGCTTGTCCACGCCCTCGCCCAGTCCAGCGACGAAATCGGCGGCCGTGCCACTGATCGCGCTACCGGCCTTCTGCGACATCGAGGTGTCGTCCTTGCAAGCGGTCAGCGCCAGGACCAGCGCCACCACCACGATCGAGTTCTTCATGGACATTCCTTGTTGGATCAATTGGCGGGCGCCTGATGCGCCCGGTGCGGGAACGGTCAACGGCACGGCGCAGCACGCCCTGCAGCGGGCGTTGCGCCGCCCATTGCAGGGCTCAGCGGAACGGCATGCCGCCGCGGCCGCCCATGGCCCCCATCATCCCCTTCATGCTGCGCATCATGCCCTTCATGCCGCCGCCGGCCATCTTGCTCATCATCTTTTCCATCTGCTGGAACTGCTTCATGAGCTTGTTGACGTCGGCCGGGGTCAGGCCCGAACCGCGTGCGATACGCGCACGACGCGAGCCGTTGAGCAGGCCGGGGTTGCGGCGCTCCTTCTTGGTCATCGAGTTGATGATCGCGATCATGCGCGGCACTTCCTTGCCCTGGCTGACCTGCTGCTTGAGGTGCTCGGGAATGTTGCCCAGGCCCGGCAGCTTGTCCATCAGGCCGCCGATGCCGCCCATGTTCTGCATCTGCTCGAGCTGGTCGCGCATGTCGTTCAGGTCGAACTTCTTGCCCTTGGCGACCTTCTCGGCCAGCTTCTGCGCCTTGTCCTTGTCGACCTGCTGCTCGACCTGCTCCACCAGCGACAGCACGTCGCCCATGTCCAGGATGCGGCTGGCGATACGGTCCGGGTGGAACACGTCCAGGCCGTCGGGCTTTTCGCTGACGCCGACGAACTTGATCGGCTTGCCGGTGATGTAGCGCACGCTCAGTGCGGCACCGCCACGGGCGTCACCGTCGGTCTTGGTCAGCACCACGCCGGTCAGCGGCAGCGCCTCGCCGAAGGCCTTGGCGGTATTGGCCGCGTCCTGGCCGGTCATGGCGTCGACCACGAACAGCGTTTCAGCCGGGTTGACCGCCGCGTGCAGGGCCTTGATCTCGGCCATCATCGCTTCGTCGATGGCCAGGCGGCCGGCGGTATCGACGATCAGCACGTCCACGAACGACTTGCGCGCATCGTCGATGGCGGCGCGGACGATCGCTTCCGGTTTCTGGTCGGCACTGGACGGGAAGAACAGCACGCCGACCTGGTCGGCCAGGGTCTTGAGCTGCTCGATCGCGGCCGGGCGGTAGACGTCGGCCGACACCACCATCACTTTCTTCTTGCGCTTTTCCTTCAGGTGCTTGGCCAGCTTGCCCACCGTGGTGGTCTTGCCCGCACCCTGCAGGCCGGCCATCAGGATGATCGCCGGGGCCGGCACGTTGAGGTTGAGGTCGGACGCGGCCGAGCCCATCACCGTGGTCAGCTCGTCGCGCACGACCTTGATCAGCGCCTGGCCCGGGGTCAGCGACTTCAGCACTTCCTGGCCGACCGCGCGCACCTTGATGCGCTCGACCAGCGCCTGCACGACCGGCAGGGCGACGTCGGCTTCGAGCAGCGCGATGCGCACTTCGCGGGTGGCCTCGCGGATGTTTTCCTCGGTGAGGCGACCGCGGCCACGCAGCCGCTCGATGGTGCCGGAGAGGCGCTGGGTCAGGGACTCGAACATGGAGGCAACCTGTTCAGAACGAAAGACAGAGAGACGCACAGTATAGCCGGTCCACCAAGCGCCCCGGACCGCGACTGCGGCCCATGGCCGCAGGCATCGCCAGTGGCCGGGGGGTATGCGAAACTGGAACGATGACAATCGTTCTCATCGCGACCCTGCTGTACCTGACCGCCACCGGGCTGCTGGTGCGCGCGGTCGTCCGCGATGATGCGGTGACCTCGCCGACCTGGCTGTGGCCGGCGCTGCCGGCGATGCTGCTGCACGGTGGTTACCACGTGCTGGTGGCGATGCGCACCACCGGTGGGCCGGACATGCACTTCTTCGCCGCGCTGTCGCTGGTCGGCCTGGGCATGGCCTGGCTGACCTCGCTGGTGGCCGCGCGCGGGCGCATGGCCGCCCTGGGGGTGCTGGTATTCCCGATGGCCGCGGCGGTGTTGTGGGCCTATCACGCCTACGGTCACGAACCGAGCCGGCCGCTGGGCTGGCAGCTGGCCACGCACGCATGGCTGGCCCTGCTGGCCTACGCCACCCTCAGCGTGGCCGCGCTGCTGGCGATCATGTTGTGGCTGCAGGAACGCGCGTTGCGTCGACGCGATTTCCGCCCCTGGCTGCGTGCGTTGCCGCCGCTGGCCGACCTGGAATCGCTGCTGTTCCGGGTGATCGCCGTCGGCTTCGCCCTGCTCACCCTGACCCTGCTCACCGGCGTGCTGTTCGTCGATGACCTGCTGGCGCAGAAGCTGGTGCACAAGACCGTGCTCAGCGTGCTGTCGTGGATCGTGTTCGGCACGTTGCTGATCGGCCGTCGTCGCTACGGCTGGCGCGGCGCCAAGGCCGTGCACTGGACCCTGACCGCGATGGCGCTGCTGCTGCTGGCCTTCTTCGGCAGCCAGTTCGTCATCGAACTGGTATTCGGGCATACCACGCGCTGACCGACCGCTGGCGGGTATTCGGCACAAAACACGGTCGCCCGGGTAGCGCCGAGCCATGCTCGGCTGGCCGGGCCGGGCGTACCGGCTGACACCTGGGTAGAGCCGAGCCATGCTCGGCTTGCCGGATCGGGCGTACCGGCTGACACCTGGGTAGAGCCGAGCCATGCTCGGCTTGCCGGATCGGGCGTACAAGGTGGGTCGCTGAAGGCAGCCGAGCACGGCTCGGCTCTACCAGAGCTGGCCATGCCCGGCTGGCCGGGCCGGGCGTACCGGCCGACACCCGGGTAGAGCCGAGCCATGCTCGGCTTGCCGGATCAGGCGTACAAGGTGGGTCACCGAAAGCAGCCGAGCATGGCTCGGCTTGCCGGATCAGGCGCACAAGGTGGGGCGCCGAAAGCAGCCGAGCATGGTTCGGCGCTACCTGGGTGCGTCGTTGGCGCGGATGGGGTCAGGCCGCCTCGATCGCCTCGGACAACCGCTCCACCGCGATCACCTCCATGCCCTTCACGCTGCCGGTCTTGGGCGCGTTGGCCTTGGGCACGATGGCGCGCTTGAAGCCATGGGTGGCCGCTTCACGCAGGCGGTCCTCGCCGTTGGGCACCGGACGTATCTCGCCGGACAAGCCGACTTCGCCGAAGGCGATGGTCTTCTCGGCCAGCGGCCGGTCCTGCAGCGAGGACAGCACCGCCAGCAACACCGGCAAGTCCACCGCGGTTTCCTGCACGCGGATGCCACCGACCACGTTGACGAACACGTCCTGGTCGCCGGTAAGCACGCCCCCGTGCCGGTGCAGCACGGCCAGCAGCATCGCCAGGCGGTTCTGCTCCAGGCCCACTGCCACCCGCCGCGGATTGGACAGCGGCGAGGTATCCACCAGCGCCTGCACCTCCACCAGCAGCGGCCGGGTGCCCTCGCGGGTGACCATCACGCAGCTGCCCGGCTGCTGCGTGCTGCCACCGGACAGGAAGATCGCCGAGGGGTTGGAGACTTCCTTCAGGCCCTTCTCGCCCATGGCGAACACGCCCAGCTCGTTGACCGCGCCAAAGCGGTTCTTGAACGCGCGCAGCAGGCGGAAGCGGCTGCCGCTCTCCCCCTCGAAATACAGCACCGCATCGACCATGTGCTCGAGCACGCGCGGGCCGGCGATGCCGCCTTCCTTGGTGACATGGCCCACCAGGAATACGGCGGTGCCGGTTTCCTTGGCGAAGCGGACCAGCCGCGCGGCGCTTTCGCGCACCTGGCTCACCGAGCCCGGCGCGGCGGTGAGCGATTCGGTCCACAGGGTCTGGATGGAGTCGGCCACGATCAGCTTGGGGCGGGCGACGCTGGCGTGCTGCAGGATCGCCTCGACCTGGGTTTCGGCCAGCGCATTGACGTTGTCCAGCGGCAGGTCCAGCCGTACCGCGCGCCCGGCCACCTGCGACAGCGACTCCTCGCCGGTGATGTACAGCACCGGCAGGGTCGCGGCCATCTTCGCCACGGCCTGCAGCAGCAGGGTGGACTTGCCGATACCCGGATCGCCGCCGACCAGGATCACCGCACCTTCAACCAGGCCACCGCCCAGCACCCGGTCGAACTCGCCGATGCAGGTGCTGACGCGCAGGTGCTCGGTCTGCTGCACATCCTTGAGCGCCATGATCTTGGGCGCATCGACCTTGCCCGCCCAGCCGGAGCGGCGTGCTGCCGGCGAAGCCTTGGCCGGGGTGGCGCTTTCCAGGGTGATCTCGGTGAGCACGTTCCACACGCCGCACTCGGTGCACTGCCCCTGCCACTTGCTGTATTCGGCACCACATTCGCTGCACACGTATGCGGTCAGTCGCTTGGCCATGTCCACGTCCACTTCATCGTCTGGCGGGCAGGATAGCCGAGCCGCGTCGCAACAACCGAGACGCGCCGCCAACGGCGTTCAAGTTTCCCGCCGGCAGGCCGATACCGGGGCGGGCCATCGCCCGTCCCCCTTTTATCCAGGCTTCTCCCATGACCGGCACCTACAGCCAGAGTCTTGTCGTCTTCTCGCTGCTGGTCGCCATCCTTGCCTCGTATACGGCACTGGACATGGCCGGCCGGCTGGCCAGCACCCAGGGCCGCGTGGCCCGCTGGTGGCTGGCCGGTGGCGCAGGCGCGATGGGCCTGGGCATCTGGTCGATGCACTTCATCGGCATGCTCGCCTTCCACCTGCCGATCCCGGTCGGCTACGACCTGGGCATCACCCTGTTCTCGCTGGCCGTGTCCGTCGGCGCGTCGGCCTACGCGCTGTGGCTGGTCTCGCGCCCGTCGCTGCCGTGGGCCCGGCTGGGCGCCGGCGCGGTGCTGATGGGCCTGGGCATCGCCGCCATGCACTACCTGGGCATGGCCGCCCTGCGCATGCAGCCGGGCATCGATTACGACCCGTTCTGGTTCACCCTGTCGCTGCTGATCGCCATCAGCGCGGCCGGTGCGGCCTTGTGGATCGCGTTCCGGCTGCGCCTGGAGCAGCGCCGCGCATTCCTGTTGCGCGGCCTGGCGTCGCTGGTGATGGGGCTGGCGATCGTGGGCATGCACTACACCGGCATGGCCGCGGCCCACTTCCCGCCCGGCAGCATCTGTGGCGCCGCCTATGGCGAGGGCATCGACGCCAAGTGGCTGGCCGTGCTGGTCATCGTGACCACGCTGGCCACGCTGGGCATCGCGCTGCTGGCCTCGGTGTTCGACCGCCAGATGCGCACCCGCACCGGCATGCTGGCCGACTCGCTGGCGCACGCCAACGAGAAACTGCTGCAGGCCGCCCTGCACGACCCGCTGACCCAGCTGCCGAACCGGATGCTGCTGCAGGACCGGATCGAGCAGGCGATCGAGAAGGCGCGGCGCCGGCACTTCAGTTTCGCGGTGATGTTCTGCGATCTGGACGGCTTCAAGGCCATCAACGATGCCTACGGTCACCAGCTCGGCGACAAGCTGCTGATCCAGATGAGCGAACGCGTCAGTGCGCTGCTGCGCAGCCAGGATACGTTCGCGCGGCTGGGCGGCGACGAGTTCGTCATCGTGTTCCAGGTGGACGACCCCGAAGATGCAGCGGTGGTCGCCGAACGCATCATCGCCAGCGTGGGCGAGCCGTTCCTGATCGATGCGCTGGAACTGCAGGTGACCGCCAGCCTCGGCATCGCGCTGTACCCGGCCGACGCCACCAGTGAACGGGAGTTGATGGCGCACGCCGACGCGGCGATGTACCACACCAAGGACGGCGGCCGTAACGGCTATACGTTCTTCACCGAATCGATGCACGTCAGCGCCAACCGCCAGCTCAAGCTGCTGCAGGAGCTGCGCCGGGCGATCCACCGCAACGAGCTGGTGCTGCACTACCAGCCCAAGTTCCCGGCCAGCGGCCAGCCGCTGATCGGCGCCGAGGCGCTGGTGCGCTGGCAGCACCCCGAGCTGGGCCTGCTCGGCCCGGACATGTTCATTCCGGTCGCCGAACGCAGCGGGCTGATCCTGCCGCTGGGCGACTGGGTGCTGGACCACGCCTGCGCGCAGCTGCGCCTGTGGCACGACGCCGGCCATGCGGAGTGGTCGATGGCGGTCAACCTGTCGCCACTGCAGTTCGGCTCGGCCACCCTGCTCGACACGGTCAAGCGCACGCTGGAACGGCACCGGCTGGACCCACGCCACCTGACCCTGGAAGTGACCGAGACCACCGCGATGAAGGACGTCGAGGCGAGCCTGCAGATCCTGCACGGACTGACCGCGATGGGGGTCAACATCTCCATCGACGACTTCGGCACCGGCTACTCCAGCCTGCTCTACCTCAAGCGCATGCCGGCCACCGAACTGAAGATCGACCGCGCGTTCGTGCACGACCTGGAAGACAACGCCGAAGACGCGGCGATCGTGTCGTCGATCATCGCGCTGGGCCGTTCGCTGCAACTGCGGATCGTCGCCGAGGGCGTGGAAACCGATGGGCAACGCCAGTACCTGAGCGACATGGGCTGCGACCTGCTGCAGGGGTACCACCTGGGGCGGCCGGTGGGGGCTGACGAATTCCTGCGGTTGGCCCAGGCGGCGTAGCGCTTCAATCGTCCACCTTCAGTGGACGGCTTCGTTGCGCTCGAGCACGCGCCGGTGTTGCCTCTCGTTCCTTAAGGTGCCCGGGGGTGCCCAGACCGGTGGACGCGCACACCTGCAGCCGTTGATCCCGCCCTGATCGACGCAAACAAAAAGGCCGCCCGGGGGCGGCCTTTCTGCGTGCGGCAACGTCGCGGGGACGTCAGTGCATCATGTGCACGTTCATGTTGTGCATGACCCACAGCGAGCCGGCGACGATGATGCCGATCACCACCACGGTGAAGGCCGCCGCGCTGACGTTCCAGCGCTGCTCCGAGGAGCGGTCCAGGTGCAGGAAGAACACCAGGTGCACCAGGATCTGCAGCACCGCGGCGATCACGATGATCACGCCGGTGGTGAAGGTCGGCAGGTTGCCGTGCATCACCAGCCAGAACGGGATGATGGTCAGGACCGCTGCCAGCAGGAAGCCGACCAGGTACGACTTGACGCTGCCGTGGCTTTCGCCGCCGGCACCGTGGCCGTGGTCGTGTGCGTGATTGTCATGTGCCATTACAGCGCTCCCTTCAGGTAGACGACGGAGAACACGCCGATCCAGATCAGGTCCAGGAAGTGCCAGAACAGGCTCAGGCACGCCATGCGGGTCTTGTTGGTCGGGGTCAGGCCGTTCTGCTTGATCTGGATGAACATGACCAGCAGCCACAGCAGGCCGGCACTGACGTGCAGGCCGTGGGTACCCACCAGCGCGAAGAACGCCGACAGGAATGCACTGTGGTCGGGGCCGTAGCCCTCATGGATGAGGTGGTTGAACTCCCACACTTCCATGACCATGAAGCCGAAGCCCAGCAGCCAGGTCAGGCCCAGCCACAGGTACATCTGGCCGACCTTGTGCTTGTGCAGGGCGATCATGCCCAGGCCGAAGGTCAGCGAAGACACCAGCAGCAGCGTGGTTTCCCAGGCGACGAAGCTCAGGTCGAAGAGGTCCTTCGGGCCAGGCCCGCCGTTGGTGCCACCGGACAACACGATGTAGGTGGCGAACAGGCTGGCGAAGATGAGGCAGTCGCTCATCAGGTACACCCAGAAACCGAAGACGGTGTTGCCGCCGGTGTCGTGGTGCTCGTGGTCATCATGGCCGTGGGCCGCCGCTTGCGCGGCGTGCCCATGGTTCATGCTGTTGGGGATAGTGCTGCTCATGCCTTCAGCTCCGATTTCACCAGGCCCTGCGCCACCAGGTGGCGACGGTGCTCATTTTCGATGCGCTCCACTTCGGCGGCCGGCACGTAGTAATCCGTGTCCTTGTCGAAGGTGCGCCAGATGAAGGTGCCGATCATGCCGACGATGCCCACGATGGCCAGCCACCAGATGTGCCAGATCATCGCAAAGCCCAGCACCAGGCTGAAGGCGCCGATCACCACGCCGGTGCCGGTGTTGCGCGGCATGTGGATGTCGGTGTACCTGGCCGGGCGTTCCCACGCCTCACCACGCTGCTTGCGCTCCCAGAAGTCGTCCAGTTCGGTGACCTTGGGCAGCGCGCCGAAGTTGTAGAACGACGGCGGCGAAGAGGTTTCCCACTCCAGCGTACGGGCATCCCACGGATCGCCGGTCAGGTCGGCGGTCTTCTTGCGGTCGCGGATCGACACGGCGATCTGGATCACCTGGCACAGGATGCCGGCACCGATGATGAACGCACCGCACATGGCGATCACCAGCAGCGGCTGGTACTCCAGGTTCGGGTAGCTCTGCATGCGGCGGGTCATGCCCATGAAGCCCAGGATGTACAGCGGCATGAAGGCCACGTAGAAGCCGATGAACCAGCACCAGAACGCGCGCTTGCCCCAGGTTTCGTTGAGGCGGAAGCCGAACATCTTCGGCCACCAGTAGGTGATGCCGGCAAACATGCCGAACACCACGCCGCCGATGATGACGTTGTGGAAGTGGGCGATCAGGAACAGGCTGTTGTGCAGCACGAAGTCGATGGCCGGGATCGCCAGCATCACGCCGGTCATGCCGCCGATGGTGAAGGTGACCATGAAGCCGATCGTCCACAGCACCGGGGTGGTGAACTGCACGCGACCGCGGAACATGGTGAACAGCCAGTTGAAGATCTTCACGCCGGTCGGGATCGAGATGATCATCGTCGTGATGCCGAAGAAGGCATTGACGTTGGCACCCGAGCCCATGGTGAAGAAGTGGTGCAGCCACACGATGAACGACAACACGCCGATGCAGGCGGTGGCGTAGACCATGCCCTTGTAGCCGAACAGCGCCTTGCGCGAGAACGTGGCGATGACCTCGGAGAACACGCCGAAGGCCGGCAGCACCAGGATATAGACTTCCGGGTGACCCCAGATCCAGATCAGGTTGATGTACAGCATGGCGTTGCCGCCACCGTCATTGGTGAAGAAGTGCGTGCCCAGGTAACGGTCCAGGGTGAGCAGCACCAGGGTGACGGTCAGCACCGGGAAGGCGGCGATGATCAGCACGTTGGTGACCAGCGCGGTCCAGGTGAACACCGGCATGTGCATCAGCTTCATGCCCGGGGTACGCATCTTCAGGATGGTAATGAAGAAGTTGATACCGCTCAGCGTGGTACCCAGGCCAGCGACCTGCAGGCCCCAGATGTAGTAATCCACACCGACACCTGAGCTGTACTCCTTGCCCGACAACGGCGGGAAGGCCAGCCAACCGGTCTGCGCGAACTCACCGACACCCAGCGAGATCATCACCAGGCCCGCGCCCGCCACGAACAGCCAGAAGCTGAGCGAGTTGACGAACGGGAAGGCCACGTCGCGTGCGCCGATCTGCAGCGGCACCACGACGTTCATCAGGCCGGTGATCAGCGGCATCGCCACGAAGAAGATCATGATCACGCCGTGGGCGGTGAAGATCTGGTCGTAGTGGTGCGGCGGCAGGAAGCCTTCGTTGCCGCCGGCCGCGATGGCCTGCTGGGCACGCATCATGATCGCGTCGGCAAAGCCGCGCAGCAGCATGACGAAGGCGACGATGAGGTACATCGCGCCGATCTTCTTGTGGTCGACCGAGGTGAACCACTCTTTCCAGAGATAGCCCCACAGCTTGAACTTGGTGATCAGGGCCAGCACCAGCATGCCGCCGATACCAGCACCGACCAGCGTGGTGATGATGATCGGGTCATGCGGGATGTCGGCAAATGTCAATTTACCCAACAGATTCATGCTTATTCTCCCGAGCCTGCGTGGCCGGCGTGACCGGCGGCGGCGTGCTCGTCTGCAGTGTGGTCTGCGTGCTCGGCGGCGGCGCCAGCGGCGTGGGCCGCGTGCGTATCGTCGGCATGCACGTCGGCCGGGGCGGGACCATCGGCGGCCGGCATGTCGTGGCCGGCATGGCTTTCGCCCGCGGCGCCGTCATGGCCCATCGCCTGGTGGTCGTGCTTCATGCCGTAGTGCTGGTTGTCGCCCATGTGCTTGGCGATCACCCAGTCGAACAGGCCGGCTTCGCTGGTGCCGAAATACGTCACCGGGTGCCAGTCGTGGTTCTTCTCGGCCACCAGCGCATTGAAGGCGGTCTTGTCCAGGGTCGCCGCAGTGCCGCGGACCTTGGCCAGCCACTGCTGGTACTGCTCCTCGCTGACCGAATGGGCAGTGAAGTGCATCTTGCTGAAGCCCGCGCCGCTGTAGTGCGAGGACATGCCCGGGAACTCACCGGTCTCGTTGGCGATCAGGTGGAGTTTGGTCTCCATGGCCGTCATCGAGTAGATCATGCTGCCCAGGTGCGGGATGAAGAACGCATTCATCACCGAATCGGACGTGATCTTGAAGTTCAGCGGGGTATCGACCGGGAAGGTGATCTCGTTGACCGTGGCGATGTTCTCTTCGGGGTAGATGAAGAGCCACTTCCAGTCCAGCGAGATGGCTTCGATCACCACCGGCTTCTTGTCCGAGTCCAGCGGACGGTACGGGTCCAGGGCGTGCGAGGAACGCCAGGTCAGCACGGCCAGCACCAGCACGATCATGCACGGGATCGACCACACCACCACTTCGATCGCGGTGGAGTGCGACCACTTCGGCTCATAGCGGGCCTTGGTGTTGGTCGCACGGTACTTCCACGCGAAGGTCAGGGTCATGATGATGACCGGCACGACGACCAGCAGCATCAGCACGGTAGCCGTGATCAGCAGCGTCTTCTCATCGTGGCCGATCTGGCCCTTGGGGTTGAGGATGGCCGAGTTGCAGCCCGTGAGGAACACGGACAACGCAAACAGCAGGCCCGGACGCAAAAAGCGTCCAAGGGGGTTCAACGGAATCATCGGTCGATCCAATTGCGTAGGGAATGCCAGCTCAAGCGCGCCCCGCCCGGCCAATGGCCGGATGTGCCGGTCCAGGGGGACAGGCACGGGGACGATCATGTCAGCCTTTCAATTTTAGGCCGTCACGCAACATTTAAGAAGAGCATTGACAATGATCCGGCGCAGGAAAGGCCACAAATAGGCTGCGACACGTTGTCGCAGCGGTGCGCAACAGCCCGGATCGGCACGTCCGAGGCATTCATGTATAGACATGAATGCCTCAGTTTCAGCCCGTCATCCACGACAGCAGCAGGGTGCACAGGCAGACGTAGGCAAGCAGCCCGAGGCTGATCGCCAGGGTGCTGCGCATGATCGCCGATTCCTGGCCAACCAGCTTCACCGCCGCGGCGGCGATGGCGATCGATTGCGGCGAAACCAGCTTGGCCATCACCCCGCCAGCGGTGTTGCCCGCCACCAGCAGTGCCGGCGACACCCCGATCTGCCCGGCGGTGACCGCTTGCAGGTGCGCGAACAGGGTATTGCTGTTGACCACCGAGCCGGTGATGAACACGCCCATCCAGCCGATCACCGGCGCCAGCACCGGGAACAGGCCGCCGGCCTGGGCCAGCGCCAGCCCGATCGTGGACGATGCCCCGGAATAGTTGGTGATGTAGGCCACCGCCATCACCAGTGCCACCGTCGCCAGCGGCTTCCACATCTGCTTGCCGGACTGCGCCAGTTCTTCCGCGGCCGACCGCACGGTCAGCCGGGGTGACAGCACCACGGTGAGCAGCGCGGCGATCAGGATCGCGGTGCCGGACGCATTGAGCCACCCCACGTTCCAGACCGCCGGCAGAGTGCGCGCGGTGGCCACCAGCGGCGGCACCTCCTGCACGCGCTGGTCCAGCAACGCGATGGGCAGGTGCAGCACCGTCGCCCCGAGCGCGCCGTCGGGGCCGAACAGCGCCTTGAACGCCGGCAGGCTCCAGGTGAGGATGGTGGCGGTGAGGATGTAGAACGGCGACCACGCCAGCAGCACCTGCCGCAGCGTCCAGCGCTGCCCGGAGACCGGCGGGGCCTGGTCCTCGCGGTAGATGCGCACGGGGCGCCAGACCTGCATGAACGCGGCCAGGCTGCCCATCGCGGCCAGGGGGCCGATGATGTCCACCAGTTCCGGCCCCAGCAGCACCAGCGTAAGCGTCTGCGCCCCGCTGAACACCGCGCCGACCACCAGCAGCACCGGCCAGGTCTCGCGCACCCCGCGCCAGCCATCCAGCATCCATACCAGTACGGCCGGCAGCAGCAGCGCACACACCTGCACCAGCGGGACCAGCATCTGCGACATCCCTCCCAGCGCCACCCCACCCTGCTGCGCCCCCACCAGCACCGGGATCCCGATCGCCCCATAGGCCCCGGCCGCGCCATTGGCCACCAGGCACAGCATGGCCGCCTTGAGCGGGCGGAAACCCAGCTCCACCAGCAGCGCGGCGCAGATCGCGATCGGCACGCCGAAGCCTGCGGCGCCTTCCAGGAAGCCGCCGAAACAGAACGCGATCAGCAGCACCTGGATGCGCTGGTCGTCGGAGATGGTGGCGATGCTGCCGCGGATCACCTCGAACTTGCCGCTGCGGATGGCCAGCTTGTACAGCCACACCGCCATCAGCACGATGAAGCTGATCGGGAAGAGGCCGTTGGCGATGCCCAGCAGCGCCGCGCCGGCAATGGCGCCCGCGGGCATGCCGAACACCCAGGCCGACACCAGTGCCGACACCAGCACCGCCAGCAGCGCGGCTGTGAGCCCCTTGAGCCGCAGCACCGTCAGCGCGAGCAGGAACACCAGCACCGGCAGCGCGGCCAGCAGCGCCGAGAGGTTCGCGTTGCCGAGCGGATCGTAGGTCTGATGCCACATGGTCATGCCCCTGCGCGGTGGGTGGAGGGAGGACGGCAACAGCGGTGGATCAGGCGGCGACCACGCGATTGGGACACGCGCGGCCGCGGGCGAAGTCGTCCAGGTTGCCCAGCGTGATCGCGGATATCTCCTGCAGCGCCTCGACGGTGAAGAAGCCCTGGTGCCCGGTGACCAGCACGTTGGGGAAGGTCATCAGGCGCTGGAAGGCATCATCGTCGATGATCTCGCCCGACCAGTCCTGGAAGAACAGCGCGCTTTCCTGCTCGTAGACATCGATGGCCAGGTGGCCCAGCTGCCGCGCCTTGAGCGCACCGATCACCGCCTGGGTATCGACCAGGCCGCCGCGCGAGGTATTGACCAGCATCGCGCCGGGCTTCATCTGCGCCAGCGAGGTCGCGTTGATCAGGTGGTGGGTGTCCGGCGTCAGCGGGCAATGCAACGAGACGATGTCGGCCCGCGCCAGCAGTTCCTCCAGTGCCACGAACGTGCCGATCGGCGGGAAGTCCGGCGACGGGTAAGGATCGTGGCCCAGCACGGTGCAGCCCATCCCCTTGAAGATGCGCGCCGTGGCCAGGCCGATCTTGCCGGTGCCGACGATGCCCACGGTCTTGCCGTGCAGGGTGCGCCCGAGCAGGCCATCGAGCATGAAGTTGCCCTCGCGCACCCGGTTGTAGGCGCGATGGGTGTGCCGGTTGAGGGTCATCACCAATGCCAGCGCATGCTCGGCCACCGCCTCGGGCGAGTAGGCCGGCACCCGGGCGACAAAGAACCCCAGCTGCCCGGCCGTGGCCAGGTCCACGTTGTTGAAGCCGGCGCAGCGCAGCAGGATCGCGCGCACGCCCAGTGCATGCAGCGCGTGCAGTACCGGTGCGTCCAGGCGATCGTTGACGAACACACAGACGGCCGCGCAGTCCTGGGCCAGCGCGGCGGTATGCACATCCAGGGATGCGTCGAAGTACAGGAACTCGGCCGGCTCCGCGAGGTCGGCGCACTGGTGGGCCTCGTCGAGGAATCGGCGGTCGTAGGGACGCGCGCTGAACACGGCGATTTTCATGGCGACTCCTCGGGGGAAGGCGGACGACGGCGGCCTACTTGCGCCTGCCCTGCCGTGCACCGCAGGATCGCGTGCCAGCCCCGCGCATGCAACCCTGGCCGGCTCGCCACCGCCACACCACCCCACCGAGACCCTGCCGTGTCCCCGATGTCCCGTTTGCTGCGCTGGACCAGCACGCCCACCGGGCGCCGCATCGTCATCATCGCGACCACCGTGATCGTCCTGATGGCCGCCTCCAATCCGCTGTGGCTGCCGGTGCTCACGATTGTTGATGCGGTGGGCCTGGATGTCCTTGCCCTGCTCATCGGCGCCCAGGCACTGGCGCTGCTGCCGTGGCTGGTCGACCTTGCGCGCCGCTGGACCGGGCCGGCGCGGCGCGTACTGGCCGGCATGGTTGCCGGGGCCGCCGGCGGCTATCTGCGGCAGCTTCTGTTTGGCGGCTGGATGCCTGCGCAGGCAATGCGCATCCGCCTGCGCATTGAAACGACAGGATCCTGAGGATTCTCCGGGTTGCGTCGCTCATGTTGTCGCCATGACCGGGACGACGCGTGCGAGTCCACCCCTCGATCGCGTCGCGACCAAGCCCCGCCTTGGCGCGTACGCCCATCATTCCGGCTTGCCCCGCCCAAGGCCGGATGCCCGCACTCGCCGTTTCGGCGGTGCCGCCGCACATGAACCCCAGCCCGCATCGCGATAGACCCCGCCCACCACCGTGCCCTAGTATTCGGCCCTTCAGCGCCATGGGTAGACGTACGTGGGCAGTTTTGAAATGTTCAACGGTCGTCGCAGCGGCCAAGGCAAGCAGGTCGCCGTTCTTTCCCACGGCTTCGGTACCGACCAGACCGCATGGACCGCGCTGCGGCCCTGGTTCGAGGCGCGTTTCGACGTGATCTCCTTCGACCTGGCCGGCTGCGGCCCCCAGGGCGCGGAACGCTACGATTTCGAACGGCATGGCGCGTTGTTCGGCTATGCCGACGACCTGATCGACCTGCTGGACGAGTGCGGCGTGTCGCAGTGCACGTACATCGGCCACTCGATGAGCGGCATGATCGGCGCGCTGGCTGCCATCGCCAGGCCCGACCTGTTCGAGCGCCTTGTCCTCATCGGCGCGTCGCCGCGTTACCTCGATGATGTCGACTACACCGGCGGGTTCAAGCCGCAGGACCTGGAGGGCCTGTTCCAGAGCATGAGCGCCAACTACCAGGCCTGGGTGGCCGGGTTCGCGCCGATGGTGGTGGGCGTAGATGACAGCGCGGTGATCGCCGATTTCTCCAATACCCTGTTCCAGATGCGCCCGGACATCGCGCTCAACACCTCGCGCACCATCTTCACCTCCGATCTTCGCGGCTCGGCCGCGCAGGTGGCCAAGCCCGTCCATGTGATCCAGACCGCCGTGGACGTAGCCGTTCCGGTGCAGGTCGGGCAGTGGCTGGCCAAGGCGATCGACGGCGCGACCCTCGACGTGATCGATGCCGCCGGTCACCTGCCGCACATGACCGCCGCCGATGCGGTCATCGACATCCTCGAGCAGCGTCTTGGCGGAGCGGCGCATTGACCCGCTCCGACAGCGACGCGCTCGCCGCGCTGTGCCACTTCGCCCAGCTTGCCTCGGGGGCGGACAGGGTCATGGCCATCGACATCGAGGCCGACGGCCGTGCCACGTGGGCAGTGTCCTCGCCCACGCTGTCGTTCTCCGGCTTCAATCTGGCCCGTAGCGGCATCTTCGAGCATGACTGGCGTGGCGAACCGGTAGAGGCCGCCGCGTTCCGGCTGCCGTCCGCGATCCTCCACGCACTCGGTGGCACCCCGGGCTCGGTGCTGTACATCCCCTCCCCGTCCCATGGCGCACCGCTCAGCGGGCTGTTGCTGCTATGGCGGCATGCGTCGGCGCCTGCGCCGATGACGCAGCAGGTACCCATGCTGGCGGCCAGCGTGGCGCGGCTGCTGTCGGCACGACGGGAGGCCGCACGCGAGGTGATCGTACGCAACCAGTTCGAGGATCTGTTCGAGAGCGTGCCGGCCGGCATCGTGCTGATCGACGGCGATGGCGTGGGGGCGGCAATCAACGAGCGCGCCGCCGAGCTGATGGCGTGCGCTCCGGGGCGCCACCGCGCCGCCGAACTCGCCGCGCCCATGCGCGCCCTGCGGCAGCGCTGCGACAACCACGCCGAACTGGACCAGGCCTATGCAAGGCAGATGGGCGACGTCAATTTCGCCTCGAAGCTGAATTGGACGTTGGGCGAACGCACCTTCGAAGTGGACACCCACCCGGTGCGCGGCAACGGCGAGCACGGGCGCATCTGGCTGTTCACCGACGTCACCGCCGACCTGCTGATGGCCGCCGAACTGCGCCGCCTGGCCTCCTCCGATCCGCTGACCGGCGTCCCCAACCGCCGTCATTTCGAGGAATGCTCGGCACAGATCATCGCCGCCCGCGAAGCCCAGGGCCACGCCGTGGCCGTGCTCATGGTGGACGTGGATCATTTCAAGAAGATCAACGATACCCACGGCCACCCGGTCGGCGACGAAGTCCTCAAGGCCGTCGCCCGCCGCTGCCGCGAGGCGCTGCGCGATCGCGACCTGTTCGCCCGCTTCGGCGGCGAAGAGTTCATTGCGTTGCTGTCGGCGCCGGTCATCGACGAGGTGCCCGTCGCGGCCGAGCGGCTGAGGCATGCCATTGCCGCCGAGCCGATCACCGTTGCCGGGGTACGCATTCCCGTGTCGATCAGTGTGGGCGGCGCGATTGGCGAGGCGCTGCCGGGCGGCGACCAGCCGCTGCTGGAGGAACTGGTCGCACGCGCGGATGAGGCGCTTTACCTGGCCAAGACCGAGGGGCGCAACCGGGTGCGGATGGCGGAGCCGGTCACGGCCTAGCCGCCGACCGACCCGCCCCTCTTGCCTGCCCCGGACGCCCCGCTACACTCAGGCCATCCGGGCCCTCCGGCCCCGCCTCGAAGGACGCAACATGGATGTTGTCCGCTCGTTTCGACGCCGCTTGTGCATGGCCGTCGTCCTGCTTGGCTCAGCCGCTCCGGCCATGGCCGCCGATCCACCCGCCAATGAGACGCCGCTGCAGCTTCAGCAGCGCCGGGTGGACGCACTGCGCGCGGCCGCCGACGCCGCCTCACCGACCAACCAACCCGACCGCGACGCGTTGGTCCGGGCCATGATCGTGGTGATGGCGGCGGCTGATCCCGCATTGCTTCCCGACGCATCGGCCGGGCTGACGGCACTCCCGGATCTACGCACCCTGTGCGCCAACAGCGCACACGCAGGCGCGCATCTGGTCCGCATGGCGCGGGCCACCGGCGATACCGAAGGGATGCTGGCCCGCATGTCGGTGGCGGTCGATGGCACCATGATCATGGCCACAGCCTGCTCGGCACGGCAGCTCGACATTCAGAGCCGCGCGATACTGGCACGGCCGGGCAAGCAGCCGACTGCAGAAGAGCTCACGGCGATGAAGAAGGAGGTCGACACCCTCCCACGCAACATCGCCGGCATCGTCCTGGGCGCCAGCCTGACCGACCTCAACCCGAACTCGCGCGCGCGCACCGCGCTCGATGGCCTGCCCGTTCTGGTGGAGGCCACCGCCGCGATGCCCCCGGCCACCAAGGCCGCCACCCTCGAGGCGGTGCAGCAGATCCTCGGCCCGCCAGACCGCGACGGGCATATCGACCACGAAGCGCGTGATGTGCTGCTGCAGGCACTGAAGGGCAGCGAGTGTGCGGCGGCCTGCGAATTGCTCGGGGCGGCGGAAGGGCGGCCCGGCTGATTCGCCGATGCCCAGGCCGGGCTGATCGCTCTGGCGCGCACGCGACTTGCCGCCAGGCGAAGGCCATGCCTCGCAGCGTTCATTCCACCACGCGGCCAATAGCAGCGACAAACCAATGGCACATGCTGTCGCCGAAGCGCGCTTTGCGATTAATAAACCATTACATCCCGCTTGTACTCTTCTCAAGGCACATTGAGTCCATCGGTCCGTCAACCCCGAGAACACCCTGCAACGAACTCCATTGCACTTGAGTGGTTAAATCACTCGATCCAATAGCATCCTCATCTCTGGCCTGCGGACTGGTTCCCCAAGGTGCAAGGCCTCAGGTAGTTGCTGCCACTTGCGGTCGTGCCGGAGATCGAATCTGCAATGACGCGGGGCGCAGAAGTACAGGGTTGACGCAAGCCCCCCTGTGGGTCAATCGATCCACTGAAGGCGCCATTACGCTGAGCATCAACCTCTGCTCCAACGACGACCGGCGGGTACTGACGTTCCCACGCTCGTGCGATCGCACTGCCCTGACTGCAGGGCAGCGCGATCGTCACGACCTCTGCGCTGAGCGGATCCTCAGTCCTAGCGCGGGTCAGACCATGCGGAGCAAGAGCCCTGTGCATTGCAAGCGGCTACCTTGACCGAGCGCGGGCATATCCCGTCGATGGTGTAGCTCGTGGTACTGACGGTATAGCCAGGCGCACTGTTCTCCGCGAGCTTGTAGTAGGCCGCACCGGAGACGCTGCTCCAACTGATACGGCAACTGGTCGCGTTTCGCTGCGTCTTGGTCAAGCCTGCGGGCACACCGGGAGGCGGAGTCACGTTGAGGTAAACGGATACCTGAGCCGACCACGGCCCGCAACCAGAGCTGTTGCACGCCTGCACACGGTAGGCCCATGTTGCCGGACCGACTTCCTTGGTCAGTGCGAGGGAAGTGGAGGTTGCGCCGTTGTAGAACCCGCTTCCACCACTCGGGAACGTCTCTTCAATCCGGTAGGAGGTTGCCCGTGGCACCACTGTCCACGTGAGTGTGTAGCTGAGTCCATTCACGGAGCTGGGCACCGAAGCCGATGGTGTTCCACCCACTGGATACAACACGACTACAGTCGCTTCGTTCGAGAACGGACCGCAGCCTGCAGCATTGCATGCCTGCACCCTGTAGCTGTAACTCCCATCCCCCCTTCCAGAGATGGCGCTGGCCACGTCGGACGTTGTTCCGAGGGCGTTCCAGCCACCGCCACTGGCACGCTCCTGCAGGGCGTAGTAGGTGGAATACGAAACGCCGGACCAATTGACGGTATACGAACCATCGATACTGGTCCCCGGCACACCGACCCCCGGTGCAGATACGGGCGCAATCACCACCTGTACCGCCACCGGCGTGGAATAGGCGCCACAGCCAGAGGCATTGCATGCACTCGCCCGGAAATACACAGTTCCGTTGGAGTTTCGCTGAAGCGCCATCGAGGTGCTCACCAGCTGATCGTTCAGCACCGTCCAGCTTTGCCCGTCCGTCGACTCCTCAACCCGATACCATTGCGCGGATCCAACTTCGGCCCAATTGAGGGCTATGGCGCCGCCCAAGCTGGGTGATGCCGCTGAAAGCAGCGGGGACTGTGCTGGCTTCACGAACATCCGCACCGACACCTCGGCAGAAGTGGGCCCCGAACCTGCCGCGTTCCATCCGGTGACCCGGTAGACGTACACCCCATCGACCCGGCCGGCCAGCGTCGAACCAAGCTGTGCAAGGTCTGCAATGCTCTGCCATGTACCCGACGGAGCCCGCTCTTCCAGGACATAGCGATTGGCACCGGCAGCCGCCGTCCAACTCAGGATGATCGTGCCGTTGTAAGCAGACGCTGGCGCCGATATCGTCGGCGCCTGTGAGGGCGGCATAGCCACTGCAACCTCGGCGGCGGCACTCCAGCCACCGCACGTTGCGTTCTGGCAAGCAGCGACCCTGTAGGCGTAACGGCCTTCCGCCTTTGCGCTTGCGCCCCATGTCGTCAAAACGCCGTCATACACAGTGCTCCAGGATTCAGCACCCAGTTGTTCCTGCAGCACATAGCGGGTGACACCTGGAACGGTACTCCAGCTCACTGTGTAGGCACCTGTATTACTGAAGGCAACCACGCTGACGACCGGCACCGCCGGAGCTACAGTGCGCGTCACTTGGGCAACAAGACTGCCATTAAGGTGCATGTACTCCACATTCTTGCCCTGACGCGCGTCATCCATGACTCGAAGCACACCATCCTGGCCATACATTGATCGGATCGTGCCGGCCTCGGCCTCGGATGCTACTCGCCGCCCTTGAGCGTCATACCGATAGCTTTCCTTGCCAGGTACGTTGCGCAAGCGGTTGCCATAGTCGAACGCGAACACCTGGCCATTTCGATTGGAGAGATTTCCCTGCGCGTCATACCCGAGCCCAATGGTAGTGGCGCCCGCACCGTCCTGCACGTTGGTGAGCCTGTTTCTGGCGTCGTACCAATATGTGTGATCCTTCAGCCCAACGAGTTTGGCACTGCGGATGTTGTCGAGAACATCGTAGGTGTAACGCATCACGCCATCGCCACCGAACGCCGGCGAAACCGCCTCGATCAGGCGATCCAGCCCGTCGTACTGCATGGACCTGTTGCGATTTGCATCCAACGCATCGTCGATGCTGGACACGTTTCCTGCCGCATCATAGCTGTAGGCGTTGTCAACCACCTGCGCATCAGTGACGCGCGCCGGCAATTGGCGCGCATTCTGCGTCATTGTGTGGGGAATGCCATTTCCATAAACAAAGCTCTTCATGCCTCCATTCGGGTAGTACGTTACCCCCATGGCAAAGGTCCCTGCGCGGGTCGGCTGGCCCAACGCATTGGGAGCGAAGGTCAGATCGTCACCGCTGGGATAGCGGACGCTCGCCAATGCGCCGTTGGCGTCATAGCCATAGCCAAGCGCCCAAGTGTAGCCACCGACCTGCCCGGTGGTTTCCGATATCAGCAGACGACGCTTGTTGTACGTGTAGGTGTTGACTGTATGCGACGCACCGAATTGATTGGCCGTGGTGACGCTGGACGGCTTCCCATCGGGCGTGTACTGCCAGACCTGGTTGCCATTACCGTCCGGGAATTCCAGTGTCTTCAGTCGATTACGGGCATCGTAGGTACGATCCACCCTTCGCCCGGATGCTGCCGCCGCATCAAAGTCACATGCCGCCGTTGGCAAGTTCAGCCCAGCGGCGCTCCAGCTCACGTTGCCTTCGTTGTCGTAAGCACTGACGGTGGCGCCGGTTTCCGGCTCAATGGACTTGCACAGGCGCTGATGGGTGTCATAGACATAGGAGCGGGTGACAAAGGTCGAACCATCCATGTTTCCGCGCTTGATGGAGACTGGCTTCCCGAAGACGTCCAACACCAGTGTAGTCCTGGCCCCCTCGGGGTGTTCAATCCACACCGGCTTGGTGTAGTCAGGCTGGTCAAAGACCTGATAGCCGGACACCGTTATCTGGCCACGCGGACTGGTGACCCGTGTCTGGCCGAAACCGGGGTACTGGGTCGTGGTGAGCAACAGACCGTGCTCGCTGTCCTGTCCCACCGAGGTTACGCGCCCCAGCGCGTCGTAGTCGGTCCATGTGCCAGCGGTCAGCGCATCGGTCGTGCCCGGGTAGGCCGAGAACACCGTCCTCCCCGCCTCGTCATAGGCAACACGTTGGAACCTTTGGGTGCCCGCAACATCTGCCGCGTCATACTCACGCACCACGACCGGGCGCCAAAGCGCATCAAAGTAGGTTTCTTTCCGCGCGTTGCCGGTGCTGACGGTTTGGCGCCAATGCCCAACGCCCAATCCATACTCGTCGCCTTGAACCTGTTGGAAACTCCGCGTGGTGGGGTTCCACCCAACGGTATCCCCTTCCGGAGGCGTCAGGCTGGCCATGCGCCCCATCACATCGTACGAGTACGCCGTGGTAAAGCCGTTTTCGTCAGTGACCGCCGTGAGCCACCCGTTGTCATCGACCGCTGCCTGAAGGCCGGTACCATCGCCGAATCCGATAGCTCTGGGTGTACCGAGCTTCCAGGACGACAGCGTGGTCGCGTTCCCATTGCCGTCGCTGATGGACGACGGCTGACCGTCTGCATGGTAGGCAATCGTCTGACGCAGCATTCCCATCGACCAAATGCGTTCGGGCTGCGCTTTCGCGTTGTAGCTGGCCTGGGACACGACCAGACCGGTATCGTTGTTGGTGATTTTTCCCGCTTGGCCCGTAATCCACTGGCCCAGATCATCGAAATATTCGGTCGTATCGGTGCGTGTATGCCATGGACTGAAGCGATGCGTCGTCAACGGCCGGGCAAAGCTATCGAAACTGTCGATGGTATTGGTGAATTCAATGCCATCCTGCGTGACAACGACGGACTTTACGGGGCGAATTCGCGCCGACGACGGTTCCGCGCTGTAGAGATACACTCCATATCTGTCAGGAAAGGGCAACGACCCGGCTTCCGCATCACTCACATACGTCATTACTTCCGAACGAAGCTCCTGCCCCTGCGCCGACACCGTTCTCTTTCCAAGCAATCGACCATCATTGACCTTGTACAGCGTTCCGTACTGCTCCAGTGATTGCGACCCATCAGGATTGGTCACCGAGGTCCATTTACTACTGGAGCAAGTCGTGCAGGGGATCGGCTGATTGGTGCGTCCGGATCCGCCCGACGAGTAAGCGTACCTCCACGTAAGCGGCTGAAGTCCCGGCCCGGTGATGGTCTTGCTGCGAAGCGTGTACAGGTCGAAGTAGTCTGGAGTACGCAGTTGCCAGCCCGTGTTCGGGGTCAGTACGCAAGCATTGTTGGGAACGCCGGATTTGCGATGACGCCTATAGGTGAAATCAAACGTGCCAGAGGCTCCAGAAGGATGCGTCGCCATCAGGACAAAGCCGGTGGGGTTGAAGTCCTGATCAGGGCACCCGCCGCCACTTCCGTCCCAAGCGACGTAGCGCGGCTTCATGTACGTGCTGTCGGCGCCGTCCACCAAGTAGCGATAGGTGTAGCGGGAACCGTCTGGCGCCGTCACGGAGGTGAGCTGAAGGCTGTCTGCCCCACTGTAACCGTAGGTCCATACACGTCCGTTGACGCTGGCTGAAACAACATTGTCTCCAGCGTAGGCAAAGGTGATTGAGCGCCCGTCATTGCTGGTGATCGACGTCACTTTTCCCGCGCTGTACTGGTAATTCACCCAATTTCCGAAGCGGTCCTCGACCCGGCTGGCCAGCAGAAAGATCTTGACTCGCCCCACCGCCATGTTCTGCGACAAGCGCATGGAGACATCGATCTTTTCAAGGGCCACGTCGAAGGTGTATCGAGTACCGTCTGGCAGCAGCGCTATGAATCCCTCTCCCGGATAGCCGTTGGCCGTGGCCGGGGTACATTGGAACCGGGCACCGTCGCGGGCCCCCCAGATGTAATTCCTTCCATCCGCAGGCATGGGATTGCCACTTTGCTGCATGCCGATAAGCTCCTGATCTCCGCGACCAGGGATGTGCATCTGTACACCTTTGTGCACGTCGTCCGCATACACGGTTGGTGGAACATCCGCCATGAAGAACTGCGAGCACCGATTGGTGACACCGTAGAAGCCGATATCCCACTTTCGGTTGCCGGTAGCGAACGTGCCAGATAGATGCGGCACCTCAACATCCCATATACCGAAGCCTCTGTAAGCAGTGGGGCTGGTCTGGGGCACCACGCTGAAGCGGCGACTGAGTGACACAGGCAGGGTGCTGTTGCCCTGGAGGCTGGCATCGGTGACCACGAACTCGGTCTGGCCGTTGTACATGCTGACCTGGTCACCGAACAGGCCGTCCTGAAGGGGACCTACCATCTCGGACGACTTGAGGAACTTGCTGTACTCCATGGGAGGCACCAGGTCCTGCCCGGCCGCACCAAACGCCACACACGCAACCATCACTACCGCTTGTGCGGCAATGCGAAATCCCTTCATGTTGTCTCCTGAGCGTGAGGGCAAGCCGCTTGCATTGCGCAAGCGGCGTGCAACTTCAACGATATGAATATTCACTCGACATCAGCATCCAGCAACTTAATCAACAGGCCCTCACCGCTCATTGGCCCCAAGGGGCAATGCATGCACTTCGTCAATGTTCGGGGTATCCATTGGTCAGCTAGCAGAAGCGATTAGCGCCATTTTTTTCTAATGGCTAACGACCGAACTCACTCTTGCACGCCTCCATTCGGGCCTCGTCTCTTGGATTGCTGGGAGAGCTTGCATTGATCTTGTTGGCTGATGCCGCTCCTTGGGACTGAGCCCTTCATCGCAATACCGATGCTACGCTCAACGTACTCACCTATCTGCTCACCATTACGTCTGTTGCAATATCAACTTTCTTACGTCGGCTCAAGGCGACCGCTCTCAAGCCTGTATACGTCGAAACCGGCGACCGCGATTCCGACCCGAGCATGGAAAGAGAATCGCTCCATCGAGCTGGATGGCAACCAGAGCGCGCACCGACCGATGTCATATCAAGTGTAATTGACTGAAGCACCCGCAACCTGCACGTGGACTCCCTAAGCTTGCGCTTCAGCCCGATATATATCCCAAGTCAAGTCCAATCCCAGACTAGAAAGCGTCCCCATCTGTAAATTGGTCAGGGTGAAGCCACCCTGCTCACCCGTTTCAAGGAAGCAGAATACGTCCGCAACACACCCTGCATCCCGCAAATTATCAAACTTATTCTCGGATCCAGACAGGCGGCTCAGCAGCCAATCGATATGATCTTGCGGATCCATCGAGTCCAACTGGCCTTTGGACGAGTACTTCCATAGCGAACCCTCTCTCTCAAACCGCCTGGAAGAGAGAGCATCGCGCAGACGGATGCTCGTAGGCGCCAGGTTCAATGCCGCTCCAATTGCGCCGACATCAAACGATTTGGAAAATATTCTGAGCGTCACATAAGTTCGAATACAGGCCATGGTTCATCAGACTCCTAGTCACTCACCAACCCTCCTCAGCGACGCTGACGAAATCGGTCAGTCATGTATGTTTCCAATAGAATCACCGAGATTACCACCCGATACCTTCGGATAAACTTCGCCACAGCTTCGACAAACTTCAACATCGGGGTTTCGCTGCTCACTTGACTTTGGCAAATTCTCCTTGGCCGAATGAATCGCATCCTTGACGTCCTGAGCTGACCGGCCCGTATCGCTAGCGATGGTACCCACTTTATCAGTTGTCTCGCCCCCACAGTTGCCACACTCACCCGATGGCGCCGGGCGCTCGGTCGTTCCGCGGGAATCACCGGACTGGCTTGTTTGAAAGTAACCCTTGACCTTACTGGCCGCATCAATGACCCCATCAACAACCGCATCACCAGCCTGTTTGCGCTGCTGCGGCGTGGTGGTTGCGTAATAGAAGGTTCCGGCAACAATGGGTATGACCACGATTGGCACTAAAAGAGTGGCATTGCGCCCATCAGGATCGGTGAACTTGTACGGATTCCCATTTGCATACCGATACCGATTGAACTGCCCCACCGGCTGCTGATACGCCGTCACCGGATCCACCGACAGGAACACACCCAACTGCGGATCCATGTACCGCTGCTGCATGTAGCCCAGCCCAGTGGCCACATCGCTTACGTGCCCGGTGTATCCCGGCCCATCCGCGACCTGACCACCTAAGACTGCCCCGTAAGGTTCGTAGTCATAGCGTTTGATCACGTTGCCGTTGGCATCGCTCTCGGCGACAACCGAGCCGAGCGCGTCCGTGTGGCTGTAGATGACTGTCGTCTGTGCCATTGCGGCTGGCGACACGCCAAGGCCAATGAGCAGCACGCAGCAAAGCCAGGTGCCAAATGCCCCCAACTTGCGAACTCGATCTTCAACTCCCCTGAAGCGGGTCGACACACCGCTTGCAGTTCCCCCGAACCTGCGCATCCTTCCAATCCCTGAAAGTGCCTTGAAGCAAGGCTTGGTATTGATAGCACAGGAACGATCGGCCAGGAATCCAACGGTGCGATTGAGGCCAATCACCCCATCCTGACGGGAGCAGCGCTCTTGGCGCTAAGCGCCAGCGAAGCCGGATCGGGTCGTGGTGGCGACATCAGCCAAGGCGCATCAAGCGGGGCTGAGGTTGCCGACCAGCGGCCGGCACTACCAACGGCCGTGTTGCCCAAACAGAAAGCCCCGACCAAAGCCGGGGCTTTCTGCTCTATCTGGTGTCGGAAATAGGAATCGAACCTACAACCCACCACCCGGGATCAGCCATTCCGTAGCCGCAAGTTTGAACTGCAAATGAAAACAACCTCACTACCAGTTGAGACACAGGACACCACGTCACTCGAGCTTGACCTTGGGGCAACCGTACCCTCCATTGCCACCTGCCAGATCGACGTATCAGGCTCCACATCCTCATCTGAGATACTCAGCTCCATGATCGAATTCCCCACCATCAAACGCAAACAGCCATCGGAGGCCACTTCAACACCGGAAACCTCCTTGCCGATGCACGCATAGATGTCACTGAGAAACCTCGATCTACCCGCGAAGAAGTCATGACCTTGGAACGAGCCTTGGATGTCATCTTCATCCGTCAGGCTGGCCCGACAGGAGAAGCTTAAATCCACGTACAGCGACAATCCAGGCTGCGCATTAGTGTTGATCAATCTCAGCAAGATCTGAATGCTACTCACATTAAGTGAATCAATGTACGAGCCGAGCAACATCCGAACCAGCTGAGAACGCGCCGTCTCCAAGTCGACTTGAACCTTATCAACTTGCGTCATTACCGCCTCTCCCGATAATAAATATGACTACCAGTCCGCTGCTCAGCTTTGGGGATGTTCCCAAAGTTCTTCCCGTTCTCAGGATTTACAGGTTGCCGGGGATTACCCTCTCGCGTCACCGACACCCTCGGCGGATGCTTTGGACCTCCGTCCATGACTCTAACATCCATCTTCATAGAGGGAACGTTGTGAAGCGTCCCCGTCTCCGTGCCCGCATCATTCGTTATCGGCGTCCCTTTGTATCCAGCGCCGTCGAGCGCCGCTCTGGTATCCGCTGGCCCGTCGCCAACCTTGACACCGGCTACAGTGGGACCCTGCATCTCCTTGATTGCGGCTCTCCCGAAAGGCGCGGCAATAGCTCGAAGTATTCCTGGCAAGGTTGCGCCGCTGATTCCTACAGCCAGTAACGCTTTGCCGTTGTAGTTGAAAGCATCATCACCGAGTTCATTCCCGAAGCCTGGATTTCCCATTTGATCCACATTCGAGAACCATGTTTCATCACGACCATCGGGATCGATAAATTTGTAGGGATTGTTCAGCGCGTAGGCGTACCTATTGAACTTCGCACCAGTCTTGGCATCGGCCGTTATGGGATCAGTCGACAGGAACACACCCAGCTGTGGATCCATGTACCGCTGCTGCATGTAGCTCAGCCCGGTGGTCGAGTCGCTTACGTGCCCGGTGTACCCCGGGCCATCAGCAACTGGCCCACCTACGACAGCGCCGTAGGGCTCGTAATCATAGCGCTCCATCACGTTGCCATTGGCATCACTCTTGGCCACTACCGAGCCCAAGGCATCGGTGTGAATGTAGGTGACCGTTTGTGCGCTTGCGGTCGGCACAGCAGCCACACCCAGCAACAGCACAAAGCACAGCCAGGCGCCTACCGCACCCAGCTTCCGAACTCGATCTTCAACTCCCCTGAAGCGGGTCGACACACCGCCTGCAGCTCCCCCGAACTTGCGCATCCTTCCGATCCCTGAAAGAGCCTTGAAGCAAGGCTTGGTATTGATAGCACAGGAACGATCGGCCAGGAATCCAACGGTGCGATTGAGGCCAATCACGCCATCCTGACGGGAGCAGCGCCCGTGGCGCTAAGCGCCAGCGAAGCCGGATCGGGTCGTGGTGGCGACATCAGCCAAGGAGCATCAAGCGGAGCTGCGGTTGCCAGCCAGCGGCCGGCACTACCAACTGCCGTGTCGCCACAAACAAAAAGCCCCGACCAAGGCCGGGGCTTTTTGTTGTATCTGGTGCCGGGAATAGGAATCGAACCTACGACCTACGCGGTGCCGGTCGACAGTCGACAGTCGACAGTGGACATTCAAGGATGACTGGAACGTAGAGAGTGCACGCAGCTGAAGAGTCAGCCGGCCTTTTCAATCGGCACGGAAACGTACTCAGTCGCCGGAAATTGCCACAAATGGGGGGCTGCATCTCCCGGCATGGTCAAGAGCAGTGAACCCGGCGCGTCCACCGCCACGACCGAGAGCAAACGGCCATCGGAGAGATGCAGACGGATTCCGGAGTCAACGATCAACCCAGCACCTTGCCATCGAACGATCGCGGCGTATTCAACGTAAAGTCCTTCGGGCACCTCCAGATTTGCCCATTCACAGGTCGATTCCGCAGCAGCACCCGTCAGCAATTCAACATTGACAGTCCCAAACTCATCCCACCCTTGAACAACGGTACTGGAGCGTGTCAGTTCAAGCGACACATTGGAGTCAAAGCTCAAGATCACCTGCCAAGCCAGGCTTGCTGTCTGCGTAGTGGGAACCCTGCACGCTAGAAGCTGGCGCCCTCGGAGCAATTCAGTTAGCTCACCTGGCTCCGCGCCCTCCAGTTGGATTGGCAGATAACGGACACCGTCAGGAAGTACCTCAATCGCACTGTAGGGTTTCATGTGGTTTTTAATCATTTGCAGGGATGTCGATACTCTTGCCGCCCGAGCTGTTCGTCTGGCGACCAAAGACACCATTCTCTCCGATCTGTGCTCCAGGAGGAGCACTGTCTCCGCTAACAGTGGGTCTTGTATCAACGGCGAGCGCTTTGAGGTCATCGTCATAGTTGCCGCTACCGCCGAACTCTGGCTTCAGTTTTCCGCTCGTGTGCCGAGTACCACTCTTGTTCGGGCCTGCCAAAGGGCTGCTTTGATCACCCACGAGATCAGTCGGCAGGGCCGGAGACTTGGCACCCCCATTACCAGTTCCTCCACCCTCTGGGCTACCAGCCTCACTCTTCTGCAACAGCTCTTTGACAGCTCGGCCGATCTCCCTTCCCAACTGCTGACGTTGCTCGGGTGAGAGACCTATCCCGCCGGCACACGCTTAGTGAGGCCCCGGTTCCCCGTAGCACGGGAGGGTTCGGCTGCGGAGCGTGCCGTCAGCCAAGCGGCTCCAGGAGTCAGAGGCGGACAATGCGCGACTGAAAAGCTGCCGTCCGAACGATTGCTGGCAAACGACGCCATCAAGGACGCCCTGCGGAACGCCGCCGGACCCGAATCACCGCCGGAGAACACGCCATTGAGAACCACGGTTTAGTTCGGGCTGCGACACTTTTTCGGAAGTTTCTCAACGATATGAGCGACACACACATCAAAGCGTGAATTACAGCGCTCGCTTATGATCTGCGACGAGGGAGAGCGGACCCTGAAATCGACCCAAAGAGAGCCATCAATATCGCCATCCTTATGCTGAGGATCTGGTCGTGCGTCAACAATGGTGACCTGCCAAGCCCCACCAGATTTGAATGCGGATTCGGGCGCTAGATTGACTGTATCCATGAGTCTCACGAAGTACCGCTGCGCCAGACCGACGCTGGGCGACTCATTTGTGACCAGAGCCTCGCAGCGTTCGCTACGACAAGCAGCCAGAGTCACCGCCATTCCAATGACACTCATAGCAATCCAGGATTTCCTCAAGGTTGAATTGAGCATCACTTCCCCTTCACATTCTTCTCAAGGCGCATCGAATCGAGCCTTCCGTCAACCCTGAAAACACCTTGAAAGGATCCCAATTGGAACCTCGAAGTCGAGTCATTTCCCCTGATCGCATCCTCGTCCATCGCGCGCAGACTGGTACCTCGCCGATCTGCCATGATGTGCTGCTGTGAGTACCCCGGAAGATAAGTACCCGTCCTGCCCTCTCGACTCCCGGTGCTCGCGTACCCGTCTCGCGCTCCGGCGAAATGAATAATGTCATGCGCGGCAGCACCAATACCATTGTCGGCAGACATATCGATGTACCCCCTGCGTCCACCCCGGGAATCAACCCCCTCGCCCGCCAGGGGGAAGTCCTTGTAGTTTTTCCCCACGCCCAACTCCATGACGTTCGTCCCTGCGCCACTGGGCGAAGACAACACTTGAAGCCTTATCTTCATCCCTGAGAACTCGGAGGATATGGAGTCCACTCTCGCCTTGATCTGCTGGATGTTCTCCCTGGTTGCCTCCGCCCCCTTGAAGTAGACAGGAATGACAACAACATTCACATCCGCAAAATAGATGGCGTCGGCACCATCAGGGTCCGCATGAACTGCGCATAGGTGAGGCTGTGCGTGGCTAGCCGCGCATCAAGCAGTGTCCTCAGCTCTCTCGATCGCAACTCCGGCTTTAGGTTGCCGCTTGCATGCCGCGAGCCATAGGAATCGTAGCGATATCGCTCGACCAAGTTGCTGCTGGCATTACCGTTGACCATCGCCGAACCCGAGGCTCCAGACCAGCGAAGTGCTAGAATCTACACTGGTGCCAGATGGATAGACGGATGAGAGATGTCCCTGTTCCCTGCTATAGCTTGATTGAGACCTCCATTGGTAGCGATCCGGCTATCGTAGTGGTCAATTCCGCATTGCTGACCTTTAATGGGCATGATGCCTTTCCGTGGCACCTGAGGATTGGAGTAAATTGCAAGTTACAAGGTGTGAACGGCATGCCGACCAAGGAGGAGGTTGAAGCCCTTGCCCGCCTGGAGGAAAAAATTGCGCCCGCGCTTGAGGTTTACCACAACGCTATTTTTCTAGCCCGAATTACGGCGCGTGGAGAACGCGTACTCCTGTATCGAGTGCATGATCCCGAAAAGGCTAATGAGGCATTGCAACTTCTGATTTCCACGCCAGATGCTGTGCGTGAGTGGGAATATCAGATGGAGTACGACGTCGGCTGGATGTTGGCGAAACCGGAGCTGGACCTATTACAGCCTTCGCGCTTTAACTAGCCATGACCGCTCATCGGCCCCAAGGGGCAATGCACGCACTTCGCTTCAATGCTCGGGGCATCCATTGGTCAGCTAGGACACGCGAGCAGCGCCAGTTTTTTCTAATGGCTAACAACCGAACTCACTCTTGCACGCCTCCATTCGGGCCTCGTGTCTTGGATTACTGGGAGAGCTTGCATTGATTTTGTTGGCTGATGCCCCTCCTTGGGACTGAGCCCCACCATTACTTTCAATAAGGCGCTGCTCGCGTCCAGCGATTGCATCAGGATTTGAAGAGTTCTTGTCCACCGTGGCAGGACCGTACCCATCTGCAGTTTTGGCTTTGTGATCTGGCTGAGCTGTACGCTTTGCCACCTGCTGCTCAGGTGTCCCTGTTCCGCTCGTTTTCCCCGAGTATGTTGGCTTGACCGGATGGTCGCGGGTGTAGGTCGTATACGTTTTGTCGACCATGTTAGCGGTCGTTCTGACACCCCGGACCGCCGCACCACCACCCGGAATAGCATCGAATGCATCACCTACTGGTGCACGTTGAACCGCCTCGCCAGGAGCTGGTGCATTCGCCGACTCGGAGTGCGTCATGGCTACAACGAAGAAGACGATTACAGGACAAACGGGGCAGCGTCCATCCGGATCAGTGAAACGGTAGGGATTGTTGTAGGCGTATGCGTAGCGATTGAAGTGTCTGGAATCGCCGCCATCTGCCGTCACCGGATCCACCGAGAGGAACACACCCAACTGCGGATCCATATACCGCTGCTGCATGTAGCTCAGCCCAGTGGCCGCATCGCTTACGTGCCCGGTGTATCCCGGCCCATCCGTGACCTGACCACCTACAACTGCCCCGTAAGGTTCGAAGTCATAGCGTTTGATCACGTTGCCGTTGGCATCGCTCTCGGCCACAACGGAGCCCAGTGCATCGGTGTGAATGTAGGTGACCGTTTGTGCGCTTGCGGTCGGCACAGCAGCCACACCCAGCAACAGCACAAAGCACAGCCAGGCGCCTACCGCACCCAGCTTCCGAACTCGATCTTCAACTCCCCTGAAGCGGGTCGACACACCGCTCGCAGCTCCCCCGAACCTGCGCATCCTTCCGATCCCTGAAAGAGCCTTGAAGCAAGGCTTGGTATTGATGGCACAGGAACGATCGGCCAGGAATCCAACGGTGCGATTGAGGCCAATCACCCCATCCTGACGGGAGCAGCGCTCTTGGCGCTAAGCGCCAGCGAAGCCGGATCGGGTCGTGGTGGCGACATCAGCCAAGGCGCATCAGCGGAGCTGAGGTTGCCGGCCAGCGGCCGGTGCTACCAACGGCCGTATCGCCCCAAATAAAAAGCCCCGACCAAGGCCGGGGCTTTCTGCTGTATCTGGTGCCGGAAATAGGAATCGAACCTACGACCTACGCATTACGAATGCGCCGCTCTACCAACTGAGCTATTCCGGCTGAGCAGGCAATTCTACGGCGGGGGGCCGAAGTGGTCAATTGGCATGCGCCGCGCCAACCTCCCGGCCCCGCTCCGCGGGCACCGGGCGTTGACGCAAGGGCCCCTACAGTGGGCCATCCCGCCCGGAACCGCCGCATGCATCCCCGTTCCCGCCTGGCCGGCCTGATGCTGGCCTCATTGCTGTGCGCCGCCACGGCCACCGCCAACGGCCCCGGCCCAGCCCCGCCGCTGCCACCGGACCAGCAGTGGCAGCCGCTGTTCCAGCAGGTCCAGGGCGCGCACCTGTTCGGTGACCAGAAGACCTTCGCCGATGCCGTGCCCCGGCAGGATCCCACTGCGGTGTTGGCCCAGTGGCGGTCGATGCAGGGGCGATCGGCCGACCTGGCCGGGTTCGTGGCCGAGCATTTCGTCGTGCCCGGTGAGGCGGCCGCTTACGTGCCGCCAGCCGGGCAGGCCCTGCGCGCGCATATCGAAGGGTTGTGGCCGGTGCTGACCCGGACCACCGACCGCGTTGACCCGCGCGGCTCCCTGTTGCCGCTACCCAAGCCCTACGTGGTGCCGGGCGGACGCTTCCGCGAGGTCTACTACTGGGACAGCTACTTCACCCTGCTCGGCCTGGCCTCCAGCGGGCGCTGGCAGCAGGTGCGCGACATGGTGGACAACTTCGCCTGGCAGCTGGACCAGTACGGGCACATTCCCAATGGCAACCGCAGCTACTACCTGAGCCGCTCGCAGCCACCGTTCTTCAGCCTGATGGTGGATCTGCTGGCAACCCACGAAGGCGAGGCAGCCTATCGCCGTTACCTGCCGCAATTGCGCACCGAGCACGCGTTCTGGATGCGCGGCGCCGCTGGGCTCGCACCGGGCCAGGCCAGCGAACGCGTGGTGCGCCTGGCCGATGGGCAACTGCTCAACCGCTACTGGGATGCCCGCGCGGTGCCGCGCACCGAGTCGTGGACCGACGACTTGGCCACGGCCGCACAAGCGCCGCAGCGCGCGCCGTCGCAGGTGTATCGCGACCTGCGCGCGGGCGCGGAATCGGGCTGGGATTTCAGCTCGCGCTGGCTGGCGGAACCGGCGTCACTGGGCAGCATCCACACCACTGCGATCGTGCCAGTGGACTTGAACAGCCTGCTGTTCCACCTGGAAAAGACCCTCGCCCGGGCCAGCAAGGTGGCCGGCGATGGCAAGGCGGCGCGCGACTTCGCGCGACAGGCGGACGCGCGCCAGCAGGCAATAAACACCGTTCTCTGGGATGCGACCCAGGGCTGGTACGTGGACCGCGACCTGGAGCGCGGCCAGACCCGACCCGCGATCACCGCGGCGACACTGTTCCCGCTCTGGCTGCAGGTCGCCACGCGGCCGCAGGCGCGGCAGACGGCGGCTGCGGTGGAAGCGCAGTTGCTGCGCGAGGGCGGCCTGCTCACCACCACCGTCAACACCGGGCAGCAGTGGGATGCCCCGAATGGCTGGGCACCGCTGCAGTGGGTGGCGGTGGACGGACTGCAGCGCTACGACCACGACGCCTTGGCGCGTCGCATCGGCACGCGTTTCCTGCGTACGGTGCAGGCGGTGTACGACAACGAAGGCAAGCTGGTGGAAAAGTACGTGGTGGACGGTTCGGCCGGCGGCGGCGGTGGCGGCGAATATCCGCTGCAGGATGGCTTCGGCTGGAGCAACGGGGTGACCGCGGCATTGCTCGACCGACTGTGCCCGTCACGGCAGCGCTGCAACACCGCGCAGGATGTAGGCAACGAAGACTGACATGCGGCCTGATGCGCCGCCCTGCTGTCGTCAGCGCGAAGCGGGCCGAGCCAACGCGTCTACCGACCGCGCAATCCCATACTGCGCCGCGTAATACGTGCTCAGCACCAGCAGGCTGGCCATCGGCAGTCCACCGCCGAAACGGTCCCAGGCCAGCAGGCAATCGCTGGCGACGAACAGCACCGCGCCCCCGGCCGCCCACGCGGTACTGCTACGGGCCGCGCCGTGTAGTGCCGGCCTGGCCCAATGCCGGGCCAGCGCGAGGATGGCCATGACCGCCAGCACCACCACGTAGGCCAGTACCGGTACGCGCATGTCGCCAGGCAGGTGCGGCCACAGGGCGACGAGGTTGCCGCAGGCAAACGCCCCCAGCAGCAGCGCCGCACCGGCAAGGCCGCGCCCGCCACGAACGCCGGCGCGGAACGCGACGATGTAGCACACGTGCGCCAGCAGGAAGGCGATCAGTCCGGGCACGAAGGCGTCCATCGGCAGCATCAGGGCGATGTCGCCGATGCACGACAGCGCCATGCCGGCCAGTACTGCGCGGCGGTAGCCGGCGTCGTGCGCCGGCAGTGCGCGCCACGCGATCGCGGCGATCAGCACGGTGGTCAACGGCTTGGCCAGCCAGTGCAGCCAGCGGCCGTCACCCTCCAGCCCGGCACCGACGATGGCCACGGCCGCGAGCGCCACGATCAGCAGCTCGCGGCCGGGCGATCTCATCGTGCCTTCCACAGTTCCGCCAGGCGATCCGGCTTGCCGGCAATGCGCTCCAGCGACGGGTACAGCAGGCCGCCGTGGTAATCCAGGGTCACCGTGTCGATGCGATCGAAGCTGCGCACCAGCAGCGTAATCGGGGCCTTGTCGGTCTTGGCCGTGGTCACCGCCTCCTTCAGTGTTTCGCCCTTGTACACGCGGCCGTTGACCGCCAGCACGGTCATGCCCGGGGTGAGACCGGCGTTGAATGCGGGGCTGTCCCACAGTACGTCGGTGAGCACACCGCTGTTGGCCACGCTCAGTCCCAGCGAATAGGTCAGGTTGATGCCGCTGGCGCGGGTCTCCTGCGCCTTGACCGCCTCGCTCGGGGTCTCGGTGTAGACCAGCTTCCAGCCGGCCGCGTCCAGCCCGCCGGTGAGCGAGCCGTGGCCGTCCAGGCGCTCGCGCAGGAAGCCGGCCCAGTCGAACGGCGCGATGCCGTTCAAGGTGCGCACCACGTCGTCGAAGGTGTACGGGTTGACGTTCCAGTCGCCGTCGTTGATGCCGAAGAACGCCTTGGCGAAATCATCCAGGCTGCGCTTGTTGCCGGTCAGCGCACGCAGCTTGCCCTCCACGTCCAGCCACACCATCTGGCCGCCGGAGTAGTAGTCCTCGCTCAGCTGGTAGTTGCGGAACGCCAGCGCGCGACGCTGGGCGATGGTGGGGTCGTTGGTGGTGTCCTGCAGCGCGCGCCAGGCCAGGCCGGGGCGGCCGCGATCATAGGTGGCGGCCACATTGGCCAGGGTTTCGCGGGTCTGCTGCTCGCTCCACAAGCCCGACCGCGCGGCCAGCACCTGGCCCCAGAACTGGGTCTGGCCTTCATACAGCCACAGCAGGCTGTCGCCCATGGGCACGTTGAAGTTGGGCGTGGTGAGGTCGGCGCCGCGGCGGTACTTGCCATTCCAGGAGTGGTTGAACTCGTGCGGCAGCAGGTCGCGGCCCAGCCAGTTCTTGTCCCACTCGGTGAAGTAACCGGGCTCGGCGCTGTTCTCGCTGGAACGCTGGTGCTCCAGGCCGATGCCGCCGAGCTTGCTGGTCAGCGCCAGCAGGAAGTCATAGCGGTCGAAGTGGCGTGCGCCGTAGAGTTTGTAGATCTGCTGCACCAGCGCACGGTGGGCCTTCAACTGCTCGGGCTTGGCGACCAGCGATTTGGCGTCGTCGGCGAACACGTTCAGGCGCACCGGCACCGTGGCGCCGGGGTCGAGATCGTACTGCTGGTAATAGCGGCCGGCGAACAGCGGCGAGTCGACCAGGTGGTCGTAGCTGATCGGCTTGAACACCACGGTGTCGCCGTCGCGGCGCTCGGTCTCCAGCGCCGTTGCGTAGTTCCAGCCCTTGGGCAGGGTCACGCTGGCCTGCGCCTGCAGGTTGCGGGTGATCACCCCGGCCGGGTACAGCGAGTTGGCGTTCCACTGCAGGTTGAGCATTTCCGGGGTCATCACCACCCGGCCCTGGCTGCCGCCCTGCGAGGACAGGAACTTGAACTCGGCCACCACCTCGGTCGCGCCGGCCGGCACATCCACCTTGAAGGCGTAGACGTCGTAGGGGTCGCGCGTCCAGTGCAGCGGCGTGCCATTGGCGGTGACCACCAGGCCGGCCAGCTTGTCGATCGGCCCGCTGGGCGAATGCGCGCCGGGGAGCCACTGCGGATACAGCAGCGTGAGCGGGCCGGGCTTGGCCGGGATGGTGGCCTTGACCTTGAAGATGCGCCGGCCGATGTCGCGCGCGTCCACGTCGATGCGCAGCACGCCCGGCCAGGCGACATCCTGCGGAGGCGGCGTCTGCGCCTGCACGCCGCTGGCGGACAGGGCAAGCAGCACGGACAGGACGGTGGCACGCATTTTCATCAGGCACGGCTCCAACAGCGAAACACCCGATGCTAGACCTCGCCGCTGCCCTGCCCCATGGCCAAAGGTCATGCCATCAGGCAATCGCCCCCACCGGGTGCTGCAGCCGGTCGTTCACCACCGTGCCCTGTACCAGGCTGACGACGCGGTCCGTGCTGGCGATGGTTTCCGGCCGATGCGCCACGAGGATGCGGGTCAAGGTGAGCTGGCCGATCGCCGCGTTGACCATGCGTTCGTTGGCGATGTCCAGGTGGCTGGTCGCCTCGTCCAGCACCAGCACCCGCGGCGAGCCGTACAGCGCGCGTGCCAGCAGGATGCGCTGTGCCTGCCCGCCGGACAGCCCGGAGCCGATGTCGCCGACGATGGTGTGGTAGCCCATGGGCATGCCCTCGATCTCGGCATCGATCGAGGCCAGGCCCGCGCACTGGCGGATCCGCTCCTGGTCGGGCTGGGGATCGAAGAAGCAGATGTTGTCGGCGATCGAGCCTGCAAACAGGACGTCGTTCTGCATGACCGTGCCCAGCAGGCGGCGGTATCGCGACAGGCCGTACCGATCGATGGGCGTCCCGTTCACCAGGATCTCGCCCGTGGTCGGCTCCAGCAGGCCGAGCAGCAGCTTGACCAGCGTGGTCTTGCCGGAGCCGGACACCCCGGTGATGGCGATCGACTGGCCCGCGTTGAACCGGATGTTCATGCCGTGCAGTACGTACGGCTCGAGCGCCGAGTAGCGGAAGCTCACGTTGCGGAACTCGATCTCCACCGGCTCGTTGGCCAGGCCGTCCTCGCCATGCGATGGCGCTTCGCCGGGCGTCATCACGATATCGGCGACACGCGAGGCATGCAGCGACAACATGCGCGCCTCGAACAACTTGTCCACCATGCCGGCCACGCGCTGGCTGAACTGGTCCTTGTAACTGAGGTAGGCAAACAGCATGCCCACCGAGAACTGCTTTTCGGTGACGGCCACGGCCGCCAGCCAGATGACGATGATCCGCTCCACGTTGAACAGGAGCGTGTTGGCGGTCTGGTTCAACATCGACAGACGGGCAACGCCCAGCTCGGCGTTGTACTGCTCGGCCAGTGTATTGGACCAGCTGTTGTGGCGGATCGCCCCCCGGCCGAACAGGCGGATGCTCTGGATGCCGCGCACCGATTCCATGAAGCTCTGTTCCTGCCGCGCCGCATGGATGATCTGCTCGGAGGTCGCGTTGCGCAGGCGACCGAACATCACCAGGCGCAGTACGACGTAGACCAGCACCGCCGCCAGCGTCACCAGGGCCAGGCGGGGGCTGTAGGCCAACATCATGGCAAGGGTGCCCACCATCATCAGCCCGTCCAGGATCGCCTCCACGAACTGGGTGGTGACGATGCGCTGCATGGCGATGATGGAGTTGAACCGGGAGATGATGTCGCCGGTGGTGCGCTTCTCGAAGAACGGCAGCGGCAGCCGCATCAGGTGCGCGAAGGCGTTGCCCAGCCACTGGAAATTGAAGCTGGTCGACAGCGTCGTGGTGGCCCAGGTGCGCGCCGCGCTGAGCACGGTCTGCACCAGCACCAGCAGGATGAAGCCGATGCCCAGGACCGCGATCAGGTCGAGGTCGCCATTGACGAGCGCCTCGTCCACGGTCCATTGCAGGAAGAACGGCAACAGCAGCGCGCATGCCTGCAGCGCCACGCCCAGCGCGACCACCCGCAGCAGCCCGCGCCGAAGCCCGACCACGCGGCCCATGAGGTCGCGGATCCGGTAGCGCTGCAGTTCCTTGCGCGGCACGAAGTCGCTGGACGGCGTCAGTTCCAGCGCGACCCCGGTGAAGGATCTGCGCACCTCGCTCATGCCCACCCGACGCCGCCCGGTCGACGGGTCGTGGATGACGATCGAATCCCGACCGACCGAGATGAGCACGACGAAGTGGTTGAAGTTCCAGTGCAGGATGCAGGGCGTGGCGAGGTCGGGCAGGCTGTCCACGTCGAGGCTCAGGGCGCGCGACTGCAGCGAGCAGGCCGTCGCGATGCCGACCAGCCCGAGCATGGTGGTGCCCTTGATCGAGACCGGGAAGCGCTGCCGCAATGAATGCAGATCGACGGTGTATCCCCAGTATCCGGCCACCATCGCCAGGCACGCCAGCCCGCACTCACTCGCCTCGGCCTGCAGGATCACCGGTACGCTGCTGCGCTTCCAGAGATCGATGTTCAGGGTTGTCATCGTCCGTGTTCCCTTGCCTTAGATGCGTCCGGTCACCGTGAACAGCGGATCGAGGATCCACTCGTACAAACGCCTGCGCTCCAGGCTTACGTCGCCCTCGGCCAGCATCCCCGGTCGCAGCGCGATGTCTTCGCCATATGCCCGCACCTTGGCCGAGTCCAGGCTGACGCGCACCCGGTAGAGCGGCTCGGCCCCCGAATCGAGCACGCCTTGCGGCAGCCGCACTTCATCGGCGCGCATCGTGGACCGCGAAATCGCCTTGACGCTGCCATGGTGAAGGCCGAATTTCTGGTACGGGAACGCGGGATATCGCATGGTCACGTCCATGCCCACCCGCATCAGCCCCACCGCTTTGGACGGCGCATACATCTCCACCTCAAGGGGCAGGTGCGCCGGGATGATGACCGCCAGCGCGGTCAGCGCGGCCACGCTCTGTCCGGCCACGATGTTGACCGTGCCGATGGTTCCGTCGCTCTGCGCACGCACGATGACGGTGCGCAACCCGCTGTTCTCGACGATCTGCTGGCCCAGTTCGGCCACGTTGCGCTGCATGTCGCGCCTATCGCGCTGGGACTGCACGTCCAGGTTGTCCAGCTCCAGGCGCGCGGAGATCTTCTCCCGTCGCAGACTGGCAATCTGCCGCCGCACCTCCGCCAGCCGCTGCCGCTTGTCCAGCAGGTCGGCCTGGCGCTCGCGCGCGGCCACACCGGAGACGTAGCGTGAACTCACCAGCTCGGCGTAGGTCTGCGCGGTCTGCTCGGCAAGCGCCACGATGTCGCGTTGCAGGCGCTCCTGCTCCACCATCGCCTGCAGCTCGCGGTCGTACTCCACGATGCGCGCGCGGAGCGGCCCGCGCTGCCCGTCCAGCTGCTGGTGCCGCTCGGTCATTTCCTGCTCGAGACTGTCCCGGCGCGTGGCCAGCAGGTCGCTGACCGAGCCCACGCTGCCCTCGATCCGGGTATTGGCGCGTGCGTCGGACACCACGAACAGCGCCTGCCCGGCCTTGACGTCCTCGCCCTCGGCCACCAGCACCTGCGACACGCTGCCCGCGGACGGCGCCAGGATCGACACCGTGCCGCCCTCCGGCACCACCACGCCCTGCCACTTCACCTTGCGCGAGGTGCTGAAGGTCAACAGGAACACCAGGATCAACACGACCACGGCCATCCCCGCCCACGCCAGCCGCGTCATCAGTCGATCACCGATCAGCAGCACCGTGCCGTAGGGCCGCGCATCCTGCGCGGCGGCCATGGCTTCATGACGGAACACGCCGTTGCCCGGTCGCTTCCCGGCGTCGTCCTGGTCCGGATTCACGGCCACCTCCCTGCGGCGCGCACGGCCCTCATCGCGGCGACGCAGCTTCAGGCTGCAGCAGCACGTCGAGGGTCAGCAATCCGTTGGGCTTGTCATGCGCCAGCCGGTCGAGGAAGGTCATCACCCCTGCGCCGCCATTGCCCCAGGTGCAGCTGATCTTGGTGGATGTCCCTGCCGGGAAACACAGGCCCTCGTCCTTGTCCATCTCGAACATCTCCAGGCCCTTGGCGGCACGCCAGGCCAGCCTGCGGTAGCTGTCATCCCCCAGCAGCTGGGCCGCATCGAGCAGGTAGTGGCCGAGCCCGGCCAGGCCGAGGAACAGATCGCAGCTGGCGGTGTACTTCTGCGCGACGGTGCACTTCACGCCGTCCAGGAAGTCCGCGTAGCGCTGCTGTCCGGTGATCTTGAACGCGCGCAGCGCCACCGTCGCCACGCCCGCGGTGCCCATGCCCAGGTAGGGGTAGAGGATGGTGCTGGCTGCGGCGGTGTCCTGGGCGAAGCCCAGCATTCCCTGCAGGGTGCGGCCACAGGAGATGTCGAAGTCCAGCGCGCGCAGCGCGGTATCCAGGTAGGCGTCATGCGCCACGGCCTGGTGCAGGTACAGCAGGAACAGGGCAATCCCGGCACCGCCGCGATGCAGCCCGGTGCCCACCACGCCCTCGGCGTCTTCGCCCCAGCACACGCCCGCCTCGCGGGTGATCGCCGTCGCCAGCAGCGCCGCACCGACACGCTCGGCCTCGCGCAGGTAGCGCGCCTCCTGCGTGGCGTGCCACATCTTCAGGCAGGTCAGGCCGAAGCCGGCATAGCCGTATCCCAGCGTCATGTCCTGGTACAGCAGCGGCTGCCCGCTGGCGCGCCCCAGCGTGGCCGCGGCCTCCTCCATCCGCCCTGCGTCGCACTGCACCCAGGCCAGCCCGCACAGTCCGTTGAGCAGCCCGGGCAGGTGCGTCCCGGTCCGCCCCAGGCGCTCCAGCCAGTCCAGCAACGCAGCCGGCACCTCGCCTTCCACCTGCCGCCAGGCAAGCGCGATGCCGCCGACGCCGTGGTCCAGGGCGATCAGATCGGTGGTGTACGCGTCCATGGGGAACGGCCGCCACGAATGGCTCAGGTCCATGGCCTGCCGCAGGTAATCCATGACCCGCTGCACGACCGGCTCGATCGACCGGGGCTCGACCGTGGCGGGTTGGGCATCGAACGCACGGACCGAAGCCACGTCCATGCCGCGCAGCAGCGCGATGCACGCGTCCAGGTCGGGCTCGGGCTCGCGCAGCAGGCGCTGCAGGCAGTCGGCGAATGCGTCGGGCAGGCCGATGTCATCGCGCAGCGCCAGCAGCGCGCGCTCGGCGTAATGGTCCATCACGTCCAGTGCCAGCGAACTGGGGGAAAGCAGCGACAGCAGCACGCACCCGAGCGCATACACGTCGTCCTCCGGCTTGGCGCAGTCGCGGTGGCGGCGCGCCTTCGACCGGAAGCCGGGGGTGTAGATGTTGATGGGAGGGTCGACGCCGGGCTCGTAGGCCCCTTCGAAATCGATCAGGCGAACGCTCAGGGTCGCCTCGTCCACGATGATGTTGTTGGTCGAGAGGTCGCCGAACACGATGCCGCGGCGGTGCAGCGCCTGCACCTTGCCGATCAGGTCGATGCCGATCAGCGCCGCCCGGGAGATCCACTGCACCACCTCCTCCCGGCTGGAGCCCGGGTAGAGCGCGCGGGTGGCATGCAGGCTGTAGCTGCGCAGCGTCTCGCCCTCGATCTTCTCCTGGACCAGGAACGTGTGCTCCCATTCGACGAACCAGCCCAGGGCCTTGGGCGCGATATCGGTGTCCTGCAGCGAGGTCAGGATGCGCTGCTCCTTCTGCAGCCGGCTGAGGGAGTCGATGCCATCCACCTCCGCATCGACCAGGGGCCGGGCTTCCTTGATCACCACGGCCAGGCCGTCGCTGGTCCGCCTGCCGGCATACACGCCACCGGCGTTGGAGAACTTCAGGACCGATTCCACTTCGTACTGCTGCCCGAACAGGGTATCCGGCTCCGCCGCGTCTGCGTCGACGGCCTCCTGTCCCCAGTGCTTGTCCTCGACGAAGGCGGGCACGTTGAAGTGCGGCAGGCGCTGGTCTTCGACGTAGGCAAAGGAGGCGTCGAGGATCATGCTGCGCTCGCGGCCCATCGCATCCTGGACGGTGAAGGAGCGGAATCCGCCGTAGCGATAGAACACCGCGCCGGAATCCTTGTATTGCCGATCCGACAGGATGTACGGCCCGCGCACGTCGCGCAGGGCCTGATAAAGGTCCTCCAGCAGCAGTTCGAACACCTGCACCGACTGCGGATAGACCGTGATGAACTTGCCGCCGGATTGGCGTGCGGCGGTCTTGGACAGCAGCTTGCGGTGGATGAACTCGTCGCTGGCGAACTTGAATTCGGTCGTGCGTGCGGCACACACCCGCATGACGGTCTGCAGGACGGTGTCGGCGTCCTTCAGCGTGCAGCTCACGTGGATCTTCCAGCCCTGGGTTATCTGCTTCTGCACCGGGGCGGCGACATAGGTCCAGAAATGATCCTTGACCAGGCGCCATAACGGCGGAAGGCAGGGACGCACCTGGTCGCAGTAAGTGTCCTTGGGCGTGTATTTATCGAACGGCACGAAAAATTCGGGGTGCACATTCAGATCAGGAGCATTTACCTGGTTCAAGACGACCTCGCACGGACATGCAGGCACGCGCGATGCAATCGATCGCGGTACTGGCAGGGATAATCGAACGTGATGTCCGCGTAACCGGCACGGCACGCGTACCCGGGACGAAAGCCGCACGACCAGTCAGTCGTGCGGCCCCGATATCCTCGATCACGGCATCAGTGGATGCCGGAGCGAGACATCAGGAGATGACGTTGCCGTCTTTCACGCAATCCTTGCTGAAAGTACTCCACTCGTCCTTGGTCACACCGTTACAACCTTCGCTGGTCGTGCTCCACGCTGCCAGGCCACCGCTGACACCTTCCAGCTCCTGCAGCGCGAGAACCTTCATCTTCGCCGACGTCGTGGCCGACTTGAATTCCTTGCTCATGCTTCACCTTCCGATAGTGTGTTGATTCCGATGCGGCTGGGCCGCTCCATGAGTTCCCAGTGTGCACGCTGCAAACTCGCTGCAATATTTATTTGCTGTTAATGAAGTTGTCAATAGCGTCAAGAAATCATTTTTCGCCTTCACATCACGGCCGACCCGATGCGCTCCGATGTGAATGTGTGATCGCTATCGCAGCTTGCACTGCAGCATGCCGCGACATTCTCCCGCACGCCGTGGCTTTCTCGCCGCGATAATGTGGCGCTGTATGACGCGACGCGCCGTTGCCGGCACGGGATTTACCCCTCCGCTTTTCAACAAAAGGAATTGGCCATGCGCAGCAGCAGTTTGATGACGGGGGCGGCGCTGGCGGTGATCGGGATGGCGGCATTGATGGTGCGCGGGCCGCGTCGCACCCGCCCACGGGTCGCGATCACGGAGGTGGGACCGCTGCCCTTGCCTGACGCCGACGATCTCTGGCGCTGGATACAGGCACTGAACGCGTTCGGCCCACGCATGACCGCCTCGCCCGCCCATGCACAGGCGGTGGACTATCTGGCCGCCGAGCTTGAATCACTGGGCCTGCAGGTCCACCGCTTGCCTCACCGTATCCAGCGCTGGACGCCGCAGCACTGCGCCGTGCAGTTGGACGACGGCACGCCGATCGCGGTGGCCGCGCCCTACCCCTACTCGGGCCAGACCGATGCGCAGGGCGTGCACGGTCGCCTGGTCTGGCTGGCGTCGGCCAGGCAGATGGATGCCGCGCGCGATGCCATCGCGGTGGTGCAGGTCGATCCGGTGGCGTTGAGCCGAGCGAAGGCGGCGATGGTGTTCCAGCGCCGCGCCGTGCTGCCCGATGCCGGCGCGGATTTCACCCGTGACGAGGTGATGCCGATACTGGCGCCGCTGGTCGATCCGCACTTGCTGGTGCGTGCGCGCAAGGCCGGCGTGCGCGCGGTGATCTGTGTGTTCGCGGGTCTGTCCGACGCGCTGGCGCGCGACCAGGTGCTGCCCTTCACCACCCCGTGGATGGACTGCCCGGCGCTGTGGGTGGACCAGGCGGCCGGCAACGCGTTGCGCGCTGCCGCGCAGGCTGGGCGCAGTGCAACGCTGGTGCTGCAGGCCGAGCGCACCGAGGCGATGACCGACTCGCTGCATGCGGTGCTGCCCGGCCAGGTGCGTGGCGAGAGCATCCTGGTCAACACGCATACCGACGGCCCCAACGCCTGCGAGGAAAACGGCGGCGCCGGTCTGCTGGCCCTGGCCGCGGCCTTCGCCAAGCGGCCGCGACGTCGCGACATGGTCTTCGTGTTCGCCAGCGGGCATTTCCAGATCCCCCAGTTCACCGACCGCGGCCAGGCGACGATGGCATGGCTGCGTGCGCATCCGCAGTGGTGGGATGGCAAGGGACGCCACGCGCGCGCGGTAGCCTGCCTGACCCTGGAGCACCTGGGCTGCATGGAATGGAAGGATCGGCCAGGCCGTGGCGCACCGCAGCCGACCGGGCGCCTGGAACGCGAGATCGTCTACGCCACCAACCCGGTGATGGAACAGGTGTATCGCGCCGCCGTTGCCGGGCGCAGCAAGCTGCGCAGCGTGGTGGTGGCACCGCGGTTCAGCGCGCTATTCCTGGGCGAAGGTGCCAGCCCGTACCTGTGCGGGATTCCGGGAATCGGCCTGGTACCCGGGCCGGATTACCTCTGCCAGCAACTGCCCGATGGCGGGCTCGAGCGCCTCGATGCGGGGTTTGCGTGGCAGCAGGTGCAGAGCTTCGCGCGGGCGCTGGCGATGCTCGATGCGATGGCGGCCGACACGATCGGTGCGGCCACGCCGGCGCTGGACAGGCCGCTGCAGCGCTTGCGCGCGGTGTTCCCGGGTTGACGGCAGGGCCGGTTACCGCAGTGGGCAACCCCGCCGTGCGCGCCGGGTCAGCGCCTCAGCTGATCAGGCGCAGGCGCAGTTCCTTCGGCAGCGCGAACACCATCGATTCCGGCTCGCCGTCGAGTTCGCCGACGCCGCTGGCGCCGAGCTCCTTCAGGCGTTCGATCACGCCGTCCACCAACACCTGCGGTGCCGAGGCGCCGGCGGTCAGGCCGATGTGCTGCTTGCCCACCACCCACGCCGGGTCGATTTCGTGGGCGCCGTCGATCAGGTAGGACTCCACGCCTTCGCGGCGCGCCAGTTCACTCAGGCGGTTGGAATTGGAGCTGTTCGGCGAGCCGACCACCAGCACCAGGTCGCAGCGCTGGGCCAGGTCGCGCACGGCGTCCTGGCGGTTCTGGGTGGCGTAGCAGATGTCGTCGTTCTTCGGCCCCTGCATCGACGGGAAGCGCGTGCGCATCGCCTCGATGATGCCGCGGGTGTCGTCCACCGACAGCGTGGTCTGGGTGGTGTAGGCGAAGTTGTCCGGCTGCTCGATCTCCAGCGTGGCGACGTCGTCGACATCCTCCACCAGGTAGATCCGGCCGGTGCCGCGCTCGCGGTTCCACTGGCCCATGGTGCCTTCCACTTCCGGGTGCCCGGCGTGGCCGATCAGCACCACGTCGCGGCCGGCACGGCAGTGGCGGGCCACTTCCAGGTGCACCTTGGTGACCAGCGGGCAGGTCGCGTCGAACACCTTCAGGCCGCGACGCTCGGCTTCCTGGCGGACCGCCTGGGAGACGCCGTGGGCGCTGAAGATGACCGTGTTGTCGTCCGGCACCTCGTCGAGTTCTTCGACGAAGATGGCCCCGCGTGCCTTGAGGTCATCGACCACGAAGCGGTTGTGCACGACCTCGTGGCGCACGTAGATCGGCGCGCCCAGGGTCTCGATCGCGCGCTTGACGATCTCGATCGCACGATCGACACCGGCACAGAAACCACGCGGATTGGCGAGCAACACGTCCATCGGTCAGATACTCCGGCCGGCGCGGGGCCGGTTGATTGCAGGGAACAGGGGGGATTATCCCGCTTTTTTCTCGGCCTTGCCGTCGAACAGGCCAAACACAGCGATCCCCACGGCGCCGACCACGATCGCCGAATCGGCGATGTTGAACGACGGCCAGGCATGGTCACCGATGTACCACTGGATGAAGTCCACCACGTGGCCGTGCATCTGCCGGTCGATCACGTTGCCGATCGCCCCGCCGATGACCAGCGCGTAAGGCGCGGCGCTGCGCCAGTGGCCGCGCGCGGTACGCGACAGCCAGAACGCCATCAGGCCGCTGATGCCCAGTGCCAGCGCGGTGAAGAACCACAGCTGCCAGCCACCGGCATCGCTCAGGAAGCTGAATGCCGCGCCGGTGTTGTAGGTGCGGTACCAGTTCCAGAAGCCATCGATGACCACCACCGGTTCGAACTCGGGCAGGCTGGACAGCACCCAGGCCTTGCTCCACTGGTCCAGGCCGATGACCACCGCCGACAGCAGCAGCCACACCAGTGCGTTGGGACGCGGACGGGCGGCGCTCATCAGAACCACCGCCGATCTTCGCCGGCACCGTCGATGTTGGTCACGCAGCGACCGCACAGTTCCGGATGGGCTGCCACCGTGCCCACGTCGGCACGGTAGTGCCAACAGCGCACGCACTTGGTCTTCCCGGTCGGCTGCGCACTGACAAACACCTCATCGGTGGTCGCCGGGCGCACCTGCACATCGCCACTGATCAGCAGGAAGCGCAGTTCGTCAGCCAGGGGCTGCCAGCGGGCGGCGGTGTCCGCGTCGGCGGCCACCGTGATCTCCGCTTCCAGCGCCGCACCGATGGCGCCGTTGGCGCGCATCGGCTCGAGCACCTTGGACACCTGCTCGCGCAGGGCCAGCAGCTGCTCGAAATCGGCGGCGGTGAGCGGCGCGTCGGCCGGCAGCGGTGCCAGACCGTCGTACCAGGTGGCGAACAGGACGTTGTCCTTGCGCGCGCCCGGCAGGTAGCCCCACAGCTCGTCGGCGGTGAAGCTCAGGATCGGCGCGATCCAGCGGGTGAACGCTTCGGCGATGTGGTACATCGCGGTCTGCGCCGAGCGCCGGCCACGCGAGTCCACCGGCATGGTGTACAGGCGGTCCTTGGTGACGTCCAGGTACAGCGAGCCCAGGTCGACGCTGCAGAAGTTCAGCAGCAGCTGCACGATCTCGGCCATGGTGTAGCTGGTGTAGGCGGCCTTGATCTTCTCCTGCACCTCGAAGGCGCGATGCACGATCCAGCGGTCCAGCGCGACCATGTCGGCCGGGGCCACCAGGTGCCGGGCCGGATCGAACCCGTCCAGGTTGCCGAGCAGGAAGCGCGCGGTATTGCGCAGGCGCCGGTAGGCGTCGGCATTGCGCTTGAGGATCTCCTGCGACAGCGACATTTCATTGCTGTAGTCGGCCGAGGCGATCCACAGACGCAGGATGTCCGCGCCCAGCGTCTTCATGATGTCCTGCGGCTCGATGCCGTTGCCCAGCGACTTGGACATCTTGCGGCCCTTCTCATCCACGGTGAACCCATGGGTGAGGCACTGCTTGTACGGGGCGTGCGTGTCGATGGCCACACCGGTCAGCAGCGAGGACTGGAACCAGCCGCGGTGCTGGTCCGACCCTTCCAGGTACAGGTCGGCCGGCTTGCCGAAGCCACGCGCCAGCAGCACCCCTTCGTGGGTGACGCCGGAGTCGAACCAGACATCGAGGATGTCGGTGACCTTCTCGTACTGCGGCGCTTCATCGCCCAGCAGTTCGGCGCTGTCCAGCGAATACCACACGTCGATGCCGCCCTGCTCCACGCGGTCGGCCACCTGCTGCATCAGTTCGACGGTGCGCGGGTGCGGCTCGCCGGTCTCGCGATGGGTGAACATCGCGATCGGCACGCCCCAGGTGCGCTGGCGGCTGATGCACCAGTCCGGGCGCCCTTCGACCATTCCGCCGATGCGTGCCTTGCCCCAGCTCGGGAACCAGCCGACGTTGTCGATGGCGGCCATCGCATCGCGGCGCAGGTTGGCCTTGTCCATCGAGATGAACCACTGCGGGGTGGCGCGGAACACCACCGGCGTCTTGTGGCGCCAGCAGTGCGGGTAGCTGTGCACGATCTCGACGAAGGCCAGCAGCGCGCCGGACGCGCGCAGCACGTCCACGATCAGCGGCTGCGCCTTCCACAGGTGCACGCCGGCCAGCGCGACATCGCCGGCCGGCGGGGTCGAGGGCAGGTACACGCCACGGCCGTCGACCGGGTTGATCTGGCCCGCGTTGTACCGATCCATCAGCCCGTACTGCTGGCTGACCACGAAGTCTTCCTGGCCGTGGCCCGGGGCGGTGTGCACCGCACCGGTACCGTCTTCGGCCGAGACGTGCGCGCCGTTGAGCAGCGGGATGTCGCGGGTGGGATAGAACGGGTGGGCCAGCAGCAGGTTTTCCAGTGCCGCGCCGGTGGCGTGGCCGTGCTCGACCAGGCCGTCCACGCCGTAGCGCTGCAGCGAACGCTCGGCCAGCGCGGCGGCCAGCACCAGCCAACGGCGCTTGCCGTTGTGGGCCGGGCCTTCGGCCAGCACGTAGTCGATGTCCGCACCGAGGGACACCGCCAGCGAGGCCGGCAGCGTCCACGGGGTGGTGGTCCAGATCGGCACGGCCACCTCGACATCGGCCGGCAGGGTCGCGCCGAAGCGCGCGGCCAGCTGCGCCGAATCCCGCGCCACGTAGGCCACGTCGATCGCCGGCGAGGTCTTGTCCTGGTACTCGATCTCGGCCTCGGCCAGGGCCGAACCGCAGTCGAAGCACCAGTGCACCGGCTTGGCGCCGCGCACGATGTGGCCGTTGGCGAACACCTTGGACAGCGCGCGGATCTCGTTGGCCTCGAAATCGAAGCTCAGCGTCTTGTACGGGTTGTCCCAATCGCCGATCACGCCCAGGCGCTTGAAGTCGCGGCGCTGCAGGTCGATCTGCTCTTCGGCGAATTCACGGCACTTCTGGCGGAACTGCTCGGCGTCGAGCTTGGTGCCGACCTTGCCCCACTTCTTCTCGACCGCGATCTCGATCGGCAGGCCATGGCAGTCCCAGCCCGGCACGTAGGGCGCGTCGAAGCCGGCCAGGAAGCGCGACTTGACGATGATGTCCTTGAGGATCTTGTTGACCGCATGGCCGAGGTGGATCTGGCCGTTGGCATAGGGCGGGCCGTCGTGCAGCACGAACAGCGGGCGGCCCTGCGCGTTCTCGCGCAGGCGGGCGTACAGGCCCTCGTCTTCCCAGCGCGACAGAATGCCCGGCTCGCGCTTGGGCAGGTCGCCGCGCATCGGGAATTCGGTTGCCGGCAGATGAAGGGTGGCTTTGTAGTCCTGGCTCACGCAGTGGCTCGCAATCTGTGTTCGGAAAGGATGTGACGCGCCTGTTCGGCGTCACGGTGCATCTGGTCGGTCAACGCGGCCAGATCTTGGAACTTCTCTTCGTCGCGCAGCTTGGCGACGAATTCCACTTCGATGTGGCGACCGTACAGGTCGCCCTGGAAATCGAACAGGTGCGCTTCCAGCAACGGCTCCACGCCGTCCACGGTCGGGCGGGTGCCAAAGCTGGACACCGACGGCCACGGCTGGTCGAACACGCCGTGCACCCAGGTGGCATAGATGCCCGACAGCGCCGGCGTCTTGGGGAAGCGCAGGTTGGCGGTGGGGAAGCCGAGCGTGCGACCGAGCTGGCGCCCGCGCACCACCCTGCCCCCGATGGAATACGGGCGGCCGAGCAGGTCGTTGGCGTGGGCGAAGTTGCCCTCGCGCAGCAGCTGGCGGATGCGGGTGCTGGAAATGCGCTCTCCGTGCAGGTCGATCGGTTCGATCTCGCCGGCGGCGAAGCCCAGCTGCGCGCCCATCGACTGCAGCAGGGCCAGGTCGCCGCGACGACGGTTGCCGAAGCAGAACGCCGGGCCGATCCAGACCTCGCGCGCGCCCAGGCGCTGCACCAGCAACTGCTGCACGAAGTCCTCGGCCTGCATCGCGGCCATGCGCGCATCGAAGCGCAGCAGGCCCACCGCATCCACGCCCAGCTCGCCGAGCATGGCGACCTTGTCGCGGGCCAGGGTCAAGCGCGGCGGCGGCTCGCCCTGCGCGAAGTACTCGCGCGGCAGCGGCTCGAACGCGACCGCCACGGCGGGCACGCCCAGGGCGCGCGCACGCGCCACCGCATGCCGCACCAGCGCACGATGGCCAAGGTGCAGGCCGTCGAATGCGCCGATGCAGACCACGCTTCCGTGCGGGAACAAGGGCCCGCCTTCGATGCTTCTGAACAACCTGGTCATCAACTGGGAGTCCGGCCCACCAGGACCGATGCGTTGCAAGGAATAGCCATGAAGTATAGCCGGGGTGTCCACCAATCAATGCTCGCGCAGGTGGCGCGGGCGGAAACCCATCGCGACCAGGGCGACCAGGTAAGTCAGGCCGCCCCCCCCGACCAGCAGCGCCAGGTTGCCGATCCGGTGCCATTTGTCCATCTCGGTGAAGCCGGACATCCCGTACAGGAGGGCGAGCAGCACCGCCACCATCGCCGCGCAGGCCACGCCCAGGCGGGTCGCATAGCCGGCCCAGCCCGGCTTGGGCTGGTACACCCCGGTCTTGCCCAGCCAGTACCAGAGCAGGCCGAGGTTCAGGTAACTGGACAGCGCGCTGGCGATGCCCAGCGCCAGGTGCAGGCCGGGCTGCTTGCCCAGCGCCGCCCACACGCCCTGCGCCTTCAGGGCCTCGGGCACCATCACGTGGTAGAGCACGGCCAGCAGCGCGAAGTTGAAGACCATGTTGGCCACCAGCGCAATCAGGCCGGCACGGACCGGGGTGCGGGTGTCCTGGCGCGCGTAGAAGGCCGGCAGCACCACCTTCAGCAGCGCGAAGGCCGGCAGGGCGAAGCTCAACCCGTACACGGACAGGGCCGTCATGCGGGTGTCGAAGGCGGTGAACTCGCCATGCTGGAACACCGTGGCGATCAGCGGCTCGGCCAGCAGCATCAGCCCGAGCATCGCCGGCACCGCGATCAGCAGGGTCGTGCGCAGGCCCCAGTCCAGGGCGCTGGAGAAGCCGGCCTTGTCGGTACTGACGTGGTGGCGGGCCAGCGCCGGCAGGATCACCGTCCCCAGCGCCACCCCGAACACGCCCAGCGGCAGTTCCAGGAAGCGGTCGGCCAGCGACAGCCAGGACTGCGAGCCGTCGATCAGCTTGGCGGCGATCACCGTGTCCAGCAGCAGGTTGATCTGCGCCACCGAGGAACCGAACAGGGTCGGCACCATCAGGGTGAGCACCTTGCGCACGCCCGGATGCCGCCAGCCCCAGCGCGGCAGGGTGAGCAGGTTGATGCCCTTCAGCGAGGGCAACTGGAACAACAGCTGCAGCAGTCCGGCGGCCAGCACCGCCCAGCCCAGCGCCAGGATCTGCTTCTCCGGGGTGCCGCCCAGCCGCGGCGCCAGCCACAGTGCGCCGGCGATCATGCACAGGTTGAGGATGACCGGGGTCAGCGCCGGCATCGCGAACCGCTGGAAGCTGTTCAGCGCGCCGCCCGCCAGCGCGGTCAGCGAGACGAACAGCAGGAACGGGAAGGTCAGCCGGAACAGGTCCACCAGCAGCCCGTGCTTGGCCGGGTCGGTGTCCACCCCGCTGGCGAACAGCGTGGCCAGCTGCGGGGCGAAGATCAGCGCCAGCGCGGTGACCAGCAGCAGCACCCCGCCCAGCGTGCCGGCGACGCGCGACATCAGTTCGCGCAGTTCGGCATGCGAGCGGGTTTCCTTCACCTCCGTGAATACCGGCACGAAGGCGGTGGCGAACGAGCCCTCCGCGAACAGCCGGCGCAGGAAATTGGGCACCCGGAAGGCGACCCAGAAGGCGTCGGTCACCGCATTGGTGCCGAACGTGGTGGTGATGACCAGGTCGCGGACCAGGCCCAGCACCCGCGAAATCATGGTCATGCTGCTGAAAGACAGCAGGCCCCGCAACATCCTTGGTGAACTCACCCGTGTTCCCTCTTGACAATTGACTTGACGTACATTTTTCGAGCCATCATACTTTCCAGCTTGCTGTTCCCATTACACCGATTTTTCAGGAAACCACCACTGTGGCCAATATCAAGTCCGCCAAGAAGCGCGCCAAGCAGACCGTCGTGCGCAACGCGCGCAATACGGCTCAGCGTTCGATGCTGCGCACCGCTGTCAAGAAGGTGATCAAGGCTCTGGATGCCAATGACGCCGCCGGCGCCGAGGCAGCCTTCGCTGTTGCCCAGCCGATCCTCGACCGTTTCAGCTCGCGTGGTCTGATCCACAAGAACAAGGCTGCTCGCCACAAGAGCCGCCTGACCGCGCGCATCAAGGCCATCAAGGCCGCCTGATCCGGCGCTGCGGGTGTCGTAGAGCCACGCCAAGCGTGGCTTCGACCCAGCCGCAGGAAAAGACCCGGCTCCGGCCGGGTTTTTTGTTGCCCGCCATTCCAGGCCGACGCGCACAGCTGGCAGCCGCCGCGCCTGGCGCGACCCCGCCCCGGCGGCACCACAGAAAAACCCGGCCGCAGCCGGGTTTTTCAGGGGCGCTCGGGTGCGCTCAGTACGCATCGCGCGCTTGCGCCTCATCTTCCTTCTGGCGGTCGAAGAAGGCCATGATGTTGGTCATGATCGGCCAGGTGCCTTCGCGGCCCAGCGCCGAGACCAGGTACCACGGCTGGGTCCAGCCCAGCTCGGCGACGATCTTCTCGGCGGCCACCTTGGCCTCGTCCTCGAACATCAGGTCGGCCTTGTTCAGCACCAGCCAGCGCGGCTTGTCCAGCAGCTCCGGGTCATGCTTCTCCAGCTCGCGCTCGATCGCACGCACCTGCTCGATCGGCGACACGCCGTCCACGCCACCTTCCATCGGGGAGATATCCACGAGGTGCAGCAGCAGGCGGGTGCGCTGCAGGTGGCGCAGGAACTGCGCGCCCAGGCCGGCACCGTCGGCGGCACCTTCGATCAGGCCGGGAATGTCGGCGATCACGAAGCTGCGGTAATTCTCGACACGCACCACGCCCAGGTTCGGGTACAGGGTGGTGAAGGGGTAATCGGCCACTTTCGGGGTGGCGGCGGACACGGCACGGATCAGGGTGCTCTTGCCGGCATTGGGGAAGCCCAGCAGGCCCACGTCGGCCAGCAGCTTCAACTCCAGCTTGAGCAGGCGCTCTTCACCCTCTTCGCCCGGCAGCGCCTGGCGCGGCGAGCGGTTGGTGGAGCTCTTGAAGTGCATGTTGCCCAGGCCGCCGCGGCCGCCCTTGGCCACCAACAGGCGATCGTCGTGCTGGGTCAGGTCGCCGATGACTTCATCGGTGGCCACGTTCATCACCACGGTGCCGACCGGCACGGTGATGACCAGGTCTTCGCCGCCCTTGCCGTACGCCTGCCGGCCCATGCCGTTCTCGCCGCGCTGCGCCTTGAAGATGCGCTCGTGGCGGAAGTCGACCAGGGTGTTCAGGTTGGCATCGGCGCGGATCCACACGTTGCCGCCATTGCCGCCATCGCCACCGTCCGGGCCGCCCAGCGGAATGAACTTCTCGCGACGGAAACCGACGCAGCCGTTGCCGCCATTGCCGGCGGTGACCTGGATTTCTGCTTCGTCTACAAGTTTCATGATTCTGGATGCCAACTGGAGGCGGCAGGCAGCGGATGCGCCCGACCGCAGAGTCTAACGTCCCCGGTACGATCCGTGGACGGCGGCGGGAAGGATCCCCGCGCATGGTCGAACAAAAACAAAAAACAAAAACCCCGCCGAAGCGGGGCTTTCGTCAGCGGCCCCACGCGCTAGGCGTGGGCGCCTGCGTATCGCGAAGATCAGGCTTCGGCGACGACGCTGACGGTACGACGCTTCTTCGGGCCCTTGACCGAGAACTCCACCTTGCCGTCGACGAGCGCGAACAGGGTGTGGTCACGACCGAGGCCAACGCCGGTACCCGGGTGGAACTGGGTGCCGCGCTGACGCACGATGATGTTGCCGGCATCGATGGCCTGGCCACCGAAGATCTTGACGCCGAGGTACTTCGGGTTGGAGTCGCGACCGTTGCGCGATGAGCCTACGCCCTTTTTATGTGCCATGACTGGTCTCCTTGATTACTTACTGCCACCGGCGATGCCGGTGATCTCGATTTCGGTGTAGTACTGACGGTGACCCTGGCGCTTCATGTGGTGCTTGCGGCGACGGAACTTGATGATCCGGACCTTGTCAGCACGACCCTGGGACACGACCTTGGCGGTGACCGAAGCGCCGCTCAGCGCGTCGCCGATCTTGATACCGTCGCTGTCGCCCAGCATCAGGATGGTGTCGAACGTGATCTCGTTGCCAACGTCGGCTTCGAGCTTTTCGACGCGGAGCGTTTCGCCCTGCGCCACGCGGTATTGCTTACCGCCGGTTACCAGTACTGCGTACATGACCAGACTTCCTCTGTAGTTATTGTGGTCTATGGACTGCCGCCATCGAGGGCGGACAGAAGCGGGATTTTAATGACTGGGGCCGGGTCGGGTCAAGTCACCCCCCACTCTGGCCAGTCCGGGGCTGAATCCCGTTCAGGTACGGCCCCTCCGGGTCTCAAAAGGTGAGACACAGGGCTGGCAAAGTCGCCGATTGCCCCCAAATCCCAAGCTCGGTAGGCTGACCGATTGCCGTTTCCGATTGCCCCACCCGCTTGCCGGCTCCCAGAGCCGAAGCCCCACAACGGATCCCCCATGGCGATGGATTTCATCCGCATCCGCGGCGCGCGGACGCACAACCTCAAGAACATCGATCTCGACCTGCCCCGCGACAAGCTCATTGTCATCACCGGCCTGTCCGGCTCGGGCAAGTCCTCGCTGGCCTTCGACACCATCTACGCCGAAGGCCAGCGCCGGTACGTGGAGTCGCTGTCGGCCTATGCCCGGCAGTTCCTCAGCGTGATGGAAAAGCCGGACCTGGACCACATCGAGGGCCTGTCCCCGGCCATCTCGATCGAGCAGAAGTCGACCTCGCACAACCCGCGTTCCACCGTGGGCACGATCACCGAGATCTACGACTACCTGCGCCTGCTGTACGCCCGCGTCGGCAGCCCGCGCTGCCCCGACCACGGCTACCCGCTGGAGGCGCAGACGGTCAGCCAGATGGTGGACCACGTGCTCACCCTGGATCCGGAACAGCGCTACATGCTGTTGGCCCCGGTCATCCGCGAACGCAAGGGCGAACATGCCCAGGTGTTCGACCAGCTGCGCGCGCAGGGTTTCGTGCGGGTGCGCGTGGACGGCACCCTGCATGAAATCGACGCGGTACCGCCGCTGGCGCTGCGCCAGAAGCACACCATCGAGGCGGTGATCGACCGCTTCCGGCCGCGCGAAGACATCAAGCAGCGCCTGGCCGAGAGTTTCGAGACCGCGCTGAAGCTCGGCGACGGCATGGTCTCGGTGCAGTCGCTGGACGTGGAGGATGCGCCCGCGCACCTGTTCTCGTCCAAGTACAGCTGCCCGGTGTGCGATTACTCGCTGCCCGAGCTGGAGCCGCGCCTGTTCTCGTTCAACTCGCCGGTCGGCGCCTGCCCGGGCTGCGATGGCCTCGGCATGGCCGAGTTCTTCGATCCCTCGCGCGTGGTGGTGCACCCGGAACTGTCGCTGTCGGCCGGTGCCGTGCGCGGCTGGGACCGCCGCAACGCCTACTATTTCCAGCTGATCGCTTCGCTGGCCAAGCACTACAAGTTCGACGTGGACGCGGCGTGGCAGAGCCTGCCCGACGATGTGCGCCAGGCGGTGCTGTACGGCAGCGGCGAGGAGACGATCACCTTCACCTACTTCACCGAGGCCGGCGGCCGCACCCAGCGCAAGCATCGCTTCGAGGGCATCATTCCGAACCTGGAGCGCCGCTACAAGGAGACCGAATCCTCGGCGGTGCGCGAGGAGCTGGCCAAGTACATCAGCGAGCGCAACTGCCCCGAGTGCAACGGCCAGCGCCTGAACAGGGCCGCGCGCAACGTCTTCGTCGCCGACCGTGCGCTGCCGGAACTGGTGGTGCTGCCGATCGACGACGCGCTGAAGTTCTTCAGCGAGATGACCCTGCCCGGCTGGCGCGGCGAGATCGCCGGCAAGATCGTCAAGGAAATCGGCGAGCGGCTGGGCTTCCTGGTCGACGTGGGCCTGGATTACCTCACCCTGGAGCGCAAGGCCGACACCCTCTCCGGTGGCGAAGCCCAGCGCATCCGGCTGGCGTCGCAGATCGGCGCCGGCCTGGTCGGGGTGATGTACGTGCTCGACGAGCCGTCCATCGGCCTGCACCAGCGCGACAACGAACGCCTGCTCGGCACCCTCACCCGCCTGCGTGACCTGGGCAACACGGTGATCGTGGTCGAGCATGACGAAGATGCGATCCGCTTGGCCGACTACGTGCTGGACATCGGTCCGGGTGCGGGCGTGCATGGCGGCGAAATCGTCGGCCAGGGCACCCTGCAGGACATCCTGGATTCGCCACGTTCGCTGACCGGCCAGTACCTGTCGGGCAAGCGTGCCATCGAGATCCCGGCGCGCCGGCACACGCCCAACCCGAAGATGACCCTGCACCTGCGCGGTGCCAGCGGCAACAACCTCAAGGGCGTGGACCTGGACATTCCGTCGGGGCTGCTGACCTGCATCACCGGCGTGTCCGGCTCGGGCAAGTCGACCCTGATCAACGACACCCTATTCTCGCTGGCCGCCAACGAGATCAACGGCTCCTCGCACCCGATCGCGCCGTACAAGGAGGTCGAGGGCCTGGACCTGTTCGACAAGGTGGTGGACATCGACCAGTCGCCGATCGGTCGCACGCCACGCTCCAACCCGGCCACCTATACCGGCCTGTTCACGCCGTTGCGCGAGCTGTACGCACAGGTGCCCGAAGCGCGTGCGCGGGGTTATTCGCCGGGGCGCTTCAGCTTCAACGTGCGCGGCGGCCGTTGCGAAGCGTGCCAGGGCGATGGCCTGATCAAGGTGGAGATGCACTTCCTGCCGGACGTGTACGTGCCCTGCGATGTCTGCCACGGCAAGCGCTACAACCGCGAAACGCTGGAGATCCTGTACAAGGGCTACAACATCAACGACGTGCTGCAGATGACCGTCGAAGATGCGCTGAAGCTGTTCGAGCCGGTGCCCAGCATCGCGCGCAAGCTGGAAACGCTGGTCGACGTGGGCCTGAGCTACATCAAGCTGGGCCAGAGCGCGACCACGCTGTCCGGCGGTGAAGCGCAGCGCGTGAAGCTGTCCAAGGAGCTGTCGCGTCGCGATACCGGCCGCACCCTGTACATCCTGGACGAGCCGACCACCGGCCTGCATTTCCATGACATCGAGGCGCTGCTTGGCGTGCTGCACAAGCTGCGCGACGAGGGCAACACGGTGGTGGTGATCGAGCACAACCTGGACGTGATCAAGACCGCCGACTGGATCGTCGATCTGGGTCCGGAAGGCGGCCACCGCGGTGGCACCATCCTCGTCACCGGCACGCCGGAAGACGTGGCGGCCTGCCCGACCTCGTACACCGGCCAGTTCCTGGCCAAGATGCTGCCCTCCACCCGCGCCCGCCCGGAGCGCCCGGCCGCGACCGCCAACAAGCCGGACGCACGACCGCCGCGCAAGGCCAAGCCGGAGAAGCCGGCCAAGAAGGCGGCCGCCGCCAAGACCACCGGCAAGGCCAGCAAGACCAGCCCGGCCAGCAAGAAGAAGAAGGACGCCTGATGAGTAGCGAACACAAGATCCTCGCCCGCGTGCCGATCAGCGTGCGCTGGCGCGACATGGACAGCATGGGCCACGTCAACAACGCCAAGTACATTTCCTACCTGGAAGAAGCGCGCGTGCGCTGGATGCTGGGCGTGGACGGCGTGTCGATGACCGACCGCATCGCGCCGGTGGTGGCGGCGACCAACGTCAACTACCGCCTGCCGATCGTGTGGCCCAACGACATCGTGGTGGAGCTGTTCGTCGAACGGCTGGGCAACAGCAGCGTGACCATCGGCCACCGCATCGTGGACCAGAACGACGACGCCACGCTGTACTCGGACGGCAACGTCGTGGTGGTGTGGATGGATACGCAGACCGGCAAGAGCGCACCATTGCCGGAGGCGATCCGCACCGCGTCAAGCTAAGGGGTCGTGCCGGCCGACAGCCGGCACCTTCATCGCATCGGATGGATGTGCGTGGTTGCCGGCCAACGGCCGGCAGCTCCATCGCATCGGATAGATGTGCGTGGTTGCCGGCCAACGGCCGGCACTACAGCCGCCAGATAGTTCAAAGGACTGCCATGTTCGACCAGACTGACATCCGCACACGTCTTCCGGGAATGACGCCGTTCCCCGTCGACGTTTTTCCCCAGGAGCAACCGTGGCTGGCCCAGCACCTGCTGCCGCTGATCGGCATCGATCTGGGCATCCTGCGGCCGGAACTGGCCGGCACCGTGGCCACGATGCTGTGCCCGATCGAGCCGTATGAAGGCTGCATCGGCGAAGAGACCGAAGAACACCACAATGCGTTCACCGGCACCAACTGGATCGCATTCGAACTGACCACCGACAACCGCATGCGCTTCCTCGGCGACGCGGGCTACTTCATCGGCGACCAGGTCCAGGACAGCGACGCGGTGGAGCACATCGCCGAGATGCGCGACAGTTACGCGAAGGCACACGCCTATTTCCAGACCCACGGCCGCCTGGCCAGCTATTCGCGCTATGGCGATGGCGAGCCGGGCGAGCAGGCGTACCTGGACAGGCTTGGCGGGCAGATTTCCGGCGGCAACTGGACCGAGACCGCGGCGATCCCGACGGCCTTCGAGATCGCACTGGACCCGGCGATGTACGACCGCCACCGGCCTGACGATGCCGAGAACGTGCGCATCACCCGCGACGGCAAGCCGTTCTTCGCGGTCGCCGAAGTAGCCGGTTACAACTGGTGCGCGGCGGGCGCCGATGCCATCGTGATGCTGTACGAACCTGAGAGCCGCACGGTGCTGTTCTCCTACGACTGGACATAACCGCACGCGTCCCGGGTATGCAAGGCAGCCGAGCATGGCTCGGCGCTACCCGATGCAGCGCGTGAGGCGCATGACCGGCAACGCATGACGGTCGCGCCTCGCGATGCCCTCGGCGCTACCGATGGTGAAGCGCGAAGGCCACGCGACACGTGATACCCACCGGTAGTGCCGAGCCATGCTCGGCACCTCCCGCCGACGCCCGCTCAGCGCGGCTCACCGCTACGCACCATCAACTGCCCGTCCACCTTGCGGCCGTCTTCCAGGCTCAAGCGCAGCGGCACCTGCCCGCCCTTCGCGAGCGGCACCTCCGGGTGCATCAGCATCAGGTGCAGGCCACCGGGTTTCAGCTCGACCGTGGCGCCGGCCGCAATCGGCAGCCGCTCCACTTCGCGCATGCGGCTGATGCCCTCCACCAGCGTCGTTTCATGCAGCGACACGTCTCCGAACGCCTTGCTGCCGGCGCCAACCACCACCACCGCCGTGCGGCAGTCGTTGCGGATCTTCCCGTAGCCGGCCGCCATCGGCATCGCCCCCGGCGGCAGCCGTACCCAGCCCTCGTGCACCGACACGCAGGCTGGTTCGGCCGCCATGGCCGATGTTGCGAACGCACACAGGCCCAACAATACGCCCGCGAATGGTTTGGTTATCATCGCCTCAGTTCCCTGTCCGCAACGAGATCGCAGCATGACGACGCTTATCGAGGTGATCAACCATGGCCCCATCCGCGAACTGCGGCTGGCGCGCCCGCCGGTCAACGCACTGGACACCGAGCTGTGCCGCCACCTGATCCACGCGATCAACCAGGCCATGGCCGATGACGCGCACGGCATCGTGCTGTCGGGCAGCGAGCGCATCTTCAGCGCCGGCATGGACGTGCCGCACCTGCTCGGCCATGGCGAGGACAAACACAAGCTGCTCGACAGCTGGCAGGCCTTCTTCGGCGCCGTGCGTACCCTGGCCGAATGCCGCGTGCCGGTGGTGGCTGCGCTGACCGGGCATGCCCCGGCCGGCGGCTGCGTGCTGGCGCTGTGCTGCGATTACCGGATCCTGGCGCGCAGCCCGGACCCCGCCCAGCCGACCGTGATCGGCCTGAACGAGGTCCAGGTGGGCCTGGTGGCTCCCGAAGGCATCCAGCGCCTGATGCGCCGCGTGGTCGGCCACCACCGTGCCACCCAGTTGCTGGTAGGCGGGGAGATGGTGCCGGCCGAGCGTGCGCTGGAGATCGGGCTGGTGGACGAACTGGCCGACGCCGCCCAGGTGGTGCCGCGCGCGCTGGCGTGGCTGCAGCGCCTGCTCAAGCTGCCCCGCCAGCCGATGCTGCTGACCCGCGCGATCGCCCGCGCCGACCTGCACGACGCCCTGCACGCCGACCTGATCCAGCTCGACCGCTTCGTCGACGCCTGGTACGCCCCGGATGCCCAGCAGGCGCTGCACACGCTGGCGGCCAGGCTCGGCAAGGCCTGAACCCGGTCGTGCCGGCCCGTGGCCCGCAACCACGCCGCCGCCAATCACGCGCCGCAGCGTGGCGCGCACCTGCGTGGCGCACGCCCGCGGGGACAGGGGGCGACCGCGAAGCAGCGGGGCTTGCATGGCAATGGAAGGGCCCCGCGGTGGCGTAGTGGCCCGTGGGGGCGGCAGCGCCAATGCACTGCCGTCATGCGGCCCTGGGCCGGCACTACCCTATAATTTGCATCCGCCCACCCCAGGTTGCTTCCCTTGTCCGACACGCACGAACCCGTCGTCTCCGAGCTGATCGACCTGCTCACGCTCGAACGCCTGGAAGACAACCTGTTCCGCGGCCAGAGCCGCGACATCGGGACCAAGTACGTGTTTGGCGGCCAGGTGCTGGGCCAGGCGCTGTCGGCGGCGCAGGCCACCGTGGACAACGGTCGCCACGTGCATTCGCTGCATGCCTACTTCCTGCGCGCCGGCAACATCGACCACCCGATCGTCTACGACGTGGACCGCACCCGCGATGGCGGCAGTTTCTCGGTGCGCCGGGTCACCGCGATCCAGCACGGCAAGGTGATCTTCTTCTGCGCGGCCTCCTTCCAGCAGGCCGAGAGCGGTGCCGAACACCAGCACAAGATGCCCGAGGTGCCGCAGCCGGAAGACATCGAACCCAACCGCCCGCTGCCGCCGGAGGTGCTCGAGCGGCTGCCGATCAAGGTGCAGCGCTGGCTGTCGCGGGGCGGCCCGTTCGAGTTCCGCCACGTGTACCCGCGCGATGAGCTCAACCCGCCCAAGCGCCCGCCCTACCACCAGGTCTGGCTGCGCCTGAACGAGACCGTGGGCGATGCGCCCGAGCTGCACCAGGCGCTGCTCGCCTACGCCTCGGACTTCCACCTGCTCGGCACCGCCACCTTCCCGCACGGCATCAGCTACTACCAGCCGCACGTGCAGATGGCTTCGCTCGACCATGCGATCTGGTTCCACCGCCCGTTCCGCGCCGACGACTGGCTGCTCTACTCGCTGGACAGCCCCAGCGCGCAGGATTCACGCGGCCTGGCGCGCGGCCAGTTCTTCACCCGCGACGGCCTGCTGGTGGCCAGCACCGCGCAGGAAGGCCTGATCCGCGTGGTGCCCGACAGCGACGCGGCCGCCGCCGTACCGGCCAAGGACTGACATGAGACAGATTTTCAGCAGCCAGCGCGTGGAAACCGTGGAAGGCGTGGCCACGCTGCTGCGCGATGCCGGCATCGACGTGCGCATCACCAATGGTCGCTCGTACCACAGCAAGCGCGGCAGCCAGTTCAGCTACCTGGACACCAGCAAGGCCACTACCCACCCCACCCTGTGGGTGGTGCACGCCGACGACCAGCCACGCGCGCGCGAGATCCTGCGCGACGCGCGCCTGCTGGAAACCACCCGCCGCGACCACCCCATCGCCGAGTTCGCCTTCCGCGACCAGGTGGGCGAGGTGGCCCCGCGCCGCAACTGGGCCTGGCGGATCCGCATCGGCCTGCTGCTGGTGATCGCCGCGGTGGCGATGGTGGTGGTCCTGCGCCACCGCGCCGCGCCCACCGTGGCCCCGGCCCCGACGGCGCAGCCCGCCCCTTCCGCCGCCCCGGCGCAGCCGGCCCAGCCGGCCCCGCCGGAAGACGACGAAGTCCGGGTCAGGATCCAACCGGCCAGGTAACCGGTCGGGCCGGCCGTTGGCCGGCTCCCCGCGCCGCCCGATCCCGATTGGAATCGGGCAGCGCCGGCTGACGACCGACACTCGGTCGGGTGCGCTCCGGTCACATTCGCCGCGGCACCTCGTCATACTCGGACCATCGCCGGGGACGACACCATGACGCTGCTGCTGACCACCACGCTGGAACGCGAACTGCCGGCCGCCGCCGGCGGCTGCACCCAGTCCTATGGGCGCATCGTGCTGGCCTGCCAGAACACCGTCACCGCGATCGCGCTGGCGATCACCCGCGACGTGCAGGCCAGCGAGGACATCGCCCAGGAAGCCTTCATCAAGGCGTGGCAGCAGCTCAACCAGTTGCACAACCCGTCCAGCTTCCTGCCCTGGCTGCGCCAGATCACCCGCAACCTGGCCCGCGACTGGCTGCGCGCCAACCGTGGCCGGCCGCTGTCCGGCGAAGCGGCCGAGATCGCCATCAGCATGGCCGCCGACCCCGGCCCGAGCGCGCCGGACCACCTGCAGCGGGTGGAAGAGGAACTGGCGGCCGAAGAGATCATCTCGGCCCTGCCCGAGGACGCCCGCGAGACGCTGCTGCTGTACTACCGCGAAGGCCAGCGCTCGCAGCAGGTGGCCGACCTGCTGGGGCTCAGCGATGCGGCGGTGCGCAAGCGGCTGTCGCGCGCCCGCGCCAGCGTGCGTGAGGAAATGCTGCGCCGCTTCGGCGAGTTCGCGCGCAGCAGCGCGCCCGGTGCGGCCTTCGCCACCACGGTCGCCTCGATGGTGATCCTGGCCGCGCCCGGCACCGCCAGCGCGGCCATCCTGCTCGGCACCGGGCTGGGCACCGGCAAGCTCGGCCTGGGCGGGGCCAGCGTCTCCGGGGGCGCGGCAATGGGCTCGCTGAGCGCGGCGGCCAGCCAGAGCCACCTGATCAGCGCCGATTTCGCCTGGGGCGCAGTCCTCGGCGGGCTGGTCGGCGGGGTGCTCGGCAGCTACCTGGGCGGCCGTTATCTGCTGTCCTACGCCGAGACTCCGGGCGAACAGGCGGCGATCCGCCGCTTCGTGCACTACAGCACTTTCACCGCGATGGTGGTCTGCATGACCGTGCTGGGGCTGAGCGTGCTGCAGGCGGCCTGGTACTGGCCGCTGGCCGCCCTGGCACTCGGCCTGGGCGTGGTGAACTACCAGTGCCTGATGCCGCTGCAGCGGATCATGGCGCCGATGATCGCCCGCGATGCGGCCCGCCACGGTCGCAGCGGGCCGAACTGGAAGTACCGGTCGCTGTATGGGCGGGAAGCGCTGTGGGGCGTGAATGTGTTGCTGGTGGGTGTGATCGCGTGGTCGCTGGTGCGCAGCGGGCGGATCTGAAAACGCCACGGCGCCGGTCCATGACCGGCGCCGTGTGCGGGTGTTGCCCGGCAGCGCTTACTTGGCGGCCGGTGCCTTCGGCGGCATCGGCGGCTTGCCGTCGCGGTGCTTGCCGTCGCGGTGCTTGCCATCGCGATGTTCGCCGCGCGGCCCGGCGAACGGCCCCTTGGCGGCGTCGAACTCGGCCTTGCTCAGCTGGCCATCCTTGTTGGTGTCGGCCGCGGCAAACCAGGCATCACGATGCTGCTTCATGCCCAGCTCGCGGTCGGCCTTGTCCAGGTATCCATCCTTGTTGACGTCCATCCGGTCGAAGCGCGCAGCCAGGCGCGGGTCGGCCTTGGCTTCCTCGCGGCTGATGCGGCCATCCTTGTTGGTGTCCAGCCTGGCCATCATGCCGCCACGGCCATCCGGGCCACGGCCATGCCGCTTGCCGTGCCAGCGCGGCAGTTCATCGCGCGAGAGCTTGCCGTCCTTGTTCGCGTCCAGCGTGTCGAACTGTCCGGCCAGGCGCGGCGCCTTGGCCGCTTCGGCGCGGTCGATGAAACCATCACCATTGGTGTCGAGCTTGGCGCGGGCCGGCGTGTCGGCGGGGGTCGGCGCATCGGCGGCGACGGCCAGGCCGGCAGCGCCGGTGGACAGCAGCAGGGCCAGCAGCAGAAGGGGTTTGCGATTGCGCATGGATCACTCCGGTTCGTAGGGTTTCGGCGTGCGGTGCGTGGCACCCACACCGGTAACAACGCGCGGGCAGCGATGGCGTTGACAACCGGGCCGGTCATATTCATCTGGCGGACAGTCGCGCCCCCTGCGACGTCGCGGCGCTATGCTGGGCACATGGCGATACACGGCGACCGCGACGACGAGCTGCGACTGTTCCAGACCGGCGACCACCCCTGTGGTTACTGGCCGGAACGGGCCGCGCGCGACCTGGTGCTCGATCCCCAGGACGCGCGCCTGGGCACCCTCTACCCGATGGCGCTGAGCTGGGGGTTCCGCCGCTCCGGCGACCTGGTCTACCGGCCGCACTGTGCCAACTGCCACGCCTGCGTGTCGGTGCGCATCCCGGTGGCGCGCTTCGCCCCGGACCGCAGCCAGCGCCGCTGCCTGGCCCGCAACGCGGACCTGGAGGTGCGGATCGTGGCGGCCGAGCAGACCGAGGAACAGTTCGCGCTGTACCACCGCTACCTCACCCACCGGCATGCCCAGGGCGGCATGGACGAACACGGCCCGCACGAATTCGACCAGTTCCTGATCGGGCAATGGGCGCAGGGCCGCTTCATGGAGCTGCGCGCCCCCGGCCAGCCCGGCCGGCGTGGCGACCTGCTCGGGGTGGCGGTCACCGACGTCACCCCGCAGGGGCTGTCGGCGGTCTACACCTTCTTCGACCCCGACCACGCCCACCGCAGCCTGGGCACCTTCGCGATCCTGCAGCAGATCGCCTGGGCCCGGCGCGAACAACTGCCGCACCTGTACCTGGGCTACTGGATCCGCGACCACCGCAAGATGGACTACAAGCGCCGCTTCCGCCCGCTGGAGGCCTACGACGGGCGCCGCTGGCATGCTTTCGACGACGCCCTGGACGGGCGCTGACCCAGCATTGCAATGCGTCCGGGTGCAAAATAGGCGGATGAAAGCCCACTCCCTGATCCTTGCCCTGGCCCTGCTCTGCAGCGCCTGCGCCCAGACCCCCGCCAAGACCGCCGCCATGCCGGACGCCGCCCCCGCACCGCTGCGGATCGCCACCTACAACACCTCGCTGTACAACGACGAGACCGGCGGGCTGATCGCCGAGCTGGAAGGCGACAGCGCGCACGCCCGCAAGATCGCCGCGGTGCTGCAGCAGGTCCGCCCGGACCTGGTGCTGCTCAACGAGTTCGACTACGACGACGCGCATCGCGCCGCCGACCTGTTCCAGCAGCGCTACCTGGAAACCGCCCAGCCCGGCGGCGGCGAGCCGCTGCATTACGCCTACCGCTACCTGGCACCGGTCAATACCGGCGTGCAGAGCGGGCTGGACCTGGACAACAACGGCCAGGTCGGCGGCGACGGTCGCGCGCGCGGCAACGATGCCTGGGGCTACGGCCTGCACCCGGGCCAGTACGGCATGCTGGTGCTGTCGCGCTACCCGATCGATGCGGCCAAGGTGCGCAGCTTCCAGCTGCTCAAGTGGAGCGCGATGCCCGGCGCGCTGCGTCCGATCGACCCGCGCACCGGCAAATCGTTCTACACCGACCACGTCTGGTCGCAGCTGCGCCTGTCGTCCAAGTCGCATTGGGACGTGCCGGTGACGACGCCCAACGGCGTGGTGCATGCGCTGGTCTCCCACCCCACCCCGCCGGTCTTCGACGGCCCGGAGAAGCGCAACGCGGCGCGCAACCACGACGAACTGCGGGTGTGGCAGGACTACCTGTCGGCCAGCAGCGCGCCATGGCTGTGCGATGACCGCGGCCAGTGCGGCGGCCTGCCGCAGGACGCGCGCTTCGTGATCCTGGGTGACCTCAACAACGATCCGGCCGATGGCGACGGCCGCCATGAAGCGATCGTGGAATTGCTCGAAAACCCGCGCGTGCTGCGCTACCCCACCCCGCGCAGCGTCGGCGCCGAGCAGACCAGCCTGGCGTACGCGGAAAAAGGCATCGTGCGCAAGGGCGCCCCCTTCCATGCCACCGGCGACTTCGGCCCCAAGGCCGGCACGATGCGGCTGGACTACGTGTTGCCGTCGGTCGGTTTCAGCTATGTCGGCAGCGGTGTGTTCTGGCCCGACAACACCAGCCCGGAAGCGAAGATCGCCGACGGCAGCGACCATCACCTGGTGTGGGTGGACGTGAAGTAAGCCACGCGACCGTGGTCAAGGAAACGGCGGGCACTGCCCGCCGTTTCCATGTCTGCATGGTGTCGCCGACCCGGCGAGGCGCCCGGATCAGGCGCGCAATTCGATCCCGATCGCCTCGGCCGCCTCACGTGCGATGGTCCGCGCCTGCGCGATGTCGTCGCCGCGCGCCAGGGTGACGCCGACGCGGCGATGCCCATGCACGCTCGGCTTGCCGAACAGGCGCAACGCCGAGTCCGGGTGCACCAGCGCGTCGGCGATGTTGCTGAAGAACGGGACGCCTTCGCCATGCGCGAGCATCGCGCACGAGGCCGACGGGCCGTTCTGGCGGATCAACGGGATCGGCAGGCCGAGGATGGCCCGCGCATGCAGGGCAAATTCGCTCAGCTCCTGCGAGGCCAGCGTGACCAGGCCGGTATCGTGCGGACGCGGCGAGACTTCGCTGAACCACACCTCGTCGCCCTTCACGAACAGCTCCACCCCGAACAGGCCCCAGCCGCCGAGGTCGTCGGTGATCGCCTGCGAGATCTCCTCGGCCCGCGCCAGCGCACGCGGCGACATCGGCTGCGGCTGCCAGCTCTCGCGGTAGTCCCCGTCCTTCTGCCAATGCCCGATCGGCGCGCAGAAGGACGTGCCGGCGGCGTGGCGCACGGTCAGCAGGGTGATTTCGTACTCGAAGTCGATGAAGCCTTCGACGATGCAGCGGCCGGCCCCGGCGCGCCCGCCGGTCTGCGCGTATGCCCAGGCCGGGGCGATGTCGTCCTCGCTGCGCAGCGTGCTCTGGCCCTTGCCCGAGGAGGACATCACCGGCTTGACCACGCACGGCAGGCCGATGGCGGCCACGGCGGCGCGGTACTCCGCCTCGGTGTCCACGAAGCGGTACGGCGAGGTGGGCAGGCCCAGGGTTTCGGCGGCCAGGCGGCGGATGCCTTCGCGGTCCATGGTCAGCCGCGCCGCGCGTGCGGTGGGGACCACGCGCAGGCCGGTTTCCTGCTCCAGCTGGACCAGGGTCTCGGTGTGGATGGCCTCGATCTCCGGCACCACCAGATGCGGCTGCTCCTGGGCGATCAGCGCACGCAGCGCCATCGCATCGAGCATGTCGACCACGTGCGCGCGATGCGCGACCTGCATGGCCGGCGCGTCGGCATAGCGGTCGGCGGCGATGACCTCCACGCCCAGGCGCTGCAGCTCGATGGCGACCTCCTTGCCCAGTTCGCCCGAGCCCAGCAGCAGGACGCGGGTGGCGGAGGGAGACAGCGGCGTGCCGAGCGTGGTCATGGGGATTCCGGGGCGTCAGGGGCGGGAGGGCATTTTACGGCCTGCCGGCCCCCGCCCGGCCATCCCCTTGCAACCTGATATCAATTTGATATCTTTCGATTACATAACCCCAAGGACGCCCCGCCATGAAAGAGAAGCCCATCCGCTCGTTGTCCGGCCTGCCGTTCCTGCTGCTGGTGCTGGCCCTGACCGCGCTGGCGATCTGGCTGTTCGTGGCCGGGGTGCAGCGCGGCGACCCCAACCTGGCGCTGATCCTGGGCGGCCTGCTGCTGGCGGCGGTGGCCCTGCTCAGCCTGACCGGCCTGTACACCGTGCAGCCCAACCAGGCCGCCGTACTCAGCCTGTTCGGCAAGTACGTGGGCACGGTCAAGGACAACGGCCTGCGCTGGAACAACCCGTTCTTCAACAAGAAGAAGGTCAGCCAGCGCGTGCGCAACTTCGAAAGCGGCAAGCTCAAGGTCAACGAGCTGGACGGCAGCCCGATCGAGATCGCCGCGGTGATCGTGTGGCAGGTGGTGGATGCCTCCGAGGCCGTCTACAACGTGGACGACTACGAAAGCTTCGTGCACATCCAGTCCGAGTCCGCGCTGCGCGCGATGGCCACCAGCTACCCCTACGACCAGCACGAGGACGGCCAGCTGTCACTGCGCAGCCACGCGGCCGAGATCTCCCAGCACCTCAAGGACGAACTGGCCGAACGCCTGGCCGATGCCGGCGTGCAGGTGATCGATGCACGCATCAGCCACCTCGCCTATGCCCCTGAGATCGCCCAGGCGATGCTGCAGCGCCAGCAGGCCAACGCGGTGATCGCCGCCCGCACGCGGATCGTCGCCGGCGCGGTGGGCATGGTCGAAATGGCGCTGGCCGAGCTGCAGAAGAGCGGCGTGGTGCAGCTGGATGAAGAACGCAAGGCCAACATGGTCAGCAACCTGCTGGTGGTGCTGTGTTCGGACCGCGGCACCCAGCCGGTGGTCAATGCCGGGTCGCTGTACTGAGCCATGAGCGAGAAGAAAGCCTACCCGCTGCGGATCAACGCCGACATCCTCGCGGCGTTGCAGCGCTGGGCCGATGACGAACTGCGCAGCGCCAATGCGCAGATCGAGTACGTGCTGCGCGATGCCCTGCGCAAGGCCGGCCGCCTTCCCAAACCCGATTCGAGCAAGGAGAGCAAGCAATGAGCAAACGCTGGAGCTACCTCACCGTCGAGGTGAAACCGTCCTGGACGGGGCTGAAGTCCGACGACATGCAGACCGAACTCAATCGCCACGGCCAGCTCGGCTGGGAACTGGTGAACGTGCTGCAGACCCAGCCGATGGGCGTGGCGGTGCTGATCTTCAAGAAGGAGATCTAGGATGGCCAACCTGCTCCGGCGCAGCGCAGCGCTGCTGCTGTCCACGCTGGCGCTGGCCGCCTCGGCCGCCACGCCACCCGCACAGGTCGCCACGCAGCTGCTGGACCACCTGCAGGCCGGTGACGGTGCCGCCGCGGTGGCGATGTTCACCCCGGAAATGGCCAGCGCCGCGCCCGCCCCGGGCCTGCTGGCCTTGTGGCGGTCGTTCGGCGAACCACGTGGCCGCGGTGCGGCCGAGGTCATCTCCACCAGCGAACGCCCCGACGTGGTGACGCAGCCGCTGCAGTTCGCCGCGGGCACCGTCGCGGCCACCGTGGTGGTGGACGCGCAGGGCCGGATCGCCGGGCTGTTCTTCAAGCCGGCCGAGCCCGCGGCGCCGCCGGTACCCGCCGACGCGCGCTATCGCGAAGTGCCGCTGGACATCGTGACCGCCGGTGGCCCGCTGCCCGGCCTGCTGGCGCGGCCGCACGGCGGCACCGCCCCGCTGCGCGCGGTGGTCCTGGTGCACGGCTCGGGGCCGCAGGACCGCGATGAGACCATCGGCGCCAACCGCCCGTTCCTGGACGTGGCGCGCGGCCTCGCCGCGCATGGCATCGCGGTGCTGCGCTATGACAAGCGCACCCGCGTGCGGCCCCAGGCGTTCAGCGGCGACGCCTACACCATGGACGACGAAACCACCCACGATGCCGTCGCCGCCGTGGCCACGCTCGCGGCACAGGCGGGCATCGACCCTCGCCACGTCTATGTCATGGGGCACAGCCAGGGGGGCATGCTGGCGCCGCGTATCGCCCGGCAGTCCGGCAAGGTGGCCGGCCTGGTGCTGTGGGCGGCACCGGCACGATCGCTCCTAACCCTGCTGCCCGAGCAGAACCGCTACCTGCTGGGCCTGGATGGCCGCATCACCCCCGACGAACAGGCCTTCCTGGACACACTGGACCGCCAGATCGCCGCCGCGCGCAGCGATGCCCCGGTGGCGCCGGCCGACCTGCCCCTGCGCCAGCCGGCCAGCTACTGGCGCGCCTTCGACGCGGTCGATCCGGTGGCCGATGCCCGTGCATCCCCGCTGCCGATGCTGCTGCTGCAGGGCGGCCGCGATTTCCAGGTGACCGAGACCGACTGGCAGCTATGGCAGCGCGGGCTGTCGGGTCGCCGCAACGCCAGCTTCCAGCACTATCCGGCGCTGAACCACCTGGGCATTGCCGGCGACGGCCCCGGCTCATTGCAGGAATACAGCCAGCCCGGGCACGTGCTGCCGGCACTGATCGATGACGTTGCCGCGTGGATCGGAGCGCAGCCATGAGCACCGGGAAGGAGACCGCCAGGGACGTTGCCGTCGCGCCCGCCCCGGTATGGCGCCTGCTCTGGCTGTGGGTGCCGATGCTCGGTGCGGCGGCGCTGATCGCCGCCACCACGCTGCAATCGAACCAGCGCACGCCGCACGAACTCGGCCTCACCCTGCCGTTCCTGGCGCTGGTCACCGCGGTGCTGAGCTGGGGGTTCTTCCGCCGCCGCATCCACCTGCAGGGCGATACGCTGGAGGTGGTGTCCACCTTCTACCGCAAGCGGGTAGCGGTGCAGGACATGCACCTGGAGCGCGCACGGGTAGTGGACCTGGCCGAACACGGCAGCCTCGACCCCGGCATCAAGACCAACGGCTATGCCATGCCCGGCTTCAAGTCCGGGCACTACCGCCTGCGCGACCGCAGCAAGGCGTTCTGCCTGCTCACCGACCGCAGCCGCGTGCTGTATCTGCCGCTGCGCGATGGCAGCGCGCTGCTGATCAGTCCGGAGCAGCCGCGCGTCCTGCTGGATGCACTGCGGGCGCTGGCCGCGCCCGCCGGCAGGCACTAAGCTGGGGCCCATGCGCCGCGCCCCTGCCCTGCTGATCAACACCGCCGACATCGAGCTGTGGCCCGGCGGCGTTCTGCGCGCGCGCAGCAACGCCGATGCGCGCGCCCTCGCCCAGGCGCAGTGGGTGTTGCGGCGCAAGCGTGATGGCCGCTATCTCGCGGTGGCCACCGCGCACGGGGTGCTGCCGCTGGTGCCGCGCCTGATGCGCGAGGAAGGCATCGAAGCCGCCTTGGACGCGCTGGATCAACACTGGGCACGACACGGCCGCAGCGAGACCCGTGAAAGCCTGCTTCCGCTGAGCGGGCTGCAGCAGCGCCTGGGCCAGCTGGGCATCGACGCCGCGGCCTATGAAGACGCCACCGGCCTGGCGCTGGAAGCCGAGCCGACCCAGCTCAGCCTGGCCGGTTTCGACCGCTACCGGCGACCGCTGTGGCTGCGGCGTGACGCCGCGCGCAGCTGGCAACGCATGCAACGTGCCGCGGCAATGGACGGCATCGCACTGGATGCGATCTCCGGCTACCGCAGCCACGCCTACCAGCTGGGCATTTTCGAGCGCAAGCGCGCGCGTGGCCTGCAGGTGGCCGACATCCTCAAGGTCAACGCAGCACCGGGCTACAGCGAGCACCACAGCGGCTTCGCGCTGGACATCGGCACGCCCGGCGAGCCACCGGCCGAAGAGCGCTTCGAACACACGGCCGCCTTCGCCTGGCTGCTGCAGCACGCGGGCAGGTTTGGCCTGCAGCTGAGCTACCCGCGCGACAACCCGCACGGCATCGTCTACGAGCCGTGGCACTGGTGCTGGCGCGCAGGCGCCGGCTGACGCCCCACCTCCAACAGGATCCGCAATCATGGAAGATTCCAGTCCCTACCAGGCCCCCGGCAGCGCACCGCCCGCACCGGCATCGAGCGCTGCCCCGCCGGTCAGGCTGCCGGCGGAGATCAGCCGCCCGATCACGGCCATGTGGGTCGTCGCCCTGATCCTGGCGGCGATTTCGCTGGCCGGGCTTGTGTATGCGGTGATGCAACTCCTGAAGCCCGCGGGCATCGCCCCCCCACCGTTATCGGCCGCTTTGATGGGCGGTGGACTGCTGTTCGATCTGGGCCTGTATCTGGGCACGGCCTGGGGCCTGCGCAAGCGCAGCCGCGCTGCCGCATGCGTGCTTCTGGCCTACTACCTGGCTGGACAGGTGCTGACTTTCGTCACCGGGCAGCGCGCGCCGACCACCGGCCTGTTCATGACCATCATCGTCACGTTCGTGATGATCCGCGGGACCATGGAGACATTCACCGCGCATCGCTACATCGCCCGGGCCAGGCACTTGCCGCCGCGTCCGCGCCTGAGTGATGACCCGGCGTTCGCCGCCAGGCCGGCGCCGACCGAGTGAACCGGGTAATGGACGACAACCCCTACCAGGCCGGCCTACCGGCACCGCTGCCGGGCCTCCAGCGCCGGCGCCGGCTGACGCTGCGCGCGCTGGCCAGTCCGATCACGCGGATGTGGGCGCTTGCCGCGTGCCTGGCGGTGTTCCATGCCTTCATGGCCGCGGGCGTGGGCATGGGCGGGGTGACCTCCCCGGCGGACGGCGTGGCCAAGGCCGGCCTGTTTGCCGGCATCACGCTGGTGATCGCCGCGCTTTACCTGGGGCTGGGCTATGGCATCCATCGTCGCAGCCGCATCGCCGCCTGCCTGGCCCTGGTGTTCTGCGCGGGGTACCTGATGGTCCAGCTGAGCATGCCCGGCCGTCCCGACCGGACCCTGCTGGCCGTCATCGCGGTTGGCACGCTGGTCTGCCTGCACGGCACCTGGGCAATCTTCGCCCATCATCGCCACACCCGCGCCCGCTCACTCCTGTGAGCGCCGGGTGGCTTCTTTCGCGGCCACGCTGAAATCGGCGATCCGCCACAGATACAGGCTGGCGTAAGTGCGGTACGGCCCCCAGCGCTCGCCACGCGCCAGCAGCGCCTTGGGCGTGGGCAGGGTCTCGGCCTTGTCCACGCGCTGGGCGCCCTTGCGGATACCGAGGTCATCCACCGGCAGGATGTCCGGCCGCCCCAGCCGGAACATCAACATCATCTCCACCGTCCAGCGGCCGATGCCGCGGATCGGCACCAGTGCGTCGATGATGGCATCGTGCTCCATCACCGACATCCGGCGCAGGTCGGGGATCTCCCCGGCGGCCTCGCGCCGGGCCAGATCGCGCAGTGCCAGCGTCTTGTTGCCCGATACCCCGCAGACGCGCAACGCGGCGTCATCGACGCGGCCCAGCGTGTCGGCGTGCAGGCGCGCGCTGCCGATCGCGACCTCCACCCGGCCAACGATGGTCGAGGCGGCCTTGCCGCTGAGCTGCTGGAACAGGATCGCGCGCGCCAGTGCATCGACCGGATCAAACGACGTCGACCAGCCGGGCTGCGCCGCGATCGGGCCCAGCCGCTTCATCCACGTCCCCAGCCGGCGGTCGCGACGGCTGAGCCAGTCGTGCGCCTGTTCTACATCGAAGCCACGCCGGAAGCGGGGCATGTCAGCGGCGCAGTGCGTTCAGGCCGTACACGACCCAGCCCAGCATCAGCGCACTGCCCCCCACCGGCGCCAGCCCGGTGCTCAGCTGCCAGAGCGCGCCGGCCACCAGGCTGCCGGAGAACAGCAGCGTGCCCAGCAGCAGCACGTACAAGGCCAGCTTGCCGACGCTGTTCTGCTGGGTCGGGCCCAGCACGGCCAGTGCGATGCCGTGGCCGAATGCATACAGCGCGGCGGTGTTCACGTGTGACTGGGCCAATGGCTCGGCGATGCCGTGCGAGGCATAGGCGGACAGGCCCACGGCGGTGGCGGCCAGCAGCCCGCCCAGGCACGCCAGCAGTGAGGGTTTGCGTGCACGTCGTTCCAGGTTGAGCATGCGGACTTCCTTCCAGGGCGCTCCGCGATCGGAGCCAAAAAAAAACGCGCCGCAGGGAGCGGCGCGTTTTTCGTCGTGCGTTACATCACGTCAACCGTCGGTTTACTTGACGGCCCAGTAGATGTCGTACGTGCCGTCGGCGGTGAACGACTTGTCCACGCCGTCCTTCCAGGACTCGTACGGACGGTCGATCACTTCGTTGCCGTTGGTCACCGACCACGCACGCAGGGCGTTACGGGCGATGTCCAGGCCAGCCATGTGGCCGGTGTAGGCCGCATGCGCCGAACGGTGCGGGGCAACGTGCACGTACTTCACCGGGGCACCGCCGTCGATCTTCACGGTCAGGGCTTCGGCAGTCGCGCCTTCAGCACCCTTCTTCTTGACCGGCTGGGCCACGTCGAAGGCGTACTTCTCCTGGCCGAAGTCGGTGGTGATGATCCGGAACGGGCCGGCGGCTTCGAGGTTGTTGGCCTCCATCACGCGCTTGATCCATTCCTGGTTGTCATGGATCGACTTGGTGATGGTCTCCTGGCCGCGGTCGACGTTGCCGGCGGTGACCACCAGCAGGTCTTCGGCCGGGACGTCCACGATGGCCAAGTCGGTCAGCGGGGCTTCTGCGGTGCGGTAGTCGATGTTCGGCACGGTGGCCAGCATGTTGGCCATGCGCGACAGACCCAGCTTCAGGTCGTCACCGATGTGGCGGCTGACGTACAGGCCGGCGTAACGACCAAACAGGTTGAAGCCGTACTTGACGCTGTAGTCCTGGGTGATCTTGACGTTGCGGCCACCCTTGCCGGTCGGCTCGAGGGTGAAGCTGGTCTTCTTGTCGTGGCCCTTGGTGGCATCCTCGATGTTGATCGACACCAGCTTGTTCTTCTCAGAACCGGTGATCTCCCAGCTACCTTCGCCCAGGGAACTATCCTTGGAGACGTAGTCCAGGCGTGCACCAACGCCGGCCGCGGGGCCGGACAGCTTCAGTTCAACGGCGGGATCGCGCAGCAAGAGCGGGTTCCAGTCCTTGAAGCGGCGCAGGCTGTTGACCGTGTCGTACACGATCGTCATCTTGCGGTTGGTCTCGATGCTTTCGGAAATATGGCGCTCGCCCGGCAGACATACGCCAATGATGACGAACAGGCCAGCCACGATCCCCAAGGCGATCAGGAACTCGATAATACGGGTCATTCAGGAGTCTCCGGGGCCGATCCCACGGCCGGGTTGATTGAAGCGAAGCGCCAATCCTAGCAGGCTTCGCGGGTGTTGTAGATCAGGATTGGCGCACCGGTTTCCATGCCGGCAGCGGTTTTGCATAGACAAGGAGCGGAAAGATAACGCATCGCGCGTGTCAGCACGTAGCGGATGCGGAATATTTCTTTGCCGGATTCGGCCGACGGGCCCCGAAACCACCCCGCAGCCCTTGCTACACAAGGGCTGCGGCGGATGTTCAGGATCGTGTCCGGCGGCCGCTCAGACCAGTTGCAGCTCGAAGGCCTTCAGCACCGCCCGGGTCCGGTCGCGCACGCCCAGTTTGGACAGGATGTTGGACACGTGGTTCTTGATCGTGCCTTCGGCCACGCCCAGCGAGTTGGCGATCTCCTTGTTGGAGAAACCGCTGGCCATCAGGCGCAGGATCTCGGTTTCGCGGTCGGTCAGCGGGTCCGGCCGGTCCAGGCTGACGAACTCGTTGCGCATGTGCTCCAGCCCGGAGAGCAGGCGCTGGGTCACCGCCGGCTGCACCAGCGAGCCGCCGTCGGCCACGGTGCGGATCGCACCGACCAGCTGGTCCAGGGTCACATCCTTGAGCAGGTAGCCCTTGGCCCCGGCCTTGAGCCCGGCCAGCACCAACTGGTCGTCGTCGAAGGTGGTCAGGATGATGGTGGGCGGCAGCTGGCCCAGCCGCGACAGCATCTGCAGCGCCTCCAGGCCGGACATCACCGGCATGCGCATGTCCATCAGCACCACGTCCGGGCGCACCTGCGGTACCAGCTCGACCGCCTGGCGGCCATCGGCGGCCTCGGCCACCACCTCGATGCCGGCATCCAGCGCCAGCAGCGAGCGGATTCCCTGCCGCACCAGGGTTTGGTCGTCGACCAGGCAGACGCGAATCATCGAGCACTCCTCAAGGAACGGGGGCCAGCAGCAGCACTGGCGCGCCGGGAACCGAGGCGCGCAGGCGGAAGCCCTGACCCCGGCGGGTTTCAATCTGCAACTCGCCACCGCATTGGTACAGGCGCTCGCGCATGCCGCGCAGGCCGTTGCCGACCACGATGCCGTCGGCCCCCACCCCGTCATCATGCGCCTGGATGACCACCTGGCCTTCACTGTCGCGCCGGACCTGGATCCACAGGTTGCGCGCCCGCGCATGGCGGACCGCGTTGGTGATGATTTCCTGGGTACAGCGCAGCAGCACGTGCGCACGCTCCGGGTCTTCGACGCTGAGCGGTTCGGCAATGTCCAGGTGGATGTCCAGCGAGGGCACCTGCTCGGTGAGCGGACGCAACGCGGCGGCCAGGTCGATGGCGCCGCTGTCGCGGATCTGGCTGACCGCCTCGCGCACGTCGGTGAGCAGCAGCTTGGCCAGGGTGTGGGCCTGGTGCACGTGTTCCTGGGCCTGCCCGTCGGTGAGGTGGCCGGCCACTTCCAGGTTCAGGCTGAGCGCGGTGAGGTGGTGGCCCAGCAGGTCGTGCAGCTCGCGCGAGATGCGCGTGCGCTCGTTGACCCGGGCACTTTCGGCCAGCAGTACGCGGGTGGCGCGCAGTTCCGTATTGAGCCGGCGCTGCTCTTCGCGGGCGTCGGTCTGCTGCCGCGCGACCAGGCTGGTCACGAAGATGAACATGGAAAAGCCGCCATACAGCAGGGACTGCATCAGCGCTTCGAACAGCGGCATGCGCAGGATCAGGTAGTACACCGGCAGCACCGCCAGCTGGCTCAGCAGCAGCCACAGCACTCCGCCGCGCACCTGCAGCATCCAGGGAATCACCCCGGCGGCGACCATCATCAGGATGCTGCCCAGGCCCGATCCGCTCAGGTAGCTCACCCCCAGCGCCGAGGTCGTGAGCAGCAGCAGCACCACCCGGTCATACCAGGCCGAATGCCCGCCCCCGTCGCGCAGGCCGCGGGTCAACCAGAAGTAGCACGCGCCGAACGCCAGGTAGGCGGTGAACAGCCACACCGCCCAGTTGTCCAGGCCGTCACCGCGGTGGCGCAGCAGCGATTCGTACTGGGAATAGACCACCGGCAGGCCGACCATGACCCAGGTGAACAGGCCGGCCAGTCGCAGTACTCGGGTTTGGCTCAGGTATCCCAGCATGGACGCATCTTAGGCTGAACCTGCGCCCCTGCACCCCCACATAAGTCATGCCCCCCGATTCGCGAGGGCCGGCGACCCGTGCAATAATCCGACGAGGGCCCCTTGATGGGCCAACCGCGTTACCCCACGGAGTCACAATGTCGATTGTCATCCGCGACGTGCGCGAGCACGAGCTCGATTCCGTCCTGGCCCTGAACAACAATGCCGGCCTGGCCATCCTGCCGCTGGATGCCGCCCGCCTGCGTCTGTTCTATGAAACCGCTGAATATTTCCGCGTCGCCGAGCGCGACGGCAACCTGGCCGGCTTCCTGATCGGCTTCGGCAGCGACAGCCAGCACGACAGCAGCAACTTCGCCTGGTTCCAGCAGCAGCTGGACAGCAAATTCTTCTATATCGACCGCATCGTGGTCGCCAGCCGCCGTCGCGGCGGCGGCGTCGGTCGTGCGTTCTATGCCGATGCGCAGAGCTATGCCGAGCTGCGCTACCCGCAGATGACCTGCGAGGTGTTCCTGGACCACGGCGCCGACGCGGCGCTGCTGTTCCATGGCAGTTTCGGCTTCCGCGAGGTCGGGCAGAACACCATGGAGCACGTCGACGTACGCGCCAGCATGCTGCTCAAGGACCTGTGCAGTTACCAGTGGGTGCACGACACCTACGGCGACCAGCTGCCCGACGTGCCCTGGGTGGGCCATCGTCGCGAGCCGCTGCGCGCGCATCGACCGACGGGGACCTGAGGTGGCGGCGAACATGGATTTTGAACAGGCCGGTGAACTGAAGATCGGCCAGGTCGGCATCGCCAACCTGCGCATCCGCACCCTGGATGTGGAACGCCTCACCCGCGAAATGCACGACCGCGTGGCGCGGGCGCCGAAGCTGTTCGGGCGCGCGGCGGTGATCCTGGACTTCGGTGGCCTCAGCCAGGTGCCCGAGGTGGCCACCGCACAGGCGCTGCTGGACGGCCTGCGCAGCGCCGGCGTGCTGCCGGTCGCGCTGGCCTACGGCACCCCCGAGACCGAACGGCTTTCCCAGCAGCTGGGGCTGCCACTGCTGGCCAAGTTCCGTGCGCAGTACGAACGCGCCGAGCTGGAAGCGGTGCCGTCGGCCCCGCCGCCGCCCGCGCCCGCGCCGGAACCGGCGCGCCGCACCCGCGCGGCTGCCCCGCCGGCCGCCCCGGCCGATCCGGCCAAGGCACCGCAGCCGGGCCGGATGCAGACCAGCAACGTGCGTTCGGGCCAGCAGCTGTACGCCGAAAACTGCGACCTGACGGTCATGGCCACGGTCGGCGCCGGTGCCGAAGTGATCGCCGACGGCAGCATCCATATCTACGGTACGCTGCGGGGCCGTGCCCTGGCAGGTGCCCAAGGCAACACCACGGCGCGCATCTTCTGCCGTGAATTCCATGCTGAACTGGTCGCAATCGCCGGCCATTACAAGGTACTGGACGATGTCCCGGACACCCTGCGCGGCAAGGCCGTGCAGGTGTGGCTGGAACAGGACCAGATCAAGATCGCGGCGCTGGACTGATCCGGCGCCCAAACAAATGAATCAGGAGAAGTCCTTTGGCTGAAATCATCGTAGTCACTTCCGGCAAGGGCGGCGTCGGCAAGACCACCAGCAGCGCCAGCCTGGCATGCGGACTGGCACGCCGTGGCAAGAAGGTGGCCGTGATCGACTTCGACGTCGGCCTGCGCAACCTGGACCTGATCATGGGCTGCGAGCGCCGCGTGGTGTACGACTTCGTCAATGTCGTGCACGGTGAAGCGACCCTCAAGCAGTCGCTGATCAAGGACAAGCGCTTCGACAACCTGTACGTGCTGGCGGCGTCGCAGACGCGCGACAAGGATGCGCTGACCCAGGAAGGCGTGGGCAAGGTGCTCAAGGACCTGGCCGCCGATGGCTTCGACTACATCATCTGCGATTCGCCGGCCGGCATCGAAAAGGGCGCGTTCCTGGCGATGTATTACGCCGACCGCGCCGTCGTGGTGGTGAATCCGGAAGTGTCGTCGGTCCGCGACTCGGACCGCATCATCGGCCTGCTCGATTCGAAGACGCACAAGGCCGAGTCGGGCCAGGACGTGCCTGCGTTCCTGCTGCTCACGCGCTACAGCCCGGCGCGGGTGGAAAGTGGCGAGATGCTGAGCATCACCGACGTGGAAGAAGTGCTGGGCCTGAAGGCGATTGGCGTGGTGCCCGAGTCGGGTGACGTGCTCAATGCGTCCAACAAGGGCGAGCCGGTCATCCTGGACCCCGAATCGGCGGCGGGCCAGGCATACGAAGATGCGGTGGGCCGCATCCTTGGCGAAGAGCGTCCGATGCGCTTCACCACCGTGGAGAAGAAAGGCTTCTTCAGCAAGCTGTTCGGAGGGTAAGCATGGGACTGTTCGATTTCCTGAACCGGAAGAAGACCACCGCCGAAACGGCCAAGAACCGCCTGCAGATCATCATCGCGCAGGAGCGCAGCCACCGTGGCGGCCCGGACTACCTGCCCCTTCTGCAGCGCGAGCTGCTGGAAGTGATCAAGAAGTACGTCAACATCGATGCTGACGCGGTCAAGGTGGACCTGGTCAAGGACGGCGAGCACGACGTGCTCGACATCTCCGTCGCCTTGCCCGAAGGCCCGCAGCAGCCCTGAGCCTGGTCGCCCCTTCCCACCGGGAGGGGCGATCAACGCAGACACCATGACGACTGAAGCTATCGCCGCCGACGCCCAGGTCACCTGCGTCGGCGATATTCGTTTCGACGATGCCGTCGCCCTGCTTGCCGCGCACCAGCTGCGCCTGCACAGGGTGGACGACGCTGCGCCGATTCCGGGCAGTTACTGGGGCGAGCCGGAAGCCGGGATCATCGGCAGCGATGTCTACGTGCGTGACGACACGCCGGTGCATTCGATGCTGCACGAGGCCTGCCACCTGATCGTGCTGCCGCCGGAGCGACGCGCGCTGGTGCATACCGATGCCACCGACTCGGTGCCCGAGGAAGACGCCACCTGTTACCTGCAGATCGTGCTGGCCGCGCAGCTGCCCGGCGTGGGCAGCGACCGGTTGATGCGCGACATGGATACGTGGGGGTACACGTATCGCCTGGGGTCGACGCGGGCGTGGTTCGAGCAGGATGCGGAAGACGCCAGGGCGTGGCTGATCGAGCGCGGCCTGCTCGCGGCGTAGATCCACGCCATGCGTGGATGCGCTTCGTTCCGATGCTCATGAACCCCTGATGGTGCCGCGCTGCGCGCGGTATCCACGCATGGCGTGGATCTACGGGGTTTGTTATCGGCTGGTCGGGCATTTCAATCGGTGTGCGCGTGGTCGGGCATTTCAATCGGTGTGCGCGTGGGCTGCGTTTCAATCGGCGTTCGCGCGGGCCGCGTTTCAATCGGCGTTCGCGTGGACCCGCGTTCAAACCGGCGCACCGGCTTCCGTAGATCCACGCCATGCGTGGATGCTCTCCGTTCCGATGCTCATGAACCCCTGACGGTGCCGCGCTGCGCGCGGTATCCACGCGTGGCGTGGATCTACGGGGTTTGTTATCGGCTGGTCGGGCATTTCAATCGGTGTGCGCGTGGGCTGCGTTTCAATCGGTGCGCGGGTGGGGCCCGCGTTCAAACCGACGCACCGGTTTCCGTAGATCCACGCCATGCGTGGATGCTCTCCGTTCCGATACTCATGAACCCCTGATGGTGCCGCGCTGCGCGCGGTATCCACGCATGGCGTGGATCTACGGGGTTTGTCATCGGGTGGTCGGGCATTTCAATCGGTATTCGCGTGGTCGGGCATTTCAATCGGTGGCCGCGTGGCTGCGTTTCAATCGGTGCGCGGGTGGGCTCGCGTTCAACCCGGCGCACCGGTTTCCGTAGATCCACGCCATGCGTGGATGCTCTCCGTTCCGATGCTCATGAACCCCTGACGGTGCCGCGCTGCGCGCGTATGGTTCTATTGCCCGGCCATGGCGCGCAGCGTGATGCCGACGATGTAGGCCAGGTAGGTGCCGGTTGCATACCCCATCGTGCCCAGCAGCACGCCGACCGGGGCCAGTGACGGGTGGAAGGCGGCGGCGACCACCGGTGCCGAGGCCGGGCCGCCGATGTTGGACTGCGAGCCGATCGCGAAATAGAAGAACGGCACCTTCAACACCCGCGCCAACGCCCACAGCAGCACGATGTGCACCGCGATCCAGATGATGCCCAGCAGGAACAGCCACGGGCGGTCCAGCAATGCCAGCAGGTCCATCTGCATGCCGATGCAGGCGATCAGGAAATACAGCAGCAGCGACCCCAGCTTGGAGGCCCCTGCCCCTTCCAGGTTGCGCGCGCGGGTGAAGCTCAGCGCCAGGCCGCAGGTGGTGGAAATCACCACCACCCACACGAACGGTGCGTCCAGGCTGAACTGCGGGGCCCAGCTGACGTGGCCCTTGAACCACGCCGAGACCGGTCCGGCGATCGCGTGCGAGAGACCGACCGTGCCAAAGGCGACCGCGACGATCAGCATCAGGTCGGTAAGGCTGGCCACGCGCTCGTGTTCGCTGCGGAACTTCTCGATGCGCAGCTTCAGTTCGTCGATACCGGAGGTATCGGCGCCACTGCGTGCATCGATCTTCGCCGCGCGTCCGGCCAGGAAGATCAACGCCGCCATCCACACATAGCCCACGCCCACGTCGACCACGGCGAACTGGCCGAAGGTGGTCGCATTGACGTCGAACACCTCGCGCATGGCCAGCATGTTGGCACCGCCCCCAATCCAGCTGCCGGCCAGGGCGGCCATGCCCGCCCAGGTATCGCCGGCCACGGTGGCCGGGTGCAGCCACTTCATCAGCTGGAAGGCCACCACCGCGCCCAGCATGATGCTGAAGGACGCGCCCAGGTACATCACGATCAGCTTCGGCCCCAGCCGCAGGATGCCCTTGATGTCCACCGCCAGGGTGAGCAGCACCAGCGCGGCCGGCAGCAGGATGTCGCGGGCCACCGGGTTGTACAGGTGCGTGTTCTGCCCATCGATCAGCCCGACCGTGTTGTAGATGCCGGGCAGCAGGTAACACAACAGCAGCGCCGGCACGACCGTGTAGAAGCGCTTCCACAGGCCCTGCTCGCGCGAGGCGGTCCAGAACACCGCGCCGAGGGTGGCGGCGATCAGGCCGAAGACGACGATGTCGTTCTGGATCAGGGCGGGTGCTTTCACGGGTGCGGGGTGCCTGGTGGGTAAACAGTTGCACGGAGGAGACGTAGAGCCGACCGTTGGTCGGCTGCGCTTTTACGGCAGCCGACCAACGGTCGGCTCTACCGGTTACACCGCCGACGACGCCCGGTTACACCGCCGACGATGGCCGGTTAAACCGCAGCCGATCACCGCTGCTACCACGGCCAACGAGACCCGGTGCCATGAAGAAGCGCCGCCCCAAGGGGCGGCGCGTCCATCGGGCTTACTCGCCGATGTGCTGCTTCAACCAGCCGTTGACGGTGTCGTGCCACTGCACGCTGTTCTGCGGCTTGAGCACCCAGTGGTTCTCGTCCGGGAAGTACAGGAACTTGGACTCGATGCCCTGGCGCTGCGCCGCGGTGAACGCGGCCAGGCCCTGCTCCACCGGAATGCGGTAGTCGAGCTGGCCATGCACGATCAGGATCGGCTTCTTCCAGTCCGACACGTGGTTGACCGGGTTGAACTTCTCGTAGCTGGCGGCCTTCTGGTACGGCGTGCCGCCCTGCTCCCACTCGGTGAACCACAGCTCTTCGGTGGCGTAGCCCATCATGCGCTGGTCGAACACGCCGTCATGGTTGACCAGGCACTTCCACGGCTCGTTCCAGTTGCCGGCGATCCAGTTGACCATGAAGCCGCCATAGCTGGCACCCAGCGCGCAGGCCTTGTCGCCGTTGAGGAACGGGTACTGCTTCTGCGCCGCGGCCCAGCCCTTCTGCAGGTCTTCCAGCGGGCGATCGCCCCAGTGCTGGCTGATCGCATCGGTGAATTCCTGGCCGTAGCCGGTGGACCCGTGGAAGTCGATCATCACCACCGCGTAGCCCTGGCCGGCGTAGGTCTGCGGGTTCCAGCGGTAGCTCCAGCCATTGCCGAAGCTGCCCTGCGGGCCGCCGTGGATCAGGAACGCGACCGGGTAGGTCTTGCCTTCCTGGTAGTTGTACGGCTTGACCACATACCCGTGCACGGTGTCGTTGTTCCAGCCCTTGAACTGGAACTGCTCGTAATCGCCGAAGGCCACGTCCGGCAGCATCTGCGAGGCGCTCGGGGTGATCTCGCGCGGGCTGCTGCCATCGGCGGCGGCCACCACGATCTGGTCGCCACTCTTGAGGCTGTTCTTCGTGTACGCCAGCGTGGGACCGGCGATCACCGGCGAACCGATGCTGCCGCCTTCGGCGACGACGGTGGCCTTGCCGGTGGCGATGTCGATGTTGAACAGGCGGTGTTCGCCCAGGTCGTCGGCACCGGTGTAGAAGCTGTTGCCGTCGGCGGCCAAGACGATTTCACCGGCCGAGCGGTCCCACGTGGGCGCGATCTCGCGGGTCTTGCCCGAGGCCAGGTCCAGCGCCATCACCCCGAAGCGGTCCGCCTCGAAGCCCGGGCGCTTCATCGCGCGGTAGTACAGGGTCTTGCCGTCGGCGCTGAACACCGGGCCGGCATCCCAGGCCGGGTTGGACGCGGTCAGGTTGACCGGGGCTTGCTTGCCGTCCACGTCGAGCCGGTACAGGTCGAAGTTGGTCGACCACGGTTCCTGCTTGCCGGCCACGCGGATGGCGGCGACCACGCTCTTGCCGTCCGGCGCCCAGGCGAAGTCGTCGTTGCCGCCGAACGGCTTGGACGGCGCGTCGCCGTCGAGGGTGGCGCTGATCGCCGAGGCGCCCTTCACCGCTGCCGCCTTGGCCGCCGGCAACGGCGCCACGAACAGGGTGTTGCGGCGGCCATCGGCCCAGGTGTCCCAATGGCGCACGAACAGCGTGTCGAAGACTTCACCGGTGTTCTTGCGCGCCTTGTGCGCGTCCAGCTTCTTGCTGGTGCAGGCCAGGTCCGAGCCGCAGGCCTGGAACACGCCGCTGCTGAAGACCACACGATCGCCCTGCGGGGACACGTGGAAGCTGTCCACGTCCACCGGGAAGTCGGTCAGCTGGCGCGGGGCGCCGCCGGCGATCGGCTGCGAATACAGCTGCTGGCTGCCGCCCTTGGCGCTGAGGAAATACACGGTGCCGCCGTCGGCCGACAGTGCCGCCGAGTTGACGTTCCAGCCGGCCGGGGTCAGCGGCTTGGGCGGCGCCAGGTCACGCGTGCGCAGGTTGCGGATGAACAGGCCGGTGCTGGCCTTGCTGTCACTGCCGACCACGCGCTTGGCGAACACCACGTTGCCGCCATCGGCGGTCAGCAGCGGGGCCGAGACACGATCCAGCGCGATCATGTCGCGCACATCCAGGCCACGCGTGGCGGCCAGCGACGGCATCGCAGTCAGCAGGCACAACGGCAGCAGGGCGTAACGAAGTTTCATCGGGGTCTCCGCGGAACGGCAAAACGCCGATGGTAGGGCCGGAGGGCCCGCCCATGCAAAGGCCATCGGTCATGCCGATGCCCTTGCCACCGTCAGAAACAACAAACCCCGCCGGGGCGGGGTTTGCCTTGAAACCGGTCGGGGGTGTTTAGACCGAACCCACCGCGCGCTTGCCGGTGCGGTAGATCAGCCAGCCCACCAGGAACAGCACGGCCAGACCGATCCACTGCGCACCCGGCAGGTGGAACGGCAGCGCCAGCACGTCGGCACGGCTGCTCAGCACGATCGGCACCGCGATGGCGATACCCATCAGGGCCTCACCGGTGATCAGGCCGGCAGCGAACAGCACACCCGGCTTGTGCACGCGGTCGCGGCCTTCTTCATCGTCGCCACGGATCTTGTGGAAACGCTCCACCAGGTAGGCGATCAGGCCACCGAGGAAGATCGGCACCATCAGCTCCAGCGGCAGGTAGATGCCGATCGCCGCGGCCAGCACCGGCACGCGGAAACGGGCGTTGCGCGACTTCAGCCAGCTGTCGAAGGCGATGATCGCCGCACCGACCACCGCGCCGATGCCGATGAAGGTCCACGGCAGCTCGCCACCGAACAGGCCCTTGGCCACCGAGGCCATGAGGTTGGCCTGCGGCGCGGCCAGCGCGTTGGGATGCAGCTCGGACTTGACGCCGATGCCGTAGGCGGTGGCCAGCAGGTTCAGCACCGGGGCCATGATCAGCGCGCACGAGAACGCGCCGATGCCCAGCATCAGCTGCTGCTTCCACGGGGTCGCACCGACGATGTAGCCGGCCTTGAGGTCCTGCAGGTTGTCGCCACCGACCGCGGCGGCGCAGCACACCACCGCACCGATCATGATCGCGGCCACCGCACCCAGCGGTGCACCGCCGACGCCGACCGGGGTCAGGCCGTCCTTGCCCAGCAGCAGCACCAGCACCGCCGAGGCGAACAGGATGGTGGAAATGGTGATGCCCGAGACCGGATTGTTGGACGAACCGATCAGGCCGGCCAGGTAGGCCGAGACCGAGACGAACAGGAAGCCGGCGACGATCATGATGAGGGTCATCGGGATCGAGACGTGCCACTGGCCCACGATGGCCTGGTACAGCGCCAGCAGCGGCAGGGTGAACACCACCAGGGCCACCAGCATCCACTTCATCGGCAGGTCGCGCTCGGTGTGCGCCAGCGCCGGGCCACCGCTCTTGCGGGCCGCGGCGAAGCCGCTCTTGACGCCGTTGAGCAGCGACTTGCGCAGCGAGATCAGGGTCCAGACGCCGCCGATCAGCATTGCGCCGACGCCGAGGTAACGCATCTTCGCGCCCCAGATGGCGAACGCCGCCTCGGTGGAGGTGACCGTGGCGATCGAGGCGGCCAGCGCCGGATCGCTGTTCAGGAAGAACGCCTGGTACAGCGGAATGGCGATGTGCCAGGTCAGGATCGAGCCGGACACCACCACGATGCCGACATTCAGGCCGACGATGTAGCCCACGCCGAGCAGCGCCGGCGACAGGTTGGTGCCGATGAAGGCGGTGATCTTCGAGCTGCCCACGTAGGCCGAGGTGGCCCAGGCATCGGGGATCAGGCGCAGGCCGCTCTCGGCGGCCAGCTTCACGAACGCACCGATCACCGCCGACACGGCGAGGATCTTCAGGCCCGGGCCCGGGTTTTCACCGGCCTTGAGCACTTCGGCGGCCGCCTTGCCTTCCGGGAACGGCAGCGGGTCTTCGACGATCATCGAGCGCCGCAGCGGCACCGAGAACAGCACGCCCAGCAGGCCACCGAGGCCGGCGATGCCCAGCACCCACCAGTACTTGAAGTCCGGCCAGTAGCCCATGATCACCAGCGCGGGGATGGTGAAGATGACGCCGGCGGCGATCGACGAGCCGGCCGAGGCGCCGGTCTGGACGATGTTGTTTTCAAGGATGGTGCCACCGCCCAGCAGGCGCAGCACGCCCATGGAGATGACGGCGGCGGGAATCGCGGTGGCGATGGTCAGGCCTGCGAACAGACCCAGGTAGGCGTTGGCGGCCGACAGCACCACCGCCAGCACGATGGCAAGCACCACCGCGCGGAGAGTGAGCTGGCGTGGCGCAGCGTCGTTGTTCATGGAAGCCCCTGCTGGCAAAAAATCTGGTCCACGCTAGCGTTCATGTCCGGGCAAGTCCAGCGCTTGTGACCCTGGCGGGCTGGCGGCCCGGCACGGCGCCGGCCCGGACCACCAACCGCCGCACTCGGCAAACCCCACGGAGCACCGACCGCCCCGTGTTGTTATGTTATATCCTGTCACGCCAGCACCGGAGTGCCCGTGGCCCCCGCCTCCCCCCGCCTGACGTCCATCGACCAGCTGCGCGGCACGGTGATCGTGCTGATGCTGCTGGACCACGTGCGCGAGACGTTCTACCTGCATGCCCAGGTGACCGATCCGATGGCGGTGGAGCAGATCGAACCGGCGCTCTTCGCCAGCCGCCTGCTCGCGCACCTGTGCGCCCCGGTGTTCGTGCTGCTGACCGGCCTGTCGGCGTGGCTGTATGCCAGTGGCCAGCCGCGCGGCAGGCATGCGGCCGCCGCGTTCCTGCTCAAGCGCGGGCTGTTCCTGGTGGTGCTGGAACTGCTGGTGGTCAATTTCGCCTGGACCCTGGCGTTCCCACCGGGCGTGGTCTACCTGCAGGTGATCTGGGCGATCGGGCTGAGCATGCTGGCGCTGGCCGGCCTGCTGTGGCTGCCGCGTGGCGTGCTGGCGGTGTTCGCGCTGGTGCTGATCGGCGGGCACAACCTGCTCGATGGCGTGCAGGTGCAGGGCGATGGCGCGTGGGCGGTGCTGTGGAAGGTGCTGCACCAGCGCGACTGGATCGAGCTCGGCGGGCAGTTGCGCCTGCGCACGTCCTATCCGGTGCTGCCGTGGATCGGGGTGATCGCGCTGGGCTGGGTGATCGGGCCATGGTTCGCCCGCGGTGGCGACCCGGCGCTGCGCCAACGCCGCCTGCTGTGGGCCGGTGCCGGCGCGCTGCTGGGCTTCGCCGCGTTGCGCGCGAGCAACGTCTACGGCGATGCGCCCTGGCAGGTACTGGACACGGCGCGGCAGACCCTCATGAGCGTACTGAATGTCACCAAGTACCCGCCGTCGCTGCTGTTCCTGCTGCTGACCCTGGGCCTCGGGCTGTTGCTGCTGCGCCTGTACGAGCACCCCGCGGTGGCGCGGGCGCTGCGACCGCTGGCCGACATCGGCGCGGCACCGATGTTCTTCTACCTTGTGCACCTGTACGTGCTCAAGCTGCTGTATGTGCTGGCCGAGGCCTGCTGGGGGCCGACCCACGGCGCCTATGTCGGGGTGGACCACGTGGCCGCGCTGTGGGCGATCACCGCGGCGCTGGCGCTCGCCCTGTACTGGCCGACCCGGGCGTTTGCCCGGTTGAAGGCACGCCGGCGCGACATCGCATGGCTGCGCTACCTGTGAGGCGCACGCAGCGCGCGAGCGCTGGCGTGTGCCCCGGGCATGGGCCGGCACTACCGGGCATGACCCTATAATCACCGCCTCTTTGCCGTTGCCACTTCGATGACCGCAGCCGCCCTGCCCGCTTCTGCCTCGACCGCCTCCGACGATTTCCTGGGCCACCCCAAGGGGGTCTACGTCTGCTTCTTCACCGAGATGTGGGAGCGCTTCTCCTTCTACGGGATGAAGGCGCTGCTGCTGCTGTACCTCACCAAGTACCACCTGTTCGGCGACAAGGCCGGGCTGGACCTGCTGGGCGCCTACGGTGGACTGGTGTACTGCATCCCGGTGTTCGGCGGGCTGCTGGCCGACCGCTGGCTGGGCATGCGCAAGGCGGTGGTGTTCGGCGGCGTGCTGCTGGTGCTGGGCCACCTGGGCATGGCCTTCGAAGGCCACGCGGCCACCCGCATCGATGGCCAGGTGGTGCGCGACGATGCCGCGCTCGGCATCACCTACCTGTCGCTGGCCCTGATCATCATGGGCGTGGGCTTCCTCAAGCCCAACATTTCCACCATCGTCGGCAAGCTGTACCCGGAAAACGATCCGCGCCGCGACTCGGGGTTCTCCCTGTTCTACGCCGGCATCAACCTGGGCGCGCTGTTCGCCTCGCTGGTCTGCGGCTTCCTCGGCGAGGCCTACGGCTGGAAGTACGGCTTCGGTGCGGCCGGGATCGGCATGGTGATCGGGCTGGGCATGTTCCTGTGGGGGCAGAAGTACCTGCAGGGGCATGCCGAGCCGACCGACCACGTGGCCCTGCGCCAGCGCGTACTCGGCCTCCGCCGCGAATGGCTGATCTACGCGGTGGCGGTCATCGGCGTGGTGCCGGTGGCGGCGCTGATGTGGGCCGCCGCCAATGGCGCGTTCGCGCTCGGCGGCGAAATCAGCCTGGCGCTGATGCTGATGATCGTGGTGCTCGGTGGCGTGCTGCTGTGGTTCGCCTGGTTCACCGGCACACGCTGCACCCCGGTGCAGCGCCAGCAGATGATCGCGCTGATGGCGTTGATCTTCATGGCGCTGGTGTTCTTCACCCTGTACGAGCAGACCTACGGCTCCTGGGTGACCTTCACCGATCGCCTGCTGACCAAGGACCTGGTGCCGTCGCTGGTGATCCAGGGCGGCACGCCGTTGCCGTGGTCGATCGCCTCGCTGCTGCTGGCGCCACTGGGCTTCGTGGTGGCCGCGCGCCTGTCCGAGCGCCGCCCCGGCTCGACCGCGCCACGCAACCTGTTCATCGCCATCGTCGCGCTGATGCTGGTGATGCTGGTGCGCGACTGCCTGGTGATCCCGCAGACCGCCGGCTCGCTGACCTACCTGGGCGGCCTGTTCCTGGTGGTGCTGGCGCCGTTGTTCGCGATCCTGTGGGCGTGGCTGGACCGGCGCCGGCTGGACCCGTCCAAGCCGGTCAAGTCGTCGTTCGGGCTGATCTTCGCCGCGCTGTCGTTCGTGCCGCTGGCGCTGGCCGCGCAGCAGGTCGGCGCGACCGGTCAGATGGCCAGCGTGTGGTGGCTGGTGCTGGCCTACCTGATCCTGGAGATCGGCGAAATGTGCCTGTCGCCGGTGGGCCTGTCGGCGGTCACCCAGCTGGCCGCGCCGCGCGTGGTGAGCCTGATGATGGGTACCTGGTTCCTGGCCACGGCGTTCTCGGAAACCCTGGCCGCGCTGTTCGGCAAGCTCGCCGCGATCGAGGTGCCGGAAGGTGAAACGATGAACATCGCCACGGCCGCGGCCAGCTATGAACACCTGTTCTGGCTGCTGATGTGGATCGGCCTGGGCTGCGCGGCCGTTGCCCTGGCGTGCTCGCCGCTGCTGCGGAAGATGATGCACGGGGTGAAGTAAGCCCCGTGCTGCGGCGCCCTCGACACAACGGCACCTTCGGGTGCCGTTCTTGTTTGTCGTGTTCATCCCATTTGGCAACTGCCTGCCATATGCACTTAAACGACGCATAACAACAGACTACTGCTTCACAGTCTGGCTCTTTCGTATTTGTTGCAGATACATCGCTCCGGCTCACTGCCACCATCCGCCGCGTCCAACCGCCGCCATCGGCACGGCGACGCAACGGGTAGCTGTCTCCTGTTGCATTCCCCCACGATTTTTTTTTGCACTTGCTCGCCAGGAGAACTCCCCATGCGTCCCCACCTGCCTCTCCGCCATCCGTTGGCGGCGATGATCGCCCTTTCGCTGTGCGCCGCACCGCTGACCCACGCGCAGACAACCGACAGCGCGTGCGACCCGCTGGCCGAATCCGAATGCGAAGACAGCGCCGATAACAGCGCGCGCCGCGTCTCGCCCTGGTGGATCGGTGGCATTGCCGCGGTGGTGGCCGGTGCCGCCGCCGGCGGCGGTGGCGGCGGCGGTGACGGCGGTGGTAGTGGCGGTGGTAGTGGCGGTGGCGCTGGTGGTGGTGGTGGTGGTGGTGGCACGGCGCCCGGCCGGGAGGGCGGCCAGTTCGGCAATCAGCAGACCCTCGTGGCCACCGGCGCCGAGGCAAGCTGGGACCAGGGACTGACCACGCGCATCGTCGGCCGCGTCCGCAACGACGGCACGCTGCACCTCAATGCCGGCACCCTGTCGGTGGCCAGCGCCGGCCAGCTGGACAACCTCGGCGTGCTGCGCATCTCCGAACGGTCCGCGCTGCTGATCGAACGCGATGGCGATGTCGACAACCGCGGCCATCTCGACCTGCGCGGCCGGATGGAACTGCAGGCCGATGCCGGCTTCGACAACTACGGCAGCGTCCAGGCACAGGGTGCCCGCATCACCCTGGCCGGCGATGCCGACATCGAAAACCTCGGGACAATGCAGCTGGGCGATACGTTGGTGACCCTGCAGGGCGAGAGCGAGTTCGACAACGGCGAACGCCACCGCACTGCGCGGCTCGAGATGGACGGCGGCGGCTTCGTGCTGCAGGGTATGGCCGGGTTCGACAACCACGGCAGCGTGGTCGCACGCGGGGTGCTCAATGAAAACGCACTGGTCCACGCGGTCACCTCGCGCGTGGGCACTGAGCGGGACGTCATCGAAGCATTCGACAATCGCGGCAGCATCCTGCTGTCCGGGGATGCACGGGTACTCACCCTGGTCGCCGATTCACATGCCAGCACCGGCATCAACCGCTTCGATGGCAGCATCACCAGCAACGCGCGCCATCAGTCCGCGCTGCATGCAGAGGGCGCGTCGGCCACGCTGCTCAACCAGGGCACGCTTACGGTCACCGGGGACAACGCCGTGGCGATGTCCGGCGCGCGCGGTGCCACGCTCATCAACGACGGCACGATCAACCTTGGCACCGCCGGAGGCAACAATGGCCAGGGGATGATCGCCATGCGCTCGGATGGCTCGGCCACGCTCAACAACCGCCGCGGCGGTGTCATCAACATCCATGCCGACGCCTCCTACGCGTTCCAGATGGCACCGGGAGGCAGCGGCCGCCTCATCAACAACGGTCAGGTCAATGTGTATGGCAACGGCAGCGGCCACAACGCCGACGCTGCCACCGATGCCGCGAACCAGCCGGGCCAGGACCTGGGCTGGCAGGCACCCCGCGGGGTCAGCGGCTATACCGTGGGCACCAATGCCGACGGCAGCGCCGGGCGTCTGGTGTTGCATCAGGGCGGACACCTGTCCGACGTGGCGGTGGATACCACATTCACGCGGGGCACGGCCGCCTCGCAGGTACGCCTGGAAGGCGTGTTCGTGGGCGCCGACAGTGGCGAAGGCAACATCCGGAGCGCCTCGGTGGTGTGGCAGGCACGAGCGGAACGCGACGAGGCCGGCACCGTCGATGTGGTGATGACCCGCAACGACTATCGCGCGCTGGCCGACGCCCCCCTGCAGCACGTTGCCGAAGCGCTGGAGGCAGGCTACGACAGCAACGCGCTGTACCACGGCCTGGAAGTGGCTGACGCCGCAGAGTTCAATCGCGCCCTGTCGCAGCTGTCCGGCTCGGATGTCGTGGCCGCCAGCATGCGTGCAGGCGCCAACGGCGATGCCTTCTGGTCAAGCCTGGCCCGCGCGCGGGCGGTCGAGGGTCACCGTCTCGTGGCCTTTGGCGCAGACGCTGGCACCCGCCATGGCGTACAGGGCACCGGTAGCGCGGTACAGGTGGCGGTCCCGCTGCGGGGAGGCGGACAACTCCAGCTGAGCACTGGCCTGCTCGCATCGGACATCGCCACCGAGGGGGGGCAGACCCGCAACCAGTCGCGCTTTGCCGGCGTGGGCATCGGGCAGGCCCTGGGCGCGTTCAATGTGCAGCACACCCTGGGCAATGAGTGGCATCAGCTGGACGGCCAGCGCCAGTTGAGCTGGGGCAGCGTCCAGCACAGCGCACACAGTCAACGCACGCTGTCGCGGAGCCGCATCGGCAGCATGCTCAGCCGCGAGCTGGTTGCCGGCGGCCTGCACTGGCAACCCCGCCTTGGCGCACATGCGTACCACAGCCGCGAAGCGGGTTTCCACGAATACGGTGCCGATGCATTCGGCCTGTCCGTCGGCGCCGGTACCCGCCGGGGCGTGCAATGGGAAGCCGGCACCGGGATGACGGGGCGGCTGAGTCAACGTTGGACGGTGCGGGGCGACGCAGCCCTGATCGGGTCGCTGGCCTACCGCGCCAGTGATCGTGTTGCCACGCTGCACGGCGCGGGGGGCCACGCCTTCGTGGTGCCGGGCACCCGGCCAACCGGGCTGGATCATCGCCTGATGCTGGGAGCGGACTACCAGCACAAGCGTTTCAGCCTGGGCGCATCGCTGATGGCGCAGCGCCTGCTGGGCAGCGCGGATCGCCAGGCGCAGCTGCACGCCAGCTACGCGTTCTGACCCGATAGCACACGTGCCTGGACACCCCGGCAGACCGTCCATGCCACCGACGTGGTGGCATGGACGCGGGCGCAGTCGTTCAGATGGCAGGCGCGCAGAAGCGCCTGTGCCGTGGACTGCGCCATCGGCACAGGCGCGGCCAGGCATTTACGCCGCTTTCTCCCCGGCACTGCCGGTGCCGGCCGTGGCGGTCGTTCCCCCCGAGGCTTTTGGCCAGGAACGCCAGCAGCCGGGTGTAGTACTGGCGGCGATGCGGGTCGGTGTAGAAGCCGTGACCCTCGGTGGCGCAATGCAGCGACTCCGCCGGTACGCCGGCCTTCTTCAGCGCCGCTTCCATGCGCTTGGTGTGCTGGATCGTGGCACGCTGGTCTTCCCCGCCGGCGGCCAGGAAGACCGGCACCGTGATCGGCGCGGCGAGATTGACCGGCCATACGGCGGCCAGCTTCTGCGGGTCGCCCAGCCAGTCCTTGAGGAAAGTTTCGCCGGATTTACTCTGTTGCGTATCGCCCCGGGCGAACATCATCGGCAGGTCGTACACGCCGACGTGGCCCGCCGCGCTCGTGTCGAGCGCGTCCTCTTTCGCCGCGCCCATCAGGGCCGCATAGGCACCATAACTGACGCGGCCGTTGGCCTGGCATGCTCGCCGCTGCTCCGGAAGATGATGCACGGGGCGAAGTAAGGCTCGTGCTGCCGGGGCAACCGCCGCGGTTGCCGCCGCTCATCTCAGGGGGCCTTGCGCGTGCCCGTGTCCTCGCTGGCACTGGCGACCTGGCCACCGAGGCTGCGCGAGAGGAAGGCGAGCAGGCGTCGGTAGAACTCGCGCTGGTGCTCGGGCGCGTAGAAGCCATGGCCTTCGTTGAAGTAATACAGGCTCTCCACCGGACTGCCGGCGCGCTTGAGGGCCGCTTCCAACCGGCGCGAGTGGACCATCGGCGCACGCGCGTCCCGCCCGCCAGCGGCCAGGAACACCGGTACGCGGATCTGCGCGGCCAGCCGGACCGGCGAGCGCTCCTCCAGGTCCTTGGGGCTGCCCAGCCATTCGCGCAGGTAGGTCACTCCGGACTTGTAGTCGCTGATGTCGCCGCGGTTGTACATCAATGGCAGGTCATAGATGCCCACGTAACCGGCCGCGCACTGGTACAGGCCGGGCTCGCGCGCGGCGCCCATCATCGCCGCGTAGGCGCCGTAGCTGGCGCCATAGATGCAGATGCGCGCCTTGTCGGCCACGCCCTGCCCGATCGCCCAGTGCGTGGCGTCGGTGACGTCGTCCTGCATGGCCGCGCCCCACTGCTGCTTGCCGGCCTCGGTATGGGCGCGCCCGTAGTTGGCCGAGCCGCGGAAGTTGACCTGCAGCACGGCGTAGCCCGCCGCCGCCAGCAGCTGCGCTTCCATGTCGTAGCGGCCGCTGTCGAACACCCCGATCGGGCCGCCGTGTGGCACCACCACCATCGGCAGGTTGCGCCCGCTGCTGCCACTGGGAACGGTGAGGAAGCCATGCAGCGGCAGGCCATCGCGCGCGGTCAGCGCGAACGGGCGGACCTCCGCGCTTTTGTCCGGATCGATCCACTCACTGCGGCTGGCCAGGTGCCGCGCATTCCTGGTGGCGGTGTCGTAGATGTAGAAATCGCCGGGATTGCGCCCGGACCAGGTGGTCACCAGCACGCGGCTGCCGTCGCGGGTACTGGAGGTGACGTGCACCGGCCCGCCCAGCGCCGCCTGCAGGGTGCGGTACAGGCGCGCGGTCGCCGAGCCCTCGTCGAAGAAACGCGCACGCGGCGCGTCGCCGAAGTACAACACGCCCACCGGCACCCGCGTGCCCGGCTGGACGATGATCTGCCCCGGGTCCACCACCTCGTCGCGCAGCAGCATGCGGCGCTCGTCGGTCTGCGGGTTCCAGCTGACGATCGCATCCGGCCCGGTCGGCTGTTCCACCCACAGGTAGGCGAGCGTGTTGTCGGCGGAGAACCCGACCGGTATCTCGATGCGTTTGCTGGCGGCCTGGTCGTTGATCAACACCCAGTCCGCCGCGGCGTCGGCGCGGTAGTACAGCTTGTGCACGTTGTCATTGCCGGCACCGCGGGCGAAGCGCACGGCACCGGTGTTGTCGGTGCTGAAGCTGGCCGCCGCCACCGGTGAGCGGGCCACCAGCAGGCGCTTGCCGGTGACCACGTCCAGGCGCTCGATCTGGGTGAATGCCGTGCCCACGACCGGCGTCACCGCGACCAGGGCAGTGCGGTCGTCGTCGGCCAGTTCGTCGGTCAGGAATGCCACCACCGGCCCGCCGCGCTCGGTGCCGGTGGCCGTGGTCACCCGCTGGGTACGCGCGCGGTAACCGATCAGCAGTTCGCCGTCCTTGCCATCGGCGTTGACGCCGTACAACTCACCGGTGGCCATGGGCTCCTCCCGGCGACCGAACTTCTCGCCCAGCCCGACCAGCAGCCGCGTGTTGCTGACCCAGTCCACGCTGATGGCGTGGTTGTTGCGCGGTGGCCGGAAGGAGCCAACCATCTTCATGTCCTTGCTGCCGAGGATGGCCACCGCCGTGGAGTCCTCCAGCGGAATGGTCGCCGCCACATAGGCGCCGTCCGGCGAAAGGGTGATGTCGGCGAAGGCTTCTTCGCGCAGGAAGGCGTCCAGGTCCACGGCGCTGGCGGCGTTCGGCAGCCAGCCGCCCGCCACGCACAGCAGCGCGGCCAGTACACGGTTGTGCATTGTTTTTCCCCTTGGTGGTGCGGGCCCCTGCCCGCGCCGAGTACACGACCGCGGCCCCCGGCAGCGGCGCGTGAGCGCGCCATTGCCGGGGCCGCGCTCAACCGGTCACGGCTGCGCCGCCGTGGCGGCGTTGGCGGTTTCTCCGCCGAGGCTGCGTGACAGGAAGGCCAGCAGCTTGGTGTAGTACTCGCGGCGATGCGGGTCGGTGTAGAAGCCGTGACCCTCGGTGGCGTAGTACAGCGACTCCACCGGTACGCCGGCCTTCTTCAGCGCCGCTTCCATGCGCTTGGTGTGCTGGATCGGGGCACGCTGGTCTTCCCCGCCGGCGGCCAGGAAGACCGGCACCTTGATCTGCGCGGCGAGATTGACCGGCGATACCGCGGCCAGCTTCTGCGGGTCGCCCAGCCAGTCCTTCAGGAAGGTTTCGCCGGATTTGCTCTGTTGCGTATCGCCCCGGGTGAACATCATCGGCAGGTCGTACACGCCGACGTAGCCCGCCGCGCACCTGTAGAGCGCGCCCTCTTTCGCCGCGCCCATCAGGGCCGCATAGGCACCATAACTGGCGCCATAGATGCAGATCTTCGCGGGATCGGCGTGGCCCTGGGCAATGGCCCAGCGGGTGGCGTCGGTGACGTCGTCCTGCATGCTGCGCCCCCACTGCCCGGCGCCGGCCTGCTCGAAGCTGCGGCCATAGTTGCTGGAGCCGCGGAAATTGACCTGCAGCACGGCATACCCCGCCGCGGCGAGCAGCTGGCTTTCACTGTCGTAGCTGCCCGAATCAAACACGTGGTAGGGGCCACCATGCGGCAGCACCACCATCGGCAGGCGGCTGCCGCTCTTGCCGGCCGGAACGGTCAGGAAGCCATGCAGCTCCAGTCCATCGCGCGCCTTCACCACGATCGGCGTGACCTTGGCCGCCTTGGCCGGCTCCACCCAGCTGCTGCGGCTGATGAGGTGGTCGGCCTTCTTGGTCTCGTTGTTGAAGAGGTAGAAATCGCCGGGGTTCTGCCCGGACCAGGCCTGGATCAGCAGTAGCTTGCCGTCACGGGAACTGGAGGTGATGTACACCGCATCCCCGCCGAACGCGGCTTCGAGGCTGCGATACAGCCGCGCATCGGCCGAGGTTTCATCGAAGAAGCGGGTCCGCGGGGTATCGCCCAGGAACAGCGCCCCGACCGGGATCGCGGTGCCGGGACGGACGATCACCGCGCTCGGATCCACCTGCGGGTCGCGCAGCACGGTGGCGCGCTTGCCGGTCTTCGGGTCCCAGGAGACGATGGCATCGGGGCCCTGTGCCTGCTCGCTGCGCAGGTAGGCCAGCGAGCCGTCCGCCGAGAAACCCAGCGCGCGCTCGATGCGGTGCGTGGCGGCCTCGTCGTTGACCAGTTTCCAGGTGTCGCCGGACCCTTCGCGGTAGTAGAGCTTGTTGACGTTGTCGGTGCCGGCCCCATGCGCGAACCGGACCTGGCCGTCATGGTCGCTGACGAACCGCGTATTGCGCACCGGCGAGCGGGCCACGGTCTGGCGGCGGCCGCTCTGCACATCCAGCCTGTCCACGCGGCTGAACGGATCACTGGTGAACGGCATGATCGACACCAGCACGTTGCGGTCGTCCTGGGGCAGCGGGTCGATGAGGAAGGCCGCCACGTCCTCCACTTTCTTGGGCTGGATGCGGGTGCCGGGCCCATTGCTCTCGACCCGGTAGCCGACCAGCAGCTCGCCGCGCCCGCCGTCGGCGTTGATGGCGTACAACTCACCGGTCAGGCTCGGCTCGTCGAGGGCGCCCCACTTCTCCGCCAGGCTGATCAGGACGCGGTTGTTGTTGACCCAGTTGAAGTCTTCGGCGTGGTTCTTCGGCGGCGGCACGAACGAGCCGACCACCTTGTTGTCGCTGGTCCGCAGGATCGCCAACGCGGTGCGGTCCTCCATCGGCACCGTGGCGGCGAAATAGGCGCCATCCGGGGAAAGCTTGATATCGGCGAAATCATCGCGCTTGAGGTAGCGGTCCAGATCCACCGCGCCGGCCTGCCCCACCAGCGCTCCCCACATGGCCAAGGCCACCCAACCTGACTTGCGCATCCTTATCCCCCTGTCTTCCGGACACCCTGTCCGGGTGCCAGATTCTAGACGTAACCTGAACACCCAGACCAGTGGGGGAAGGCGCGCCGTGGGGTAGGCGGTTTCCGAGGTGTCGCCCATAAAAAATGGCACCGCAAGCGGTGCCATCGAAGGAACGCATCGAGGAGAGAGTTCAATGCATGCCGCGGAACGCGAGGGTCAGCGCCAGGATCGACAGGATCACCGCGATGGTGCCGTCGAGGATGCGCCAGGTTTTCGGCTTGGTGAACAGCGGGGCCAGCAGGCGCGCGCCCAGGCCCTGCGCGGTCAGCCACAGGCAGCTGGCGGTGAACACCCCGGCGGCGAAGGCCATGCGTGCATTGCCGAAGTTCTCGGCGATGCCGCCGATGACCATCATGTCCAGCCAGAAGTGCGGATTGATCAGCGAGAAGCCGACCGCCGACATCAGCACCGCGCGGCGCGAGGTGCTGTCGCCGTCGTCCACGTGCATGCCACCGCCACCGGCCAGCGCGCGCCGCGCCGACTGCCACGCATACCAGGCCAGGAAGGCCACGCCGCCCCACAGCACCACGGTGGTGAGCCACGGCAGCGCCTGGGTGAGCGTGCGCAGGCCGGCCACGCTGGCGAAGATGAAGATGCCATCGATGGCCGCACAGGTCGCCACGACCGGCACGATGTGCTTGCGCAGGATGCCCTGGCGCAGGATGAAGGCGCTCTGTGCACCGACCACCGCGAACAGGCCGATGCCGGTCGCGGCACCACTGAACCACGCGGCCAGACCGGGGCCGCCGGAGATGATGGAGAACATGGGTTACCGCCTTGTCTTGCTACTGGGGGCGGTGCCTCGCCAAGGCGTACAGCACCGGATGGCGCACATTGTCGCGCCGCAACATGAAAAAGTAGAGCTAAACTTGCTTAACCCACATTAGCCAGGCTTAAGAACATGCGGATCGATCATGCCCAGCTTCGCGCGCTCGCCGCGGTGGTCCGCGAAGGCAGTTTCGAGCGCGCCGCGCAATCGCTCAACGTCACGGCCTCGGCGGTATCGCAGCGGATCAAGGCCTTGGAGGACCGCGTGGGACGCCTGCTGATCAAGCGTTCCTCGCCGGCGGTGGCGACCCCGGAAGGCCAGGTGCTGGTGCAGCTGGCCGAGCAGACCGCGTTGCTGGAGCACGATGCACTGCACCGGATGGGCATCGCCGACGAAGACCTGCCCCACGCCAGCATCCCGGTGGCGGTGAACCACGACAGCCTGGAGACCTGGTTTCCCGATGCGGCGCGCAGCTTCTCGCAGCAGACCGGCACCACCCTGGACCTGCGCCTGGAAGATCAGGACCACACGGTGGCGCTGCTGCGCCAGGGCGCGGTGCTGGGCGCGGTGACCACCCTGGACGAACCCGTGCAGGGCTGCCAGATCCACGCACTGGGCAGCATCCGTTACGCGGCCACCTGCACCCCGGCCTTCCATGCGCAGCACTTCGCCAAGGGGGTCAACGCGCAGTCGCTGGCGCAGGCGCCGGTGCTGGTGTTCAACCGCAAGGACGACATGCAGGCGCGGTTCGCGCGGCGGCTGGCCGGCGAGGACCTGCCGTTGACCGCGCCGACCTGGTGGATTCCCTCGACCCGCGCCTTCGTGCAGGCCAACCTCGGCGGGCTGGGCTGGACGATGAACCCCCTGCCGCTGGTGCGCCGCCACCTGGAGGCCGGGCGGCTGGTATTGATGAAGCAGCGCGCGTGGGAAGACGTGCCGCTGTACTGGCAGCACTGGAAGGGCGACGTGCAGACCATGGCGCTGCTGACCCGGGCCGTGCTGGACGCGTCGGCCACGCTGGTGCGGAAGAAGCGCTGACCACCGCGGCGTAACGGGTACCGCTGCCCGGCTGCCCCGCCGTCGCCCTACACGGGCCGTCAACCCCGCCCGGCGCAGCATCGGCGCATTCCAAGGGTGGGGGCATCGATGGACAGCGATCCGGTCTACCTGCATATCCGGGTGGTGCTGAGCATCATCCTCGGCCTGAGCATCACCACCCTGCTGCGCGGGCTGGCCTCGATCATCGAGCACCCCGAGCGCCGCGGCTGGTCGTGGATCCACCTGTGCTGGGTGCTGTGGGCGCTGATCTCGGTGGTGACGTTCTGGTGGTGGGAGTTCCGCCTGGGCGAGGTGCGGCAGTGGACGTTCGGGCTGTACCTGTTCGTGATCGCCTACTGCGCGGCGTGGTTCATGCTGTGCGTGCTGCTGTTCCCCGACGACCTGCGCAGCTTCGGCAGCTATGAAAACTACCTGCTGCAGCGCCGGGGCTGGTTCTTCGGGATGCTGGCGCTGCTCACCCTGCTGGACCTGGGCGACACCGCGATCAAGGGCCACAGCCGCTGGCAGATGCTGGGCCCGGCCTACCCGCTGCATACGGCGCTGATGCTGGCCATCGCGGCGCTGGGCGCCGCCTGCCGGCACCGGCGGGCGCAACTGGGACTGGCCGTGGCCGCGCTGGTTTACCAGGCGGGCTACTTCCTCGCCGAGTACTTCACCCTGGCCAGCGATTGAGGCGATCACCCCGGGTCGGATGCTGCGTTGCACCAGAAACCCGTCGAAAGGCGATAAAATCGCCATGAGGATCGCCCAAGCGCTTGTTTCTTCACGCCTCTTCCCCATGGCGTGGGCATCCTGTTCACATCTCCCCCTCCCGAGATCCCCATGAAAAAATTTGCCAAGGTCGTCCTCGGCCTGCTCGTGCTGTTGCTGCTGACAGCCGCGATATTCCTGTACTGGCCCCTGCATCAGCGCTCGGTCCCGGCCGCCGGCAACGACAAGCCGGTCGACGTGGTCCTGGTCGGCGGCGGCATCATGAGCATCACCCTGGCCACGTTCCTGCAGGAGCTGCAGCCGGACTGGAACATCCAGGTGTACGAGCGCCTGGACGGCGTGGCGCTGGAGAGTTCGGACGGCTGGAACAATGCCGGCACCGGGCACTCGGCCTTCGCCGAACTCAACTACACCCCCGAACTGCCGGACGGCAGCATCGAGACCAAGCGCGCGGTCGGGATCGCCGAGCAGTTCGAGATCTCGCGCCAGTTCTGGTCGCACCAGGTGCGCGAAGGCCGGCTCAGCCAGCCCTCGGACTTCATCAACCCCACCCCGCACATGAGCTTTGTGTGGGGCGATGACAACATCGCCTACCTGCACAAGCGCCAGCAGGCGCTGGTCAAGAACCCGCTGTTCTACGGCATGCAGTATTCCGAGGATGCCGCGCAGATCAGGCAGTGGGCACCGCTGCTGATGGAGGGCCGCGACCCGCAGCAGAAGGTGGCCGCCACCTGGATGCCGCTGGGCACCGACGTCAACTTCGGCGTGATCACCCGCCAGCTGACGGCCGGCCTGCAGCGCAGCCCCAACTTCCAGCTGCACCTGCAGCACGAAGTGGGCGCGCTGCGCCAGAACGAGGACAAGACCTGGAACGTGACCGTGAAGGACCTGAAGTCCGGCAACGAGTCCACGATCAAGTCGCGCTTCGTGTTCATCGGTGCCGGTGGCGCCGCGCTCAAGCTGCTGCAGCTGTCGGGCATCCCCGAGTCGAAGGACTACGCCGGCTTCCCGGTGGGCGGCCAGTTCCTGGCCTTCCAGGCCCCGGCGATCGCCGGCCGCCATTCGGTCAAGGCCTACGGCATGGCTGAAACCGGCTCGCCGCCGATGTCCGTCCCGCACCTGGACGCACGCAAGCTGGACGGCAAGCCGGTGGTGCTGTTCGGGCCGTTCGCGTTGTACAGCACCAAGTTCCTCAAGCACGGTTCGTGGTTCGACCTGTACTCCTCGGTCAACCACAACAACGTGGCAGGCATGCTCGACGTGGGCATGGAGAACCTGGACCTGGTGAAGTACCTGATGGGCCAGGCGCGTCTGAACGACGCTGACCGCCAGGCCGAACTGGTCAAGTATTTCCCCAACGCCAAGCGCGAGGACTGGACACTGGTCACCGCCGGGCAGCGCGTGCAGATCATCAAGCGCGACCCCGAAAAGGGCCCGGTGCTGCAGTTCGGCACCGAGATCGTGACCGACAAGGACCACACCCTGGCCGCGCTGCTGGGCGCCTCGCCGGGCGCGTCGACTTCGCCGCCGATCATGCTGGACCTGCTGAAGAAGGCCTTCCCGCAACAGATGGCGGCCGGCTGGGAAGCGCAGTTGAAGCAGATCGTGCCGTCCTACGGCCGCAAGCTCAACGAGAGCCCGGTGCTGACCAACGAGATCCGCCGCCAGACCAGCGAGACGCTGAAGCTGCCCTACCTGGACGTGCCGGTGGAGAACGCGACCACCCCGGCGGTGATGCTGACCCCGCCGCCGGCCACCGCCCCGGCGCAGAAGAAGCGCAACGCCAACGAAGAACTGCAGGCGCTGTAAGCCTGCCTGCTGCGGCGTTGGCCGCGCGGTGGAAAACGAGATCCGGCCCCGGCGTGGGCCGGATTTTTTTTGCGCGGCGGTCGGTGGGCCGGGCGCTGGGCCCCATGCCCTTGGAGGCGAAATAAAGGAGGAGGCCGCGCAGCGGCCGGGGGCGTCGCCGGAAAGGGCATGGGGCCCAGCGCCCGACCCACCGACCAGAGTCAAAAGCCAGCTTTCCCGCTTGTTTCCGCAAGCCGAGCCGCGTAGCGGCCGGTAGGCTCCTGGGCAAAATCAAGGAGGAGGCCGCAGGCCGAGGGACACTACGCCAAGGGCTTACCGGCCGCTACGGGGCCCCACGCTCGTGGCAATGCCGAACGGAGACCCACCGGCTCCGGCTATCGCACCACCGCGGTTCCGCCCCCGCGTCAGGCCTCCCAGGCCGCATTAAGGAATTGTAAAGCGAATGAGAACGCTTTACATTTACGCACCCTGCGCTGCCGGCGCGGGCCTGGCCGGAACCCATGGACGGCCGCCGGGCCCTGCTCACCACCCACGGCCGCTACGGTGCCGACCCCGCGTCGGGTTCCACCCCTCCCTCAGAAGGACCTAAACGCCAGGCGCTTCCGGTGCCCGGCCTGCCGTGCCCGCTGCCTGCTGCTTCCCCCTCCGAGACCGATTCGAGACCTGCGCATGACCTTCCGCGATCTTCCGCCCCGCACCTTCCGCCGCGCCCCGCTGAGCCTGGCCCTGCTCTCCGTGCTGTCGCTGGCCTCCCCGCTGGCCCTGGCCGACGCGCTTGCCGATGCCGGCGGCAATGCCGATGCCAAGACCCTGGACAAGGTCAGCGTCGTCGGCGATCGCGCCGCGCCGGCCAGCACCACCCGCCTGCCCATGACCCTCCAGGAAACCCCGCAGTCGGCCACCTCGATCAGCCTGCAGCGCCTGCAGGACGAATCGCTGTTCAGCATCAACGACGTGATGCGCACCGTCACCGGCGTCAGCGTGTCCTTCTACGATACCCAGCGCCCGCTGTACTACGCGCGCGGCTTTGCGATCACCGACTTCCAGGTCGACGGCATCCCCACCTACAGCGGCTCGACCAACCAGGAATACGACACCGCCTTCTACGACCGCATCGAAGTCATCCGCGGCGCCAACGGCCTGCTCAGCGGCGCCGGCGTGCCGTCGGCCACGGTCAACCTGCTGCGCAAGCGCCCGGGCAAGGAATTCGATGCGTCCTTCTCGGTGAGTGCCGGCAGCTGGGACTACCAGCGCATGGAAGCGGACGTGACCGCACCGCTCACCGCCGACGGCCGCTACCGCAGCCGCGTGGTCGCTGCCTACACCGACCGCGACTTCTATTACGACCGCTACAAGGAAAACAAGATGGCCGGCATGGCCGTGCTCGAAGGTGACGTCACCGACAGCACCACCGTCACCGTCGGCTACCAGACCCAGGACAACAACCCGGTCGGCTCGACCTGGGGCACCGTGCCGTTCTTCGACAGCCAGGGCAACTTCGTGCACCTGCCGCGCTCGACCAACCTGGCCCCCAAGTGGAGCTACTGGCAGCGCGAAACCAGCACCGTCTTCGCCAACCTCGAGCAGCGTTTCGGCGACGACTGGCTGCTGAAGATCAACACCGCCTACACCCGCGGCAACGTGCAGAACATCCGCCTGTACGGCACCGGCTACCCGGACCCGGCCACCGGCTCGGGCATCTTCCTGCGCACCGCCGCGGGCGATTCGGAAGACACCCGCCGCAACGTCGATGCCTACCTCACCGGCACCTTCAACCTGTTCGGCCGCGAGCACGATGTGACCGTGGGCGCGCAGTGGGCCGACCTGGAAAGCACCACCAACACGCTGGCGCTGAACTATCCCACCGACTGGGCGCGCTGCGGCACCGAGCGCTGCTATTACATTCCCAACATCTACAACTGGGATGGCGACATCTCCGAGGTCACCTACACCCGCACCGGTGCGCGTCGCGTGGCCAAGACCACCCAGAGTGGCGTCTACCTGGCCACCCGCCTGCGCCTGGCCGATCCGCTGTCGCTGATCGCCGGTGCACGCCTGAGCCGCTGGCAGACCCTGACCCGTGCCTACAACGCCGCCGGCAGCTACACCGCGACCAGCGGTGCCTACAAGGTCAGCGATGAAGCCACGCCCTACGTGGGCCTGGTGTACGACATCACCCCCAACGTGTCGGCTTACGCCAGCTACACCGAGATCTTCAATCCGCAGAACTACAAGGACAGGAACGAGAACCTGCTGGCACCGGTGCAGGGCTCGAACCTGGAAGCCGGGATCAAGACCCAGTGGTTCGACGGCCGCCTGACCGCCAATGCCGCCGTGTTCGAGGCCAAGCAGGACAACTACGCGGTGCGCGACATGCGCGTGCCGGATGGCTCGCTCAGCGACGGCAGCTCGGCCTACATCGGTGTCAATGGCACCAAGGTGCGCGGCTGGGAAATGGACATCAACGGCGAGATCCTGCCCGGCTGGACGGTCAACGCCGGCTTTACCCACGTCAAGATGACCCGCGCCGCCACCGACCTGCTGTACGCCAACCCGGCCGAGGACCTGCTGCAGCTCAACACCCAGGTGCAGCTGCGCGGCGCGCTGGCGCGTCTGAGCGTGGGCGGCGGCGTGCAGTGGCAAAGCAAGGTGCAGGGCTACAACATCCCCTACCCGCTGGGCGGCACGGTCACGGTGAACCAGCCGGCGTACGCGCTGGTGCAGTTCAACGCCAACTACCGCATCAGCGACAACTGGACCGCCACGTTGAGCGTGCGCAACGCGCTGGACAAGACCTACTGGGCCAACCTGGACTACAACAACTACGGCGAGCCGCGCTTCGTGGCGGCCAGCCTGCGCTGGAAGTTCTAAGCCCCCCTGTGCGTTCGCCGGCCACCGTCCGGCGAACGCACGGGCCAGTGCCGGACGTACCCCAGGCGATGGCGCCGGCGCGGGCTCATGCGATGTCCGCGGCGCAGCGACCGGTCGGGGACGTACGCATCGCCCCCAGGCGGCGCACCGTCAACGCGGCGGCTGGACCTGGTTGCACCAGCGTCGTGCCAGCAGCAGCCCGGCGGAACAGACGAACGTAAACCAGGCGCTCAGCGCCCCCCACAGCAGGACCCACGCCACCACGCGTTGGTTGTCCCCGCAGACCAGCAGGGTGCCGACGCTGGCCAACAGCGAAACGCCGGCGATGATCGCCCTGCGCTTCAAGCGACGCAGGTGGGCGATGCGGCTGTCCGCATCCAGCGAGGCGAGCGTCTGCCGGGCGTGGGCGATACGGTGCGACAGCCGATGTGCATCGCGGCGGGCAAGGAGGCTGCGGACGTCCCACCACACGATCAGGGCCAGCACTGCGGCCAGTGCCGCGGTGCCCGGGGATGGCCTGCCCCGCTGGATGACCTCGTGCCCCAGCGCTCCCAGCGCCACCAGCAACAACAACCCGAACCCCAGCGCGCGCAGGCCTCGACTGAAGCGCCCCAAGTTTTCCAACAGCTTCCCCACCGCCATGGCACGTTCTCCCCCAACGCGGGAGGCCGCCCCGCAGTCTGCTGACAGTACAGGTGGGAAGCGTCACGGGAAATGGAGGCGCGCCTCCCGCCTGCGCGGAGGCGCCGATCTGGCTGAATGGGCGAACCCGACCGATTCGCTGCGCTGCGACTTGCACACCCCGTCGTAATTATGGCGTAATTATCTCAACGTCATGCGGAAGTCCGTCGATGAACCCGAGCTGGGACACACTGGAGCGAGGCCGCCAGGCGCGGCTGGACCGCGCAGCGCCCTGGGCCCGCGGCCGGGAGGTGGCGGCCGGCGATATCGCCGGGTTGCTGCACGCCCTGCTCGAACCGGGCGACAAGGTCTGCCTGGAGGGCAACAACCAGAAGCAGGCCGACTTCCTCGCCCAGGCCTTGGCCGACCTCGATCCGGCGCGCGTGCACGACCTGCACATGGTGCAGTCGGTGCTGTCGCTGCCCGCCCACCTGGACGTGTTCGAGCGCGGCATCGCCTCGACACTGGACTTCTCCTTCTCCGGGCCGCAGTCGGTACGGCTGGCCAACCTGGTCGCCGAAGGCCGCATTCGGATCGGGGCCATCCATACCTACCTGGAACTGTTCGGCCGCTACTTCATCGACCTCACCCCGCGGGTGGCACTGGTGGCCGCGCAGGCGGCGGACCGGCACGGCAATCTCTACACCGGCCCGAATACCGAAGACACCCCGGTGATCGTCGAAGCCACCGCCTTCGGAGGCGGCATCGTCATCGCGCAGGTCAACGAGATCGTCGATAGCCTGCCCCGCGTCGACATCCCCGCCGACTGGGTCAACTTCGTGGTGCAGGCGCCGCGCCCGAACCATATCGAACCGCTGTTCACCCGCGACCCGGCACAGATCTCCGAGATCCAGGTGCTGATGGCGATGATGGCGATCAAGGGCATCTACGCCGAATACGGGGTCAACCGGCTCAACCATGGCATCGGCTTCGACACCGCGGCGATCGAACTGCTGCTGCCCACCTATGCCGAATCGCTGGGGCTGAAGGGCAGGATCTGCCAGCACTGGGCGCTCAATCCGCACCCGGCGTTGATCCCGGCCATCGAGTCGGGCTTCGTCAAATCGGTGCATTCGTTCGGCTCGGAGCTGGGCATGGAGAAGTACATCGCTGCCCGCGGCGATGTGTTCTTCACCGGCGCCGATGGTTCGATGCGCTCCAACCGCGCGTTTTCGCAGACCGCCGGGCTGTACGCCTGCGACATGTTCATCGGCTCCACCCTGCAGATCGACCTGCAGGGCAACAGCTCCACGGCCACCCGCGACCGCATCGCCGGCTTCGGCGGCGCGCCCAACATGGGGTCGGATGCGCGCGGCCGCCGCCACGCCAGCGATGCCTGGCTCAAGGCCGGCCAGCAGGCCGCGCGCGCGGGCGAGATGCCGCGCGGGCGCAAGCTGGTGGTGCAGATGGTGGAGACCTTCCGCGAACACATGGCGCCGGCATTCGTCGAGCGCCTGGATGCCTGGGAACTGGCCGAACGCGCGGCCATGCCACTGCCACCGGTCATGATCTACGGCGACGACGTCAGCCATGTGCTCACCGAGGAAGGCATCGCCAACCTGCTGCTGTGCCGCACGCCGGAGGAGCGCGAACAGGCGATCCGTGGCGTGGCCGGCTACACCGCGGTGGGCCTGGGCCGCGACCGCGCCATGGTCGAGAACCTGCGCGACCGCGGCGTGATCAAACGCCCCGCCGACCTCGGCATCAACGTACGCGATGCCAGCCGCGACCTGCTGGCGGCGCGTTCGGTCAAAGACCTGGTGCGCTGGTCGGGGGGGCTGTACGACCCGCCCAAGCGCTTCCGCAACTGGTAAGGGACGGCACATGGAAACCCTCGACTATCGCTTCAACGGCAGCACCGATGTGCACTTCCCCAGCGGGGCCGTGCTGGTGGGCGTGCTGGCCTCGGGCAACCTGGAAATCCTGCTGGAGCCGGCCGCGCTGGAGGGCGCGATGGCGGTGCGCATCATCACCGCCGCGCAAGGGTTCGGCAGCATCTGGCAAGCGGTGATCGGCGATTTCGCGCAGCGCCACCCGCTGCGCGACGTGCGCGTGTCGATCAACGACGCCGGCGCCACCCCGGCGGTGGTCAGCCTGCGCCTGGACCAGGCGGTGCAGTCGCTGGGCAGCGGAGGCGGCGCATGAGCATCGTGCACCGCCACAGCTATTACGAGGCCGACGCGCGCGAGCGCATCGCCGGGCTGCTGGACCCGGGTTCCTTCCAGGAACTGCTGGGCCCGGCGCAACGCGTGACCAGCCCGCACCTGGCCCAGCTCGACCAGCCGGCCGCGTTCGACGACGGCATCGTGGTGGGCGAAGGCCGATTGCGCGGCACGCGCGTGCTGGTCGCCGCGCAGCAGGGGCAGTTCATGGGCGGCGGCGTGGGCGAGGTGCATGGCGCCAAGCTCACCGGGCTGCTGCAGCGCGCCGCCCGGACCCGACCGGCCGGCGTGCTGTTGCTGCTCGATACCGGCGGCGTGCGCCTGCATGAGGCCAACGCCGGGCTGATCGCCATTTCCGAAATCATGCGCGCCACGCTCGACGCGCGCGCCGCCGGGGTGCCGGTGCTGGCGCTGATCGGCAGCGGCAACGGCGCGTTCGGCGGCATGGGCATCGTCGCCCGCTGCTGCACGCGCGTGATCATGTCCGAGGAAGGTCGCCTGTCGCTGTCCGGCCCGGAAGTGATCGAAACGGTACGCGGCGTGGAGGAGTTCGATTCGCGCGATCGCGCACTGGTGTGGCGGGTGACCGGTGGCAAGCACCGCTACCTGATCGACCAGGCCCAGGTGCTGGTACCCGATGCGATCGACGCGTTCGCGCAGGCGGCGTTCGACGCGCTGCAGCCGGACACCGCCAGCAGCGACACCGATGCCGCCCTGGCCGCCCTGCAGGCGCGGCATGCCGCGCTGAGCGCGCGTGCGCAGGCGTGGGGTGGCTGCCGCGACGGCCTGGAGATCTGGGCGCTGCAGGGCATCGCCGCACCGGAACGCCTGCCCTTGCTGGACACCGACGACTTCCTTGCCGCCACGGCCAACCGGAGCCTGCCATGACCGCGCAGCCTGCCTCGTCACCCGCGTTGGCGCCGCTGTTGGATGCCCTGTTTCCCGCCGGCCATGCCATCGCCGTGCACGATGCGGTGTTGACCGGCACCGCCAGCACCGCCGCCGGCGAGGTCACCGTCATCGGCACCACCGACAAGATCGAGGTGGGCGTGGACCACGCCCTGCGCCTGGCCGAGACGGTATTGGCCAGCACGGCGGCCCATCCGCAACGCCCGATCGTGATGCTGGTGGACACCGCCGGCCAGCGGCTGGCGCGCCGCGACGAACTGCTGGGCATCAACGGCTATTTCGCGCACCTGGCCCAGAGCCTGGACCTGGCCCGCCGCCGCGGCGCACGACTGGTGACGCTGGTGTACGGCGAATCGGTCAGCGGCGGCTTCCTCTCCTTCGGGCTGATGGCCGACCACATCCACGCCCTGCCCAGTGCCCAGGTGCGGGTCATGGACCTGCGCGCGATGGCCCGGGTGACCAAGCAGCCGCTGGAAAAGCTGCAGGCACTCAGCCAGAGCTCGCCGGTGTTCGCTCCCGGCGTGGAGAACTACGTCGCGATGGGCGCGGTGCAATCGGTGTGGGACGGCGACCTCGCGGCGGCGCTGCTGCAGGCACTGGCCGCGCCGGTCGACGGCGACCGGCGCGCCGCGCGCGGTGCCGAACGCGGCGGCCGCGGCCTGGCCGCATCGGTTGCCGCCCGGGTGGCCGCCGGCGATGCCTGAGCAGCCCGCCCGCCACACGCTGGTCTGGCTGGCGGCGCAGGCCGACTGGCAAGCCGACCTGCCCGCGCAGGAGGCGCGCCTGGCCGCATGGTTCGCGCGCGGCTGGCCCGCCGTGGTGGCGCGGCGCGCCGCCGATGATCCCGACCCGCGCCTGCGCCTGGGCGTGCCGTTGCCGCCCGGCGAGGGCAAGCAACGGCTGGCGCTGCGCGTGCCGCTGCTGGACATCACGCGCCAGCAGGCGCCGCCGACGCTGGCCGAGCTGATCGCCGCGCCCGGCCTCGCCCACCCACCTGCATGGACGCCTGCGCTGCAGGCGCTGGATGCCATCGCGCCGGCGCGCGTGTTCGGCGCATTCGCGTGGCAGGCCCTGACCGGCCTGGCCTACGTGCACGCCGGCTCGGACATCGACCTGCTGTGGCGCGTGCATTCGCCGGATGTGGCCAACCGGCTGGTCACCCGCCTGCACGCGTGGGAGGTGCGCTTCGGCCGACGTGTGGATGGCGAGCTGCTGCTGGCCAGTGGCGCGGCCGTGAACTGGCGCGAGTACGCCGGCACCACGCGCCAGGTGCTGCTCAAATGCAGCGATGGCGCAGCGCTGGCGCCGCGCGAGGCCCTGTTTGACGCGGCGGGCGTTCCGGCATGAGCATGCCCGCCCTCGCCCCCCCGCACCCCCGTGCGCACGTGGACAGCGCACGGCTGGGGCGGCTGGCCATCGCCAGCCTGCACGCAGAGCTGGCCTGCGCGCCCAAGCCCGGCCTGGTCACCCCGTTCGACAGCGGCAGCCACGCCGACATGGATGCGGGCACCTTCCTGCGCAGCCTGTTCGCGCTGCGCCACTATTTCCGCGACGCCGCCCGTGCCGGCGCGTCCGCCGCTCCCTTCGCGCAGTTGCGGCGCCACGGCATCGCCGCCGAGGCGGCGATGCTGCGCGCGACCGGTGGCATCAATACCCATCGCGGCGCGATCTTCAGCCTGGGCCTGCTGGTGGCGGCTGCCGCGGCCTTGCGCCGCGATACGGGCCGCACACCCGCTGCCGAACAGGTGTGCCTGGCCGTGCAGCGCTGGGCCCCGGCAGTGGCCAGCGCGCCGCTGGATGCCAACAGCCCCGGCCAGCGCATGCGTGCCGCCCATGGCATTGCCGGCGTACGCGAGCAGGCCATCGCCGGCTATCCGATCCTGCGCGAGCTGGGCGTGCCCACCCTGCGCCACGCGCTGGCCGCCGGACTGCCGCGCGAGGCGGCGCTGTGCCACACCCTGATGCGGCTGGTGGCACACGTGGACGATCTCAACCTGCTGCACCGGGGCGGCGCTGCAGGCCTGGCCTGGGCACGCCTGCAGGCGCGCGACTTCATCGCCGCCGGTGGTGCCTTCGCACCGCAGTGGCGCGCGCACCTGGCGGCCATCGGCGATGGCTTCGTCGCCCGCCGGCTGAGCCCCGGTGGCAGCGCCGACCTGCTCGCCTGCAGCTGGTTCCTGCTGCAGCAGGAGGCCGCATGAGCCTGGCCCTGCTCTGCCCCGGCCAGGGCGCGCAGCATCCGGCGATGTTCGACCGGGTGCGCGGGCTGGCGCCCGCCCAGGGCGTACTGGACGCAGCAGCGCGCGTCCTCGGGCGTACGGCTTGCGAAGCGGCAGCAGCGGATGATCGGTTCGACAACGTGCAGGCGCAGCCGCTGCTGTGCGCAGCCAGCCTGGCGCACTGGCAGGGGCTGCGCGAGCGGTTGCCGCCGCCCACCGTGGTGGCCGGCTACAGCATCGGCGAACTGGCCGCGCAGTCCATCGCCGGCAGCCTGGATGCGACCACCTGCCTGGCCCTGGCCGGGCAGCGCGCCCGCCTGATGGATGCGGCCAGCCCGCCCGCCGCGGGCATGCAGGCCGTGCTGGGGCTGGCGCGTGCACCGCTGCAGGCGCTGTGCAGCGCGCACGGCGTGCATATCGCCATCGCCAACGGCGCCGACCACTTCATCGTGGGCGGCGCGCGCGCGGCCCTGCAGGCGCTGGCGCAGGCCGCCCACTCGCGTGGCGCCGAGATCCGCCCGCTGCCGGTCCACGTGCCTGCGCATACCCCCTTGCTGGCGCGCGCCGCCGAGGGCTTCGCCGGCGCGCTGGCGCAGGCCGCGCTGCAGGCGCCGCGCTCGACCGTGCTGGCCGGCATCGATGCACGCGCCGTGCGCGACCGCGCGGGCGTGGAGCACACCCTGGCCGCGCAGTTGGCGCAGACCATCGAGTGGTCGCAGGTCATGCGCCAGGCGTTCGAGCGCGGCGCGCGGGTGTTCCTGCAGCTCGGCCCGGGTACCGCGCTGGCGCGCATGGTGGCCAGCGACTACCCGTGCTGCGAGGTGCGTGCGGTCGAAGAATTCCAGGGTCTGGACGGTGCGGCCGCGTGGGTCGATGCCGCCCTGGGCCGGCTGGCGTGAGTGCTGTCGTGGTGCCGTAGCACGTCGTACCCCGGGATGGCGGGCTTCCATCCGTGCTGTACGCGAGTCAAGTGTCTGGGAGGGCGCATGAGTCCACAAGTCGCAACGATCATCGGTCTGGTGATCATGTTCATCGTCGCCACCGCACTGCCGATCAACATGGGCGCGGTGGCCTTCGCGCTGGCGTTCATCATCGGCGGCGTGTTCGTCAGCATGGAGGGCAAGGAGGTGTTGGCCGGTTTCCCCGGCGACCTGTTCCTGACCCTGGTGGGCATCACCTACCTGTTCGCCATCGCGCAGAAGAACGGCACCATCGACCTGCTGGTGCACTGGGCGGTACGTGCGGTGCGTGGCCGCATCGTGGCCATTCCGTGGGTGATGTTCGTGGTGACCGCGGTGCTCACCGCCTTCGGTGCGCTCGGCCCGGCAGCGGTGGCGATCATCGGGCCGGTGGCGCTGCGGTTTGCCAAGCAGTACCGGATCAACCCGTTGCTGATGGGCCTGCTGGTCATCCATGGCGCCCAGGCCGGCGGCTTCTCGCCGATCAGCGTGTACGGCAGCATCACCAACGGGGTGGTGCAGAAGGCCGGGCTGGAGGTGACCGAGATGGCGGTATTCCTGACCAGCCTGGGCTTCAACCTGATGATGGCCACGATCTGCTTCTTCGCCTTCGGCGGCGTGGCGCTGCTGCGCCGTGGCGCGGTGGCGGTGGCCGGTGGCGTGGGCAACGCCGAGCTGGCAGTGGCCGGTGGGCCGCAGGCCTCGTCGCGGCAGTTCGCGATCGAGGGCCACGGCGCACTGGTCGCCGCCGGCGGTGGCACGCTGTCCAACGATCCCGACGCACTGGAGGCGGTGGGCATCACCCGCGAGCGGCTGTTCACCCTGGTCGGCCTGCTCGGGCTGGGCATCGCCGCCTTGATCTACAACCTCAACGTCGGCCTGGTCTCGATCACGGTGGCGGTGGCATTGGCGCTGTTGTCGCCGAAAAGCCAGAAGGGCGCAGTGGACGGGATCAGCTGGTCCACGGTGCTGCTGATCTGCGGCGTGGTCACCTACGTGGGCGTGCTGGAGAAAGCCGGTGCGGTGGACTTCATCGGCAATGGCGTATCGGAGATCGGCATTCCGCTGCTGGGCGCGCTGCTGGTCTGTTACGTCGGCGGCATCGTGTCCGCCTTCGCATCGTCGGCGGCGGTGCTCGGCGCCACGATCCCGCTGGCGGTGCCGTTCCTGATGCAGGGCCACCTGGGCGCGGCCGGGGTGATCTGCGCACTGGCAGTGTCTTCCACGATCGTGGACGTCAGCCCGTTCTCGACCAACGGCGCGCTGGTGGTGGCCTCGGCAGCCAAGGAAGAGCGCGAGTCGCTGTTCCGCCAGTTCCTGGTCTACAGCGGGCTGGTGGTGGCCTTTGGACCGCTGCTGGCGTGGCTGGTCTTCGTGGTGCCGGGCTGGATGTAACGCCTGGTATCGGCGGGGCCGGGCAATGCTCGGCCCCGCCCCCGCTGGATGGAGGGATTACAATTGGGCATGGCCCTTGCTCCTGCCCCGCGATCCACCAAGAAGCGCGCCCCTCTGTATGAAGAGGTGGCCGAGCACGTGCGCGAGCGGATCTACGATTACCGCCTGCCGCCGGGCGAGTGGATCGACGAACCCGCGCTGTGCGAAGCACTGGCCATCAGCCGCACGCCGTTGCGCGAAGCGTTGAAGCTGCTGGCCGCCGAAGGCCTGGTGCAGATCGACGCCGGGCGTGGCTGCCGGGTGACCCGGCTCACCCTGGAAGACCTGAACCAGCTGTTCCCGGTGATGGCGATGCTGGAGGGCCGTTGCGCGCACGAGGCGGTGCGGCATATCGACGACGCCGGGGTGCAGCTGCTCGAGGACCTGCACGCGGCGATGGAGGCTGCGGCCGCGGCGGGCAACATCGCTGAGTACTACCGCAACAACTACCTCATCCACGAAACCGTGCAGCATTACGCCGGCAACCCGTGGTTGATCCGCATCACCCACGACCTGCACCGCATCCTGAAGATGCATCGTGGCCGCCAGTTGCTGGCGCCGGGCCGCACCGCGCAGTCACTGGCCGAGCACCGCGAGCTGATGGACTGTTTCCGCCAGCGCGATCCGGTCGCGGCCGAGCGCACCATGGAACGGCATCTGCTCAGCCAGGGCCAGGCCCTGGCCGCGTACGTGACCGCGGGCGGTCTGTTGAACGTGCCCGCGCCGCTGCCGACCGAGGGCGGCAGCTGAGCGCGCGGCGCTGACGGCGCGCGCCTGACGCCGGCCAACCGCCGGCACTACCGCGGGCGGGTCTCGCGCAGGGTCCACATGACCGGCAGGACCACCACGGCAACGGCAGCGATCATCGCGCCCGGTGCCGAGGCCCAGCCGGTATGCCGCACCAGCAGTTCGGCCAGCAACGGCGTGGCACCGCCGAAAAAGGCGGTGGCCATGGTCACGCCAAGCGCGAGACCACTGAGCCGGCCTTCGCCGGGGAACTGCTCGGCCGTCGCCGGTGCCGCCACCGCGCTCACGCCGCCGGCCAGGCAGGCCAGCACTACCGCGCCGACCCCGATCAGCAGCGTATTGCCGCCGGCCATCAGGGTGAACATGCCCAGCGGCAGCAAGGCGCAGAGCATGGCCAACACGATCAGCAGCGGGCGTCGCCCGAGCCGGTCGGACAACGCCCCGGCCAGTGGCGTTACCACGATCACGGCCACCGCCGCCAGCGTGGACAGCCACAGCGCCTCGGATTCGCCCACCTCGCCCACCGACCCCAGGAACGCGGGCACGTAGGTGATGCCGACGTAATAGGTGATCGACCCCAACGCGGAAATCGCGAACGTGCGCGCCACCGCACCGCGATGGAAGCGCCAGGTGTCGCGGATCGGCGCGACCGGCACGGTGCCCGCGGCCTGCTGGCGCTCGAACTCGGGCGACTCGTGCATGGTGGAGCGTGCCAGCAGGATCGCAGCGGCCAGTGCGGCGCCGACGAAGAACGGAATCCGCCAGCCCCAGCCATCCAGTTGCGCAGTGCTCAGCACCGCCACCGTCAGCGCCGACAACGCGACCGCCAGCAGCGCGCCCACTTCACTGGCCGCCGAGGCCAGCGACGTGATCAGGCCGCGCCGGCGCGGGGGCGCGGTCTCCAGCAGGTAGGCCACCACCCCGGTGTACTCACCGCCCACCGAAAACGCCATCAGGCAGCGCAGCAGCAGCAACAGCACGCCCGCACTGGCGCCGATGCGGTCGAAGGTGGGTAGCAGCGCGGTGGCCAGCATCGCCACGGTCATCAGCAACATCGAGGCCAGCAGCATGTAGCGCCGCCCGAAGCGGTCGCCGAGATGGCCGAAGCACAACGCGCCGAGCGGGCGCATCAGGTAGGAGACGGCAAAGCCGGCCAGCGTTGCCAACAAGGCGTTTTCGCCGCCGCCGAAGAACACCCGCGACAGCACCGTGGCCAGGTACAGATACAGGGTGAAGTCGTACCACTCCACCACGGTGGAGAGGCCGGCGACGATCATCGAACGCGTGCGGCGTGACGCATCGAGCGGCGTGGACACGCTCATGCGCCGCCCACCGGCAGGGCGGCAGCAACGCGCGGGAGACAGGTGGGACGAAGAACACGCATCGGCAAGGACATCGGCGGCAGGATGCGCCGAGCCTACTTCACCCGCCGCGCCGTCGGACTCACGCCGCCACCACATCGCCGCTGCGCGGGGTCACCCAGCCAGGGCCGGCAGCGCCTCGCGGGTGTAGCGCAGCAGCCGGCCGCGCCCGGGGGCATCGCCCTCGTCATCGAACAGACCGTAGGCCTCATCCACCGCATACCCCTGCGCCGCCATGGCACGTGAGAACGCGCCAACATTGCCGCGCCCCGGATCGGTCAGCAGAAGCTCGGCGCGGGGCCGTGCATGGCGCTCCATCATGCTGGCGATCTGCAGGGCGTGGCCGCGCTCGTAGAGCACGTCGCTGCCGATGATCAGGTCGAACCGGCCCAGTGTCGTATCCGGCAACTCCCACGGCAGATCGCGGTAGTGGATCGCCGGCAGGTCGTTGAGGCCGGCGTTGTAGGCCAGGAACGATTCGGCCAGCGGGTGGTGGTCGCTGGCCACCACGTCGGCGCCGCGCTTGGCCAATACCAGGCTGGCCAGGCCCAGGCCGCAGCCCAGCTCCAGGATGCGCTTGCCGGCCACGTCGACGCTGCTCATGGTCTCGGCCAGTACGCGGCCGGCAGGCCAGACCTGGCCGAACAGGCTCCACAACGACGAATGGATGCCGGCGCGCTGGGCGCGACCGGTCGGGTCGGCAAACTGCTGCAGGTCGCTCAACGCGCGAATGCGATAGTCGCGGCCGGCAACCGGGATGGTGAGGATGCGGGTGCTATAGCCCGGCATGTGCGCTCCGTGGGACACGGGGAGTGCGCCCTCCCGACGGGAAGCGCGACTCGGAAAGTGGAGCGAAGCGGGCGGTCGGCAACAGACCGCGCAGGACGCGCGTAACGGCGTGGGACGGCCCCATCCTACCGCAGCGCCGGCGGCGCACGCTCACCGGCAGGCAGGAGCGATCAGTACCGGACCTGGCAGTTGGGGCAGAAGAACGTGCGCCGGCGGCTCTTGCCCGGGTAGGTCTTGGACAGTGGGCCGCCACACTGCGGGCAGGTGCGCTGGGTGTGTACCTGCCAGTGCTTGCGCAATACCCCGGCCTTCTTCCACGCCAGGAAGTTGAAACTGTAGGCGCGTGCATCGGCGATGACCTTGCCCAGCACGCGCGGCGGCAGGTCGCCGATCGTCGACTCCGGGTGCACGCGGGTCCGGAACAGCACCTCGTTCTTGATGATGTTGCCCACCCCGGCGAACAGGTCCTGGTCCAGCAGCGCATCGCAGACCAGCGTGTCCGGCTGCAGCTTCAGCCGGCGCCGGGCCAGGCGCGGGTCCCAGGCGTCGTCCATCACGTCGCCGCGCCAGTCGTAGGTGTCCTCGAGCGGCCCGTCGATGTATTTCAGCGAGGAGGCGTAGATGTTCAGCTCGCCGTTGTCGAACTGCAGCGACACCCGCGGCGGCGATGGTTTGCGTTCATCGATGCGGTAGCTGCCGAACATCAGCATGTGCACGCGCAGGCTGAAGCCGCTGAACTGGACCAGGAAGTGCTTGCCCCAGCTGCGCAGCGCCAACACCCGCCGCCCCTCCATGCGGGTGAGGTCCAGGCTGCTGTTGCCGAGCGCGCGACGCACGGTCTTGCCGCGGAACTTGGCCGCCGCCTCGCGCAGGATGACGATGGAAGGACCTTCAGGCATGCGCGGCGATCTCCTTCAGGCGCAGGGCATTGGCAATGGCGAAGCCATGCGCAGTGTTGTCGAAGATCACCCACGGCGCGTCCCGGCCGGCGCGGTGCGCGTGGACCTGCCGGGCAAGGTCGGCCAGCGCGGGGTCCGGGTAGTCGCTGTAGTACATGCGCGGGGCGCCGTGCCAGCGCCAGTAGCGCCACGACGACGCGCCGCCCGGGACAGCGGCAGCGTCCACGCGCGGCGGGTCGACCGCAGCACGGGACACCCCATGCTCTTCAAGCAGGGCATCGGCCCGTGCCTCGAACCAGCTGGGATGGCGCGGCTCGCAGACCAGCGCCACCGCGCTGCGCCGGCGCAGCGCGCGGAAGAATCCGCCGGCCCGGCGCGTATCCAGGGCCAGCGAGGGCGGCAACTGCAGCAGCAGGCCGCCCAGTTTCGCGCCCAGTCCATCCACCTCGTCCAGGAAGCGGTCCAGCAGTGGACCCACACCGACCAGCCCGGAATCATGCGACAGCGTGCGCGGCAGCTTCACCGAGAAACGGAAGCCGGGCGGGACCGCGGCCGCCCAGCGCGCGTAGGTGCTGCGCTGGTGCGGCCGATAGAAGGACGAGTTGATCTCCACCACATCCAGGCGCGTGGCGTAGCGTGCCAGCGCGCTGTCGCCGGGACCGAACAGCGCGGCGTAGCGGCTGGGAATCGACCAGCCGGCACAGCCGACCTTCGGCGTGACGGGAGCGGCCATGCCCGGCTTCCTCAGCGCAGGATCTCGCCCTGGTCCTCGCCATCCCAATAGTGGATGCGCACGGCAGCCACGTGGATCAGCACCAGCCCAGGGCTGTCCACGCCCTGTTCGAACCAGCGCTCCAGGTCCTTCACCCAGTGCTGCTGCATGATCGCCTTGTCGCGGATCAGCGCGGCCCTGCCCTGCACCGCCACGAACAGCGGCGGCTTGCCGAGCAGTGACTTGCTGCCGGTGAAGCTCAGCGCGACCTTCGGATCCCGCTGGATCTCGCGGACCATGTCGGTGTCTTCGGTGGTGAAGAACCAGCTGTCGCCGTCGTAGTCCACGTCGCCGTTGTTGCTCATCGGGCGCGCCGCGATGTCGCCGCTGGCGGCGTGGGTCTGCAGCATGGTGAAGTCGATGTGGGCCATCTTCTTGGCCAGGTCGTGCAGGGTCAGGGTGGTCATGGCGCATCCAGGCAGGAAACAGGCCGCCAGCGTCGGCGCGCGACGGTGACCGCGCCGTGCAGGGATGCTGTCGTGCCCTTCACGCCTGCGGGTCGCGAGCTCGCCGGGCCTGCTCATCCCCCCCCGTGGGACGCCGGCCACGGCGCCATCCTCAACGGCGATGCACCCGCCAGAACAGTGCTCTCCCACGGTCGCGCGGTATGGCAAGGAAGCTCTCGGTCGCTGACTCCGGCTCGTCGCAGCGGCGCACGTCATAGTGGGCAAGCACGACCTCCAGCGACGGCCAAGGGTGCAGTTGGAGGGCACTCGGGATCACGAGATCCGCCGCCACCGAGCGACAGTCTCCAGGCGGAAGCCAGCGCTCGCTGCCCGTCGCAAAGCTCAATGCACTTTGGTTGTTGTCCAGATCATGCACTTCGCGCAGATCGGTGGCGCTGGCAGGGACCCACGCTGGAACCCAGCCACGTCCTACCGCATCGTCGCGGATCGCGGCGGCCCTGTCAGGGTAGGCGGCATGCATGACGTCCCCCGTGCACCCGGCGCACAGCGCCGTGCCGAGGATCACGGCGCATGACAAGGGCAGCGTGCGCATAAACCGTTCCGTGGTTGGTCCGTGCCGAGTATGCGCCGAACCGGTCCCACTCGCGTACCGCGCAGCTCGTCGAGACGTCGTATGCGACTTGACACCGCGACGCCACGGGGTAACTATCAGTTAACGAATTAGTTAACTGCCACCCATGGACCGCATCTTCGACGCCCTCGCCTCCACCGCCCGCCGGCAGATCCTGGCCTACCTCAACGGCGGCGAACTCAGCGCGGGCGAGCTGGGCGAGCGCTTCGATTTCAGCAAGCCGGCGCTGTCCAGCCACCTGCGCATCCTCGAGGATGCCGGGCTGATCGAGCGCGAGAAGCGGGGCCAGTTCGTGTACTTCCGCCAGGTGCCGGACACACTGGCCAACACGCTGTTCGCGTGGGCGGCCGAGGTCTGTCCGGTCGGTGGCCCGCTGCAGCGCGAAAGCCGCGCCCGGGCGCGGCGCAAGCCGGCGACCTGAACCGCATCGTCCCAAGACAAGGAGCTCGTCATGCTGGATACCACCCGTGTCAGTCGTTCCTTCCCCAGCGTCAGCCTGCCCTCCTGCGGCGAAGGCAGCCCGGTGGAAGTGGCCTTGATCGCCCAGCTCGGGATCGGTGCCGGTGACCAGCTGGTTCGCGATGCCGGCATCCGCCAGGCAGCGCACCCGCGCTTCGTCGATGCGCTGGACGAGCCCTCCGCGCGCCTGGGCGGCATGCACCTGGCGCACGACGACGCCTCCTCGTTGTATTCCTTCTCGGTGGGCCAGCACGGGCATCCCTTCCATCGCCACGCCGGGCCACGCATGTTCACCGCGATTGCCGGCAGTGGCGGCGCGCAGCTGCGCTTTTCCACCGCATCGGACGCGCAGCTGCAGCAGGACCCCGCTGCCTTCCTGCACGCCCTGCGCTGCGTGGACATCCCGCCGGACTGCCTGTTCACCGTGCGCTTCGGCAGCGGCACCTGGCACCAGTTCGTCTCCCGGCACCCGCGCCATCCGGCGCTGTTCGCGCTGTCCTGCCACGCCAACGAGCGCAGTGGTGCGCTGACCGGGGCGCAACGGGCACGCGTCGATGCCGGCGCGGCCGACATCCCCACCCTCACCGAGACACTTCCACCGGTGGTGCAACAGGTGCTGGCGCAGACCGATCTGACGCGGTTGCCGGTGGTGAGCCTGTCGCTGCACGCGCCGGCACGATCGGCGTTGGCGGGCCTGTGCGCGCGCAGCCGTGATCTGGTCGGGCGTGTACGCAGCGGCCTGGCCCGGCTGCGGCCGGCGCACGGCTACGTCGGCCGCAGCGCCGCCGCCCATCCCATCCACAGTGCATCGGCCGCGCCCGCCGATTCCCTGTTGCAGCAGGCACTGGCAGGCGACGTCGACCACGAGGACTACACCACGCTGACTCTGCCGCCACGCAGTATCGGCAGCCATTCCGCCGCGGCGGTGCTGGAATCGGTGCTGGACGGCTTCGTGCACAATCCGCCGCCAAGCGTCGGGCGCTTGATGGCGCTGCGCAACGTGCTGGTCGCGCCGCTGCAGTTGCGCACCTCGCCGCTGGGGTGCCCGGTGTCGTCATTGCTGTCCGACGCGCCTGGCGAACGGTTCGCGCAGCGCTTCCCGGTGCACGCGCAGTCGCGGTCCCCCGACGACCGCAGTGCCGAGGTGCTGCTGGGCGCCGATGACCGCCACCTGCGCTTCCGCTCCTGCGTGCGCGTGCAGTTGCTCGACGACGGTGCCGCCGTGGTCGCGCTGGGCACCCGGGTGCGTACCCACAATCACTTCGGGCGGCTCTACATGGCGGCCATCAACCGGGTTCACCGCCGCCATGTCAGCCCCGCGATGCTGCGCATGGCCGTCGCCCACGCACTGGCACCGGAGCTGGTGCAGGCGACCGCGCTGCAGCCGGCCACCGGCGCGGCCTGACCCGGCGCGCCGACGCTCAGCCGCCGTCGTACGGCTCACTGCCGGGGAACACCTGCAGCAGGGCGCGTGTCAACGTGGTGGGATAGACGGTGAGATGGTCTTCGCCGTCGATGATCGACGTCTCCACCTGCAGCCCTTCATACCCGCGCTGGCGCAGGCGGTCGGCGAAGGCCTGGTTGTCCTTGAGCATGTCGTTGCGGGTCAGGTAGCGCGACTCTGGCTTGATCGTTTCAAAGCTGCCGATCGCCAGCAGTACCCGCGCCGGCAGCGCGCGGTGCTGCTGCGCGTAGGCCTGCTCCAGCGGGTCGACCACGTGGTTGTCGAACCACAACGACGGACTGGACAGGATGTAGGTCTGGAACATCTCCGGGCGCGTGACCAGCACGAAGCTGCCGAACAGGCCGCCATACGAATGACCGGCAAAACTGCGCCGTGCCGGGTCGGTGCGGTAGCGCGCGTCCACCGCTGGCAGCACGTGCGCGGCGAGGAAGTCACGGTAGTGCGCCGCGCCGCCGTAGACCACGTCATCGCTGTAGTCGTCCCCGCTGTGGCGTACCGGCCGGGTCGGGGTGTAATCGCGCGAGCGACTCTGTTTCGAGGTCAGGCCCTCCTGCGGCGGCAGCCCGACCAGGATGAAGTCCTCCAGGTTGGCGCCGCCCTGCCCCACCAGGTTGCGGATGCTGCGCACCAGCGGAAAGCTGTACAGCGCGTCGGTCACGTACAGCACCGGGTAGCGCCGCTCGGGGTGGGCCGCATAGCTGGCGGGCAACGCCACCCAGATCGGGTAATCGCGCCCGGCCGGATCGTGCACGCGCCAGCTTTCGGTATCGGGCAGCACCACACCGCTCACCGGCTGGGTCGCCGCAGGCGCACGCTGCACCGCATCGCCCTGCGTCGCGCAGCCGCTGGCCGTGGCCAGCACCATCATCGCCCCCAGGCCTGTGTACATCGCTTTCATCCGCACCCGCCGCTCACCTGAAAGGACCAGCCTCGCAATTCCGGGCCCGGTTGCCAAGCCGGCCTGCCGGTTCAGTGCGGATCCGCCGCCTGCGCCGGCACCGTCAGTCGATACACCAGCACCCGGTTGTCGTTGTCGTAGGCGCTGTCGCAGCGCATGCCCTGCATGACACAGTGGCGCGCGATGAAGTCGTTGTCGTTGCCCACCAGCAGCAGCCGCTCGTCCGGGCGCGTCGCGTCGCGTGTTGGCAGCAGATCCATCGCCTCCCACTTCTCCGACAGCAGCCCGGCGTGCGCCCCCTTGGCGGTCGCGGTGTCCAGCCCGGCGCGGGCCAGGTGTACCGGGTCGAGCAGGTCCAGCAGCACGTGGCTGCGCGCCGGCACGATGCCAGGCTTCAACGCGGTGCCGTCGCGCTGCGCGAGGACTGAGGCGATGCCCTGCTCGTAGTCACTGCCCGCCAGGTTGCTGGCGCCGCGGGTATCGACCAGCAGGACCGACTTGTAGACGATGGGATCGCGCGTGTCGCTGCCCAGCCCGTTGCCGTCGCGGGCCAGCAGCAGGAAGCGGTGGTCGTCCAAGGCGCGCAGCTCGCTCTGTGCGGCGGTGCGGTCCGGCGTGCCCTTGCCATCCTGCGCATAGGTGGGCAGCTGCACCACGTAGTGGCCGATCGGCTGGGTGGGCAGTGGATCGCGGCTGACGTCATAGACCATCACCCGGGTGTTGATGCGGCCGCTGGCGTCGCCCGTGGCGCTGTCCTGCACCAGCGCGCTCTGCAGCGCGACGAACAGGCGGCGGCCGTCGGGCGACAGCCCCATGCCCTCCACGCCCTGGTTGTTGCGCCGGCCACTGTCCGGGGCACGGCGCGAATCGAACATCACCCGTCCGTCGCGCCGGGGCTGCACCGCGGGTGGCGGCACGATGACCCCCTGCAGGCGACCATCGGGGGCGAAGTAGTACACGTGCGCGGCGTACTCGTCGCCGATGTAGAAGTGCCCATCGGCGGTGAACTGCAGCGCTTCGGCATCCAGCGATATCTTGCCCGCGCCCACGCCCTGCGCGGGCGACGGCAGCAGGATGCCGTTCTGCACGACGGTATGCTCGCCCGGATCGGCACCGGTGAAGGGCTCGCCGTTGAAGTCGCGCAGCAGCAGCCCGCCGTCGGGCGTCAGCGTAACCTGGCCGGCGCGCTGGCCGGCGCCGATCTCGATCCGCAGCTGCAGGCGTTCCAGCCGCCCGGCGTAGTCGTAGAACAGGCCGGCATCGGGATCGTTGCGGCCGCGATCGGGCAGCGTCCACAGCACGCCGCGGTAGCCGTCGGCGGTGCGCGTCCAATGCGCGACATCCACGGCCAGCGACGAGAACGAGCCCAGCGTGTCGCCGAGAAAATCCACGGTGCCGGCCGGCAGCGCGCCGGCGGCGACGAGTACCGGCGTGTCCGACGCCGCGGCGGGACGGGCCGGGGCCGCGGCGACTACCGGCGCCGCCATCAGCGCAAGCAGCGCGGCGAACACCACCTCGCGCGGCCCGGGCCGGCGGTCAGAAACGGACATCGACCGTTCCGAACACCTGGCGCGGTGCGGAGGCGTGGAACACGTAGATCGTGCCGGTCGGGTCGCTCGGGGCGAATACGCTGGAATCCAGGTTGCTGGCGTAGCGCTTGTCGGTCAGGTTGGTCACGTTGACCGACAATCGCACGCCCTGGGCGACGCCGACCCGGCCGAAGTCGTAGCCGCCGGACGCGTCGAACACGGTGAACCCGCCAAAGCCCTGGTCGTTGGTGTAGGTGTAGAAGCGCTCGCCGGTGTACTTGCCGCGCAGCGTGGCGAACCAGCCGTGGTCGCGCCAGGTGATCTCGCTGGCGAACATCTGCTTGGGCGTATCGGTCTGGATCTTGCCCTCGATCGGCTGCACCACGCCGGCCTGGACATAATCCGACCGGTAGGTGGAACGGTTCAGCGAGGCCGAGTTGTACCAGGTGAGGTGCTCGCTGGGCGTCCACACCACGGTCAGTTCCGCGCCTCGGCTATCCACGCCACCGGCATTGTAGAAGCGGTTGCCGCAGGTCGGTCCCACCGGCTGGCGCGAGTCGCAGGGGTTGTACTGAAGCAGGCGGTTGTCGAAGCGCATCGCGTAGGCGGCCAGCGAAGCCTGCAGGGAAGCGCCGACGTAACGGTAGCCGGCCTCGAAGGAGCGCGACTGCTCCGGCTCCAGGTCGCCCTGCGCATTCCACGTGGCCTGGCTCACCGCCTGCGGGCCCAGCTTGAAGCCGCCCTGGAACATCGCCATGTTTTCGGCATAGCTGGCGAACAGTTCCTGGCTGTCGCTCAGGCGGACATTGGCACCCACGCTGGGCAGCGCGGACTTGCGCATCTTCAACCGACCGCTGGCGAACTGGTTGTTGGAGCTGGCCGCGATCGGCGTCCTGGCCGTCCCCGGCAGCGCCTGCGCGTCGGAGGTGACATGCGGGCTCTTGACCCCGAATTCGAGGGTGAGCCGGTCGTCGAGCAGGCGCCAGGTGTCCTTGAGGTAGGCCTGCCTGGTTTCCCAGCGGGTGCGCTGGGCGAACACGCCAACATCGGCCTGGGTGCTGTTCATGCCGCTGAGGTCGCGCGGGCCGGTGACCGCGGTCTGGTAGCGCTCGGCGCTGCTTTCGTTGCGCTCGTACCAGAGGCCGCCTTCGATGTGGTGCGCGCCCAGGTCCCAGTCGACGGACAGCGTGGCCCCGTTGCGGTCGATCTCGTAGACGGTATTGCGGAAGATGATCGGCACTTCCTGCGCGGTGCCCTTGTTCGACCATGCACCGCTGTTCCAGTTGTGGCCCTCGCCGTGGTCATCATGGTGGTAAGCCAGCGCATGCAGGCTGACGCCATCGGCCAGGAAGAAGTCACCGGACAGGGAGTACAGGTTGTCGTCGCGCAGGATCTGCCCGGCGGTGAACGCACCGTCCGCATCGCGGTCGGGGCCGGATGCATCGCACTTGGCCTTCACGTAGGTGGCGGTGTTGCAGTATGCCTTGGCCACGGCCTTGTTCCAGTCCGGCGCATAGCCGCCCCAGTCCCAGCCCAGCCCGCGCGCCAGTTCGTTCTTGGACAGATAGAAATAGTCGGCCTGCGAGGTGCGCGAGGTGTCGACGAAGGCGGCGATGCGGCCGTTGCCAACATTCCAGACGCCCTTGGCATTGAACTGCCTGGTGATCGACTGGTTGTAGGCGCTCTGGTCGTTCCACAGGTCCGAGGCCGCGTTCATGCCCGACACATAGGCCGAGAACCCGTTGTGTTCACCGGTATCGGCGCGGACGAAGGTACGGCGGTTGCTGTCGCTGCCGAAGGTCTGCACCAGGCGGCCGCCCATCGCAGCCAGCGGGTTGTTGGAGGTGTAACTGAGCGTGCCGCCGAGGTTGCTGGTGGACGGCGTGCCCAGGCTGCCGATGCCCACCGCCAGTTCGGCACCGGCCATGTTCTCGCTGATCAGCGCGCGGTTGATGGTGAGGCCGTTGTAGTTGTTGTAGGCACCGTCGCCGAGCGGCACGCCGTCCAGCGTGTAACCCAGCCGGGTGGCATTGAAGCCGCGCAGGCTCAGGGTCATCGACTGCTCGTTGGTGCCCAGCGCGTCGGCCGACTGCGCATTGACGCCGGGCAGGATGTTGATCGCCTTCTGCAGGCTGGTGCCCGGCGGCAGGATGTCGAGGTTCTGCGCGGTGATGCGCTGTACCTGGCGTGCCTCGCCGCTGCCGATCACCGAGACCGCGTCGAGGTCGGTGGCGCTGTCGGTGCCGGGCGTGGTGGCGTCCTGCGCCCAGGCGGCAGGCGCCGTGGCCAGCATCACGGCAACGGCCAAGAGGTTCTTTTTCATGGTGATCACGTACTCGGGCAGGCACGCTCCGCCCGGCCAGGGCCAGGCAGTCATGCAGACAAGGGGAAATGACGGGCGCAGACCACGGGGTCGCATGCGCACGGGCGCTGCCGACCTCACGTGAAAATGGTGCGCCCACGCGATGACCGTCTTATGACATCGCGCGTGCCCGCCACACGCCCGTGCGGCGGCGCGCGCCGATGTCTGCACCCCACGCGCGACGCGTCACCACCACTGGCGATGCGCGCGTTCCCTGCGGCCGGCTCAGCGTGCCGAGGCCGCCCGCCGCAACGTGATCAGGGTGATCTCCGACGGCACGCCGATGCGCGCGGCAAAGCCCGGCCACAGGCCAGCGCCGTTGCTGACGTACAAGGTCATGCCATCCACGTCGTAGCGACCGGACACGTAACCTCCGTTGGCCCGTTTCACCAGTTGGTCCATGCCCAGGATGTGGCCACCGTGGGTATGCCCGGACAGCTGCAACGCCACCCCGCGTGCCGCATTGGCGGGTGCCGCGATCGGCCGGTGGTCGAGCAGGATCACCGGCGCCTTGGGATCGGCACCGGCCAGCGCGGCGCCCAGGTCCGGCGGCGGCAGCCCGTAGTTGCTGGCCACCGGGTCGGTGACTCCGGCGATGGTCAGCGCCGCGCCGCCGCGCTGGACCTGCACATGGCTGTTCTCCAGCACCTGCATGCCCTGCGAGCGGAAGGCCTGCATCCAGGCGGCGTACTGCGCGTAGTACTCGTGGTTGCCGGTGATCGCGATCACCCCGTCCGGCGCACGCAGCGCGCCCAGCGGCGCAACGTCGGCCGCACGCGCGGCCACGCTGCCATCGATCAGGTCGCCGGTGATCACCACCAGGTCCGGCTTCAACGCGTTGCTGTTGGCCACCACCTTGGCCACCCAGCTGCCGGTGAGCAGGCGGCTGGCGTGGATATCGGTCAACTGCAGCACGCGGTAGCCGTCGAACGCAGCGGGCAGGTCGTCGATGACCACCTCGACCTGGCGTGTCTGCGGTACCGCAATGCCCTGCCAGATGCCGTAGACGGACAGCAGCAGGGCAACGCCGAAGGCCGCGGGACGCAAGGCAGCCCCGCGCAGCGCCGCGGTGGCGCGTGGGCAGCGCAGCAGGCGTGCACCGAGCAGCAGCAGGTCCAGCAGCAGCAGCATCACCGCGCCCAGCAGCAGCGTGGTGAAGCCGGTGGCCAGCACCGCGATGGCGGCCTTGGGAATCTCCGGCGAGGCCATCGTGCCGGCGAAACGGGCCACGATACGGTGGTGCAGCGCCAACGCCACCACCAGCAATCCAAGCGGCCCGCGCAGGGACAACGACACCTGCAACGGCCAGACCACACGCCACACCACGTACAGCGCAAGCAGCACACCAACAACACTCAGCACAGGCATTCCAGTTTCAATGGGGGAGACCTGCACGGTCGCCAGGGGCGATCATGCAGTGCACCATCTTTGCCGAATCCGCCCGTCCGTGCCACCGCGCACCTGCCACATGCGCGACACACTGCGTCGCGCAGCCGCCCCGCGAGGGCTAGCGCGCGGAGGGCGGCGCAGCCTTCGCCGCCGCGTCGTCGTCGAGTCGGGTACGCGCCAGTGACATCATCGCCTGCAGCGGCGCATCCGGATCGCTGGAGGTGGTCAAGGTGAACAGCAGCCCCGAGGTTGTCTCGTCCGGCCACGACCACAGATAGGACACCGAACGCCGCGTCGCCGTGCTCGACGCCGGGCTCGGGGTCTGCCGTGCGGTCATCGGTGCCGGCGCCTTGCTCACCAGCGCGGCGAAGCGCGACTGCAGCTGCTCGCCGTCCATGCGCCGGGCGTACACGGCGCACAGGCCCGCATCGGTGCGTGACACCGCGTACTGGTCGCCATCGAGCGTGATGGCCCACGCCCGTCCCGGCGTGCCATGCAGGAAGCTCTGCGCGACCGTGTCATCCAGCGGCGCCAGGTTGCGCGCGGCCATCCAGGCGGTCAGGCCGTCCACCGAGTTCAGGTGGGTCATGCAGGTGGTGCCGAACAACTGGTTGAACGTGTCCGCCTGCGTTGCGGGCGATGCCGGTTGTGCCGGTTGTGCCGCCGCCAGCGGCGACAGCAGCAGGCCCGCGAGGGCCCAGGAAAGATGACGCATGCTGCTCCTTGTCGCGGTGGTGGCGTCCAATGCTGGCCACAGGCTACCGGATCAGGGCGCGTCGTGCGTACCACGCCGCGGCGACGTCGCCCTGCGTTTGCCGGGCGCTGCCGCCCTGGCGGCAACGTTCGCGGCCACCGCGGCGCGAATCAGCGCCTTCAACGCCGCTTCGTCGATCGTCTCGCCTTCATGCACGTCGATCGCGCGCCGCACGTTGCCGTCCAGGCTGGCATTGAACAGGCCGGTGGGATCCTCGAGCGCGGCGCCCCGGGCGAAGGTCATTTTCACCGCGGCCTTGTAGGTCTCGCCGGTGCACAGGATGCCGTCATGTTCCCAGACCGGCACGCCGCGCCATTTCACCGTCTCGACCACCTCGGGATCCGCCGCCCGGATGATGCGGCGCAGATGCGCCAGGGTCGCGCCGCGCCAGTCGTCCAGGCGGGCGATCGTCGCGTCGATCTGCTGCGCCGCGGAGGCGCCGGTGTCGGCGGCCGATGCGGCCGCGCGCGCGGTGCCGGGGGTTGGCTTGGTCATCGCAGTTTCCTCGTGGCAGTGGACTACATGCGCTCGCCTGGCAACCGGCTCGCCTGCACGACCCAAGCCACAAAGCGCGCTTCATCCAGCGCCGCGTCTTCGCGGATGTGCAGGTAGCGGGTAGCGCCGCTCCGCGACGGCTCCGGCGGTGGCGGGGTCAGCGCCGCGCCGCGGAAGAACGCCACCTTGATGTAGCCGCGGAAGCAATGCAGGCTCAGGAACCAGCCCTCCCCGCCCGCGCCGTACAGGGGCGAATTCCAGTTCACCGCCGTGCGCACACCGGGCACGGCATCGCGGATGAGTGCATCCAGGCGCGTGCCCACCGCACGCTTCCAGCCGGGCATCGCCGCGATATACGCCTGCACCGGGGTGTCGCCCTGGCCCTTGGCGATCTGCGGGTTGCCGCCGGCCAGCAGGCGCACCGCAGGCGGGTCGGGCGGGGAAGTGCCGGGCGTTCGAGACGGCATGTGCGGCGCTCCAGCGGGCGGTCCAGAACCGCGTTATAGCCCTCGTCCCGTGCGGTGACAATCTGCCCCGGGGACCGGGGCACGGCGGCGGTGTCCGGCGGCCGATGCCCCGCTGGCTGAACGATCCCCCGCGGCCTCGTGGGCGGCCCTTGCACTGCCCGTCGAGCAGGGCTATAAATGAGCAAGCACTCACTTACTCATTGTCATGGCCCGCCCGCTCAGCGAACAGAAACACGATGCCATCCTCGATGCGGCAGCCCGACTGGTGGCGGCACAGGGGATCGGCGCGTCGACGGCGCAGATCGCGCGCGCGGCCAAGGTCGCCGAAGGCACGGTGTTCACCTACTTCCCGACCAAGGATGCGCTGCTCAACGCGCTGTTCGTGCGCCTGGAAACCCGGCTGTCGATGGCGCTCGGCACCCATTTCCCCGCCGAGGCCGATGCGCACGGGCTGCTGCTGCACGCCTGGAATGCGTTGATCGACTGGGGGTCGACCTACCCGGTCGATCGCATGGCGCTGCGCCAGCTCAAGGTCTCCGAGCGCATCAGCGAGCAGACCCGCAGCGAATGCGCCGGCCTGTTCGGCAGCATGCTGCAGCGGCTGGAATCCAGCCTGGCCGACCACATCGATGGCGAGCGGCTGCCGTTCTACCTGGGCCGGGTGCTGGTCAACCTGCTGGAAACCACCCTGGAGGCGATGGCGGCCGAGCCGGAGCGCCGGCAGGCGCTGCAGCAGGCCGGCTTCGACCTGTTCTGGAAAGGCATCCAGCGATGAGCCCCTTTTTTCACCCATTAAATGAGTGCGTACACACTCACTTCACCGAAGGTGCGCCATGAGAGCCCTCCCCCTGCTTGTTGCCGCCTTCTCCCTCACCGTACTACTCGGGATGACCCTGACCGTGCCTATCGCCAACCACGACCAATCGCCGCAGATGCAGGGCGGCCACTTCACCAACGTTGCCCCCAAGCCCAAGGAGACCGTCACCGGCACCCTCAAGCTGCTATGGGAATTCCTGTTCGACCGCCCGGCCGGCACCACCCCGCCGCAGGCCCCACCGGTCCGCGCGGTCAGCGCCGCCGAGCTCGCCAGCGCGCCGGACCACAGCCTGTACCGGCTGGGCCATTCCACGCTGTTGGTGAAATTGCGCGGCGGCTGGTGGCTGACCGACCCGGTGTTTTCCAAGCGCGCCTCGCCGGTGCAGTGGATGGGCCCCAAGCGCTTCCACGCCCCGCCGATCGCCCTGCACGACCTGCCACCCATCCGCGGCGTGCTGCTCTCGCACGACCACTACGACCACCTCGACCGCGCCACCATCAAGTACCTGGCCAGCCGTGCCGACGTGTTCCTCACCCCGCTGGGCGTGGGCGACCGCCTGATCGCCTGGGGCGTGCCGCGCGAGCGGGTGCGCCAGCTGGACTGGTGGCAGGAAACCGAGGTGGACGGGGTGCGCTTTGCCGCCACGCCGGCGCAGCACTTTTCCGGGCGCGGCCTGCGTGACCGCGATCGCACGCTGTGGGCGTCCTGGGTGATCCTCGATGACGGCCTGCGCCTTTTCTTCAGCGGCGACACCGGCTACTTCGATGGTTTCCGCCAGATCGGCGAGCGCTATGGGCCGTTCGATGTCACCTTCATCGAAACCGGCGCCTACGACGCGAAGTGGCCGTTCGTGCACATGCAGCCCGAGCAGACGGTGCAGGCCCACCAGGACCTGCGCGGCCGCTGGCTGGTGCCGATCCACAACGGCACCTTCGACCTGGCCCTGCACCGGTGGGACGAACCCTTTGAACGGGTGAGTGCGCTGGCTGCGCAGCGCGCCATCGCCCTGGCCACCCCGGGCATGGGCGAGCGCCTGGACCTGGATGCACCGCAGCCGGGGTCGCCGTGGTGGCGCAAGGTGAAGGCGGCGCAGGACGCGCGCCGGATCACGCCGGTGGGCAGCGCAATGTAAGCGGCGCAGGCCAACCGTTGCGATGCGGCGCCTGCGATGCACCCGATACGCCGCGCGCAGGCGCGCCTGCTGCGCGGTCATCGGGTCGATGACCCGGCTGCCTGCCGCCACGCTATGATCGGCGCCGGATGCACGCGGCGCCGCCGGTGCGGGACATCTTGGCAAGGAGCGCCCGATGGGCATGTTGGCGACACTGTTGATCATCGGCCTGGCCGCCGCCGCGCCGCCTGCCGCGCCGGCCCCGCCCGTGGCCGGCGCAGCGGGCCCGCGCGAGCAGGCCCTCGCCGATGCCGACCAGCTCGCCGCCGCGCTGCTGGAGGTACGCGACGGCGATGCGCCGCTGGCCTGTCCCAAGGCGGTGGAGAACGCCCGCTACAGCGTGGAGACCATGCTGGAGGTGGGCCAAAAGAACGTGCAGGGCGGCTACCTGCCCGCTGCCGATTTCGAGCGCGCCGCCGTGCCCCTGCGGGCGTTGCTGCCCCAGCTCAGCCTGGCCGACTGCGAGGCCGCCGCCGGCAACAAGCGCGCGTTCTACCGCTGCATGTCCAGCGACTACAACCACGCACTGGCCTGCGCCAAGGCGCACCCGTTCTGAGCGCAGCAGGGGTGCATCTGCTACCTTGCCCGCAGCCGTCCGATCCCCCCTGCAATGCCCCTGCCGACCCAACCTGTGTATTTCCTGCCGCTGAGCCCGTCAGCGCTGGCCGCGTTCCTTGAAGGTGCGCAGATCCCCGCCGCCGCGCTGGAGCAAGCCGGGCTGTTCGCCGCCGCGCTCTGCCAGGGCAAGCCCCATCACAGCGCTGCGCTGACCCGGCTGATCGAGCAGGCCTGCGGGCTGTTTGCCGCGCATCCCGACGCCGCCGCCGCGCAGTTCCATGCGCTGGCGCCCGGCCTGCCGACGCGCCTGAACGACTGGCTGGAAGCGCTGGCCCTGCAGGGCGTGGTGCTGGGCCCGGAGGCGGTGGTGCAGCAGTTCTGCCAGCTGTCGCCGGAGGACTACCCGGTGGACCCGTTCCAGGCCGCCTGCCGCACCACGCTGGAGCCGCACACGATCCGCTTCTACACCGATGCGGCGGTGGACCCGGACGCGCAGGATGCAACCGGCGGCGAAGCCCTGCAGGCGCCCGGCTACGTCGAGCGCACCCACGATTACACCGCCGAACAGGCCCGCGCACTGCGCGCGATCGTGGCCAACGACGACGAGCACATCGACCTGGACGCCTATGCGGGCGCCGGCAAGACCCACCTCATCCTGCAACTGCTGGCCAGCGCGACCCGGCGCTACACCTACATCGCCCCGCGCCCCAGCCAGGTACAGGCCTTCCGGCGCCGGCTGAGCGGGGCGTTGCCGGTCGAAATCCTGTCGCAGATCAGCTTCGCCAACCAGGTGGCCGGCAGCGCGTTCCGCCTCGGCATCCTCGGCACCGCCTACCGCCCGACCTTCCAGATCAGCAAGGCGTCCTTCCGCGACATCGCCCAGCGCATCGGCCTGCAACCGATCGGCAACCAGCCGCCGGCCAGCGTGCTGCGCGTGGCCTTCGAAGGCATCGCCACCTGGTGCCGCTCGCGGGACGAACGCCTGGCGCCCCGCCACTTCGTGCGCGCGGTGCCGTGGGCGATGATCGATGCGGCCCCCTACATCGCCGCCGCCGAGCACGTGTGGCGCTGCATGTTTGACCCGGTGCTGCAGAAAGCCACGCTGCTCAGCCTCAACGTCGACCACATCGGCAAATGGCTGGCGCTGCACGGTGCCAGGATCCCGGCCAGCTGGGGCACCCTGCTCATCGATGAAGGCCACGACATGAGCCCGGCGTGGAAGGCACTGCTGTCCGGCTACGAGGGCTCGGTGATCAGCCTGGGCGATCCCAACCAGCGCCTGGTCGGGCGCTCACCGCGTTTTGCCACCGGCATGAAACTGGAGATCGTGCAGTCGGTGCGCCAGGGCCCGATGGTCGAGCAACTGGTCAACGAGACCGTGGCGCTGGATGCCACCGGCTACTTCGACGGACCGTTCGCCGGTTCCCCCGACCAGCCGACACTGGCCCGCACCTATGCCGCGTGGGACGAGGTGCCCGGCCGCGGCGCACGCGTGTACGGCAACCCGTGGCGGCTGCTGGAAGAAGCGCAGCGGCTGTCGGCGGCGGGGGCAAGCTTCGGCGTGCATCCGGACACGCTGTCCAGCGTGGGCCGCGAGGTGAACCGCGGCGAAGAGGCGTACCGCGAGATGACCTCGCACGGTGGCAGCAGCCAGCGCTGGGAGGCCCTGCTGGCCGAGTGCAACGAACAGGACATGCCGCAGATCCCGCGCATGTTCATGCGCGGCTACAACCGCGATCGGTTCATCGAACTGACCCAGCGCCTGACCGCCTTCCACGAGGCACCGCTGCAGTTGATGCTGGTCGAGCACGCCAAGAACGCCGAGTTCGCCCAGGTCGCGATGTCGATGTGCTGCTTCCGCACCGGCTTCGGTCGTGGCTACGCGCACAACCCGGTGCGCGCGGCGTACACCGCGATGACCCGTGGCACGCAGCAGCTGTGGATGCCGGCCGGCGCGCTGGACGAGCTGGGACAGAGCATCGCGCGTTACCACGCCAACCGCACCGAGCAGCGCCGCAGCAAGCTCGCCAAGCCGGCGTGGACCGCACCGCGCTGACACGCACCGTAGAGCCACGCCATGCGTGGCTGCGCCCCCACCCCGTAGAGCCACGCCACGCGTGGCTGCTCCCCCCAGCCCGTAGAGCCACGCCATGCGTGGCTGCTCCCCCCCAACCCGTAGAGCCACGCCATGCGTGGCTGCGCCATCTCAGATCCAGCGCTGGTCCAGCAGCTCGCGCTTGATGTACGCATAGAACACCGGCGCGGCCACCAACCCCGGCAGACCGAACGCGGCCTCCATCACCAGCATCGCCAACAGCAGCTCCCACGCGCGCGCCTGGATCTCACCGCCCACGATGCGCGCGTTGAGGAAATACTCCAGCTTGTGGATGACCACCAGGTACAGCAGCGCGGCCATTGCCACGTAGAACGACACCGACAGCGCGACGATGGTGATCACGGTGTTGGAAATGATGTTGCCCACCACCGGCAGCAGGCCCGCCAGGAACGTAATCAGCACCAGCGTCTTGGACAGCGGCACATGCACGCCGAACAGCGGCAGCACCACCAGCAGGAAGATCGCGGTGAACAAGGTGTTGAGCAGCGAGATCTTCACCTGCGCAAATACCACCTGGCGGAACGCGGTGGCCAGCCGCGAGGTGCGTCCGATCAGCTCCTGCGCCAGCGGCCCCATCTTCGGCAGCGGCAGTTCGTCGTACAGCGCGATCATCGCGCCCAGCACCATGCCGATCAGCACCCGCACGCTGATCTGCACGACCGACGTGCCGGCGATGCCGAGCTGCTGGCGGTGGGTGGCGGCCCAGTCGTTCACCGCCGTGCGCAGCGCCTGCAGGTCCTCGGGGATGTAGGGCTGCAGCAGCGCCGGCACCTGGTGGCGGGACGAATTGAGGATATCCATGAGGCGCATCAGCAATGCATCAGGCCCGCCGGTTTCGGTGCGGAAGAACGAGGCGATGCCGATCGCGGCCAGGGTGAGCACGCCGATGATCAGCGCCGACAGCACGATCACCGAGTAGGCACGTGCGCGCCCCGGCGGCAGCTTGCCTTCAACGGTGGAGGCCAGCAGATGGGTCAGGTGGAACACCAGCAGCCCCGACAGCAGCGTCACCACCAGGCCCAGCTTCAACGCCAGCCACATGCCCAGCAGCATCAGCAGCCAGGCCGCGATGCGGGCGACGGGGGGCTTGGGCAAGGTGGGAATCACGAGGGACATGGCGGCGCTTCCTGGCAGGTGGCCCATGGTAGAGGATGCGACGCTGCCCGCGCCGCGGCCATGTTGAGCGCGTTCACCCAGCGCAAAGAAGCCAGCCCGCTCCTCGCCCACCGGGGCGTTCGGGGAGTAACCCCCCTGCCACCGCTTCCCCGGTCCAACGCCGATGGCGGGCGCGACAGCATCCCGCCCTCCATGCGCATCGAACGGGCCTGGTAGATCGTTCCAGTATCAGTGGTTGGGGACGCGATCAAGCGGCCCACCATCCGGGCCGGCGCGGCAGGCATCCTGATACTCGCTCTGGACCATGCCGACGTTGACGAACTTTCGCGGATCGGCCGACAACGCCACCCGCGCGTGCGTCAGCGCCGCCTCTGGCGTGGGAAACAGTGCCACCGCACCGAATGGTTCATCCGGATCCAGCGCGGGGAAGACATACACATCGATGAAGTCCGTGTTCCCGATATCCAGCACTTCGCAAAGCCGCACGGCCCAACGATCCACGCCAGCGCGCTCCAGGCTGATGTAGCGGACGATCGACGACGCATCCTCGACCCTGCCCGGCAGCAGTTGTTCCACGGCTCTGCCATTGCGCAGGTTCGACAGCACATCAACGTCGCACAGGTATCGCATTCGGCCTCCCGGCAAAAGGAAAGTGACGCGTGCAGACCCTCGCCTGGGTCGTGGGCAGCTACGGTCGCGGCGGGCAGTTCCCGTCGCTCGCTTCGCACGTCACGCCATCGATCCAGTCGACGTAGCGGGAGATACGCACGTTGTGCACGACCTGGCCGTAGAACCCGGCCGCCAGCGCGTGCTCAGGCGTACCGGTGATCCACGAGCCCAGGCCGGCAAGCTGCGCCGCGCCCTCGACGTCGATCAACAGCGGCCCGCCACTGTCACCTCCCCCAAGCACGCCCTCGAGCGGCAACGCGCGCGGCGGCGGATCGAACCGGTACCAGAGATAGCGATCGTTGGCGCCGGTGATGGCGTTGACGGCGCGCCGCAGGTCGATGCGGTGCGCGCCCCCTGCACGCTGCCCGTCGATACCGTTGCCGGTCGCGCCCTTGCCGAACAACGTGGCGACCCGGGTGACCTCGCCACTGCCGCGGTAGAGCGGGAGCGGTGCAACGTCGTCCACGGGTTGCGCAAGCTGGAGCAGCGCGATGTCGTCCGAGCCGGCCAGGAAGGCGTGTATCCGGGAGGGGTTTCCGCTTGCCAGCGCCGCTTCGCCCAAGGCCGCCGGCATCCGCTTGTAGCCGGGATGCACGATCACGCGTTCAACCCGGCGCGCGATCCCGTTGATGGTGACGTCCGCGTCCATGCCCTGCATGGGGGCCGCGTGTGCGGCGGTCACCACCCATCGCGGCGCGATGAGCACGCCGTGCCCTTCGCCCGGCATGTCAACCAGCGCGGGGATCGTGGACGCATTCACCCGGTAGCGGGCGTCATCGACATCATCGCGAATGACCACGGCACCGGCGCTCGCCGACGCCGCGAGCAGTACCAGCGCCAGGCAGCGGGTCGTGAGGGTGCGGCGCAGCGGATTGGGCTGGCGCGAGCGGAAAGAAGAACGGTGGCGCATACGGCATCCCTGTGTAAGCGTGGGATACGGTAGCCGAGATTGCGGTGGATGGGCAGCGCCCGCCAGCCCGCCAGCGGCAACCCGCATGCCGATGCAGGTCCCCGCGGTAGGCGGCGCGTACCTCGACGCATGCATGACGCGTTTTGGCCTGCCGTCCCCTAGCCCCGGGGCGCGGCGGTCGACCCCCGCACCATCAAGCTGAAATCCAGCGTTTGCTGGCGCGGCACGTCGACCCGTTCGATGATGGCGAGCAGCAGGTTGACCGAACGCTCGCCGATCTCCCGCATGGGTTGCCGGATGGTCGTCAACGGCGGCGTGAGGTACCGGGAGGACGCCAGATCGTCGAAGCCGACGATGGACAGGTCCTCGGGGACGCGGATGCCCCTGTCCCGGCAGGCCGCCAGCACGCCCAGCGCCATCTGGTCGCTGAAGCAGAACACGGCGGTCGGCGCCGTCGCGCTGCTCAGCAGCGCCACCCCCGCCGCATGCCCGGATTCCACGGAGAAGTCGCCCGGCGCGATGACCAGGCTGCGCAGGCGGCCGCGCGCCTTGCCGACGGCCCGCACCCCTTCCAACCGTTGCAGGTGCAGGGGATTGTCGGGCGGCCCGCCCACCACGGCGATGCGCTCGTGTCCCAGCCCGTACAGGTGTTCCATCACGGCGCGCGCGGCGGCCGCGTTGTCGATGTGGACGCTGGGCAGGCCCAGCGCGGGATCGAACTCGCACCCGTTGACCACCGGCGCGGCGGCGCCCAGCTGCTGGACGATCTCGCGCGCCGTCGGTGGAAGGCGATGCCCGAGCACGATCAGGCCGTCGGCCTCGTTGCGCCGGAGCATCTGCGCGTAGCGCTCCTCGCGGTCGGGTCGATGTTGGGTATCGCCCAGCAGGACGGCATAACCGACGGCCTGCGCCGCGTCCTCGGCGCCCTGCAGGATCTGGGCGAAGAATGGATTGGCAATGTCCGGCACGGTGACCAGCAGCTTGCCGCTGCGCTGGGTCTTGAGCGTCCTGGCCACCGTGTTGGGGACATAGCCCAGCGCGGCGGCGGCCTGCTCGATGCGCGTGCGCGTGGCCGGCAGGACTTTTTCCGGCCGGGACAGCGCCCGCGACACCGTGCCTGCGGAGACGCCAACGTGCTTTGCAATGTCGTAAATGGTTGCCATGGTTTCAGTTCTTATCCGCACTGTGCAGTGCACAACAGGTCTTGCGGGAGGCCCATGCTAGGATAAATGCAATCGATTGCATTGGGGCGAATCACGTTGAAGACGCTCAAGGGTCCGGCGCTGTTCCTGGCGCAGTTCATCGGCGACACACCTCCTTTTGATCGGCTGGACACGCTGGCCAGGTGGGCCGCGGGCCTGGGATATTCTGGCGTACAAGTGCCTACCAGCGCGCCCCAGGTGTTCGACCTGGCCGAGGCCGCGCGCAGCCAGGCGTATTGTGACGACATCACCGGCATGCTCGCCGGTCATGGCCTGCAGATCACGGAGCTGTCCACCCACCTGCAAGGGCAGCTGGTCGCGGTCCATCCCGCCTACGACAGCCTGTTCGACGGATTCGCGCCGCCGGACAAGCGCGGCGATCCGGCCGCCCGCCAAGCCTGGGCGGTGCAACAGCTGATGCTCGCGGCCAAGGCCAGCGAGCGTCTTGGGCTCGCCGCGCATGCCACCTTCTCCGGCGCGCTGGCCTGGCCTTACTTCTATCCCTGGCCGCAACGCCCGCCGGGGCTGGTGGACGAAGCCTTCGCCGAACTCGGCCGGCGCTGGCGCCCCATCCTGGACGCCTTCGACGCCTGCGGCGTGGACCTGTGCTTCGAGATCCACCCGGGCGAGGACCTGCACGACGGCGCGACCTTCGAGCGCTTCCTCGACGTGGTGGACCACCACCCTCGCGCCAGGATGCTGTACGACCCCAGCCACCTGCTGCTGCAGCAGATCGACTACCTGGGCTTCATCGACCGGTACCACGAGCGCATCGGCATCTTCCACGTCAAGGATGCGGAGTATCGCGCCAGTGCGCGCAGTGGCGTCTACGGCGGGTACCAGGACTGGATCGATCGTCCGGGACGGTTCCGTTCGCTGGGAGACGGCCAGATCGACTTCAAGGCGATCTTCTCCAGATTCGCGCAATACGATTTCCCCGGCTGGGCGGTGCTGGAGTGGGAGTGCTGCCTGAAGCACCCGGAAGACGGCGCGCGTGAGGGCGCGGCCTTCATCCGCGACCACATCATCCGCGTCACCGGGCGCGCCTTCGACGACTTCGCCGACAGCGGCGCCGATCCGGAAACACTGCGCCGCATGCTGGGGATCTGAGCCACGACCGCCTGGGAGGGCAAGCCATGACGCATACCATGTCGCGCTTGGGCGCGATGATGTTTCTGCAGTTCTTCATCTGGGGGGCATGGTTCGTCACCCTGGGGACGTACCTGGTGCAGGGCCCGCTCCAGGCCAGCGCGAGCCAGGTGGCGACGGCCTTCCTCAGCCAGTCCATCGGCGCCATCGTGGCGCCCTTCCTGGTTGGCCTGGTCGCCGATCGCTACTTCGCGGCGCAGCGCATCCTCGCGATACTGCACCTGGCCGGCGCGGTACTGATGTGGCTGGCGTCCACGGCGACGGACTTCGGTACGTTCTCGGCCTGCGTGATGGGGTACATGCTGCTGTTCATGCCGACGTTGGCACTGGCCAACAGCGTGGCGATGCGGCACATGCAGTCGCCGGAGAAGCAGTTTCCGCTGGTGCGCGTGGCCGGCAGCATCGGCTGGATCGTGGCCGGCGTGCTGATCGGCTGGCTCGGCTGGGAACAGGCACATCGGCTCGAGCTGACCTTCCGGATGGCCGCGATGGCGTCGCTGGCCCTGGGCCTCTACGCCTTCACCCTGCCGCACACGCCGCCGCTGGCGCAACAGCGCGACGCCGGGATGGGGCAGATCCTGGGGCTGGACTCGCTTCGGCTCCTGAAGTCGCGCTCCTACCTGGTGTTTTTCGTGGCGTCCATCGCCATCTGCATCCCGCTGGCGTTCTACTACAACTTCACCAACCCGTATCTCAACGACCTGGGCGTGCGCGGCGCCGCCGGGCTGCAATCGCTGGGCCAGGTGTCCGAAGTGCTGCTGATGCTGGCCATGCCGTTCCTGTTCGTGCGGCTGGGGGTCAAGACCATGCTGGCGGTGGGCATGGCCGCCTGGGTGGTGCGCTACGCCCTGTTCGCCTTCGGCGATGCGGGCGGCGGCTTCTCGCTGATCGTGATCGGCATCGTGCTGCACGGCATCTGCTACGACTTCTTCTTCGTCACCGGCCAGATCTACACCGACGCGCATGCCGGCCCCGCCGCGCGCAGCAGCGCGCAGGGCTTCATCACCCTGGCCACCTACGGCGTGGGCATGTTGATCGGCACGTTCCTGTCCGGCGCGGTGGTGGAGCACTACACCACCGCGACCGGTCCGGACTGGCAGCAGATCTGGCTGTTCCCGGCCGGCGTCGCGCTGCTCGTGCTGATCGCCTTCCTCCTGCTGTTCCGCGACCGGCCGGTGGTCGCGGTTGCCCCCACCACGCCCTGAGGACCGCCCCCCGATGCGCAAACTTGGAATCGCCATCGTCGGCACCGGCATGATCGGGGCCGTGCATCGTCGCGCCGCCCTGCTGGCCGGTGCCGAGGTCCGCGGTGTCGCCGCCTCGTCCCCGCAACGCGCGCGCGACGTGGCGCAGTCGTGGAATCTGCCGCGCGCCTATCGCGACATCGACGACGTGCTCGCCGATCCGCAGGTCCAGGTCGTGCACGTCTGTACGCCCAACCACCTGCACCGCGCCATGGCGCAGGCGGCGCTGCAAGCCGGCAAGCACGTGGTCTGCGAGAAGCCGCTGGCCACGACACTGGAAGACGCCCAGGCATTGGCGTCCTTGGCCGCCTCGACCGGGCTGGTCGCCACTGTGCCCTTCGTCTACCGCTACCACCCGGTGATCCGCGAAGCGCGCGCCCGCATCGCGCAGGGCGAACTGGGCCCGCTGCGCCTGATCCACGGCAGCTACCTGCAGGACTGGCTGCTGGACCCGGCCAGCAACAACTGGCGCGTGGACCCGGCCCTGGGCGGCGCATCACGCGTGTTCGCCGACATCGGCTCGCACTGGTGCGACCTGGTGGAATGGGTGGGCGGCGAGCGTTTCGTCGACGTCAGCGCAGCGTTCGCCACCGTGATTGCCGAGCGCGGCTCGCTTGCCGGGCAGAGCTTCACCGCGCCCGCGGCGGGCGGGGCGATGCAGGCCGTAGCCAGCGAGGATGTGGCGGCGGCGATGTTCAGGACCGGCGCGGGGACACTGGCGTCATTGACGGTCAGCCAGGTGTCGGCGGGACGCCGCAATCGCCTCTGGTTCGAGATCGATGGCGCCAAGGCCAGCGTGGCGTTCGACCAGGAGGACGCCGAACGGCTGTGGATCGGCCTGCCCGACCAGCGCGAGGAAATCTTCGTGCGCGGGCCCGGCGCAGGCAGTGCCGAACAACGCCGGCTGTCGGTGTTGCCGGCCGGCCACGCGCAGGGCTACGCCACGTGCTTCGAGGCGTTTGTCGCCGACACCTATCGCGCCATCGACGGCGAGCAGCCCCAGGGCCTGCCCACCTTCGACGACGGATTGCGCTCGGCGCTGATCGTTGATCGCGTCATCGCTTCGGCCAGGACACGCGCCTGGACCGCCATCGACTGAATCCCGGGAGACTGCCTGATGAACACCCCAGTACGCACGACCGCGGCGCTCGCACTGCTGTTCCTCGTTGCCCTGCCCGCCTTCGCGCGCGACGCCGCCGCACCGCAACCGCCCATCGCGGTGCAGATGTACACGCTGCGCGATGCCGGCTCGCTCGACCAGCAGTTGAAGATTGTCCACGACGCCGGCGTGGGCGCGGTCGAAACCGTCGGCACGCAGAACGTCAACGCGGTGGAACTCAAGCAGCTGCTGGACAGGTATTCGATCAAGGCGATTTCCTCCCACGTCCAACTGGCCGAACTGCGCAGGGACCTGGACGGGGTCGTGGCCTTCAACCGGTCGATCGGCAACACGGTGCTGGTGGTGCCGTACCTGGACGAGAAGGCGCGGCCGACCGATGCGGCAGGCTGGACCGCGTTGGGCCAGGAACTGGGCCGCATCGCCACGCGGGCGCGGGCCGGTGGCATGCGGCTGGCCTACCACAACCACGACTTCGAGCTGGTCGACTTCGATGGCAGGACCGGTCTGGAACTGCTGTTCGCCGCGGCCGGCCCCGACCTCCTGACCGAGCTGGACCTGGCCTGGGTCGCGCGTGCGGGCCATGACCCGGCGGTGATGCTGGGAAAATTCCGTGGTCGCCTGTTCGCGGTGCACGCCAAGGACAATGCGCCCAAAGGCCAGGCCGACGACGAAGGAGGTTTCGCTGCCGTGGGTCAGGGCGTCCTGGACTGGAACGCCATCCTGCCTGCCGCCGCCGATGCCGGCGTGCAGTGGTACATCGTCGAGCACGACCATCCGCGTGATCCGGCCAAGGTCATCCAGGCGTCGGCGGACTACCTGCGCGCCCACCTGCCCGCCAACCTGCCCGCCCGCGCACCGCGCTAGCCAGCCAAGGAGTTGCCCTTGAACACTCGTTTGACCCTGATCACGACCCTGGCCGTACTGCTATCGGGTGCGACGCTTGCGACGACGGCTTGGTCCAAGGATGCGCCTGCGGCCGGGGCAGCGCTTTACGCCACCCACTGCACGGCCTGCCACGGTGCAGATCGCGCCGGCGTTCCGCCCACGTTCCCGGCGCTCACCGATGTCGCCAAGCGGCTGCAGCCGGCGCAGATCAAGGAGAAGATCAAGAAAGGCGGCGGGTTGATGCCGCCCTTTTCGCAGCTCTCCGAGCAGGAGATCGACGACCTCGCCAGCTATCTGTCGCACTGACGGTCCGGTGCCGGCCCCTGCGGGCCGGCGTTACAGTTCCCGCACCCAGATGTTGCGGTAACTCACCCTGGAATCGTGTTCCTGCAGGTAGAGCGGCGCGCACCCATGCGGCGCATACGACGGTGCGCCGATGTACTCGGTCCTGCCCGACACAACGGTGTCGTCCTGCACCAGGACGCCGTTGTGCAGCACAGTGATGCGGGCCGGTGAGGTTAGCCCGCCGCCTGCCGAGAATCGCGGCGCCCTCCAGACGATGTCGTAAGCCTGCCACTGCCCCGGCGCACGCGAGGCATTCACCCGTGGCATCGCCTGCTTGTAGATCGAGCCGGCCTGGCCGTTGGCGTAGGTCGGGTTGTTGTAGCTGTCCAGCACCTGCAACTCGTACAACTCCTGCAGGAAGATGCCGCTGTTACCCCGGTTCTGACCGTCGAATCCTTTCGTGTCGGTAGGCGTGCGCCACTCGACATGCAGTTGGATGTCGCAGAAGCGTTGCCGGGTGCGGATGCCCTTGCTGCCCGGAACCACTGTGAGTGCGCCATCGGCCACGCGCCAAGGTACGCGCCCGCCCAGCTCCGACTCCCAGGCGGCCACATCCTTGCCATCGAACAGCACGATCGCGTCGGAGGGCGCCCCCCCTTGAGGCGTGGACACGACCGCAGGCACGGGGGTCCACACCTCGGTCTTCGTTGGATCGCGCGCGGGATCGGTATCGGCCTGTGCAAACACAGATGCCGTGGCCAGCAGGCCGGCTGCAACCTGGAGAGGCCTGATCAACGTGTTGCGGTTCATCAGCTGGTCCCCCAGGCGGGCGTGCCAGGAACATAGGCCAGGTCGCCGTCGTAGCGGCCCGGTACGGCGACGTAGCGCAGCACGTCGGTCGCGCCGACCTTCGAGGTGAAGAAGCCGAAGATGGCGAGCTGCTTGATCATGATGAAGTAATGCGGCATCGCTTCTCCCTCCGCGGCGGTGCCGGTCTCGGTCACGTCGACCGCGTGTTTCCTGGCCTCTGCATCCAGCGCGCGCAGGAGATCGGTGCGGGACTGCGGCGCGAGCGACGCGAACCGGCCGCCAGCGCGCTTGTCGATGTCGACCAGGCCTGCGCGGAACGTCGCCTGCTGCCGGGGCGTGTAGCAGTCGGCAACGAACCGCGCCATGAACAGACCGGCACCGGCGTCCTTCGCCCCCGGCGTTGCAGTGCGCGGCAGGATGGTCTCGGCGATTTCATCCAACGTGCCAACATCGGCGTCGGAGAAAGGCGTCTTCGCCCCTGCGGCGGGCGCCTGTCCCTGGACGAGCGCGGGCAAACCGATCATGGCCGCGCCGGTGGCGGCGACGATCATCTTCAACAGGTCGCGACGTTCCATCACAGGTTCCCCGCTTTCAGTGCGCGCACGGCATGATCGGCTGCCCGCGCCGTCAGCGCCATGTAGGTCAGCGAGGGATTCACGCACGCGCTGGAGGTCATGCAGGCCCCGTCTGTCACGTACACGTTGGGTGCATCCCAGACCTGATTGTGCTGATTGAGCACCGAGTTGCGGCGGTCACGGCCCATGCGCGCGGTCCCCATTTCGTGGATGCCCTTGCCCGGCGCATAGTCGTGGTCGTGCATTTCCACGTCCTTGACCCCGGCGGCCTCGAGCATCTCGGCGGCATCGGCGGCCATGTCCTTGCGCATGGCCAGTTCGTTGGCGCGCATGGAGACATCCATCGCCAGCACCGGCAGTCCCCACTTGTCCTTGCGGCCCCTGTCCAGGCGGATCGTGTTGTCGTGGTGCGGCAGCATTTCGCCGAAGCCAGTCATGCCGATGCGCCAGTCGCCCGGCACGGTCAGCGCCTCCTTCAGGTCGGCGCCGATGTTCAACTCGGCGATCTCGCGCGACCACCCGTTGCGGCTGGCACCGCCCTGATAGCCAAACCCGCGCGTGTAGCCGCGCTTATCGGCGGCGACGTTGCGGAAACGCGGAATGTAGAAGCCGCACGGTCGACGGCCGAAGTAGTACTTGTCGTCGTAGCCCTCGACCCGGCCGGAGGCACCGGCGCCGAAATGATGGTCCATCACGTTGTGCCCAAGCTCGCCGGACGAAGAGCCCAACCCGCCTTCCCATACATCGGTGGCCGAGTTCATCAGCAGCCAGCTTGAATTGAAGGAGGATGCGTTGAGGAAGATGACCTTGGCCGTGTACTGGTAGGTCTGCCCACTTTCCGCATCGATGATTTCCACGCCGCGCGCGCGCTTGCGGTCCTTGTCGTAGAGCACTTCCTTGACGATCGAGAACGGTCGCAGGGTCAGGTTTCCGGTCTTCATGGCCGCCGGCAGCGTCGCCGCCTGGGTGGAGAAGTAAGCGCCAAAGGGACAGCCCAGGATGCACTTGTTGCGGTACTGGCAGTTGACGCGACCCTGCTCGGGCTTGGGCTGGGTGATGTTCGCGGTGCGCGAATGGATCAGGTGCCGGGTGCCGCCAAAGGCCTTCTTGATCCGCGCGGCCACGTCCTTCTCGACGATGTTCAGCGGGATCGGCGGCAGGAACTCGCCGTCCGGCAACACGTCCAGCCCCTCGCGCGTGCCGGCGATGCCGGCGAACTTCTCCACGTGGTCATACCAGGGGGCGATGTCGGCGTAACGGATCGGCCAATCGGTGGCGATGCCCTCCCTGAGATTCGCCTCGAAATCCAGGTCCGACAGGCGATAACTCTGCCGCCCCCACATCAGCGAGCGACCGCCCACGTGATAACCGCGGAACCAGTCGAACCGCTTGGTTTCGATGTACGGCGATTCCTTTTCGTTGGCCCACATTCCCTCCAGGTTCTCGGCAAGACCGTAGTCGCGCATCAACACCGGGTACTCGGCCTTCATCGCCTGGGTGGGCCGGTTGCGGTGTGGGAAATCCCACGGCTCCTTCATCGCGTTGACGTAGTCCTTGACGTGCTCGATGTTGCGTCCGCGTTCCAGCATCAGGACCTTGAGGCCTTTCTCGGTCAGTTCCTTCGCCGCCCAGCCGCCACTGATGCCGGAGCCAACGACGATGGCGTCGTAATGATTGTCTGCCATGGGTTCTGCTTCACCTGGGTAGAGTGCGTTTCAGACATCGCAGAGGCGGATCGCCTCGCGCAACGAGCCGACGGGATCGGGCGCCGCAGGCATGAACTCCTGCGCCAGATAGCCATCGAAACCGGTGTCGCGGATCGCGCGACAGATGGCGGGATAGTGGAGCTCCTGTTGATCTCCGATCTCGTGCCGGCCAGGCACGCCTGCGGTGTGGTAGTGCTTGAAGCACGCGTGATGCCTGCCAATGGTGGCGATGATGTCGCCCTCCATGATCTGCATGTGGTAGATGTCGTACAGCAGGCCAAAATGATCCGAGCCGAGCCGTTGGCACAGCTCCACACCCCATGCGGAGTGGTCGCACAGGTAGTCGGGATGATCGACCCTGGAGTTCAGCAGCTCCATGACCAGCACGACGCCGCGCTTTTCGGCATGCCCAAGGATGCGTTTGAGCCCGGCCTCGGCATGGGCCATGCCTTCCTGGGGGTCCATGCCGTTGCGGTTGCCGGAAAAGCAGATGAGGTTGCGGTAGCCGGCATCGGCCACCAGGTCGATGTGCCGCGTGTAGCGCTCCACCAGCGCGTCGTGGAACTCGCGGCCGGCAAAGCCCTTGGTCAGGCCCAACTCCGCGCCGTTGCACATCGAGCTGTCCACGCCATGGGCCTTCAGCGTGGGCCAGTCCTCCGGGCCGACCAGATCGATGGCGGCGAAGCCGATGCCCTGCACCGTCTGGCAGAGCTGGGCCACCGATAACTGCGGAAAGGTCCAGCGGGCGACGGAGTGCTTGAGGTTGCCCTTGAGCGGCGCAGCGGCGGCGGGCGCAGGCAGGACGCCCCAAGCGCCCAGGCCAAGGCCCCCGGCGACCGCCATGCGCAGCGCCTCTCTCCGCGTGAGCCCCTGGGCCGGGACCGGTTCGATCAAAGGGATGGACATCCACCTTCCGGCCTCCCAACCGGCATCAAACGCAACCATTCACCGCAATGCAATCGATTGCACCATAGAGGAGTAAATCCAGCCAATGCAAGACGCAGTGCACGAAAATGGATGCTGCAGGGCACAACACTGCCGAACGCGACACGCGTGGCGTGTCACTCCGCGATGGAGGCAGGAAAAAGCAAAAGGCCCGCTGCGAAGCGGGCCTTTTGCGTGTGCAGGTAGCGACGGTGGCTTAGAACGGAATATCGTCGTCCGCGAAGTCATCCATCGGCGGCGCCGACTGCTGCGGCTGCTGCGGACGCTGCTGGCCATAACCGCCACCCTGGCCACCCTGGCGCTGACCGCCGCCACCGCCACCGCCACCGTACTCCTGGCGCGGAGCCTGCTGCCGCTGCGGACGCTCGCCGCCGCCATAGTTGCCAGCACCACCACCGCCGCCGCCACCGCCTTCACCGCGGCCGCCCAGCATCTGCATTTCATCGGCAATGATGTCGGTGGAGTACTTCTCCACGCCGTCCTGGCCGGTGTACTTGTCGTAGCGCAGGCTGCCTTCGACGTAGACCGAGCTGCCCTTGCGCAGGTATTCGCCGGCGATTTCGCCGAGCTTGCCGAAGAAAACCACCCGGTGCCATTCGGTGCGCTCCTGCTGGTTGCCATCCTTGTCCTTGCGGACGCTGGTGGTGGCCAGGCTGATGCGGGTGATCGCCATGCCGCCCTGGGTGTACTTCACGTCCGGGTCGTTGCCGAGGTTGCCGACCAGGATGACTTTATTGATGCCGCGCGCCATAGGGTTGCTCTTCCGTTGTCCGAGGGCAGGCCGCAGTCATATCACAGCCCCGGGCGGGGTGCAGATACGCGAGGCTGCCCCAGGTGAAATTGGGGGGTCCAGAAGGCACCATCTTACCATTGCCGCCGCCCCCGGCCCTGTCGGGATTCCCGCCGGCGCGAACCGGAATCCGCCTCGAGCTTTGTAGCGCAAGGGGCGCACCGGATCATCCCGGAACGCCCGGGATCGGCCGGGCCAGCGCCGATGGCCGACCGCTCCGGGCACCTCTCGCGTCGGCGAGGCCGCCCCGGAGCAGGCCACGTCCCTGCCTATCCACCGGGTTCAGTCCAGCCCTGCTCCGGCGTCTGGACCTGGACGCTCTGCACGCATGCCGCATTGCCGGGCGCGGCGCTTGGCACGTAAGTGATCACGGTGACCGGCAGGTAGGGCCTGGAGAAAAAGTTGACGCGCGGCGACAACGGCGGCCATTGCCGTCCCGCGTACTTGAAGCCGCGGCGTACAAGACGCTTGGCAAATGTGTCGAACGGGAACGTGCAATGGGCCGGCGCAGCACCCGGCGGCTCGCCGACAATATAGAATTCCACCACATGATGCCCCGCCGGCTTGGGCCGGGACTCGATCCAGTATCCCCAGCCCTCGGCGACCCGTGCGTGCGACCGGATAACGCCCGGGCGAACCGGTGATGGGGCCATCGCCGTGGCGGACAAGCGGTTCCAGCGCGACGCGGGTACCCCCTTGAAGCCACGCCCCGCCGGCTCGTTGGCGAGCAGCGCAATGATCTGCCGGCTGAGTTCATCGGCGCTGACGGCGGTGGCGCGCGTGGGGTGGCGGCCGCTGCCCGCTGCGACTGCAGTACCGGGATGCGCCGCCACCAGCAGGCACACCACAATGGACGCGATGCCCGCCCTGGCATCGCGGCACCACGCGCCCCACATATCCCTTGCTGGTCGGTCGCCTGCCACTGCCCTGTCCTGTCGGCCCTGCGTGGCGACTGTATCGCCGACCCGGACACTGCGTCCACCGCCACGCCTGCCGGCGCCTCGCCACCCGGTCCGGGCAGGCGCCGAGGCGCCGAGCGCCATGGCATCATGCAGGTCGTCGTCCCCGCCGCACCCCCGCAATGACCATTCGAGGCAAAGCCACTTCCCTGGACATCGCCCACCTGGCCGGGGTGTCGCAGCCGACCGTCTCGCGCGCCCTGCGCGGCAGCCCGATGGTCAACCCGGAAACCCGCGAGCGCATCCTGCGCATCGCCCGGGAGCTGAACTACAAGGTGGACAAGAACGCCTCCAGCCTGCGCCTGCGCAATGCCGGCACGCTGGCCCTGCTGTTCTTCGAAGACCCGACCAACGACGACTCGCTGATCAACCCGTTCTTCCACGCCATGCTCGGCTCGATCACCCGCGCCTGCGCGCTGCGTGGCTACGACCTGCTGGTGTCCTTCCAGCAGCTGTCCACCGACTGGCAGGCCGACTACGAGGACAGCAACAAGGCCGACGGCATCATCCTGCTCGGCTACGGGGATTACCACGAGTCGCGCGAGCGCCTGCAGCGACTGGTCGAGCAAGGCACCCATTTCGTGCGCTGGGGCGCGGCGCTGCCCGACCAGCCCGGGGTCTCGATCGGCAGCGACAACTTCCAGGGCGGGTTCGACATCACCGCGCACCTGCTGGACCAGGGCTGCCGGCGCATCGCTTTCATCGGCCATGCCTCCAGCCACTACCCGGAATTCGAGGAACGCTACCGCGGCCACGTCGCGGCGATGGCGGCGCGTGGCATCAGCGCCGAGCCCGCCCTGCAGCACGATGCGATCACCACCGAGCAGGATGGGTTCGATGCCTGTCAGGCGCTGCTGGCACGCGGCGAGACCCTCGACGGGGTATTCGCGGCCAGCGACCTGATCGCGATCGGGGCGATGCGCGCACTGCGCGAGCACGGGCTGCGCATCCCGCAGGACGTGGCGCTGGCTGGCTTCGACGACATCCCGCTGGCCGCCTCGGTCTCGCCCACGCTCACCACCGTGCAGCAGGACACCAAGCAGGCCGGGCAGCTGCTGGTGGAGAAGCTGCTGGCGCTGATCAACGGCGAGGCGGTGGACGGCCAGACGATCGCCGTGAAGCAGGTGCTGCGGGAATCGTCACGGCGCGGGTGAGGCCGTTCAAGCAGGTGGTTTGCTCCAGCCAAACCAGCGACTGAAGTTCAGAAAGCTGCATACCCCCATCGAAGCAGCCGGCCAGATCGCAGCAAGCATGCCCCATAGCCAGCGTCGTCTGCCTTGAGCGTGTGCGGCGTTCGCAAGGTGCCAGGCCACGCCCAGGTTCACCAGCCATGTCAACGCAAGGGCGAGCCCTTCGCCGTCGTAGCCCATATGGGAAAGCGCCACGCCTACGGCGGCACCTCCCAATACGCCCAGAAACCACATGACCGCCGCGATATCGAGGTGGCGCTTGCCGAGCGACGCGGATGCGGGGTCGATCATGGGATGGGCGTTGGCTGGGCAGTCCGCGCCGATCGTAGCCCGGGATTGTCGCTCTGCGCCATACCGCCCCCCCACTCGCCTACCGATCCATGACTTACGGCGGATGCAGCGTCCCCGCTTTGCGCCCATAACTCGCTCTTCAACACAGGGAAAGGTGTCCGCCCCATGCTGCAGATCCGCTCGCTGTCCAAGACCTACGCCAACGGCGTGCACGCGCTCAACGGGGTGACGCTCGATATCCCGCGCGGCATGTTCGGCCTGCTCGGCCCCAACGGCGCGGGCAAGTCCTCGCTGATGCGTACCCTGTCCACCCTGCAGGAAGCCGACAGCGGCAGCGTGACCCTGGAGATTCCCGGCGAGCCGGTCATCGACGTGCTGCGCGACAAGGATGCGGTGCGGCGCCGGCTGGGCTACCTGCCGCAGGACTTCGGGGTGTATCCCAAGGTGAGCGCACTGGACCTGCTGGACCATTTCGCCGTGCTCAAGGGCATCACCCACAAGGCCCAGCGCCGCGAGGTGGTGGACGGGCTGCTGCAGCAGGTGAACCTGTGGGACGCGCGCAAGCGCAAGCTGGGCACCTATTCGGGCGGCATGCGCCAACGCTTCGGCATCGCCCAGGCACTGCTCGGCGATCCGCGCCTGGTGATCGTGGACGAGCCCACCGCCGGCCTGGACCCGGAGGAACGCAACCGCTTCCTCAACCTGCTGGCCGCCATCGGCGAGAACGTGGCGGTGATCCTGTCCACCCACATCGTCGAGGATGTCACCGACCTGTGCCCGAGCATGGCCATCATGAACAAGGGCCAGGTGCTGCTGACCGGCAAACCCAGCGATGCGATCGAGGCCCTGCAGCAGCAGGTCTGGCGCAAGCAGGTGGAGGCCGCCGAACTGGCCAGCTATGAAGCCAACCACGTGGTGCTGTCCACCCGCCTGGTGGGCGGGCGCCCGGTCATCCACGTGCACAGCGCCAGCGATCCGGGCGATGGGTTCCAGGCGGTCGCCCCCGACCTCGAGGATGTGTATTTCCAGCGACTGCGCCTGCAGTCGCGGGCCGCCTGACCGGAGCGCGCCCATGATCACCGCCTTCTTCCGCTTCGAGCTGCGCGAGCAGCTCCGTTCCCCCCTGTTCTGGCTGTTGTCGCTGCTGTTCGCCGCGCTGGCCTTCGCCGCGGCCTCCAGCGATGCGGTGCAGATCGGCGGCGGCGCCGGCAACGTACACAGCAACGCCCCGATCGTGATCGCCCGCTTCATGGGCGTGTTCACCATAATGGGCATGCTGGTATCCACCCTGTTCGTCAGCAATGCATTGCTGCGCGATTTCGAACTGGGGACTGCCGAGCTGATCTTCGCCAGCCCGATCAAGCGCCGCGATTACCTGGCCGGGCGCATCCTGGCGGCGTTGTGCGCCGGGCTGCTGTTCTACGTGATCATCGCCGTGGGCCTGTTCCTGGCCCCGTTCATGCCCTGGGTGGACCCGGCGCGGATGGGGCCAATCTCGCTGCGTGGCTACGCGTGGACGTTCGCCTTCATCGTGCTGCCCAATCTGGTGTTCACCACCGCGTTGCTGGCGATGCTGGCCGCGCTCACCCGCTCGATTCTGTGGGTATACATCGGCCTGGTCGGCTACTTCGTGCTGTACGGGGTGAGCGCCTCGTTGCTGCGCGACATCGACAACACCTGGATCGCCACGCTGGGCGAGCCGATGGGCATGCGCGCGGTCGGGCGCACCGTGCGCTATTGGGCGGCCGAACAGAGCAACACCCAGCTGCCGCAGGTGGCCGGTTACCTGTTGGCCAACCGCGCGCTGTGGCTGGGCGTTGCCGCTGCCTTGTTCGCGGCGACCTTCGCGCTGTTCCGCACCGAGCGCAGTGGCAGCGGGCGACGTCGTTGGGGCCGGAAGGCCGCCGCGCCGGCACCTGCCGCATCGCGTCCCGCGCAGCGGGGGGTGCCGCGCATCCGCCCTGCGTTCGGCGCGGCCACGGGCTGGCAGCAGTACCTGCGCCAGGTCCGCTTCGATACCGCCGGCGTGCTGCGCAGCGTGCCGTTCCTGGTGCTGCTGGTACTGGGCCTGGCCAACTTCATTCCCGGCGCGCTGACGCAGGAATCGTTGTACGGCACGCCGATCTACCCGGTCACCGCCGAGATGCTGGCCTCGCTGCAGGGCGCGTACAGCTGGCTGCTGGTGATCATCGTGCTGTTCTACGCCGGCGAGCTGGTGTGGAAGGAACGCACCGCGCGGCTCAATGAAGTCAACGATGCGATGCCGGTGCCGAACTGGGTGCCGCTGCTGGCCAAGTTCACCGTGCTCGTGGTGGTGATCGCCTGCTTCCAGGCGGTGGGCGCGGCGGTGTCGATGCTGCTGCAGCTGGGCCAAGGCTACACCCGGCTGGAGCCGCTGGTGTACCTGCAGACGCTGGCGCTGGGCTCGGTGTTCTATGTGCTGATGGGCGGCATGGCGCTGGTGCTGCAGGTGCTGACCAACAACAAGTTCGCCGGCTATGCGCTGCTGATCGTGGTGATGATCGGCCAGGTCGCGCTCGGCCTGCTGGACTACACCCAGAACCTGTACAACTTCGGCAACTGGCCCAACGCGCCGTATTCGGACATGAACGGCTTCGGCCACTTCCTGGTCGGGCAGCTGGCGTTCCAGAGCTACTGGGCGCTGCTGCTGGCCGCGTTGCTGTGCCTGGCGTCGGCATTCTGGGTACGCGGGGTCGGAATGGGCCTGCGCCAGCGCATCACTCTTGCCCGCCATCGCCTGCGCGGCCCCGCTGGTGTGGGTGCGGCGCTGGCCATGGTGGGCTTCGTGGCGGTCGGCGGCTGGCTGTACTGGAACACCAACATCCGCAATGAATTCCTGTCGCCGGACCAGCAGCGCGACCTGCAGGCGCGTTACGAGCGTGAGCTGTCCAAGTACCGCGACCTGCCGCAGCCGCGCATCACCGCGGTGGACAACCGGGTCGACCTGCATCCGGAAACCCAGTCGGTCACCATCGATGCCGACTGGACCGTGCGCAACAGCCATGCCACGCCCATCACCGACATCCATATCGCGATGGACGACGACCGCCAGCTGGTGGCCGTGGACCTGGGCGGGCAGACCCTAAGTTTCCATGATGTCGACCTGGGCTACCGCATCTACCACTTGAATACACCATTGCAGCCGGGCGAGGAGCGCCGCGTGCACTTCCGCGTGGACCAGCATCCCGATGGCATCACCGCCGGGCAGGCCCCCACCGATGTGGTCGAAAACGGCAGCTTCTTCAACAGCCGCATGCTGCCCTCGTTCGGCTACGACGAGCGCGCGCAGCTGGAAGACCGCAACGAGCGCCGCAAGCGCGGGCTGGGCGAGCCGACCCGCATGCCGAAACTGGAGGATGAGGCCGCACGCGCCAACACCTACATTTCCGATGACGCCGACTGGCTCGACTTCCGCACCACCATCTGCACCGCGCCGGACCAGATCGCCCTCGCCCCGGGCTACCTGCAGGAGGAAAAGACGGTGGATGGCCGACGCTGCTTCCGCTATGCCATGGACCGGCCGATGCTCAACTTCTACGCGTACCTGTCCGCGCGTTGGGAGGTCAAGCGCGGCACGTACCGGAACATCCCCATCGAGGTCTACTACGATCCCCGCCACGGCTACAACGTGGACCGGATGATCGAGGCGGTGCAGAAGTCGATGGCCTACTACGAGGCCAACTTCACCCCGTACCAGCACCGCCAGGTGCGCATCATCGAGTTCCCCGGCTACCAGAGCTTCGCCCAGTCCTTCGCCAATACCATTCCCTACTCCGAGTCGATCGGCTTCATCGCCGACCTGCGCGACCCGGACAAGATCGACTACGTGTTCTACGTCACCGCGCACGAGATCGCACACCAGTGGTGGGCGCACCAGGTGATAGGCGCCAACGTGCAGGGCGCCACGGTGCTGTCCGAGTCGCTGTCGCAGTACTCGGCGTTGATGGTGATGGAGAAGACGTACGGCCGCGCCCACATGCGCCAGTTCCTGAAGACCGAACTGGACCGTTACCTGGCCGGACGCGGCGGCGAGCGCATCGAGGAGCTGCCGCTGGAGCGGGTGGAGAACCAGCAGTACATCCACTACGAGAAGGGCTCACTGGTGTTCTACCGCCTGCGCGAGGAGATCGGCGAGGCCGCGCTCAACCGCGCGCTCAAGCGCTTCCTGGAGGACAAGGGCTACCAGCAACCGCCGTACACCACCTCGCGCGAGCTGTTGGCCTACATCCGCGCCGAGACCCCGGCCGACCGCCAGCAGGTGGTCACCGACCTGTTCGAGAAGATCACCCTGTACGACAACCGGCTGCTGGAGGCCAAGGCGCGCAGGCGGGCCGATGGCAAGTACGAGGTCACCCTCGCCCTGCATGCCGAGAAGCGCTACGCCGACGGCGGCGGCAAGGAAACGGCCGGGAAGATGGACGACTGGATCGAGGTAGGCGTGTTCGCCAATGCCGCCTCGGGCAAGGAGCGCGACCAGAAGGTGCTGTACCTGCAGCGCCACCACATCACCGAGGCGGCACCGACGATCACCGTGGTGGTGGACGGCAAGCCGGATGAGGCCGGGTTCGATCCGTACAACAAGCTGATCGACCGGGTGAGCGATGACAACCGGCGCAAGGTGAGCCTGTAGCGCACCGAACCTGGACCGTCATGATGCGTGGCCGCAGGCGGCCACGCTCACGCCACGTGGGACGCCTGCGCCTCGCCCATCGACTGGCGCACGGCGGCGCTGAATGCATCCAGGGGGAAGGGCTTGGCGATCATTGCCATGCCCTCCTCGAGGAACGCCGCACGCTCCTGGGCTTTTTCCGCATAGCCGGTCATGAACAGCACCGGCAACTGCGGGCGTGACTGCCGCGCGATCTCGGCCAGCTGGCGGCCGTTGAGCCCCGGCAGGCCCACGTCGGTGATGAGCAGGTCGATGCCGCGCGCGGACTGCAGGATCGGGATCGCGCCATTGGCATCGCCCACCACCTGCACCTGGTAACCCAGGTCTTCGAGCACCACGGTGACCAGCATGCGCACCTGCTCGTCATCTTCGACCACCAGAATGGACTGGCCCGCGCCCAGCGAGACAGTGGCCGCGCCCGGCGCCTTGTCCGGCTCGGCAGCGGGTTCGACCAACGGGATGTACAGCGAAACGGCGGTGCCCTGCCCCGGCGTCGAATCGATGGCGATGTGGCCGCCGGACTGCTGCATGAAGCCATACACCATCGACATGCCCAGGCCGGTGCCCTTGCCGATCGGCTTGGTGGTGAAGAACGGTTCGAACGCGCGCTCGACCACCTCGGGGGGCATGCCGGTGCCGGTGTCGGCCACGGCCACCACGGTGTAGCGTCCAGCCGGGATGGTGGCGACCTCGTCCTCGCCGAGCTGCACCGCGGTGGTGCTCAGTTCCAGCTCGCCACCGCCGGGCATCGCATCGCGGGCGTTGATGGCCAGGTTCAACAGCGCGCTTTCGAACTGGTTGGTATCCAGTACGGCATGCAGGGGATCGCTGGCCAGCCGGGTGCGCACGACAATGCTCTCACCCAGGGTGCTGCGCAGCAGGTGCTGGATGGACCCGACCAGCTGGTTGAGCTCCACCGGCTTGGCGTCCAGCGACTGCCGGCGCGAGAACGCGAGCAGGCGCTGGGTCAGGCCGGCGGCGCGCTGGCTGGAGGCGGTGGCGGTGTCCAGGAAACGTTCGAGGTCGTCGACGCGGCCCATCTCCAGGCGCATCCGCACGATGTCCAGCGCCGACAGGATGCCGGTCAGCATGTTGTTGAAGTCGTGTGCGATGCCACCGGTGAGCTGGCCGATCGCCTCCATCTTCTGCGACTGCCGCAACGCCGCCTCGCTGGCCTCGCGCGCGGCCATCTGCGCCTCCAGCTCACGGGTGCGCTCGGCGACCATGGCCTCCAGCTCATGCGCGTGGCGCTGGCTGCTTTCCAGTGCGAGCTTGGCCACGGTGATATCGGTGACGAAGACATGGAAGCCGTCGATGCTGCCGTCTGCGGCCACGCGTGGCGAGTAGCGCACTTCGCTGTCACGCCGCCCGCCATCGGCGCGTGGCCAGCTCACCTCATACTGCACTTCCTCGCCGGCCAGCGCGCGCTGCATGGCCGGCAGCCGGGCCTGCCACACATCGACACCCACGACCTCGCCCACGTGTTTGCCGATGACCTGCCCGATCGGCAGGTCGAACCACGCTTCGTAGGCCTTGTTGGCGAACCGGTAGTGCAGGCTGCGGTCGACGAAGGCGATCAGCACCGGCATCGCATCGGCAATCAGGCGCAACTCGGACTCGCTGCGCACCAGGGCCACGCGGCTGTCGGCCAGCGCCTGCATCTGGTCGCGGACCAGGTACTGCTTCTCGCGCGCGCGCAGCGCGCCCTGCACGGCGCTGAGCAGGGAGAGGCTACCCAACGGACGATCGAGCTCGATGACGTTGACCGAACGCGGCAACAGTCCGTCGGCCGGCGCACGCCGGTGCGCGCGCGGCGAGCGCAGCAGGATGAACGGCAGGTCCGACCAGGCCGGCTGCGCGGCCAACGCGGCCACCAGCGCGTCGACTCCACCGGCGACGGCTTCCTCGGTGACCAGGGCCACGCCGGCCTGTTCGTCGAGCGAGTCGCTCAGGGCCGCCAGGGTGGGCAGGATGCGCGTACTGAGCCCGGCGGTATGCAGGACGGTGGCGATGCTGTCGGCGTCGCGGCCGAACGGTGCGACGATATGGACGATGCCGGCCCCGTCGTCATCCGGCATGCGAGTGGCCCAGCAGCGCGGCACTGTCGCCGACGAATTCCGGCGTGCCGGTGAGGATGCCCCGGAATTCCTTTAGCGGACCGCTGAGCGCCAGGCCCCTGCCGTCGATCTTGAGCTCGCGGATGGTGTCTTCGTGCGCCCCGCCGCGGTTCTTGATCACCGAAATCGCCTTGCGGATCCGCCCCTGCGCCTCGAAGAAGCGGAACAGGATGACCGCATCGGCGATGTAGGAGACGTTGAGGTTGCCGGTGGACATGGTGCCCACCAGGCCATGCTGCGGATTGACCAGGAAGGTGACCACGCCCTTCTGGTTGAGGTAGGAGAGCATCTCGTGCAGCTGCAGCATGAGCTGCTTTTCCTGGGGCATGGCGGCGACGTAACCGTTGAGGCTGTCGATCATCAACACGCTGCAGCCGCGCCCCTCGACGGCCTTCTGGATGTTCCAGGAAAACTCGCCCGGGGAGATGTCGGCCGGGTCCATCTGCATGATTTCCAGCCGGCCCGATGCCAGGTGCTGGTGCAGGTCGATGTCCAGCGACTTGGCACGGGCCAGCAGGGTGCCCACGCGCTCGTCGAACTCGAAGATGCAGCACTGCTCGCCGCGTTCGCAGGCCGCCCAGATGTACTGCAGCGCGACGTTGGTCTTGCCGCTGCCGGCCGGGCCGGTCAACAGCGTGCAGGTGCCGCGCAGTGGGCCGCCGCCAAGCAGGTTGTCGATCTCGGCCACGCCGCTGCCCACCGCCGTTCCGTCGAACTGCTCGTGATGCTGGTTGGCGATCAGGCGCGGGAACACCTCCAGGCCGCCGGCACGGATCACCATGTCGTGGTAACCGGCGATGAAGTCCACGCCCCGCAGCTTCTGCACCTGCAGGCGGCGCCGCGCCGGGCCGAAGTCCAGGGTCAGCCGTTCCAGCGAGAGCACGCCGTGGCACAGGCTGTGCAGCTGGCCGTCGCGATCCTCGCTGGTGGAGGTGAGGTCGTCGACCAGGAAAACGGTGGCGCTCTTGGGTGCGAAAAACTGCTTGAGCGCCAGGATCTGGCGCCGATAGCGCAGCGAATCCTGCGACAACAGGCGCAGCTCGGAGAGCGAGTCGAACACCACGCGGCTGGGCCGGATGCGCTCCACTTCGCCCAGGATCAGGTTGACCGTTTCATCCAGCTCCACCTCCCAGGAGTGCAGCACCGACTGCAGGCGGCCATTGCCCAGCGCGTCCTCGGCCGAGCCCAGCTCGAACAGGTGCAGCCCGTCCAGCGACCAGCCATGCGCGGTGGCGACCTCGCGCAGCTCCTCGGCGGTCTCGGACAGGGTGATGTAGAGGCAGCGCTCGCCCCTGCGCAGGCCTTCCAACAGGAACTGCAGCGACAGGGTGGTCTTGCCCGACCCTGGGGGACCTTCCAGCAGATACAGGCGCCCCTGCGGGAAACCGCCGCGGAGAATCTGATCCAGGCCCTGGATGCCGGTGGTGATGCGGGAGGATTGTGTCTGCATAGGTTCGCCAATTTCGACGCGGCGAGTCTAGCAACGGGCATTGTGTAGATATTGTGTGACCTGCCTGTCCTGCTAGAAGCAGATTAAGCAATGTGTAAACGGCGTAAAACGCCCTCTCGGCCGCCCTCAGGCAAAGTCCTTGAGGATCTCGCCGATGCCGGCCGGCGACAGCTCCATGCCCAACCGGGTGCCCGGGTTGACCACGACACCGTAGCCCCCCGGCACGCGCCTGAGCACCTCGATCATCTGCATGCGGATCGTATGCGGCGCCTGCTGGTTGTGGAACCCGACCCGCGCGATGTCGGTGAACACCGCCACGTGCAGCACGCCCTGCTTGTCGAACAGCAGCGGGTCGAAGCCGCTGCCATCGGGGGTGACGAGGCTACCGGTCAGCAACACCACCTCGGCCGCGACAAAGGCCTTCATGAACAGCGCGATCGGCAACTGGCCGTCCATCGCCGACTGCAGCAGGGTTTCAAGCGGATTCTGCGGAGGCAGTTCGGTCACGGGCACTATTCCGGGGCGTGGCGGCCCCGGATTGTACCGGGAGTGCCGGCTGCCAGCCGGCCGGAGGCATACCCTGCCCCGATCGGCTGGCCGGCCAGTGGCTGGCGCTACCGTGCCAGGCGGGCGCTGCGCGCCTGCTGGTCGGCGGCGGCGCGCTGCAACTCGGCCTGCAGCGCGGCCTGGGCCACCGGCGCGTCCAGCAGGAACACCCGCACGCCGTGCGCCGGCACTTCGGCGGTCAGGCGGTCCTTGACCTGCTGGCTGCCGCCGCCCAGCGCATCGCGCCAGGTGCCTGCCTGCACATAGCGGCGCACCTCGATGTTGCGGGCGGCATCGCCCTTGTTGAGCAGCACCAGCGCCGTCTGGTGCGTGTCGCCCTGCTGGAGCACCCGGAAGAACACCGCTTCATCGCCCTGCAGCCGCTCGTTGACCTGCAGGCCGCGTTGCAGGGCCGGCGTGGCCGCACGCAGCTGGGCGATGCGCTGCAGCGGGCCGTAGATCGGGCTCTGCGCGGCAGCGTCGACGCGCGCCTGGCCGAAATAGGCGCGGTTGCCGGCATGTTCGGCGCGGCTGCGCATGAAGCCGGTTTCCGAGCCGTAGTACAGCACCGGAATGCCACGCGCGGTAAACAGCCAGTTGTGCGCGTCGATGAAACCGCTGTCGGTGGCGTCCAGGCGGGCCATGTCGTGGTTGTCGTAGAAGCTCATCAGCTCGTACGGGTTGGCGTACGGGCCGCCGACCAGGTGCAGGGGCTCGGACAGGGTCTCAAACCCCTTCTGCTCCTTGCCGAACACCGACGACAACGCGCCACGCAACGGGAAATCGAGCACGCTGACGTTGGCATTGGCCGGCCAGGTGTGTTCGGCGATCTTGCCGGCGTCGTAGTCGAAGGCCTCGCCAAACATGAACATGCCCGGATGCGCGGCGCGGATGCGGCCGACGAATTCGTGCCACCACGGGTGCGGCAACCAGCCGATGGTATCGATGCGCAAGGCGTCGACGCCCTGCGCGGTCCACTGCAGGTAAGCCCCGACCAGGTAGTCCATCACCGCCGGGTTGTGCTCGTTGAAATCCGACAACTCGGCCAGGTTGCCATCGAAGATCGAGCCGTCCTTGCCATCCACCGGGCCGATGGTGTTGTAGAAGGCGTGCAGCGGGGTGTGCCCCGGGTCGAGCTGCTGCGGCGGCAGGTTCTGGTGGTCGGCGATGAGCGTGCCGTCCTTGCCGAAGATCTGCCCGAACTGCGGCTGGCGGGTGGGCATGGTCCAGGCCGGCGAGCCGTGGTTGCCGACGATGTCCAGCACCACTTTCAGTTTGGCCGCATGCAGGCCACGGGTAAGCCCGGCAAAATCGAGGTCGGCACTGGGCAGGTGTTCATCGAGCCTGTAGAAGTTGATGCCCCAGTAGCCGTGGTAGCCGGTCTTGCCGCGATCGGTCAGCGTGCTGCTGCAACTGATCGGCTTGCTGCCGGTGAAGGCCTCGTCGGGGTTGTCCACGATCGGGGTGATCCAGACCGCGCCAAAGCCCAGGTTGCGGATGTAGTCGGCGTTGTCGAGCACGCCCTTGAAGTCACCGCCGAGGTAGCCGATGTTGCCATCGACCTTGTCCGGGCACGGCACCGGGATGTCGAAGGTACGGTGTTTGCCGCCCTGGTCGCGGTGGTCGTTGGACGGGTCGCCGTTGACGAAGCGGTCGGTGACCACGAAGTACACCGCGTCGCTGGCGAACGGCTCGGTGGTGCCCACGTATTCGGGGCGCGGCGCGGCGATGGCCTGCGCCGACAGCAGCGCGAAGGACAAGCCCAGCGACAACCGGGAAAAACCATGCATCAGGCAAGCTCCTGTGTGGAAGGCACGCGCAGCACGCACACACCGGCCACGAACAGGCTGGCGCCGCCCAGGGCGAGCACGTGCATCGGATCGCCGCCCAGCCAGGTGCGCAGCATGAAGCCCAGCGCGCTGGCGGCGATCAACTGCGGGATGACGATGAAGAAATTGAACAGGCCCATGTAGATGCCCATCTTGGCCGCGGGCACGCTGTCGGACAGCAGCGCATACGGCAGCGACAGGATCGAGGCCCAGGCGAAACCGACGCCGACCATCGACAGCAGCAGCCAGGTGGGATCATCGATCACCGCCAGCGAGATCAACCCCAGCCCGCCCAGCCACAGGTTGACCAGGTGGCTCCAGCGCAGGCCAAGCAGGCGCACCATCGGCGGGATCAGCAGCGCAGCCAGCGCGGCGAAGCCGTTATAGGCGCCGAACAGCACGCCCACCCAGTTGGCGCCCTCGTTGTAGGCGGCCGAGGCGGGATCGGTGGAACCGAAGTGCGTGCCGGCCACGGCAGCGGTCGTGTAGATCCACATCGCGAACAGCGCGAACCACGAGAAGAACTGCACCCATGCCAGGCGCCGCATGGTTGGCGGCATCGCGCGCAGGTCATCGACGATCTGCGCCAGCATGTGCGTGCCGGGCAGCAGCCGCGAGGCGGCCAGCAGCAGGCCGTAGGCCGCACACAGCCCGGCCAGCACGTACAGCATCTTGTCGCCGCGCTGCGAGGCGATGGCCACGGCCAAGCCCGCGCCGATCAGCAGCCACAGTGCACTCTGCGCCCACGGCGGCGGGCCGGCCATGCGCGACGACTGTTGCGCGGCGGGCGGTTCGGCATCGGCGAAGCCCGCCAGCTCGGACGGCGCATATTCGCGGGTGCTGAACACCGTCCAGCAGATCGCGCCCAGCAGCACCGCTGCACCCACGTAGAACGCGTAGCGCACCGTGTCCGGCACCTGCCCTGCCCCGGCGGTATTGGCCACGCCAACATGGGCCAGGATGAAGGGCAGGAAGCTGGCCACGATCGCGCCGATGCCGATGAAGAAGCTCTGCATCGCATAGCCGGTGGGCCGCTGGCGCGGTGCGAGCTGGTCGCCGACGAACGCGCGGAATGGTTCCATCGACACGTTGATCGACGCGTCCAGCACCCACAGCGTGCCGGCGGCGATCCACAACGTGGGCGAATTGGGCATCACCAGCAGCGCCAGCGTGGTCAGTACCGCGCCCACCATGAAGTACGGCCGGCGCCGGCCCCAGCGGGTCCAGGTGCGGTCGGACCAGTAACCGATCACCGGCTGCACCAGCAGCCCGGTCAGCGGCGCGGCGATCCACAGCCCCGGCACCGCATCCATCGGTGCGCCGAGGGTCTCGAAGATGCGGCTGGCATTGGCGTTCTGCAGGGCGAACCCGAACTGGATGCCGAGGAAGCCGAAGCACATGTTCCAGATCTGCCAGAACGACAGCGTGGGCTTGGCCGGGCGGTTCATCGGGCTGCCTCCGCCGTGGCGGCGATCGGGGCGATCAGCAACGCGCTGATCGTGGCCTGGTTGAGCACGCCATCGCGGCCGCCCTTGCCGCCGTTGTAGCTGGCAAAGTGCGCCAGTGCGCTCATGTTGAAGCCCTCTTCCAGCGTGAAGCGGCAGCGGCCCCGGGGCAGGTCGAATTCGACCGCGGTGGAGGCCTGCGGGCCCACGCTGTGCGGCATCACCACGCTGGCGCGCTGCGCAGGCTGGCCCGGGCACTGCGCGACCACCTGCTTCACCGCCGCGGTGACGCCGGTGTTGATCGGGCCGTTGGAATTGTCGTAGCGCAGGCGAACGCGCACGCGGGTGGGAGCGGCGGCGCTCCAGGCCCAGGCCGTGGCCCCGTTGAGGCGCTGCTGCGGGCCGACGCAGCTCATCGGGCTGTGCAGGGATTCCAGCGCACCGTCGCGGCGGGTGAGGCTGAGGCAGTGCTGGTGGCCGTCGTCGCGGACGGTGAGCGGCGAGGCGGTGGTGACCTCGCGGCCGTCCAGCCACAGCACGTGGTTGGCGGGAACTGGAATCGACCAGGTCTTGCCGCGTTTGACCGGTTCGGGTGCGGTGGGGGTGGTGGGGGCATAGGCGGCTGCGGAAGCAGGAGCAGGAGCAGGAGCAGGAGCAGCCGAGCGTGGCTCGGCTCTACCCGTTCCGGCGGCTGCGGTTTGTGGCTGCGCCATCAGTTGCACGGTGACGGTGTTGTTCTTGCGCACGATGTTCTTTGCCACCAGCAACGCGCCCTCCAGCTTGCGCGGGCGCTTGAGCACGTAACGGGTCGTGCCGTCGTCCAGCTCGATGCTGCTGCGCTTGCCGAACAACGGCGGCACCAGCGCGGTCGGCAGTTTCGGGGCGACGTTGCCGTCGGCGTCCACGCCGAACACGCCCTCCAGCACCATCGACAGGTAGCCGGCCACCGACCACAACTGGCGCGGCGAGTTGACCACCGGGCCGCTCAACGCACCTTCGTCGACATGCACCGCCAGGCGGCGCATCTCGTAGTTTTCCATGTTGGACCCGGCCAACGCGGTGCCACGCATCAGCGATTCGATCTCCAGCTGGATGCGGGCGGCGTCATCGAGACGGCGTGCGGCGCGCAGCGAGTACGCACTGACGAACGGCCAGACCGCGCGATTGTGGTAGATCGGCTGCCGTGCCTCCTGTGGCCACACCACCGGGCTGCCCCCTTCCACTGCCGGGTAGTTGGCCAGCGCGCGACGCGCGCGGTCGGCGGGGAACACATCGGCCAGCACGCCCAGCGAGATCGCCAGCAGGTCGTACTTGGCGTACGGCACCGGGTGCGCCGCTTCGCCGATGTAGCTCATGTACAGGCCGGCGTCCTCGCGCCAGAAGCGCGCGTCGATCTGCGTGGCCAGCGCATCGGCCCAGCCGGCGTACTGGCTGGCGCGGTCGTCGCCACGGTCGCGTGCGAGCCGCTCGGCCAGGCGCAGCGCCTGGTAGTGCAGCACGTTGGTGGACAGCGCGAACGACTCGCCGATGAAGCGCACGTCCTGGCGGGTCCAGTCCGGGTAGGTCTGTTCGCGCCAGTCCAGGAACGAGGTCTCGCCGCGGTACAGGCCCACGCGCGGGTCGAACACCGCGGCGCGGTCCTGCGCCAGGGTGGCCTGCAACGCCTGCCAGACCTGGTCGGCAAACGCGGGGTCGGCGAGCAGGCCGCGCGCGGCCAGGAACCACACCACGCGGTCGCTGCTGATCGGCCAACTGCCGCCCGAGCCGGTGTCCTGGGCCACGAACAGCCCCGGCGTCTTCCCGTCGCGCGCGGCCGAGAGCTTGAACTGCAGCGACTGCCGGGTCCGCACCGGGTCCAGCCGCGACAGCGCCAGGTCGGCGGCGAAGCTGACATCGCGGGTCCAGACGTACGGCCAGCGTTCGCCGGTCTGGAAGCAGTCGCACGGCACCGGGTTGCCCTGGTTGAAGGACGGATCGCGGATCGCGTCGACGCGGTCGGCGTCCAGCTCCTGCTGGGCCAGGGCGAACAGCGCATCGAACAGCACGCTGTCGGTGCGGCTGCGCATCGGCTGCGCGGCGATCGCCACGTCGTGCCCGGGCGCATGCAGCTGGAAGCCGCCGTCGGCAGCAGGGGTGGCGCGCGCGGTGCGGCCATCGAAAGTGAGGTCCGCCGCGGTTGCGGTCGAACCCAGCGCCAGCCCGAGGGCAGCGGTCAGGCAGATCATCTTCAGCATCGAAGCGGCATCCCGGTTTGCACCCGGTGCCTCCCTCCCTCTTTGCACGCGTTGTGGTTACGCAGACCGCCACGACGATGGGCAACGGTTGCGCTCGCGGCCCCCTCCCAGGGTGCCTGGCCCCATGGTAGACGGCACGCCCGGATGCGCGCCCCTTTGCATACGTATTCATGGCGATGCGGCGGGACCACCGCGCTTGCGTGGCTATAGTCCGAGCCATGTTCCGGCCACCTTGGGAGGGGAAATGCCGACGAAACCGCATCACGTGCGTGGATGGCACGCGCCTGGCCGCCTGCCCTGGCTGGCGCTCGGGTTGTCCCTGCTGGCCTTCATCGCCCGCGCCGAACCGGTCACGGTGGCCAGCGTCGCGTCCCCCGGCAACGTGTTGACGGTATCGCTGCAACTGGACGGCGGCACGCCCAGCTACCGCGTCGAACGCCTGGGCGACACCGTGGTGGCCGACTCGCGGCTCGGCTTCCAGCTGCGCGATGGGCGGCTCGATCGCGATCTGACCGTACTGGGCCAGGCCACGCGTTCGTTCGACAAGACCTGGGAGCAGCCGTGGGGCGAGCGCCGTCGGGTACGCAACCACTACAACGAAGTGGCCGTCCAGCTCGGCGAGCGCGGCGGTGCCGGGCGCCGGTTCGAGGTGGTGTTCCGCGTCTACGACGACGGCCTCGGCTTCCGTTACCGCTTCCCCGAGCAGGCCGGCATGCGCGAGGCGATCATCGATGACGAGCTGACCGAGTTCGCGATCGCGCCCGACGCCACCGCGTGGTGGATCCCGGCCGGCGAACCGATCCACTACGAATACCTGTACCAGCGCACGCCGCTGGACCAGGTGCCGCTGGTGCACACCCCCATTACCCTGCGCAGCCGCGATGGCCTGCACGTGGCGATCCACGAGGCGGCGTTGGTCGACTACGCCGGCATGTGGCTGCGCCGCATCGACGGCCAGCGCCTGCGCGCGCAACTGTCGCCCTCGGCCGAAGGCTGGAAGGTGCGGCGCACCCTGCCCTTCGCCACCCCGTGGCGCACGCTGCAGATCAGCGACCGCGCCGGCGGCCTGGTCGAATCGGACCTGATCCTCAACCTCAACGAGCCCAACGCGCTGGGTGATGTGAGCTGGGTCAAGCCGTCCAAGTACCTGGGCGTGTGGTGGTCGATGCACCTGGACCAGGAAAGCTGGGCGACCGGCCCGAAACATGCCGCGACCACGGCGAAAACGAAGAAGGTGATCGACTTCGCCGCCGCGCACGGCTTCCGTGGCGTGCTGGTGGAAGGCTGGAATCCCGGCTGGGACGGCAACTGGGTGGGCAACGGCGACGCCTTCGATTTCACCCGCCCCACCGCCGACTTCGACATCGAGGCGCTGTCGGCGTATGGCGCGAAGAAAGGCGTGCGCCTGATCGGCCACCACGAAACCGGCTGCGCGGTGGAGCACTACGAAGACCAGCTCGGTGCCGCGCTGGACCTGTATGCACGGCTGGGCGTGGACTCCTTCAAAAGCGGCTACGTGTGCGACGACGGCCAGGTGGACCGGCGCAATCCGGCTGGCGGCCCGCTGTGGCGCGAGTGGCACGACGGCCAGTTCATGGCCCGCCATCACCTCAAGGTGGTGCAGGAAGCGGCCAGGCGCCACATCGCGGTCAACCCGCACGAGCCGATCAAGGACACCGGGCTGCGCCGCACCTACCCCAACTGGATCTCGCGCGAAGGCGCCCGTGGCATGGAGTACAGCGCCTGGGGGCAGCCGCCGAATCCGCCCGACCACGAGGTCAACCTGGTCTTCACCCGCCTGCTGGCCGGACCGATGGACTACACCCCCGGCATCCTCAGCCTCAAGGGCCGTGGCGGCCAGGCCATCCCCAGCACGCTGGCCCGCCAGCTGGCGCTGTACGTGGCGATCTACAGCCCGATCCAGATGGCCGCCGACCTGCCCGAGCACTACCTGCAGCATCGCGAGGCGTTCCGCTTCATCGAGGACGTGGCGGTGGACTGGGACGACTCGCGCGTGCTCAACGGCGAGGTGGGCGACTACGTGACGATCGTGCGCAAGGACCGCCACAGCCGCGACTGGTTCCTCGGCAGCATCACCGACGAACACGGCCGCGTGCTGCCGGTGTCGCTGGGCTTCCTGGAACCGGGCGTGCGCTACCGCGCGGAGATCTACCGCGATGGCGACGGTGCGGATTTCCGCCGCAATCCGTTCGCCTTCGTCCGCGACACCCGCGAGGTCACCAGTGCCGACGCGCTGACGCTGGTACTGGCACCCGGCGGCGGCCAGGCGATCCGCTTCACGCCGTTGTAAGGGTCACGGCGCCCTGCGGAATGCCGGCCGTCGGCGCGTCTGGAGGAGGGCCCCCTGAGTCAGGGGGCGCTGCCGAAGGCACGGGGATTCGGGTGTATGTGAGACAGGGCTTCGCGGTGTGCGACGCAAACCGTGGCGCGGCAGCGCGACTGCGATGACGCACCTGTAACCGGTTCCAACGCGGTAAACGCCATTGAATACGTATGCAGGGTGATTCACGCCGATGGCGCGCTGCCTACCATAGCCACGCAGTCAACGGCCACCGCGCCATGACGCTCCCGGGTCTTCCGGGCAACCACAAAATCGATTGGCAACATTGCCTGGGAGGGGAAAATGTTGAACTGCAAGCGCAGCGCGCTGAGTATCGCGCTGGCCGTCGCCCTGACGCCGTTGGTGGCGTCGGCGCAGACCGCCGAACCCACTACGCCGACAGGGACCGCGGCCACCAACCTGGACACCGTGCAGGTCACCGGCATCCGCCGGGGCATCGAGAACGCGATCGCGATCAAGCAGGACGCCATTTCGGTGGTCGAGGCGATCTCGGCCGAAGACATCGGCAAGCTGCCCGATGTGAGCATCGCCGAATCGCTGGGCCGACTGCCCGGCCTGGCCGCCCAGCGCGTGGCCGGCCGCGCCCAGGTGATCAGCGTGCGCGGCCTGTCGCCGGACTTCGCCACCACCCTGCTCAACGGGCGTGAAGTGGTCAGCACCGGCGACAACCGCAGCGTCGAGTTCGATCAGTACCCCTCGGAACTGGTCAACGGCGTCACCGTGTACAAAACCCCCGATGCGGCACTGGTCGGCCAGGGCCTGTCGGGCACGATCGACATGCAGACCGTGCGCCCGCTCAGCTTCGCCGAGCGCGTGATCGCCATCAGCGGTCGCTACCAGAAGAGCTCGCTGGGCAAGGCCGCCAACGTCGACCCGTACGGCAACCGTTTCAGCGCCAGCTACATCGACCAGTTCCTGGACAACACCTGGGGCGTGGCGATCGGCTACGCGCACAGCGACATGCCGATCCAGGAAAACCAGGTGGGCCTGTACGAACCGTGGACCACCGAACAGACCGACCAGGGCAACCGCCCCGGTCTGGCCCCGGGCACGGTGTTCTCCGACGGCATCAAGGCGCTGCGCCGCACCGGCAACAACAAGCGCGACGGGCTGATGGCCACGGTGCAGTTCCGCCCGTCGAACGTGTGGACCAGCACCCTGGATGCGTTCCACACCGAAGCCGAGCAGATCGACACCGCCAACCAGTTCGAGCTCAACCTCAGCAACTACAACGGCGGCTACACCCCGGGCCTGCTGATCACCAACCCGCAGGTCAACGCCGATGGCACCTTCACCGGCGGCGTGGCCACCGGCGTGTATCCGCTGGTGCGTGGCATGTACAACACGCGCAAGGACAAGATCGACGCGTTCGGCTGGAACAACGAGTTCAACTTCGAGCGGGTGAAGGTCGTTGCCGACGTGAACTACTCCAAGGCCACGCGCGATGAGCTGAACCTGGAAAACAACCTGCAGCTCACCCCGATGCCGCAGCTGGATTCGGTGGGCGTGGTGGTCAAGCCGGATGGTTTCTCGCAGATCAGCCCGGGCCTGGACTATTCCAATCCCGATGCGCTGTTCCTGACCAACACCATCTACGGCTCCGGCTACGGCAAGGTGCCGATGGTGGAAGACCGGCTGAAGGGCGCGCGCCTGCAGGCCACCTTCGCCCTGCCCGAGGCGATGAAGTGGTTCGCCGACGTGGACGTGGGCGTGAACTACGCCGACCGCCGCAAGGAGAAGACCCAGGCCGAGGGCAACATCCTGCTCGGTGACCAGGGCGATGCCAACATCGCCAGCGACCTGCAGTACGCCCCGGTCAACCTGGGCTTCGCCGGCATCGGCCGCATTCCGTCCTGGAACGTGCCGGCGGCGGTGGACCGCTACATGGTGTTCAACCCGGTCACCAACCTGGACTACCTGATTCCCAAGGCGTGGACAGTGCAGGAAAAGACCAGTACCGCCTGGGTGCGCGCCAACATCAACACCGATATCGGCGACGTGGGCGTGCGTGGCAACATCGGCGTGCAGATGGTGCGCACCGACCAGAGCTCGCAGTCCAACTACTTTGATCGTTCGCGCCCGGCAGGCCAGGAAGTGCTGCCGATCGATGCCGGCAAGACCTACACCGACTGGCTGCCCAGCTTGAACCTGGTCTTCATGTTCCCGCACCAGCAGACGCTGCGGTTCGCGGCGGCCAAGCAGGTGGCACGCCCGCGCGTGGACCAGATGCGCGCCGGCCTGGAGTTCGGCGTGGACACGTCCACGGGCAAGCCGGGCGGCAGCGGCGGCAACCCGCTGCTGGATCCGTGGCGCGCCAATGCCATCGATCTGTCGTACGAGAAGTATTTCGGCGAGAAGGCCTACGTGGCCGCGGCGATCTTCTACAAGGACCTCAAGTCCTACGTGTACACGCAGTCGCGCGATGATTACGACTTCAGCGACCTGCTGGCCAGCTACGTGCCGCCGCCGGGCATGATCGTGCCGGTGCAGCAGACCGGCACGTTCTCGGCACCGCAGAACGGTGAGGGTGGCACGCTGAAGGGCCTGGAGCTGACCGCATCGTTCCCGCTGGAGATGCTGACCGAGAGCCTGCGTGGCTTCGGCGTGCAGGCCAGCGCGACGTTCAACGACAGCGACATCAAGATCCTGGACCCGGAAAGCGCGTCCAGCGTGGGCAGCGATCCGATCAGCCTGCCGGGCCTGTCCAAGCGGGTGTACAACTTCACCGCCTACTACGAGCGCAGCGGTTTCGAAGCCCGCATCAGCCAGCGTCGGCGCTCGGATTTCATCGGTGAGATCGGCAACTTCAACGGTAACCGCACACTGCGCTATGTGGTCGGCGAGAACGTCACCGATGCGCAGGTCAGCTACACCTTCGCCGACAGCAGCAGCCTGCACGGGCTGACCCTGCTGCTGCAGGGAAGCAACCTGACCAACGAGCCGTACCGCACCTACGCCGGCACCAAGGACCGTCCGCTGGAATACGTGGAATGGGGCCGCACTTACATGCTGGGCGTGAACTACAAGTTCTGATGCGGTAGTGCCATCGCTGCATCAACAGAGAACCCGCTGCTCCGGCAGCGGGTTTTTTGTTGGGCAATCGAGGGTTGCAGCGCGCAGGTCGGCGGATCGGGCGCTGGGTCCCCATGCCCGACCCACCGACCAAAGCCAGAAACGCCTGGCTTCCTCCTGCGCACCGCAAGCCGAGCCGCGTGGCAGCCGCTAGGCCCCTGGGCAAAATAAAGGACGAGGCCGCCCCGCGGCCGCGGGACACTACGCCAGGGGCCTACCGGCTGCTACGGGGCCCTCACGCTCGCGACCGACCCAAGCGGAGACACCACCCGATCCGCGCAGCGCCGAGACGCCCCGAGACCACATGCATATCGCTGTCCACCGTCCACCAACGCCATTGCGGCAAGACACTCCCCTCCCTGGGACAGGAACAAAAAAAGGGCGAGGCCAAAAGCCCCGCCCTCTCAATACCACCGGAAAACGTTCAGCCGCGACGCGCGCAGTACATCGATTGCGCCGGAAGCACCAGCTCGCCGGCGTCGGCGTGGCCCACGTCCGGGCCCGGCACGTGCAGCGCCTGCCATGGCCCCGCCGGCAACGCCACGCGCACCGCATCGGCCGACAGATTGAAGGCCAGCAGCAGCGTCTCGCCCGCGTGCCGCCGCTCGAACATCAGCACCGGCTCGGCCGTGGCCAGGAACACGATGTCGCCCACCAGCAGCGTCGGCATCGTCCGCCGCCAGCCCAGGAACGCGCGGAAGGCGCTCAACACCGAGTGCGGATCGTGCTCCTGCACCGCCACCGCCGCCGCCCGATGCTCGGCCGGGATCGGCAACCACGGCTCGCCCGTGGTGAACCCCGCCAGCGGCGCGTCCAGCCACGGCATCGGCGTCCGGCACCCGTCGCGGCCCTTGAAATTCGGCCAGAACGTGATCCCGTAGGGGTCCTGCAGCGCCTCGAACGGCACGTCCGCCTCGCCCAGCCCCAGCTCCTCGCCCTGGTACAGGCAGATCGACCCGCGCAGCGAGCACAGCAAGGCCACCAGCAGCCGCGCCAGCCGCGGCTGCGCCGGATACCCGCCCCAGCGCGTCACCGCGCGCTCCACATCGTGGTTGGAAATCGCCCAGCACGGCCAGCCTTCGGTCATCGTCGCCTCCAGCCGCGACACCGTGTCGCGGATGTAGCCGGCGCTGAAATCCTTCACCAGCAGCTCGAAGCTGTAGCCCATGTGCAGGCGGCCTGGCGCCGTGTACTCGGCGGTGGTGGCCAGCGAATCCTCGGCCGAGATCTCGCCCAGGCTCACCGTGCCCGGGTACTCGTCCAGCAGCCCGCGCAGGCGTTCGATGAACCCGAGGTTCTCCGGCTGGGTGTTGTTGTAGTAGTGGTACTGGTAGGCGTACGGATTGTCCGCGCTGAAACCGCGCCCCACCCGCTTCTCCAGCGGCTTGGCCGGGTTGTCGCGCAGCTGCGCGTCATGGAAGCAGAAGTTGATCGAATCCAGGCGGAAGCCATCCACGCCGCGGTCCAGCCAGAAGCGCACGTAGTCCAGCGTGGCCTGCTGCACGGCCGGGTTGTGGAAATCCAGGTCCGGCTGGTCGGCCAGGAAGTTGTGCAGGAAATACTGCTCGCGCCGCGGCTCCCACTGCCAGGCCACCCCGCCAAAGATCGACATCCAGTTGTTGGGCGGCGTGCCGTCCTCGCGCGGGTCGGCCCACACGTACCAGTCGGCCTTGGGGTTGGTGCGGTCCTGGCGGCTCTCGCGGAACCAGGCGTGCTCGATCGAGGTGTGGCTGAACACCTGGTCGATCATCACCTTCAGGCCCAGCGCGTGCGCCTTGGCCAGCAGGCGGTCGAAGTCCTCCAGGCGGCCGAACAGCGGGTCCACGTCGCGGTGGTCGGCGATGTCGTAGCCGAAGTCGGCCATCGGCGAGGTGAAGAACGGCGAAATCCAGATCGCGTCCACGCCCAGCGCCGCCACGTAATCCAGGCGTTCGATGATGCCGGGCAGGTCGCCCACGCCGTCGCCGTTGGCGTCCAGGAAACTGCGCGGGTAGATCTGGTAGATGACGGCGCCACGCCACCATGGAGTCTGCGACATTTCAGGGCCCCCTCCGGGCTTCCACGGCACCCGCATCGGGGCGCCAGAACGTAGCGACAAGCTTATCCGCGCGCCTCCGGCGATGGCGCCGCATGCATACGTATTCACGCCCGCGGACGGCCCGGACCGCCCCGGATGGCCTTCGCGGGCGGAAAACCACCGCACCGCCTATAATTCAGCTCAAGCCTGAAAGTCAGACCGCATGACCATCACCGAAGACACCCGCCCCGCGCTGGGCCTGCCCCAGATCCAGACGCTCGCCGCGCCCGACATGGCCGCCGTCGATGCCCTGATTCGCCGCCGACTGTCCTCGGATGTCGTGCTGATCAACCAGATCGCCGACCACATCATTTCGGCCGGCGGCAAGCGCCTGCGCCCGATGCTGGTGATGCTGGCTGGCCACGCGGTCGGCCAGGCCGGCCCGGAGCACCACCAGCTGGCGGCGATCATCGAGTTCATCCACACCTCCACCCTGCTGCACGACGACGTGGTGGACGAATCCAGCCTGCGGCGCGGCCGCAGCACCGCCAACGCGCTGTGGGGCAACGCCCCGAGCGTGCTGGTCGGCGACTTCCTGTACTCCCGCAGCTTCCAGCTGATGGTCGAGCTGGACCGCATGCCGGTCATGCGCATCCTCGCCGACACCACCAACCGCATCGCCGAAGGCGAGGTGCTGCAGCTGCTGCACGTACACAACCCCGACACCGACGAAGCCGCCTACCTGCGCGTGATCGAGCGCAAGACCGCGGTGCTGTTCGCCGCCGGCACCCGCCTGGGCGCGCTGGCCAGCGGCGTGGACGAGGCCACCCAGCAGGCGCTGTACGACTACGGCATGGCCCTGGGCTACGCGTTCCAGATCGCCGACGACGTGTTGGACTACTCGGCCAACGCCGACGAACTGGGCAAGAACCTCGGCGACGACCTGGCCGAAGGCAAGGCCACCCTGCCGCTGATTCACGCCATGGCGCATACCGACGCGACCACCCGCGAGCGCCTGCGCGAGATCGTGCAGAACGGCGATGCCGAGGCGATGCCGGAGGTATTGGCCGCCATCCACGCCACCGGCGGCCTGGAATACAGCCGTGCCCGCGCGGTGGAGTACGCCGACGCCGCCGAGCGCGCGCTGGACGGCCTGGCCGACAACGACGCCGTCGCCGCCCTGCGCGGCCTCGCCCGCTACGCGGTGCAGCGCTCGCATTGACGGAGGGTGTGCCGGTCGACGGTCGGCTCTACCGGATCGTTCATACGGGCCGACCGCTGGGCGAGGTGGTCCCGCATTCGCACGGGCCGACCGTTGGGGCCACGTGCTCCCTCATTCGCACGGGCCGACCAACGGGGTAACGTGGTCCCTCATTCGCACGGGTCGACCGCCGGGGCAACGGGGTCCCTCATTCGCACGGGTCGACCGCCGGGGCGGCGTGGTCCCTCATTCGCACGGGCCGACCGCCGGGGCAACGTGGCCCCTCATTCGTAGAGCCGACCGTTGGTCGGCTGCTCTTCGTTCCGGCACCACGATCGCCGATGAATGCACCGCGCCATGCGCGGTGCAGCCGACCAACGGTCGGCTCTACCGGATCGTTCGCACGGACCGACCGCCGGGCAATGTGGTCCCTCATTGGTACGGGCCGACCGCCGGGGCAACGGGGTCCCGCATTCGTACGGGCCGACTGCCGGGGCAACGTGGCCCTGATTCGTAGAGCCGACCGTTGGTCGGCTGCTCTTCGTCCCGGCACCACGATCGCCGATAAATGCACCGCGCCGTGCGCGGTGCAGCCGACCAACGGTCGGCTCTACCGGATCGTTCGCACGGGCCGACCGCCGGGCAAAGTGGTCCCTCATTCGCACGGGCCAACCGCAGGGGCGACGTGGTCCCTCATTGGTACGGGCCGACCGCCGGGGCAACGTGGTCCCGCATTCGTAGAGCCGACCGTTGGTCGGCTGCTCTTCGTCCCGGCACCACGATCGCCGATGAATGCACCGCGCCGTGCGCGGTGCAGCCGACCAACGGTCGGCTCTACCGGATCGTTCTCACGGGCCGACCGCCCAGGCAACGTGGTCCCTCATTCGCACGGGCCGACCGCCGGGCGACGGGGTCCCTCATTGGTACGGGCCGACCGCCGGGGCAACGTGGCCCTGATTCGTAGAGCCGACCGTTGGTCGGCTGCTCTTCGTTCCGGCACCACGATCGCCGATGAATGCACCGCGCCATGCGCGGTGCAGCCGACCAACGGTCGGCTCTACCGGCGTTTCGTCTCGAACCGCTCCTCGAAGAACACGTCCAGCGCCTTCCACGCGCGCTTGGCCGCGCGTTCGTTGTACAGGCACCCCGGCGGACTGTTGGCGTCCGATTCGGCGAAGCAGTGCACCGCGCCGCTGTAATTGGTGAACTCCCAGTCGACCTTGGCCGCGTTCATTTCCTGCTCGAAGCTGGCGATGTCGTCCTTGCTCACGCCCTTGTCGTCGGCGCCATTGAGCACCAGCACCGACGGATGGCTGCCACCGGCCTTGGCCGGCAGCGGTGAACCCAGCCCGCCATGCAGGCTCACCACGCCCGCCAGCGGCGCCCCGGCACGCGCCATCTCCAGCACGGTGGTACCGCCGAAGCAGAACCCGACCGCGCCGATCCGGCCTGCATCCAGCGGCGCCTTGCCCGCCTGCGCCTTCAGCACCTCGATCGCCTTCAGCGCCCGCGCACGCAGGACGGGCCGGTCGTTGCGCAGCTTGGTCGCCACCGGGCCGGCCTCGGCATCGGTCTTCGGGCGCACGCCCTTGCCGTACACATCGGCCACCAGCACCACGTAGTCATCGCCGGCCAGCTGCTTGGCCTTGGCAATCGCGGAGTCGTTCACGCCCTTCCAGTTGGGCACCATCACCAGCCCGGGTCGCTTGTCGCTGTCGCTGTCGTCGTAGACCAGGACGCCGCTGAACGTGGTGCCGTCCAGCGTCCACTCCACCGGCTTGGCCTGCATCGCCGCCAGGGCCGGCAACGCCGTCATCCCCAACAGCACCGCCGCACCCCACCGCCATTGCCTTTTCATGCGTCTGCTCCCGACAGAAAGAACCCCGAGTGTATGCCGGCCGCCTGACGACACCGTGTAGAGCCGACCGTTGGTCGGCTGCCGCTCGTTCGGTGACCGTTTCGCCACATCTGGCACGGAAATCGCCCCACGCCTCGAAACGGATCGCAGAGGCCGACCTCAACGGCTCGACGGACGCGCACCCGATCTGGCAGGCTGGCCGCCCCCGCGTAAGGAACGCCCGCATGACCCTTGTCGATCGCTTCCTCTCCGGCCTCGCACCGCGCCTGCCGGCAGACGACGCGCCGATGTGGGGCTGGATCGAAGGCGCCAGCAGCACCGACCTGCAGCGCCTGCGCGAACGCTGGCCGCAGGTTCCCGACAGCCTGCTCGCCCTGCTCGGCCGGGTCGATGGCACGCACTACCGTCCCTACCCCCAGGGCGAGGTCAACCTGCTGATGCTCGGCTCGGACCTCGGCAGCTACCCCTACTACCTGCGCTCGGTCGAGCAGATGTTCGAGGACAGCGCCCAGTGGGACGGCTGGGGAGAGAGCATCCGTTCGATCTATGAAGAATGGCTGGAGGAAGACCCCGCGATCCTCGGCGCGGGCATCGATGCCGACCTGCCCATGGGCCGGCGACTGTGCTTCGCGCACTGCGCCAACAACGGCGGCACCTCGGTGCTGTACCTGGATTTCGATCCCGCACCCGGCGGCCGCGTTGGCCAGGTGGTGCGCTACCTGCACGACCCGGACAGCTACGCCGTGATCGCCCCCAGTTTCGATGCGTACCTGCAACAGCTCATCGACGGCGGTTACGCCTTCATCGACAAAGACGCCTGACCATCGCATCGATGGCCATGGTCAACCCCGCGCATCCCGTAGAGCCACGCCATGCGTGGCTGCTTCTCGGCGCAGACCGCGCAGCCACGCTTGGCGTGGCTCTACCAGGTTCGCATCATCAGCGACCGCCTTCACCGACAAAGACGCCCGACCATCCCATCGATGGCCATGGTCAACCCCGCGCCCCCGTAGAGCCACGCCATGCGTGGCTGCTTCTCGGCGCAGACCGCGCAGCCACGCATGGCGTGGCTCTACCAGGCTCGCATCAGCGCGACCGCCTTCATCGACAAAGACGCCTGACCATCGCATCGATGACCATGGTCAACCCCGCGCCCCCGTAGAGCCACGCCATGCGTGGCTGCTCTCGGCGCAGGCCCGCAGCCACGCATGGCGTTGCTCTACCAGGCTCGCATCAGCAGCGACCGCCTTCATCGACAAAGACGCCTGACCATCGCACCGATGGCCATGGTCAACGCCGCGCCCCCGTAGAGCCACGCCATGCGTGGCTGCTCTCGGCGCAGACCCCGCAGCCACGCATGGCGTGGCTCTACGCGCAAGGGCAGCCGAGCAACGGTCGGCTCTACGCGATTCCGATCCCCGGGATCGCGGTGATCGCCTCCGGATCGAATCCGGCCAGTTCGGCGAAATGCCGCCCACGCGCGACGTAGTCGCGGTACACGCCATAACTCGGCGCGCCGGGGGAAAGCAGCACCACCCCACCCTGCCCACCCAGCGCGGTGCGTGCCAGCTGCATCGCCTCGGCCAGGTCGGCGGCGGCATGCAGGCCGAAACGGCCCGCGTCGGCCAACGGCTGCAACAACGCATGGATGCGCGGGCCGTTGGCGCCCAGGGTGACGATCTCCACCGGCGGCACGTCGTGGGCCATGTGCTGCACGAAATCGTGCCAATCCAGGCCGCGGTCGTGCCCGCCCACGAGCAGCGCGATGCGCTGCCCCGCAAAGCAGTCGAGTGCGGCCAGGCTGGCATGCGGGGTGGTGCTGATCGAGTCGTTGACGAAGGTGATGCCATCGCACGTGCCGATGGTCTGCAGGCGGTTGGGCAACGGACGGAAGTCCTGCACCGCCGCGGCCAACGCCACCGCGTCCAGGCCCAGCGCTTCCAGCGCGGCCAGTACCGCGCACAGGTTGCCGCGGTTGTGCCGGCCGGGCAGCGGCGTATGCGCGGTGTCGAACACCGCCTGCGCCCCCCGATGCACGACATCGCCCCGCATGTGCCAGCCCTCGGCCTGGTTGAACCAGACCACCTCGCTGCCTGGCAGCGACAGCGCCGCCAGGTGCGGGTCGGCGGCATTGAGCACGGCGATGCGCGGCTGCGCGTCGGTCACCAGGCGCAACTTGTCCTGGATGTAACGCGCTTCGCTGCCGTGCCAGTCCAGGTGCTCGGGAAACAGGTTGAGCACGATCGCCACCTGCGGGTGCGCGCCGCTGCGCGCGACCTCGCCGGTCTGGTAACTGGACAGCTCCACCGCCCAGTAGTCCGGTGCCGGATCGGGCGCCAGCACTTCCAGCAGCGGCAGGCCGATATTGCCCACCAGCGCGGTGCGCGCGCCCGAGGCACGCAGCAGGTGCGCCAGCAGCGAGGTGGTGGTGCTCTTGCCCTTGGTGCCGGTCACGCACACCGTATCGCGCACGGTGCCCTGTGCATCGGCATGCTCGGCGAACCACAGCGAGGTACCGCCGATGAACTGCGTGCCCTGCGCCGCCGCATGCAGCGCCGCCTCGCCATACGGGCTGATCCCCGGCGATTTGATCACCACCTCGAAGGCGGCCAGCGCGGCGCCGTCCACATCGGCGCGCACGTCCAGGCTACCGGCGGTTTCCTCGCGCGCAGCGGCCGCTTCGGCCGCCGGGCAGAACAGGGTCAGCGGCAGCGCGGGCAGCCGCTGTTGCAGCACGCGCCAGGCGGCACGGCCCTCGCGCCCCCAGCCCCACAACGCAACGCGTTTGCCTTCAAGCTGCGAAATTCGCACGCAGGCGCTCCCAGATCGGCGCCGGGATACGGTGTTCGCCCTCGAGCACCAGCAGCGGCGCGATGCCCAGCTCGGCGGCATCCAGCTGCGGCTGGATCTGCGCCACGAAACGCTTCACCAACGCGTCTTCGGCCCACTCCGGGCGCGCGGCCAGGGTGGCCATCGCCGCGCGCGATTCGCGGCCTTCGCCCACGCATTCGAACGGCTTGTGGTCCTGGAACTCGAGCAGCGCATCGAAGCCACCGGCCTGTTCCGGATCATCCAGCAGGTTGCGGCCGAAGATGCCCACCAGGCGCGTCTTGGGCATGAACGGGGCCAGCGCCAGGAACACGAAATGGCACTTCGGGCACACCCCGCACCAGCGGTTGACCGGGCGTTCGCCAAGAATGTGGAAATTGCGGTTGCAGCTGGAAAAATGCGCGTCGTACGCATCGCTCCTGGCGAACTGGCGCGCCACCGCGAGCTCCGACAACGGGCGCAGCAGCGAGTAGTAATGCAGGTCGGCGGCGACGTGCTGTTCCAGGTGCTCGCCAAAGGCCTGCTCGAACGCCCAGCCCTTCGACCACTGGTGGTTGACCTCGCCGGTGCCGGGAATCTGGCTGCCGTAGCTGGCCGAGCGCTCATTGGAGAAGACAACCTGGTCCACGCCCTGCAGCAGCGCGGCCAGCACCATGATCGCCGAATTCACCGCCGTCACCGGGATGTGGCCGTTCCAGGCGCCCTGGCGGTTCAACTCGAACAGTTCCGGGGCCAGCGCGCGGCCGATGTTCAGCGTGGGCAGCCCGGTGCGTTCGGCGCAGGCGCGGATCAACTGCGAGCCGCCGATCCACGTCACCGTTTCGGCGATGCCCAGCCCGCGCAGGGCTTCGATGCTGACCAGCGAATCCTTGCCGCCGCCGATCGCCACCAGCGCGTGCTCGCGCAGGCCCACCGCGGGGGCGGCAAACGCCGCGCCATCCACCGGCAGGCGGAAGCGGCCGCGCAGGTTCAGCCCGTTGCGGTAGGCGAACTCGCCCAGCCCGTTGAGGTAGATCGTTTCCACCAGCGCGGCGGTCGCCGCGTCGATGGCATAGCTGTCGATGCGCACCTGGTCCGGTACGCCGGCCTTGTAGTAGCTGACGCCGGCAATCAGGTGCAGCAGGCGCAGCGCGTGCTGCACCGCCTCGGCGCGGGCACCGTCGAGGACGAACGGCGCGCCGGGGATGGTCACCGTCTCGACCAGCTCGGGGCCGTCGTCGAAGGCGTAGACCAGGCGCGCCACGCCGGTGTCGGCAGCGAAATCGCAGCGCACGAAGCGGAAAACGGCAACCTGGTGTTTATCGAAAGCAGTCATGGTGTATCCGGTTCAGAGGGCGGCCGTGCGTTTGCACGGCGCGTCTTCAAGGGTGGGCGGCAGGCAGCGGTCACGGCACGTCATCGATGACGTCCTCGCGCGGCAGCTCGCGCTGGTTGTAGGTGTTGGCCATGACGTAGCCGTACGCACCGGCATCGGCGATCAGCATCACATCGTCCGGCGCGGTCGACACCGGCAGCTTGCGGCGCTTGCCGAACACGTCGCTGGACTCGCAGATCGGGCCGACCACGTCGAACACGGCCTCGGCATACCCGCCCAGCCGGCTGAGGTTCTCGATGTCGTGCCAGGCGTCGTACAGGGCCGGACGCATCAGCGTGTTCATGCCCGCGTCCAGGCCCACGCGGCGCACGCCATCCTTCTCGATCACCTGCGTGGCCGTGGTCAGCAGTACGCCGGACTCGGCCACCAGATAGCGACCGGGTTCGATCGCCAGGCGGAACGCCGGGTGCACCGCCTTGACCTCGGCCAGGCCGGCGGCCCAGGCCTCCAGGTCGAACGGCTCGTCGTCGGCAGTGTAGGGGATGGGCAGACCACCGCCGATGTCGATGGTTTCCACGCTGCCGATGCGGCGCGCGAAACCGGCCAGCTCATCGCACATCAGGCGCCAGTGCTGCGCGGTTTCCACGCCACTGCCCAGGTGCGCATGCAGGCCCACCACGCGCGTGCCCAGCTCGGTGGCCAGGCGCACGAACTCGTCCACGCGGGCGATCGGCAGGCCGAACTTGGAGTCCTTGCCGCCGGTGCGCACCTTGGCGTGGTGGCCTTCACCACGGCCCAGGTCCACGCGCAGCCACAGTTCGCGGTTGCGGAACAGCTCTGGCCAGCGCTGCAGCGCTTCAACGTTGTCCACGGTGACGGTCACGCCCAGCGCGAAGGCTGCGTCGTACTCGGCACGCGGGGCGAAGCTGGGGGTGAACAGCACGCGGCGCGGCGACAGCGTCGGCAGCGTGTTGAACACATGCTTGAGCTCGCCATGCGACACGCATTCCAGGCCAAAGCCTTCCTGCTCCAGCACCTCCAGGATGGCGGGGTGCGAGTTGGCCTTGATCGCGTAGTAACGCTGGTCGATGGCTTTGATGGCCGTCAGCGCGCGGGCGCGGGCGCGCACCGTGGGCAGGTTGTACACATAGCGCGGCGTACCGGCCTGCGCCAGGGTCAGCAGGTGCTCGCGCTGGCCACGCCACCAGGCGGTTTCGCGCGGACGCACGGTGCCGGCGATCTCGCGCCAGCGCGGGCCGAACACCTCACCCTCTTCGACCGGCATCGCGCCGCTGTCGATCAGCTCGGCATGCAGGATCGGCAGCAGGCCGTCGGCGTCGGCTTCGTCGATGACGAAGGTCAGGTTGAGGTCGTTGGAGGACTGCGAAATCATGTGCACGCGTTCGCGGCCGAACGTGGCCCACACGTCCGACAGCTTGTGCAGCAGCGAGCGCATGCCTCGCCCGACCAGGGTGATCGCCGCGCACGGCACGATGATCTTCACCTTGCAGATCTGCGACAGGTCGGCCGACAGGGCGGCCAGCACGTCGGTGTTGACCAGGTTCTCGGACGGGTCCAACGACACGGTCACGTTGGTTTCCGCCGAGCCGATCAGGTCCACCGACAGCCCGTGCTTCTTGAACAGCCCGAACACGTCGGCCAGGAAGCCGACCTGCTGCCACATGCCGATGCCTTCCATCGACACCAGCACGATGCCGTTGCGCCGGCTGATCGCCTTCACCCCCGGCACCGGCGCGGCGTTGCCGTCGATGCTGGTGCCCGGCAGTTCCGGGCGCTCGGTATCCAGGATCGCCATCGGCACGCCGGCGTCGCGGCACGGCTTGATCGAGCGCGGATGCAGCACCTTGGCGCCGGTGGTGGCGATTTCCTGCGCTTCGTAATAATCCAGGCGGGTCAGCAGGCGGGCGTCGGGCACGTCGCGCGGGTTGGCGCTGAACATGCCCGGCACGTCGGTCCAGATTTCCACGCGGCTGGCGCCGAGCAGCGCGCCGAAGTACGCCGCCGAGGTGTCCGAGCCGCCGCGGCCGAGGATGGCGGTGCCGCCATCGGCGTGCCGCGAAATGAAGCCCTGGGTGATCAGCATGCGCGTGGGCTGCGCGCGGAAGCGTGCGGCCCACTCGGCATCGGCACGCCACTGGCAGTTCACCGACAGGCGCTGCGACCAGTCGCTCTGGTTGGGCTGCGGCGGCAGCGCATCCAGCCACTGGCGTGCATCCATCCAGCCGAAGTCCAGGCCACTGGCGCGCAGGTAGGCCGCGCCGACGGTGGAGGACAGCAGCTCGCCCTGGCCCAGCACGTCGGCCTGCCAGTCCAGCGGGCGGCTGGCCGCGCGCGGGTCATCCAGCAGCCCGGACAACCCCGCCAGGCGCTCATCCAGCGCGCCGGCGTCGAGCGCCAGGTCCACCAGGAACGCACGATGGCGCGCCACCAGCGCATCCATGCGGGCACGGCTGTCGGCGGCACCATCGGCGATGGCGGTCAGTTCGTTGGTCACCCCGGACAACGCCGAGACCACCACCAGCACGCGCGCACCGGTCTCTTCCGCACGTTTTTTCGCCAGCTTCCCGATCGTGTCCCAGCGGTGACGACGCGACACGGAGGTGCCGCCGAACTTCAGTACGATCCAGCGATCGACAAGGGGGGAAGCTGACATGGAGGTAAAGGGGGTTTCGTAGTGGGAGGGGGGGATTCGCCCGGCACACCGGCCGAACTCCCGATTCTATGCCAAGCCCGGCCCCGGCAGGGCCAGCCAGCGCACCCGCGCGGCCCCGGAACCGGCCCGGGTTGGTAAGCTGCCCGACCGTTTCGCAGACCCCCACCGCCATGACTTCCCGCCGTTTCCTGCAGTTGGACGTGTTTTCCCCCCGCCCCGGCGCCGGCAACCCGCTAGCCGTGGTGCTCGACGCCGAGGGCCTGGACGAGGCCAGCATGCAGGCCATCGCGCGCTGGACCCGGCTGCCGGAGACCACCTTCGTGTTTGCCCCGGAAACGGCCGGCACCAGCTACCGCATCCGCATGTTCAGCCCACAGAAGGAAGTGCCCTTTGCCGGCCATCCCAGCGTTGGCACGGCCCACGCCGTGCTCGAGGCCGGGTTGGCCGCGCCGCTGGAGGGAATGCTGGTGCAGGACGGCATCGCCGGGGCGTTGCCGCTGCGCGTGGCCGGTGACGGCGCGTCGCGCAGCATCGCCATCCGCACCCCGCGCGCCAGCGTCGCCGAGGTGACCACCGCCGCCGACCCGCGCCTGCAGGCCGCACTGGCCGGCTGGGCGTTGGGCGCGCTGCCGCCGGCGCGCATGGCCGGCGGGCGCAGCTGGTGGGTGGTGGAACTGGATGAGGAGGCCACGCTGCGTGCGCTGCGCCCGGACTGGGACGCGATTGCCGCGCTGGCCGAGGCCACCGACAGCATGGGCGTGTTCGCCTACGCGCGCAGCGAGGGCCAGGCATGGGACCTGGCCGTGCGCGCCTTCGTCGGCAGTGGCCGCCGCTTCGAAGATGCGGCCTCCGGCGCGGCCAACGCCGTGCTGGCGGCGTGGCTGGACAGCCGCGATGCCCTCCCGGCCGGCGCGCGCGACTACGTGGTCAGCCAGGGCCGCGAAGTCGGCCACGACGCGCGGCTGCACCTGCATATCGACGCCGCCGGCGATGTCTGGTCCGGTGGCCAGGTGCAGACCGTCATCCGCGGCACCCTGGACTGGTAAGCGCGCCGCAGCGGTTCAGCGCGCGGCCTCGTAGACCGGGCGGCCATCCACCCAGGTCGAGCGCACCTGCAGCTCGGCCAACTGCGCCGCCGGCACCGCCAGCGGGTCGCGGTCGAGCACCACGAAGTCGGCGCGCAGCCCCGGCCGCAGGCGGCCCACCTCGGTGTCGTCATGCCCGGCCCAGGCCGCGTCGGCGGTAAAGCCACGCAGCGCCTCGGCAGCGCTCAGGCGCTGGTCCGGCAGCCAGCCGCCCGGCGGCTGCCCCGCGCGGTCCTGCCGCGTCACCGCTGCGTACAGCCCCAGCCGCGGGTCCACCTGCTCCACCGGGAAATCCGAGCCCAATGCGAGATGCGCGCCGGAGGCCAGCATCCGCCGCCATGCATACGCGCCCTGGATGCGCTCCGGGCCCACCCGGTCCTGCGCCCAGCCCATGTCCGAGGTGGCGTGGGTGGGCTGCATCGAGGCGATCACGCCCAGCGCGGCGAAGCGCGGGATGTCCGCCAGCGCCACCACCTGCGCATGTTCGATGCGCCAGCGATGGTCACGCGATTTGCCGTCGCCCAGCACCCGCGCATAGGTGTCCAGCGCGATCCGGTTGCCGCGATCGCCGATCGCGTGGGTGGCCACCTGCAGCCCGCAGCCATCGGCCTTGCGCACCGCCACGTCGAAGGCATCGGGCGAGGTCACCAGCAGCCCGCGGTTATGCGGGTCGTCGCTGTAGTCGGCCAACAGCGCGGCCCCGCGGCTGCCCAGCGCGCCATCCATGAACAGCTTCACGCCCTGCATTTCCAGGCGTCCGCCCGGGTGGCGATACGCCCCGTGTGCGCACAGATCGGCCAGCGCCTCGGCGTCGCCATCGGCGTAGGCATCGATGCGCAGCGGCAGCCGGCCGGCATCGGCGAAACGGCGCATCAGCGCCAGGTCCTCGCGTGAGACGCCCATGTCATGCACGCCGGTCAGCCCCTGGCTGACCGCTTTGCGCAGTGCGCGGGCCAGCATCTGCTCGCGCGCGGCCTCGCCCGGAGCCGGGATCGCCGTACGCACCAGCTCCATCGCGCCGTCGATGAAGACTCCGCTGGGCTGGTGGCGCGCATCGCGGACGATGCGCCCGCCCGCCGGCTGCCAGCGCCCGGCCAGGGCACGCTGCCCGGACTGCTGCGCCAGTGCGCGCAGGGCGGCGCTGTTGGCCCAGCCGGCGTGCCCGTCGATGCGCCCGAGCCAGACCGGACGCGCCGGGAACGCCGCATCGAGGTCGGCCGCGGTCGGGAAATCCGTCTGCGCCCAGTGGTTCTGGTCCCAGCCGTTGCCCAGCAGCCAGCCGTCCGGGTTGTCGGCGGCGAAGCGCTGCAGCCGCGCGATGATCTCGGCCTTGCTGGTCGCGCCGCTCAGGTCGGCCTGCATCAGCGTGGCGCCCAGGAACATCAGGTGGGCATGCGCATCGATCAAGCCCGGCACCACGGTCGCATCGCCCAGGTCGGTCACCGTCGCCAGCGGGTAACGCTCCCGCAGCGCGTCGCGCTCGCCCACCGCCAGCACGCGGCCGCTGGCGTCGTCCCAGGCCAGCGCGGTAGCGGCCGGCGCATCGGTTTCACCGGTGTGGATGGTCGCGGCGGTCAGCAGCCGCACATCGGCCTGCGCCTGGGCGGCACACAGACAGGACAACAGGACAGCCAGAACACGAACGCGCATACGATGCTCCCCGCAACAAAACAGGGGCGACTATGCCGCCCCTGCCGGGTTCACTCAATGCGCGCTGCGGCACGCTCAACCGGCCAGCTCGGCCTCCAGGCTGATCGGCACCGCGCTCAACGCCTTGGACACCGGGCAGTTCTGCTTGGCGTCGTCGGCGATCGCACGGAACTGCGTCGCATCGATGTTCGGCACCACGGCCTTGACCGTCAGGGTGATCTGCGAAAGCTGCGGACCGCCTTCCATCGACAGGTCGACCTTGGCCTCGGTGTCCAGCGAGGTCGGCACGAACCCGGCCTCGGTGAGCTTGGCCGAGAGGGCCATGGTGAAGCAGCCGGCGTGCGCGGCGGCGATCAGTTCTTCCGGGTTGGTGCCCTTCTCATCGCCGAAGCGGCTGCTGAAGGCATAGCGGGTCTTGTCCAGCAGGCCGCTCTGCGGCGTGCTCAATTGTCCCTTGCCTGTCTTGAGGTCACCTTCCCAGTGCGCGGTGGCATGACGCGAAATACCCATCGGTTGTTCTCCTGCGGATGAATGGCAGGACCAGCATGGACCGTGCGGCGTTAGCACCGTGTCGGGCCGGTGTGTCGGCGCCGGCAGTGCCGTTCCCGCCGCCACCCGACGGCGCCCGGGCGACGCAAAAAAACCGCTGTTTTCAAGGGGGTTGCGCCCTCCAGACACCCGCCGCCGGGCCCTGCCCCGCCCAGGCCCAGGTCGCGCCGACCCCTGTTTTTCGGCTATGTACTGATGCACTGCGGTAACCGACACGCGGGAAATCGCGAATATTTATGCGATTGCCTATTGGCGGCGCCGCGTTGTTGCCCTACATTTCGCTTGCCGACGGGGTTCGGCGCGACCAAACAACCAACCGTTCACGGAACAGGAAACCATGGCAAAGACCGCTAAGAAGGCTGCCCCGAAGAAGGCAGTAAAGAAAGTCGCTACCAAGGCAGCCGCCAAGCCGGCCGCTCCCAAGCCGATCAAGGACGTACTGAGCAAGTCTGGTCTGGTTGCACACATCGTTGAAGCGTCCGGCGTTGTCGCCAAGGACGTGCGCGCCGTGCTCGCCTCGCTGGAAGGCGCCGTCGCCGCTTCGGTGCACAAGAAGGGCGCGGGCAGCTTCACCCTGCCGGGCCTGCTGAAGATCACCACCGTCAGCGTTCCGGCCAAGCCGAAGCGCAAGGGCATCAACCCGTTCACCAAGGAAGAGCAGTGGTTCGCCGCCAAGCCGGCCTCCACCAAGCTGAAGGTGCGTCCGCTCAAGAAGCTCAAGGACGCTGCGCTGTAATCAGCGCGTTTCCTGCAGCACCCGGACGGGACGGCCTTGGCCGTCCCGTTCTTTTTTGGCTTTCCTGCGCGCCTCCGGCACGCACTGCGTGGGGTACGCGTGCGGCGGTTGCGGCTCGCCCGCCTGACTATCCATTGTCTGTCCAGGGCGGGGCCCAGCAGGCATGGCCCCTGCCATCCCGGCAGACCGCGCAACACAGCGTTGCCCACGCCGGCGTGCAGGCCTTCCACGCGCGCAAACGCTGCTGCCACGGCCTTCCCGGCCCGGTCGGTCAGGACTGGAACGCACAAGGTGGAACACTGCGTGCGACCGCGCCGGTCGCCGCTGGCGATGGGCACGCCTATGGTGGGCCTGTCCCCACACCGCCGGCCGCCATGACCAGTCCCTCCCAGCGTTACCGCATTACCGTCACTCCGATCGAGAAGGACGGGCTGCAGTGCAGCGGACGCTGCACGATCGAACTGGAACACCGCGCCCAGCAGGACTGGATGCGGCTGCTGGAAGTGGCACGCCGTCAGGCCGGCTTGAGCGGCGACGAGCGCGCCGCGGCCATCGTGGCCACCCAGTTGCTGCACGACCTGGCCCGCCGCCATGCGCAGGAACCGGACCACCCGCTGACCCGCCTGCAGCCGCAGCTGGGGCAGGTGCTGGACGCCTTGCAGGACATCCAGCAGGCCCCCTGAGCCCGCCGCCCGGCCGTTACACTCTGCCCTTCTCCGGGGAGAGACCGCCATGCACCGTGCCATGTTCCTGTTACCGCTCCTGCTGGGCGGCTGTTCCTGCCAACGCGATGCCGGCGACGCCAGCCGCGCGCACGCAGCCGTTGCAGCGCAGCCGAACGACGCCGCCAGCGGCGACGCCCTGGGCGACATCCCTATCCCCGCGCTCAGCGCGGTGGCTGCCGGTGCGGACAGCGAAGGCCGCGTGGTGCGCCATTACCTCAATGCGGTGATGCGCGGTGATCGCGCCGCCGCCGATGCGTTCTGGAGCACTGGTCGGTCCCTCGGTGCCGACGATGCCGCCCTGCGCGACCTGCCCGGCCTGCCCGGCCTGCGCACGCTGCGGGTGGAGACCGATGCGCCGATCGCCCGCGACGAGGACCAGCCCTCGCGGCTGCGCGAAGTACCCGTGCGGATCCGCGCCGCCACCGTCGACGGGGTGCAGCGCTACAAAGGCTGGTACCGCCTGCGACCCAAGCCCGATGGCAGCGGCTGGGAAATCCATGCCGCGTCCCTGCAACCGATGCTCGACTGAGCCGCCGGCAACCGCGGCGCTGCGTGCGCCCCGTATCCAAGCTGGATTCAGCCGAAGGCGCTATCGTGGGCGTCTTCCTCCCACCTCCCACGGCCTGACACCATGAACGCACGCCCGCTGTTGTCCCGCCTTGCCGCCTGCACCGTCTTGATCGCCGCTGCGGTCGGCGCGCAGGCTGCCCCCAGCGTCTCCGGTCGCCAGCTGTCGGTCGGGGCCAGCGACGTCCAGCAGTACCTCGACGGCAGCTTCCCGCGCACGCAGGATGCCCTCGGCGGCCTGATCGCCATGACCATGAGCCACCCGCAGCTGACCCTGCCGCAAGGCAATCGCCTGGACCTCGGCTTCGACGTGGCGATGGCCACCGCCGGCAGTGCGCCTGCGCCGCTGGGCAAGGTCAAGCTGAGCAGCGGCCTGCGCTATGACGCGCAGACCCAGGGCTTCCACCTGGACCAGCCGACCGTGGACGATTTCACCCCGGCCAACAATGGCGGCCGCCTCGACTCCCGCACCCGCAGCCTGCTCAACGCCTGGCTGACCGACTACGCGCGGCGCGAGCCGATCTACAAGATCGACCCGACCGTGGCCAGCGTGCTGGGCGCGTTGCAGGTGCAGTCGGCGCAGGTGCAAAACGGCAAGCTGGTGGTCACCTTCAACCAGGACCTCGGCAAGCTGGTGCCGGCGGGTGTGTTGGGCCGATAACCTCGAACCAGGCCGCGGCCCACGTCAGGGGCCGCAGCGGGTACCGACCGTGGGCCGGTCGGTACCGCGATGATCAAGCGGCCAGCGCCTTGGCGACCGCATCGGCAAACGCGGGGATGTCATCCGGCTTGCGGCTGGTGATCAGGTTGCCATCCACCACCACCTCGGCGTCGCGCCAGCGCGCGCCGGCATTGCCAAGATCGGTTTTCAGCGACGGCCACGAGGTGACCTCGCGGCCCTTGGCCAGGCCCGACTCCACCAGCAGCCACGGTCCGTGGCAGATCGCCGCCACCGGCTTGCCGCTGGCGCCGAAGGCCTTGATGAAGTCCACCGCCTGGCTGTCGATGCGCAGCTTGTCCGGGTTGATCACCCCACCCGGCAGCACCAGCGCGTCATAGGCCTCGGCCTTGGCGGCGGCCAGCGACTGATCGACCGTGACGCTCTCGCCCCAGTCCTTGTCCTTCCAGCCGCGGATCTGCTTGGCGTCGCCCGGCGCGATCACCGTGACGGTAGCGCCCCAGGATTCCAGCAGGCGCTTGGGCTCCTGCAGCTCGGACTGTTCGAAACCATCGGTGGCCAGGACCGCCACCTGCTTGCCGTTGAGTGCGTGTGCCATGGAAAGCTCCGTTGAAAAGGAGCGTCCAGTGTGCGCAGCGCCGCATTGGGCAGCAGTGACCGGCATGTGCACGGCGTGTCGGTGTCCACCGCCATGCACGGCGGGTACCGACCAAGGGCCGGTACGCGCGGCGCTATCAGCGCTTGGGCTGCAGCATCGTCCCGGTGCACTTCTTCGACCCGCAACGGCATTCCCAGATCTTCTTCAGGCGCGCGGTGTGGCGCTCGGCCAGGGTGATGCCGTAGTTGTAGGTCAGCTCGTCGCCCGGCTGGATGTCCTTGATCGCCTCGATGAACACCTTGTCCTCGCGGCGGTTGTCACCCTCGGCCTCTTCGATCACCGCCTCGCAGTTCGGCTCGCAGCTGTGGTTCAACCAGCGCGCGTCGTTGCCCTTGTAGTTGGCGTCGATGACGTAATCGTCGTTCAGGGTGAACAGGAAGGTGTGACCACTCTCCACGTCCCCGGTATCATCGGCATCCACGTCGGCGTGGCTGCGCAGCAGACCCTTGTACTGGATGACCCGCTCGCCCTGCTTGATCGGCGCCAGCGCGAACACGCCATTGCCATGGATGGAGGACTTGCGGGCTTGGATCTTCTTGGGCATCTGGCTGGCCGTTGCGAGAGGTGGGGACCGATTCTCGCTTAATCTTTGTGATTGCCAAAGCGACGCGCGCGCCCGCCCCCGCGGCACCCCGCCGCGACGCGCCTGAACGGGGTGGGTTGGATGCCCGGGGATAAAAGCGTACAATTTCAGTCCGCTTTATGGTTCTGCCCTCCCCATGCTCCGCGTTACCAAGCTCACCGATTACGCCACCGTCGTGCTGACCGTGCTCGCCGCCCGCCCGGGTGAGGTGCTCAGCGCCACCGAGCTGGCCGAGTTCGCCAGCCTCGAACCGCCCACCGTCAGCAAGCTGCTCAAGCCGCTGGCCCAGGCCGGCCTGGTCGAAGGCCTGCGCGGCGTGCGCGGCGGCTATCGCCTGACCCGCGCGGCCGACCAGATCAGCCTGTTCGAGATCGTGGAAGCCATGGAAGGTCCGCTGGGCCTCACCGAGTGCGCCCACGAGCACAGCCAGTGCGGGCGCGAGATGCAGTGCGGCGCACGCAGCAGCTGGCGGCTGATCAACGACGTGGTGTCCGAAGCACTGCGTGCGGTCAGCCTGGCGCAGATCCTGCCCCCTCTTCCCCTTGTTGACGCCCCCCGCCGCGTGATCGCGGCGGATGTCGTCTCCTGATCCACAGGCAGCCCCCATGGCCACCGATATCCTCGACACCGTCGCCGCCGGCGATACCCCCAACCGCGAGATCCATGAGCAGCTCGGCCGCAAATACGCGGCGGGCTTCATCACGGACATCGAATCGGACTCGTTGCCGCCTGGCCTGGACGAGGACACCATCCGTGCCCTGTCGGCCAAGAAGGACGAGCCGGAATGGATGACGCAGTGGCGCCTCGAGGCCTACCGCCACTTCCTGACCATGCCGATGCCGGACTGGGCCAAGCTGCAGATCGCCGCGATCGACCTGCAGGCGCTCAGCTACTACTCCGCGCCCAAGGGCCCGAAGTACGCCTCGCTGGACGACGTGCCCAAGGAACTGCTGGACACCTACGACAAGCTGGGCGTGCCGCTGCACGAGCGCGCCAGGCTGGCCGGCGTCGCCGTGGACGCGGTGTTCGACTCGGTCTCGGTCGGCACCACGTTCCGCAAGGAACTGGCCGAGAAGGGCGTGATCTTCTGCTCGATGTCCGAGGCCATCAAGGAACACCCGGACCTGGTCAAGCAGTACCTGGGCAGCGTAGTGCCGGTCGGCGACAACTACTTCGCCGCGCTCAACTCGGCGGTGTTCTCCGATGGCAGCTTCGTGTTCATTCCCAGGGGCGTGCGCTGCCCGATGGAACTGAGCACCTATTTCCGCATCAACGCCGGCCACACCGGCCAGTTCGAGCGCACCCTGATCATCTGCGAGGACAAGGCGTACGTGTCCTACCTGGAAGGCTGCACCGCGCCGATGCGCGATGAGAACCAGCTGCACGCCGCGGTGGTCGAGCTGGTCGCGCTGGACGATGCCGAGATCAAGTACTCCACGGTGCAGAACTGGTACCCGGGCGACGAGAACGGCGTGGGCGGCATCTACAACTTCGTCACCAAGCGTGCCGAATGCCGTGGCGCGCGCAGCAAGGTCACCTGGACCCAGGTCGAGACCGGCTCGGCGATCACCTGGAAGTACCCGTCCTGCGTGCTGCTGGGCGACGACTCGGTGGGCGAGTTCCACTCGGTGGCGCTTACCCACCATCGCCAGCAGGCCGATACGGGCACCAAGATGATCCACATCGGCAAGCGCACCAAGAGCAAGATCGTCAGCAAGGGCATCAGCGCCGGGCGCGGCCAGAACACCTACCGCGGCCTGGTCAAGGTGGACCGCAACGCCGACGGCGCGCGCAACTACACCCAGTGCGATTCGCTGCTGATCGGCAAGACGTCCGGCGCGCACACCTTCCCGTACATCGAGGTCAAGAACCCGAGCGCGACGGTGGAGCACGAGGCGACCACCTCCAAGATCTCCGACGACCAGCTGTTCTACTGCCGCGCGCGTGGCATCGACCAGGAAAACGCGGTGTCGATGATCGTCGACGGCTTCTGCAAGCAGGTCTTCCGCGAGCTGCCGATGGAGTTCGCGGTGGAAGCCAAGAAGCTGCTGGAAGTCTCGCTGGAAGGGTCTGTCGGTTAACCCGACAGCCGCCTTCGTTTGAATTTTTCAGCCACGCACGGCGTGGCGCTACCCCGGATTCGTATCATGCTGAAGATCGACAACCTCCACGCCCGCATCGGCGGGAAAGACATCCTCAAGGGCCTGTCGCTGGACGTGAAGCCCGGCCAGGTGCACGCCATCATGGGCCCCAACGGCGCCGGCAAGTCCACCCTGGGCAACGTGCTGGCCGGCCGTGACGGCTATGACGTCAGCGAAGGCAGCGTGCAGTTCGACGGCCGTGACCTGCTGGACCTGGCGCCGGAAGAACGCGCGGCCGCCGGCCTGTTCCTGGCCTTCCAGTACCCGGTGGAAATCCCCGGCGTGAACAACACCTACTTCCTGCGCGCCGCGCTCAACGCCCAGCGCAAGGCACGTGGCGAGGAAGAACTGGATTCGATGCAGTTCCTCAAGCTGGTACGGCAGAAGCTGGCCGTGCTGCACCTGAAGGACGAACTGCTGCACCGTGGCGTCAACGAAGGCTTCTCCGGTGGCGAGAAGAAGCGCAACGAGATCTTCCAGCTCGCCGTGCTCGAGCCGAAGCTGGCGATCCTGGATGAAACCGACTCCGGGCTGGACATCGACGCGCTCAAGAGCGTGGCCGACGGCGTCAACGCGCTGCGCTCGCCGGACCGTTCGTTCATCGTGATCACCCACTACCAGCGCCTGCTCGATTACATCAAGCCGGACGTGGTGCACGTGCTGGCCGACGGCAAGATCGTGCAGAGCGGCGGCCCGGAACTGGCCCTGGAACTGGAAGCCCATGGCTACCACTTCCTCAAGGACCGCGTCGTCCCCGAGGCAGCGGTCTGATGAGCGTCCTGCTGGATTCCCTCGCCAGCGGCTTCTGCGGCAGCGACGCACGTCGCGCCGAACTGGATGCTGCCCTGCAGGCGGGCCTGCCCGGCCCGCGCACCGAAGCCTGGAAGTACACCTCGCTGCGTCAGCTCGAACGCCGCAGCTTCAGCCCCGCGCCGCTGGCGGCCGTCGAGGTCGATGCCGCGCTGCTGGCCGACATCCCGTCGCCGCGCCTGGTGTTCGTCAACGGCCGGCCGTCCGACGCGCTGAGCGACCTGGGCGCGCTGCCGGCCGGCGTGCAGCTGCAGACGCTGTCCTCGGCGCTGGCCGCCGGCGATGACGCCCTGCGCTTCCTGGGCCGTCGTTTCGAACGCAGCGACGAAGTCTTCGCCCGCCTCAACGCTGCCCTCGCCGATGAAGGCGTGCTGGTCCGGGTGGACGACGATGCGCAGGTCGACCTGCCGCTGCAGCTTGTGTTCGTCAGCGTGGCCGGCGCCGCCGACCTGGCCTGGCACCACCGCCACCTGATCGAACTGCGCAGTGGCGCGGCCCTCGGCGTGGTCGAGCACCACCTGCATGTCGGCGATGCCGCGCACCTGGGCAACACCCTGGTGCACGTGCACCTGGCCCAGGACGCCGTGCTCTCGCACGCCCGCGTGCAGGCCGACGGTACCCGCGCCACCAGCCTGCTGCGCACCGACGCCGTGCTGGCCCGCAACGCGCAGTACCGCCGCATCGACCTGGAACTGGGCGCTGCGCTCAGCCGCCACGAGTTCAACGTGCGCCTGGAAGGCGACAACGCCCAGCTGACCGCCAACGGCGTGCTGCTCGGCAACGGCCGCCGGCATGTCGATACCCGCCTGGGCATCGAGCACATCGCGCGCGACACGTCCTCGGAAATGGTCTGGCGCGGCGTGGCCGCCAACCGCAGCCGCGTGGTGTTCCATGGTGGCATCCACATCCGCGCCGGCGCCGATGGCACCGATGCCAACCTGTCCAACAAGAACCTGCTGCTGTCGGCCGATGCCGAAATCGATACCCAGCCAACGCTGGTGATCGACGCCGACGAAGTGAAGGCCGCGCACGGCGCCACCGTCGGCCAGCTCGATGCCAACGCGCTGTTCTACCTGCGCTCGCGCGGCCTGGCCGCCGAGCAGGCGCAGCAGCTGCTCAGCGCCGCGTTCTGTCATGAGCCGCTGAACGCGCTCGATGCGCGCCTGACCGAACAACTGCGCCGCCAGCTCGACCTGGCCCTGGCCCGGGCGGGCGTGGCATGAACCTGTCCACCCCGCGCCCGGCCACCGATACCGCGGTGGCCCCGGACTGGGACCGCGTGCGCCTGGATTTCCCGCTGTTGATGCGGGAAGTACACGGCAAGCCGCTGGTCTATTTCGACAACGCCAACACCGGCCAGAAGCCGGTGCAGGTGATCGGCGCGGTGGACGAGTTCTACCGACGCTACAACGCCAACGTCAGCCGCGCCGTGCATGCGCTGGGCACCGAGGCCACCGACGCCTATGAGGGCGCGCGCAACAAGCTGGCACGCTTCCTCAACGTGCGCCCCAGCGAACTGGTGCTGTGCAGCGGCACGACCTTCGCGCTCAATCTGGTCGCCTACTCGTGGGCGCTGCCGCGGCTGAAGGCGGGCGATGTCATCCTGGTCTCGCGCATGGAGCACCACGCCAACATCGTGCCGTGGCAGCTGGTCGCCGAACGCACGGGCGCCACGATCCGCGTGGCCGAGATCACCCCCGACGGTGCGCTCGACCTGGATGCCCTGCGCCGTGCCATGACCGCCGAGGTCAAGCTGCTGGCCGTGGCCCACGTGTCCAACGTGCTCGGCACGGTCAACCCGGTGCGCGAGATCTGCCGCGAAGCACGCAAGCGCGGCATCATCACCGTGGTCGACGGCTCCCAGGCGGTACCGCACCGCAAGGTCGACGTGGCCGCGATCGGCTGCGATTTCTACGCCATCACCGGCCACAAGATGTGTGGCCCGACCGGCACCGGCGCGCTGTGGGCGCGCCGCGAGCACCTCGAGGCGATGCCCCCGTTCATCGGCGGCGGCGAGATGATCAAGGAAGTCAGCTTCGAGGGCACGGTGTTCAACGATGCCCCGCACAAGTTCGAGGCCGGCACCCCCAACATCGCCGGTTTCATCGGGCTGGGCGTGGCGGTGGATTACCTCGACTCGCTGGGCCTGGACCACGTGGAAGCACGCGAAGCCGAGCTGCTGGCCCACTTCAACGAAGAGCTCGGCAAGATCGACGGCCTGCGCATCTTCGGTACCACGCCGGACAAGGCGGCCGTGGTCTCCTTCCTGGTCGATGGCGCGCATTCGCACGACCTGGCGACCCTGCTCGACCTGGAAGGCGTGGCCGTGCGCTCGGGCCAGCACTGCGCGCACCCGCTGCTGCAGTACTACGGCGTGGCCGCCACCTGCCGCGCGTCGCTGGCCTTCTACAACACGCACGAGGAGATCGAGCGCTTCATCGTGGCGTTGAACAAGGTGCGCAAGCTGCTGGGCTGACGGCCACCGATTCTCGCCTACCCCGGAACGCCGCGAGAGATCGCGGCGTTCCGCGTTCAGGCGCGTTCCACCGCTACCGGCATATCGGGCGCTGGCGGTCGGCGCGACCCGGCGGGGTGACCACCAGCGTCTCGCTCGTTCCGCCGTCGCTGGCCTGCTGGCCATCCAGATAGATCACCCGCAGCGCCGCCCCCTGCCGCTGCAGCAGCATCATTGCCGCACCGTCGCCGCCATGCAGGTACCACGCCGTGCCGCGCGCGGTCATCCGCAACTGCTCCGGTGCCACGGCAGCGCCATCGTAGCGCTGCAACTGCACGCGGCCCGGGTCGGCGGGGCCGGCAAAGGTGAGCTCGGTGCCGAGCAGGTCGCCGCTCTCCGGGTGCATGCATACATTCGAATAGATCCCCGCCAACGGGGGCGCCACGCCCGCCTGCGCGCTCGCCCCCTGCAGCACGAGCATCACCGCCATCGCCGCACGCACGCCGTCCATGCCCGCTCCTGGTTGCCCAACGTCCCGTCGCGCAGCGTAGCCCAAACGGTCGCCGCACCCGCATGCAACAATGAGATAATGCGAACACTTCTCATTTGCGCGGTTGGCAATGCTATCTCCCCCTCTTCCCACGGGCCATCCCCGCCTGGATTCAACGTGGTCACCCCGCCTGCCCGCGATCGGTGAACGCCCTGCGCGGGCCGTGGCGGCCGGCATCACGCTGCTGGCCCATGTCGGCGTGTTCGTCGGGGTGCTCTGGACCCAGGCCTACGCCCCTGTCGCGCTGCCACCACCGCCAGCCGAACGTACCCAGCTGATCCTGCTGCCGCCGCAGGCCCCGGACGTGCCACTGGAAGACATCGTCGCCCCCACCCCCAGCACCGCCGCCACGCCGACCAGGCAAGCGCCGGAACCGCCACGCCCGCTGCCGCCCACGCCCGTGCGGGCCGCTGCCAACTGGATCATCCCGCCCCCCACCCCGCCGCAACCGCGCGTGGACGCCACGGCGCCGCAGCAACAGGAGGCATCGGTCGCCGCCGCACCGCCCAGCCCGCCGCTGCCGACCGGCCCCAGCGAGACCACGCCCGGGCGCGACAGTTGGGAAGGCCGGGTCATGGCGCGCCTGGAGCGCTTCCGCCGCTATCCCGCTGCCGCGCGCGCACGCCGCCAGGAGGGCGTCGCCCAGCTCCGGGTCAGCGTGGCCCGCAACGGCAGCCTGCTGCACCTCTCGCTGGAACGGAGCTCCGGCTTCGCGCTGCTCGACCAGGCCGCGCTGGACACCTTCCGCCGCGCGGCACCGTTGCCGGACGTGCCCGATGAGCGCCCGGCGCCAGTGGAACTGTCGTTTCCGGTGGAGTTTTTCATGCGCTGAGCAGGCGAGCGCGCGTGACCGTCGACGCTCGGCTCGCTCGCCTGCGTGTTCTGTCGCCCACCCGCCGCCGAATGACTACCGCCCCTCCCCTGCATGGGCGCCCCCGCCTAGAATGTAGGCATGAGCACCCTGACCTTCCGATCGGCCACCGCCGCCGACATCCCCGCCCTGATCACCTTGGTCACCTCGGCCTACCGCGGCGACGCCAGCCGCGCCGGCTGGACCACCGAAGCCGACCTGCTGGACGGCGCCCGCATCGATGCGCATGGGCTGCAGGCCGACCTGGCCAGGCCGCGTTCGACCATCCTGCTGGCCGAGCGCGATGGCCACCTGCTGGCCTGCGCGCACGTGGCCGATGACAGCGGCAAGGGCTACTTCGGCATGTTCTCGGTCGACCCCGCCCAGCAGGGCGGCGGCATCGGCAAGCAGTTGATGGACGCCGCCGAGGCGCACGCCGCGCGCGAATGGGGCGTGCCGGTGATGCAGATGACCGTCATCGACGTCCGCGACGAGCTGATCGCCTTCTACGAGCGCCGCGGCTATGCGCGGACCGGCATCAAGAAGCCGTTCCCCTATGGCGACGAACGCTTCGGCATCCCCAAGCGCGACGACCTGCGCTTCGAGATCCTGGAAAAGCCGCTGGCGGCCCGCCCGTGAGCGACACCTGGACCTTCGTCTGCGCCAGCGCCGAGCTGCTGCCCGGCGAGATGAAAAGCACCTTCGACGAGGTCACCGGCACCCCGATCGTGGTGTTCAACCTGGACGGCGAGCTGTACGCCCTGGAAGACCAGTGCACCCACGATGAGTTCGACCTGTCCTCGGGCACCTTCGACACCGCCGAGGCCAGCATCGAATGCGTGCTGCACGGGGCGCGTTTCGACGTCCGCGATGGCCGGGCCCTGTGCGCCCCGGCCTACTCGCCGGTAGCGCGGTTCCCGGTGAAGCGTGAGTTCGATGGGGTCTGGACCCGCGACGACCGCGACTGAACGCCGGGCGCTTTGAAAATGCGAATCGCTAGCATTACCATGTGCGCCGCGGCCACCCGGCCGCGCCTGCCTGGTCCTTCGTGCCCGCCATCCGTTCCGCCATCGGTGATGCTGCCCTGTGGGCCACGTTCTGCGTGGTGCTGCTGGCGGCCGGCTGGCTGAGCGGCGGCCGGACAGACGCCCGGCCCGGCGCCGCATCCCACGCCCTGGCGCTGTTGGCGGCGACGGCCGACAGTCGCTCGGGACCTGCCCTGCCGGCCCCGGCGCCGGAAGCGCCCGCCGGTGAGCCGTCCGTGCTCGAAGCAGGCGCAGACCCCGAGTCCAGCCCGGACGCCGTGAGCCCCCGCCTGCGCCGCAGCGCCTGGGTAGCCGTGGTGCCGTTGTGGCCGGCCGGTGCGCTGGCCTGGCAGCGGATGGAACCGGCGCTCAGGCTCAATCCCGGCCACGCCCCTCCCCACGCCTGATTCCGGCACCGTGCCCTGCGCGGTGCACGGCCGCCCCCTGTGCGGCCCCCCCTGTCCTGCCTGCAACCCGATGCCGTGCTTGCGCCGCCCCCGCGTGGCGCCGCGCCCTTCGACCTACCCGCCTTTCCGGATCGCCAACATGATCAAGAGTCGCAAGCGCTCCTCCTCCCCCCGCACGGCAGCCACCCTGGCCACTGCCGGCCTGGTCACCGGCCTCGGCCTGGCGGTCCTGCCGGTCGTCGCCCACGCCCAATCCAGCGACACCGCCACGGCGCAGACGCTCGACCAGATCCATGTGCTGGGGGTGCGTGGCTTCAAGGCCGACAGGATCGCCTCGCCGAAGTTCACCCAGTCCCTGCAAGACACGCCGCAGACCATCCAGGTGATCACGCGCGACCTGTTCAACCAGCAGGGCGCCACCACGCTGACCGATGCGCTGCGCAACAGCCCGGGCGTCGGCACGTTCTACGTGGGCGAGAACGGCAACACGAACACCGGCGACAGCATCTTCATGCGCGGCTTCGATACCTCCAGCAGCATCTTCGTGGATGGGGTGCGCGACCTGGGCTCCATCTCACGCGATGTCTTCAATACCGAGCAGGTGGAAGTGTCCAAGGGCCCGGCCGGCACGGACAATGGGCGCTCGGCACCGACCGGTTCGATCAACATGGTCAGCAAGCAGGCCAACCTTCACAACGCCCTGTCGGGTACCCTCTCGGCCGGCACCGACGATCAACAGCGCGGCACCGCAGACTGGAACCAGACCCTCGGCGCGACCAGCGCGCTGCGCCTGAACGCGATGTGGCAGGACAGCGACCAGCCGGGCCGCGACCACGTCAACAACACGCGCTGGGGCATCGCGCCGTCACTGGCCTTCGGCCTGGGCACCCGCACCCGGTACTACCTCAACCTGCTGTACGTGGACCAGAGCAACGTGCCTGACGGCGGCGTCCCCACCCTGGGCCTGCCGGGCTGGACCGCGCAGCCGACCCTCGAACAGTTGGCGGGCCATCCAGTGGATCCGGAGAATTTCTACGGCACGCGCGCCGACCACGACGACGTCACCGCGAAGATGGCCACCTTCCGCATCGAACACGACATCAACGACAACGTGCGGCTGACCAACACCGCACGCTGGGGCCGTACCGACCAGGACTACATGCTGACCGCGTTCATGGGCACCGGCACGCGCGGCGCCAACGGCGCACCGACCGGCAACATCCGCTACGCCAATGCCGCCGATCTTGGCAGCTACACGATCGCGCGCAGCCTGCCGACCTTCAAGGACCAGCGGAACACCATCCTCACCGACCAGCTCAACCTGCGCGCGGATTTCGCCACCGGCGCCATCGAACACAACCTGAGCACCGGACTGGAGTTCACCCGCGAGGAGCTGGAGAGCTTCGGCCAGGCCGCCACCGGCGGCACCACCTGGTCGCCGGCCAACCTGTACGCGCCGGATTGGAACGCGACCGGCCTGACCTGGGCCCACAATGGCGCCGACAGCCGCGGCAAGACCAGCACGTCCTCGGTGTACCTGTTCGATACGTTGAACATCGGCGAGAGTTTCCTGGTCACCGCCGGCCTGCGCGCCGACCACTACAAGACCGAGTACCAGAGTGCCGCTGTCTGCGGTGGCCGCGGTCCCGCCTGCGGCACCAGCCCGGTCGGCACGGTGATCACCAATCCGACGCTGGCGCATTCGGACACCCTCATCAACTGGAAGCTGGGCGCGGTGTACAAGGTGGATGACATCGTCAGCCTGTACGCCAACTACGCCATTTCCCAGCAGCCCCCGGGCGGCAGCAACTTCCAGCTGAGCAGCTCCACCAGCAGCGCCGACAACCCGCGCCTGGACCCGCAGAAGGCCAAGACGTTCGAAGTGGGCACGAAGTGGAGCTTCATGCAGGATGCGCTGGCCGTGAACCTGGCCCTGTTCAAGACCGAGGTCAGCAACGAGATCAACGCCCAGGTGCTGGATGAGGCCGGCAACCCCACCCAGACCGGCAGGAAGTCGGTGCAGGGCATCGAGTTGTCCACGGTGGGCCGCATCACCGAGAACTGGTCGCTGAGCGCCGGCTACAGCCACCTGGATACCGAGGTGGAGGAAGGCGCCAACGTCGCCGCCGATGGCACCCGCAACCTCACCTACACCCCGGGCGACACCTTCACCAGCTGGACCAGCTACACGTTCCCGTTCGGCCTCACTATCGGAGGTGGCGCGCGTTACGCCGGTTCCATGCACCGTGGCACCGATGGCGCGGTAGGCACGCCGGCGTTCACCCGCGCGTACACCGTATTCGACGCCGTCGCATCGTATGCCGTCAACGAGCACCTGGTGCTGCGCTTGAACGCCTACAACCTGGCCGACAAGCAGTACGTGGCCGCGATCAACAAGAGCGGCTACCGTTATACCCCGGGCGCTCCGCGTTCGTTCCTGTTCAGCGCGGACTTCCGCTTCTGATGCACGGCGGCGCGGGGGCACCCCTCGCGCCGCACAAGGACCCTGCCATGCTGCTGCATGTCCCCAACGTACTGACCGCCGATGAACTGGCCTACCTGCAGCGCATGCTGGACGCGGCGGACTGGGCCGATGGCCGCGAGACCGTGGGGGCGCAGGGGGCACGGGTGAAGCGCAACGAACAGCTTCCCGACGCATCGCCGTTGAAGGGTGAGCTGGGCCGGACCGTGCTGGCGGCGCTGGAGCGGCACCCGCTGTTCTTCGCCGCTGCCCTGCCGTTGCGAATCCTGCCGCCGCGCTTCAACCGCTACCAGGGCGGGGGCCAATACGGCTTCCACGTCGACGGCGCGGTGATGATCACCGGCCCGGAAGGCCAGCGCAGCCACCTGCGGTCGGATGTGTCCTGCACCTTGTTCCTCACGCCGCCGGAGGCCTATGACGGCGGCGAACTGGTGATCAGCGACACCTACGGCGAGCACGAAGTGAAGCTGCCTGCCGGCGACCTGGTGCTGTATCCCTCCAGCAGCCTGCACCGGGTCGCCCCGGTCACCCGCGGTGCGCGCCTGGCCTCGTTCTTCTGGGTGCAGAGCATGGTCCGCGACGACAGCGCGCGACGCATGCTGCTGGACATGGATAGCGCCATCGAAACCCTGCGCTCCAGCGGCGCGGACGGCGCCGCGGTCCTGCAGCTGACCGGCGTTTACCACAACCTGTTGCGGCGCTGGAGCGAGGTCTGAGCCAGCCCGTCGGGTGACGCCACGGCTGCGCCGGCACAATTGCAAATCATTCCCATTTGCGTCTGTAGGCGTATCTCATTACAATCGCGCCGCATTGCCATCCGCCCGCAGGTTGGCCGCTCACAGGGACGTCCATGCGCCACCCGCACCGCCACCGCAGCTTTGCCCCCGCCATGCGCGGGCAGCGTCCGGCGTTGGCGAGCGTACTGGCCTGGCTGGCACTGCTGTCGATGCTGTTCACCGGCCTGCCGGTGCTGGAGCGGACCCTGCCCGGCGGCGCCGCGCGGGTGCTGCACCTGCCGGCGGAAGAACGCCCGGCCGGCGGTGGCGACACCGCGGTGCAGGAAGAAAGTCCGGCCAAGCCGCGGCGCATGGCCGGTACCCGTGCCGCCACTGCCCCGCTGCCACCGCAGCCGCACCCCCTCGCGTCGCTGGATGCGTTGATGGCCATGCAGGTGGCGCTGCCACCGCGGGTATCGCCCGCCATCGATTCGGCACCGGCCACGCCGTTGCCTGCCGCCCCCGGGTTGCGCGTCCAACGCGGCCAGGCGCCGCCGCAGGGCTGATCGCCGGCATCGCCTCGTCGATGCCGCCCACCGCCTGCCTGCCCGCCCCGCGGGCGCTCTCCTGATCTGTTGCGCGTGTCACGGCCTGCCGGCCGTGCCTGCATGCGTCCGTTCGCTTTCCTTCGAGGTTATTGCCATGGCCCAGCGCCAGCGTCGTCGCACGCCCCTTTCCCGGTGCTCGCTGAGCATCGCCCTGCTCGGTGCGCTCAGTGCACCCGCCTTCGCCAACGGCGCCGCCGCCGCGCCGACCACGCTGGACAAGGTGGTGGTCACCGCCGCCGGCTTCGAGCAGAAGATCGCCGATGCACCGGCCAGCATCAGCGTGATCAGCCGCGAGGAACTGAGCAAGCGCCCGTACACCAGCCTGGTGGATGCGCTGCGCGACGTGGAAGGCATCGACGTGGGCATGGAGCCGACCGACAAGAACGGGCGTGCCACCATTTCCATGCGTGGCATGCCCTCGGACTACACCCTGGTGCTGATCGACGGGCGCCGCCAGAGCAACGCCGGCAACCTCTACCCCAACAACTTCGGCGGTGGCCAGTTCTCGTACATGCCGCCGCTGGATGCGATCGAACGGATCGAAGTGGTGCGCGGCCCGATGTCCACCCTGTACGGCTCGGACGCCATGGGCGGGGTGATCAACATCATCACCCGGCGCAACCAGGCCGAGTGGCGCGGCGCGGTCACGCAGGGCTTCACGGTGCAGCAGGACGACCAGTTCGGTGACGCGCGCAGCACCGATGTCTACCTGAGCGGCCCGCTGCTCAAGGACCGCCTCGGCGTGTCGGTGCGCGGCAGCTATTACGACGCCAAGGCATCCAATCCGGCGTGGGATGACCTGCCGTTGCCGGACGGCACCCTGTGGTCGCGCGAGATCGGCTTCGGCGCCGGCGGCAAGGCGGTGGCCAACACCAACTGGAACGCAGGCATGCGCCTGAACTTCATGGTCAACGACGACCACGAACTGTGGCTGGACTACGACGCGTCGCGGCAGAAGTACGACAACAGCGAAGGCCAGACCGGCACGTTGGACAGCCTGGCCAGCCTGTGGCGCGTGGGCAATGCGACGGTCCGCAATCCCAACGGCCCGGGCAACATCACCCGCCGCGTGGTGCAGCCGCGCGTGGGCTACACCGCCTACCAGCGCTACGAGCGCGACCAGTTGGCGCTGACCCACCAGGGCCGCTATGGATTCGGCACCTGGCAGACCACGCTCACCCACATCACCAGCAACAACCTCGGCCGCTCGCTGCCACTGACGCTGGACGAACGCGCCGAGCTGCAGGACCTGTGGAACGACGTCTGCCGTCGCACCGGCGCCGCCGCCAACTGCGCGGCCGGCGCACGCAACGGGCTGGGCGCACTCAACGCCGCCGAGCTGGCGCGCCTGCAGGCCTTCCTGCCGCGTCCGCTGCGCACCATGGAACTCAAGGGCAACGTGCTGGACACGATGCTCGACCTGACCTTCGGCGCGCACAAGCTCACCGTCGGCGGCCAGTACAACGACACCGACATGATCGACGGCGTGTTCGGCATGGATGGCGCCGGCTACAAGAACAACGTGAAGCAGCAGCACCGCATGTGGGCGCTGTTCGCCGAGGACAACTGGTCACTGACCGACAGCCTGACCGCCACCGTCGGCGTGCGCTACGACGACCACAACATCTTCGGCAGCCACGTCAGCCCGCGCGCCTATCTGGTGTGGAACGCCAACGCTGCCTGGACCGTCAAGGGCGGCGTCAGCACCGGTTACAAGACCCCGCGTCCGGACCAGCTGTTCCCCGGCATCGTCGGCTTCGGTGGCCAGGGCGTCACGCCGCTGGTCGGCTCGCCCAACCTCACGCCGGAAACCAGCACCAACTACGAAATCGCCGCGTACTACGAAGGCGATCGCTGGGGCTTCAACGTCACCGGCTTCCTCAACAGGTTCGATGACAAGATCGCCAGCGGCGGCACCTTCGCCAACTGCGAAGTGGCCCCCAACGATGGCAGCTACTGCGTGGACATCGGGCCAGGCTGGGCCGAGCTGGGCTACAGCACCTTCGGCCAGAGCGTGAACATCGACAAGGCCGAAACCCGTGGCGTGGAAGCGGCCGCCCAGGTCGACCTGCTGGACACCCTGCAGCTGCGCGGCAACTACACCTGGACCAGGAGCGAACAGACCAGCGGCTCCGGCAAGGGCCTGCCGATCACCGGCAACCCGGCCAGGCACATGGCCAATGCCAGCCTGAATTGGCAGGTCAGCGACGCGGTCAGCCTGTCGCTGATTGGCGAAGGCCGCTACGACCGCTACCGCGACACCCTGGTCAGCAACGTCGGCGGCGTCAGCAGCTCGCAGACCCGCTACTACGAGGACTACACGATCTTCCACCTCGGCGGCAGCTGGGACATCACCCCATGGCTGACCGTCAATGCGCGGGTCAACAACCTGTTCGACAAGGACTTCGTGTCACAGTCGTGCGTGTTGATCAGCGACAGCGACTACAACTGCGTGGACGATTACGCGACCAAGGACCAGCGCCGGAGTTACTGGATCTCGGTGAACGCGACGTTCTGAGGGCGACGGCCACCGCCGACGGCCGGCGGAATGCCGGCCGGGGCGGTGGGACGCCGCATTGAGAGCAAGAGCAAGAGCAAGAGCAGCCGAGCGTGGCTCGGCTCTACCAGGGCTGCGCGCACGGCCGACTGGGCCGCGCCGCCGAGCGGACGTTCACCCGCTGCGCGCATGACCGGCTGGTCCGCGCCGCAGAGCGGGCGTTCAACCGCTGCGCGCATGACCGGCTGGGCCGCGCCGCAGAGCGAGCGTTCAACCGCTGCGCGGGTGACTGGCTGCGCCGCGCATCGGAGCGGGCGTTCAACCGCTGCGCGCATGACCGGCTGGGCCGCGCCCCGGAGCAGGCGTTCAACCGCTGCGCGGATCACCGGTAGTGCCGAGCCATGCTCGGCAGCCCTCAAGAAAAAAACGGCACGGCCCTCGGCTTCCCCGCGCGCACCGTCCCGCTGGCGGGAGACGGCGGGCATGGGTCCACGGCACCGTCGTTCGCAATGGGTCGGACGCATGCGGCCGATTGCACCGCCGCCCGCGGCGGGGCCGCGCCGCGGGCCTTGCAGCGACAGCACCAACACCAGCAAGAGCAAGAGCAAGAGCAAGAGCAAGAGCAAGAGCAACAACAAGAGCAACAAAAAGAGCAAGAGCAAGAGCAGCCGAGCATGGCTCGGCTCTACCGGGCGCTGCGCGGATGACCGGTAGTGCCGAGCCATGCTCAGCAGCCCTCAAGAAAAAAACGGCACGGCCCCCTGCTTCCCCGCGCGCACCGTCCCGCTGTCGGGAGACGGCGGGCATGGGTCCACGGCACCGTCGTTCGCGATGGATCGGACGCATGCGGCCGATTGCACCGCCGCCCGCGGCGGGGCCGCGCCGCGGGCGCTGCGCGGATGAGCGGTAGTGCCGAGCCATGCTCGGCAGCCCTCAAGAAAAAAACGACACGGCCCCTGCTTCCCCGCGCGCACCGTCCCACCGTCGGGAGACGGCGGGCATGGGTCCACGGCACCGTCGTTCGCCAGAAATTGCGAACCATTCTCATCAATGGTGTAATTCGCCATTCAGATCTCAATGTCGCGACCGTGGCCACTCCCCTTTCCAGCGTGCAGCAGCAACAAAGTCGCGGCTTCTGGCTGCGCACCCTGCACCAGTGGCACTGGATCAGCTCGGCCGTCTGCCTGATCGGCATGCTCCTGTTTGCCGCGACCGGCATCACCCTCAATCACGCCAGCAGGATCGAAGCCACGCCCCAGGTCGTCAACCGGCAGCTCACGCTGCCCGCGCCCGTGCTGGCCTCGCTCGGCGAGCGTACCGACGGCCAGGCGCCCCTGCCGCGTTCCGCCAGCCGCTGGCTCGACGACCAATTGGTGATTTCCATCGGCCGCCGCCCCGCCGAGTGGTCCGACGGCGAGGTCTACCTGTCCATGCCCAGCCCCGGTGGCGATGCCTGGTTGAGCATCGATCGCGACACCGGCGCCGTCGAATACGAGGCCACCACGCGCGGCTGGGTGTCGTATTTCAACGACCTGCACAAAGGCCGCAATGCCGGCCCGGCCTGGGGCTGGTTCCTGGACATCTTCGCCGTCGCCTGCCTGGTGTTCTGCATCACCGGCCTGTTCCTGCTGCACCTGCATGCCCGCCAGCGCCGCATGACCTGGCCGCTGGTCGGCCTGGGCCTGATGGTGCCGCTGCTGATCGCGCTGATCCTGATCCACTGATTCGTACTTCCACCGTTCGTCCTCCACGGAGCCGCACCATGCGCGTTACCCTGACCATCGCCCTGAGCGGCCTGCTGGCCACCTCCCCGTCCTACGCTGCTACCCTCGACATCAACGTCGAAGTGCCCAAGCTCACCGTTGCCGAATACCATCGCCCGTACGTGGCGGTGTGGCTGGAAGGGGCCGACCAGAAGGTCGCCGCCAACCTGTCGGTCTGGTACCAGCAGACCGGCAACAGCGAAGGCCATGGCACCAAGTGGCTGCCCGACCTGCGCCAGTGGTGGCGCAAGAGCGGCCGCACCCTGGACGTGCCGGTGGATGGCGTCACCGGTCCCACCCGCCCGGCCGGCAAGCAGGCGCTGTCGTTCAACGACAGGCAGCCCGCGCTGAAGGCACTGGCGCCCGGCAATTACACGCTGGTGGTGGAAGCGGTGCGCGAGGTCGGTGGGCGTGAACTGCTCAAAATTCCCTTCACCTGGCCGGCCACCAGCATCCAGAACGGCAAGGCCCAGGGCAGTACCGAACTGGGCCTGGTTACCCTGACCGCCAAACCCTGATCCACCGCCCGCCCTCCGCGGCGGGTAGCATCGGCCACTCGGCCCCCCTGTCCACTGACGTTGTCCCTTACATGGAGTTGTTGATGAAGCGCTCGCTCGTCCTAGCCGCCGCCCTGGCCGCCGCACTTCCGTTCTCCGCCCTGGCCCACAAGGCCTGGTTGCAGCCCTCGCAGACCGTGATCGCCGGTGAAAAGCCGTGGATCACCGTGGATGCGGCCGTGTCCAACGACCTGTTCTACTTCAACCACGTGCCGCTGCGCCTGGACAGCCTGGTCATCACCGCACCCGATGGCACCATCGTGCAGCCGCAGAACGCCTCCACCGGCAAGTTTCGCAGCGTGTTCGACGTGGAGCTGACCCAGCAGGGCACCTACCGCCTGGCGTCGGTCAGCACCGGCCTGTCGGCCACCTGGGAAGAAAATGGCGCGCCCAAGCGCTGGCGCGGCACCCCGGCCACCTTCGCCAACGAAGTGCCGAAGAAGGCCAAGAAGCTGGAGGTCGCGCAGTCGGTCAACCGCATCGAAACCTTCGTCACCAACGGGACCCCGAACGCCACCGCGCTCAAGCCGACCAAGCAGGGCATCGAGATGATCGCCCTGGGCCATCCCAACGACCTGGTCGCCGGTGAACCGGCCCGCTTCCGCGTGCTGGTCGATGGCAAGCCGCGCGCCGGCCTGGAATTCGAAATCACCCGGGGCGGCACCCGCTACCGCAACGCGCAGGACGAGATCAAGGTGACCAGCGACAAGAAGGGCGAGTTCAGCATCACCTGGCCGGAGGCCGGCATGTACTGGCTGGAAACCAGCAGCGAAGACAAGAAGGCCTCGCTCAAGCAGGCCAAGAAGCGTCGCCTGAACTACGTTGCCACGCTGGAAGTGCTGCCGCAGTAACCGCCCACCGCGGTTGCCGCGCAGTCCCGCAACAACGCTACGCCGTTGACCGGCCCCCTTCCACGCGAAGGGGGCTTTTTACCCCCGAGATGCCGGCAATCGGGTCGACCCGGCCCCTATGCCCACCCCATGAACAACGCAGATCTCGACATCGCCAGCCTCGGTGGCCACACCATGGGCACCACCTGGCAGGTAAAACTGGTGGTCGCGCGTACGCGCGACCTGCATCCGCTGCACGCGGGCATCCAGGCCCGGCTCGACGCCATCGTGGCGCAGATGAGCACCTGGGAAGCCGGTAGCGATATCTCCCGCTTCAATCGCGCCGAGGCCGGCAGCATGCAGCCGGTCCCGCCGCTGTTCGCGCAGGTGCTGGACGCCGCGCTGGACATCGCCGCCCGCAGCGGTGGCGCCTTCGATCCCACCGTCGGCCCGTTGGTCGCACTGTGGGGCTTCGGCGCGCATGCGCATGCCCAACGCATTCCCACCCCCGCCGCGCTGGCCGCCACCCGCGCCCGCTGCGGCTGGCAACGCCTGCACTGGCAGGACGGCAACCTGCAGCAACCCGGCGCGGTCGCGCTGGACCTGTCGGCGATCGCCAAGGGCTTCGGCGTCGACCAGACCAGCCAGTGGCTGCGCGCGCAGGGCGTGCATGCCGCGCTGGTGGAAGTGGGCGGCGAACTGCACGGCTACGGCCGCAAGCCCGATGGCCAGCCCTGGCGGGTGCTGGTTGAAGCCGGCCCCGAAGAAAGCGCCTTGGCCGACCATCCCCCGCGCGTGCTGGCCCTGGAGGATCTGGCCGTGGCCACCTCCGGTGACCGCTGGCACCACTTCGACCAGGACGGCGCACACTTCAGCCACACCGTGGACCCGCGCACCGGCGCCCCGGTGGACCATGCCGCCGCCGCGGTCAGCGTGGTCGCGCGGCACGCCATGCAGGCGGACGGCTGGGCCACCGCGCTGACCGTGATGGGCCTGGAGCAGGGCCTGGCCTTCGCCCGGACGCACGGGCTGGCGGCGCGCTTCGTCAGCCGCGGCGCGGACGGCATCACCGAACACATGAGCCCGGCCTTCGAGCACCTGCTCGATACCGCATCGGCGTCGCCCGCATGACCCGCCCCTCGCGCGCCACCCTCGGCAACCTGCTGGTGATCGCCCTGCTGGCGGTACTGGCCGGGCTGCTACTGCGCCTGCACCTGCAGGAGCGCTGGTGGCAGGGCGCGCCGCTGGCCTCGCACTGGCGCATCGCGCTCGGCAGCGTGTTGGCGTATGCCGGGCTATGCGCGCTGATCTGGTGGCGCGGGCGAGCACGCGATGACCGTCGCGGCAGCGATGGCCAGGCCCCATTGCTGCTGGTCTGGGCCAGCCAGACCGGCTTTGCGCGGCACCTGTGCGACCGCAGCGCCGAGGCCCTGCGCGCGGCCGGCATGCCGGTGCGCATCCGCGGCCTGCACCAGGTCGATGCCGCGACGCTGCAGCAGGCCTCGCAGGTGTTGTTGATCGCCAGCACCACCGGCGAAGGCGACGCCCCCGACCACGCGCTGCCGTTCCTGCGCGGCGCGATGGCGCAGCCCCTGGCGTTGCCCCACGTGCAATACGGCGTGCTGGCGCTGGGCGACCGCAGCTACGGCCATTTCTGCGCGTTCGGCCACCAGCTCGATACCTGGCTGCGCCAGCGGGGCGCGCACCCGCTGTTCGATACGGTCGAGGTGGACAACGCCGACCCGGCCGCACTGCGCCACTGGCAGCAACTGCTGGGCCAGCTCGGCGGCGACGCCACCGACCTGCCCGACTGGACCCCGGCCGACTACCTGCCGTGGCGGCTGCACAGCCGCGCGCTGGTCAATGCCGGCAGCCCGGGTGCGCCCACCTGGCAGGTGGCGCTGGTCCCCGCCGACGGCATCGTGCCGTCATGGCAGGCCGGTGACGTGGTCGAGATCGGCCCGCGGCATGCGCCGAGTGCCGTCGATGCCTGGCTGGCCGACGCCGCGCTGGACGGCGCGCAGGTGATCGACGGCGACACCTTGCACGCGCATCTGTCACGCGCGCACCTGCCCACCGCCCAAGAAATGCGGGCCGCCGACACCGTCGGCCTGGTGGCTGCATTGCGTCCGTTGCCGCATCGCGAATACTCCATCGCCAGCATGCCCGACGAGGGCCAGGTGCAATTGCTGCTGCGCCGCCAGCTGCGTCCGGACGGCACCCCGGGGCTGGGCAGCGGGTGGCTGTGCGACCACGCCGCCCTGGGTGGGCAGATCGACCTGCGCTTCCGCAGCAACCCCAACTTCCACGCGCCGGCCCACGACGCCCCGCTGATCCTGATCGGCAACGGTACCGGCATCGCCGGACTACGCGCGCACCTGCGTGCACGCATCGCGGCCGGCGCACGACGCAACTGGCTGCTGTTCGGGGAACGCACCGCCGCCCACGATTTCTACTTCGGCGACGAGCTGACCGCCTGGCACCAGGCCGGCTGGATCGAGCGCCTGGATACGGTGTTCAGCCGCGACGGCGGCGAACACCGCTACGTGCAGGATCGTCTGCAGGCCCACCTCGACACCCTGTGGGAATGGTCGCGCCAAGGCGCCACGCTCCTGGTCTGCGGCAGCCTGCAGGGCATGGCCCCGGCGGTGGATGCGGTGATCGAGCAGGCACTGGGACGCGACGGCAAGGAAGCGTTGATCGTGGCAGGTCGCTACCGTCGCGACGTGTACTGAGGGCAACGGCGAACGCATTGCCCTGCACCGGGGCAACCTTCGACAGCGGGCATGCCCCCACCGAACAAGGTGCAGGCTACCGGCAGTCGATCGGGAGGCGACGCTACCGGGGGCTCAGCCGGATCGCGAGCAGTTCGCCACCGCCGCGCAACGCGAATCGCGTGCGCGCGCCGGCGGCCAACCAAGCGGTGTCACCCGCCTCCAACGGCGGCAAGCCGGCGTCACCCTCGAATTCGGCCTGGCCAGCCAGCAGGTGGATCGCCCACGCCGTCGTCGGCTCGGTGAAAAAGAACATGCTGCCCACCAACGGTCGGTGCAGCAGTTCGGCGTCGACCAGGTCGCGTCGCCACATCAGGTTGAAATCGTGGGTCAGGCCGTCGACCAGCTCGCCGCCGACCTGCGCCTCGCCGGCAAAGCGCAGCCGGTCGTGCGGTGGCAGCAGTGTGTGCACGGCGCCATCGGCAAACCGCAGACGCAGCCCTTCGCCACGCAGCAGCACCAGTTCGCGCTCGACCCCCGGGAAGCTGGAAAACGCCGCGTCCTGCTCGATCTCGGCGATCGACAGCCGCACCTGCCAGGCATCGGTGTCGGGCACCCGCAGGATTTCGCGGGTCCAGCCCAGCCCGTTGCGCCAGCGCTCGCGGCGGTACTCGACACTCGGAATGACGCGCGTGGCCGCGCCCAGGATGGCATCAGTCGACATGCCGCCAGTGTGCCTCAGTACGCGCTCAGCCGGGGCTGGCGGCGCAGTCCGCGCCGAGCAGCTGCGAACGCGCCAGCCACTCTTTGTCGGGGTAGTAGGCAAATACCAGCGCACCGCCACGCAGGCTGTCGATGAGCGGCCTGGCCACCGTCAGGCGCACCGCAGGGCAGCCCAGGCTGCGCCCCAGCCGGCCCTGCAGCCGGGCCATCGTCGGGTTCACGTAGGGCGCGCCGTGGATCACGATGGCGCGATCGCGGGCATGGTCGTTGAACCCGGGTTCCAGGCCTTCCAGGCGCAGCGAATACCCGTTGCCGCCCATGTAGGTTTCCCTGGCGGTGAACGCGCCCAGGCTGGACATGAAACTGCCATCGCGGTTGGAGAAGTGTTCGGTCTGGTTGCCGCCGCTGTTGCGGCCATGCGCCACCCACTCCTCGAACAGCAGCTTCTGCCGGGCCAGGTCGAACACCCACATGCGCTGTTCGGTGGACGGGCGCGAGTAATCGATCACGCTCAGCCGGGTCGGGTCGACGCCCAGCTCCGGCCGCCGCAGCGCGCAGGTCATCGCCTTGGCCGCCAACTGCAACACCTTGCGGTCGGCACCGGGGGCGGCGCGCGCGAGCATGTCGGCCATCTGCGCCGCCGGCAGCGCCGCAGGCGCGGCCGCCGAGGCGGCATGGGCCGCCTGCGCGGCGCCCGCCGACGCGGCCAACGCCAACGCACACAGGGCAACTCGGGAGATCGGGGACACAGGCATCGACGGCGTACCGGCAGGACCAATCCCTACAAGGTGGACCCGCCGGCGTCCGATTCCAACACCGGTTGCAGGTTCTGTTCATCGGCCACCGGGCGAACCGCCGGCAGGCTCGTCACCAGCAACGTGGTACCCGGCACCAGCGCCTGGTACAGCTGCTCGGCAAAGGCCGGCGGCAGCGCCATCGGCAGGCTGGGGGTGGCCAGCAGGTCGGGACTGGCGTTGCCCGCGCTCTGCCCCAGCAGCGGATAGGCGGTCCACTTGTGCAGGCGCTGGTGCGCGTCCAGCGGGCTGGGCACGTCCGAATAGCCCTGCTGCATCACGAACAGCGTGGTGCCTTCGAAGGCCGGCAATGCCTTGGCCTGCAGCCGCGATTCACCGATCAGCACGCCGTCGCGCAGCACGTACAGGCGCTGGTCGTGCAGGCTCACCAGGATGCCGACCTGCCCGCTCGGCGCAGCCGCGTCGTTCCAGTAGTGGTCGGGCGCATCGGTGGTCTCCAGCAGCGGCTTGCCGGTGCTGTTGACCGGCGCCAGTACCGCCGGATAGGCCAGCGTCATCGGCGCGCTCTTGGCATCGGCCACCACCACCGTATCCCCGCGTTGGGTCGCACTGAACAGCTTCTGCGCGAACGCCTGCGGCAGCCGCACGCACCCGTGCGAGGCCGGGTGCCCCGGCAGATTGCCCCCGTGCAGGGCGATGCCATCCCAGGTAAGCCGCTGCATGTAGGGCATCGGCGCGCTGTTGTAGAGGTTGGACTTGTGGTCCTTGTCCTTCTGCAGAATGGTGAACACGCCGGTCGGGGTTTCGTGGCCGGTCTTGCCCGAGCTGATCGTGCTCAGGCCGATGGCGATGCCGTTGCGATACACATAGGCGCGCTGCTCATCCAGGCTGACCACCAGCACGATCGGGCCAGCCGGCGAGATTTCCGGATGCCACAGGAATTCACCGGGCTTGAGATCGGTGGGACCGCGCGGCGCGGCAACGGCCGTATCGGTGGCACTGCTGGCGGGCGGGGTCGCGGCCGTCGCAGCGCAGGCGCCGGTGGCGAACAAGGTGGCCAGGGCCAGGGTGAGCAATGCGCGGCGTGGTGCCATGTGGTTCATTCCATGCAGTAATGCGACGACGCTACACCAACGCACTGCATGAAACAGGTGTTGGCGCGCGCAGGCAGACGCCCATAAAGAAATTGCCCGGCCACGCATCCCTGCGCAGTACCGGGCAATCATCACATCCTTGTCGGCTTCCCGCCTTCCCCCTGTGCATCCTGCCCAGTTTGGGTGCCGGCCATGCTCCCTGCACTCGGCCGAATATCGCTCCGCCATGACAGCCCTTCCCGAGCCTGGGCGCCACCGTCCTGGTGGTTCCGCGCCGATCCTTCCGCGCCGCATCCCTGCGTACCGCCTCCCTGCGTGTGCCGGTGCCGCCGCGCATCCTGCGCGACCGGCGATGACGGGCTCCTGCCTGTCTCCGACCTGTCCTGTTGGTCAGCGTCTTGGTACGGCTGCCGGCAACGCCCTCCTGGGCGGTTCCGCGGCGGGGCTCTCCATGACCCCCGTCGTCATCCGTTGTCGATTCCGTTCGACCGTTCTCGTCCCTATCCCCTTCACCCGTGCCAGGTCCTCGACCCGGAGGAAAGGTCCGTGTTGTCGCCGGTACGCAACGATCGCTTCAGCCTTGTGCGGCCCCACGTTCGTCAATCCCTGCTGCAGCGTCGACGCATCAGCCGTATTGATGTCGATGCGGTTGGCCGCCTGAGCAGCCCCGATCAACAGCAGTCCCAGCGCAAGCGCCTTCCACGAAAACCAAGACCCCACCTTGCAACTCCTTGTGGCTCGGAACCGGGTCCTGCCGGCTATCCCGTCGGAGGCCCCAGCCTCCCTCGCCACATACACACAGCCTATCGTCCACAGCCCCTTCACACAGCCAGCCAAATACCTGACGTGGTGTAGGGAAATCCCTACCCCTGCCAGCGGCGTAGAATGTGAGGACTAGCCAATGCATCCGGAGTTTCAGATGGACAGCGCCAAACTCGGCCAATTCGTCAATGAAAAGTGGGACAGCGAGATCGTCCCGCAATTGGTCGATTACATCCGCATTCCCAACAAATCGCCGATGTTCGACGCAGATTGGGTCGCCAACGGTTACATGGAACAGGCCGTCACCCTGATGGAAACCTGGGCCCGGGCCCAGAACCTGCCCGGCCTGACCGTGGAGGTGGTGCGCCTGGAAGGCCGCACGCCGCTGCTGCTGCTGGAAATTCCGGCGTCTGGCGCCGAGACCGGCGACGACACCATCCTGCTCTACGGCCACCTGGACAAGCAGCCGGAAATGACCGGCTGGGATGCCGATCTCGGTCCGTGGCTGCCGGTGCTGCGCGGCGACAAGCTGTACGGCCGTGGCGGCGCCGATGATGGGTACGCCATGTTCGGCTCGCTGGCCGCCGTGCTGGCGCTGCAGGAACAGGGCCTGCCGCATGCACGCTGCGTGGTGCTGATCGAAGCCTGCGAAGAATCGGGCAGCTACGACCTGCCGGCCTACGTGGACCACCTGGCCGACCGCATCGGCAAGCCGTCGCTGGTGGTGTGCCTGGATTCGGGCTGCGCCAACTACGACCAGCTGTGGTGCACCACCTCGCTGCGCGGCCTGACCGGCGGCAACTTCTCGGTCAAGGTGCTCAACGAAGGCGTGCACTCCGGCGATGCCTCCGGCGTGATCCCGTCCAGCTTCCGCCTGCTGCGCCAGCTGCTGTCGCGGATCGAGGACGAGAACACCGGCCGCATCCTGATCGACGGCATGCACGTGGAGATCCCGGCCGAGCGCCAGGAGCAGGCCAAGCGTGCTGCCGAGGTGGTGGACACCGCCATCTTCGAGAAATTCCCGATGGTCGACGGCCTGCGCCCGATGAACGATGACCTGGCCGAACTGGTGCTCAACCGCACCTGGCGCCCGGCGCTGTCGGTGACCGGCGTGGACGGCATGCCGCCGCTGGCCTCCGCCGGCAACGTGCTGCGCCCGCATACCGCAGTGAAGCTGTCGCTGCGCCTGCCGCCGACCGCCGACGGCAAGGCCTGCGGCGAGCTGCTCAAGGAAGCCCTGCTGCGCGATCCGCCCAACGGCGCGGAAGTGAAGCTGGACCTGGAAAAGGCGTCCAGCGGCTGGAACGCGCCGGCGATGGCGCCGTGGCTGACCCAGGCGATCGACGACGCCAGCCAGACCTTCTTCGGCAAGCCGGCGATGTACATGGGCGAAGGCGGCTCGATCCCGTTCATGGGCATGCTCGGCGAGAAGTTCCCGGGCGCGCAGTTCATGATCACCGGCGTGCTCGGCCCGCATTCCAACGCGCACGGCCCGAACGAATTCCTGCACATCCCGATGGGCAAGAAAGTCACTGCCTGCGTGTCCAAGGTGATCAGCGAGCACTACGCGGCCAGCCTGCGTGGCGAAACCAGCGGTTCGCCGGTCGCCGCCGACAGCGGCACCCGCCACGGCGGCCACGGCTGCTGCTGATCGCACACGTCGTGACGGACGCAGCCTGGCCTTGCTAGGCTGCGTCCACCCTCCGAAGGCGCAGATGGCATGAACGGATTGTTCGGCAGCACCAGCTGGCTCTACATCATCCTGGTCGGCTTCGTGGTCGGCCTGCTCGGGCGCTTCTTCATGCCCGGCAACAACCGCATGGGCTGCCTGCTGACCATCGGCCTGGGCATCGTCGGCGCCCTGCTGGCCGGTTGGTTCGGCCAGTACATGGGCTGGTATGCCGCCGGCGAACCGGCCGGTTTCCTCGGCGCGGTACTCGGTGCCGTGGCGATCCTGGCCCTGTTGCGACTGGTCAGCGGCAAACGCTGATCATCTCCGCCTCCTCCCCCTTCCCTGGCGCCTGCACGGTGCCGCTTCGACGTACCCGTCCATGAACGATCCCGCTTCCGATCCCCTGCGCGCCGAGCTTCGCCGACAGTGGGCCAGCACCGCGCTCGGCGACCCGCACCTGGCGCTGGACCGCGCCTCGGTCGACGCCGGTTTCCGCAGCTACTGGCGTACCACCAGCGCGGCCGGCAGCCACATCGTGATGGACTCCCCGCCCGGGCTGGAAGATGTGCGCCCGTGGCTGCGCATGCATGACCTGCTCGAGCCCAACGGCGTGCGCGTGCCGCGCGTGCTGGAACGCGATGTCGAGCAGGGCTTCCTGCTGCTGGAAGACCTGGGTGGCCCCACGCTGGCCCGGCACATCGATGCCGACAACGCCGATGCGTGGTTCGACGCCGCCTTCGCGCAGCTGATCCGCCTGCAGCAGATTCCCGTGCCCGAGGGCATGGGCAGTTTCGGCGAGGCGCTGCTGCAACGCGATGCCGGCCTGTTCGACGAATGGTTCCTGCAGCGCCACCTCGGCCTGCAGCTGGACTGCGGCGAGCTGGAACAGTTGCAGCTGGCGCATCGCCGCTTGATGGACAACGCCCTGAACCAGCCGCAGGTGCTCACCCACCGCGACTTCATGCCGCGCAACCTGATGCCGGTCGACGGCGGCCCGGCGGTGCTGGATTTCCAGGACCTGGTGCGCGGCCCGATCGCCTACGACCCGGTCAGCCTGTTCAAGGATGCCTTCCTGAGCTGGCCGCTGGAGAAAGTGGACGCCTGGCTGGCGCGTTACCACGCCCTGGCATTGGCCGCCGGCCTGCCGGTGCGGCCGTGGCCGCAGTTCCTGCGCGATGCCGACTGGATGGGCGTGCAGCGCCACCTGAAGATCCTCGGCCTGTTCGTGCGTCTGCGCGATCGCGACGGCAAGGGCCACTACTTCGAGGATGCGCCGCGCTTCATCGCCTACCTGGACGAAGTGCTGCCGCGCCACCCCGAACTGGCCGCGCTGGACGACCTGCTGCAGCGGCGCATCAAGCCGGCGCTGGCGCAGTTGGCCGGCCCGATCCCGGCGCGCCCATGAAGGCGTTGATCTTCTCGGCAGGCAAGGGCGAGCGCATGCGCCCGCTGACCCTGCACACGCCCAAGCCACTGCTGGTGGCCGGTGGCAAGCCGCTGATCGTGTGGCACCTGGAGCGCCTGGCCGCCGCCGGCATCGAGGACGTGGTGATCAACACCGCGTGGCTGGGCGATCAGTTCGCACCAGCACTGGGCGACGGCAGCCGCTGGGGCCTGCGCCTGCACCTGCTCGCCGAGGGCGCCGAACCGCTGGAAACCGGCGGCGGCATCCTCAATGCACTGCCGGTGCTCGGCGATGCGCCGTTCCTGGTGGTCAATGGCGATGTGTGGACCGACGTGGATTTCGGCTCGCTGCCCGCCTCGCCGGCCGGCGACGCCCACCTGTTGCTGGTCGACAATCCCGCCCAGCACCCGCGCGGGGATTTCATCCTGCATGCCGATGGCCGGGTCGACGACGTGGGCGAGGCAACGCGCCTGACCTATGCCGGTATCGGCGTATACCGGGCGGGCATCCTCGACGGCTGGCGCACGGTGATCGGCGACACCGCCGGTGCGGCGATGCAGCCGCCGCAGTTCGGCCTGGCGCCGTTGTTGCGGCACGCGATGGCACAGGGACGCGTGAGCGGCCAGCACCATCGCGGCCAATGGACCGACGTCGGCACCCCGGAGCGGTTGGCGCAGCTGGATGCGCAGCTGCGCTGACGGCACGGGTACCAGAGCGGGCGCCACGCCTGATCACCCGTAGAGCCGACCGTTGGTCGGCTGCCCTGAAAAGGCCAGGCAAACAGCAGCCAACCAACCGACGCTCGTAGAGCCGACGTTGGTCGGCTGCCTTGAAAAGGCCAGAAGAGCAGCCGACCAACGGTCGGCTCTACAGGCGGTGTSGGCCGTCTTCCAGGACCTGGCGCAGAACAGCAGCCAACCAACCGACGCTCGTAGAGCCGACCGTTGGTCGGCTGCCTTGAAAAGGCCAGAAGAGCAGCCGACCAACGGTCGGCTCTACAGGCGGTGTGGGCCGTCTTCAAGGACCTGGCGCAGAACAGCAGCCGACCAACCGGCGCTCGTAGAGCCGACCGTTGGTCGGCTGCCGTTAAAAGGCCAGAAAAGCAGCCGACCAACGGTCGGCTCTACAGGCGGTGTGGGCTGTCTTTCAGGACCTGGCGCAGAACAGCAGCCGACCAACCAGCGCTCGTAGAGCCGACCGTTGGTCGGCTGCCTTGAAAAGGCCAGAAGAGCTGCCGACCAACGGTCGGCTCTACAGGCGGTGTGGGCCGTCTTCCAGCACCTGGCGCAGAACAGCAGCCAACCAACCGGCGCTCGTAGAGCCGACCGTTGGTCGGCTGCCTTGAAAAGACCAGAAGAGCTGCCGACCAACGGTCGGCTCTACAGGCGGTGTGGGCCGTCTTCCAGCACCTGGCGCAGAAAGGGCACGGTAATGCGCCGCTGCGCGGCCATCGATTCGCGGTCCAGCCAGTCCAGTAGGCTCACCAGGCTGCCCAGTTCACGGCCGGTGCGGGTGAGCAACCATTCGATCGCCGCTTCGTCGATCGCCAGCCCGCGGCGCAGCGCGCGTTCGCGCAGCACGGCTGCGCGGCCTTCGTCGTCCAGCGGCTGCAGGTGCAGGCGCACGCACTGCTGCAGACGCGAGCGCAGGTCCGGCAGCACCAGGCCCAGCTGGTCCGGCGCATGCTGCGCGGTGTACAGCAGGGTGATACCGGCACTACGCGCGCGGTTGTGGAAATCGAACAGCGCCACTTCGTCCTCGCGCTGCCCGGCGACGGCATCCAACCCGTCCAGCGCGACCAGATCACGCCCCTCCAGCGACTCCAGTGCGGCGCGGGTGCGCCCCACCACCGCTTTCAACGGCAGGTAGGTCGGCTGCCGCCCGGCCTGCTCGGCCAGCGAACACATCGCCAGCGCCTGGTGGGTCTTGCCGGTGCCGGCCGCGCCTTCCAGGTACACCCAGTCATGCGCGGCTCCCACCGCGATCGCACGCAGCTGCGCCAGCGCACCGTCGGGTGCACCGATGAAGGTCTCGAGCCGCTCGTCCTGCGGGTAGCGCAGGGCGAGCGGCAGCTGCGGAACGACGCTCACTGCGGGTCGGGCGCCTTCGGCGAGGTATCCACGATGATGGTCGGCTTGTCCAGGTAGGCATCGAGCACGATCGCCGACTTCTCACCGGCATACAGATCGCTCTGGCGATAGCGCTGGTGCGCATAGCGCAGCAGCACGTTGCTGACCGCCGCCACCGGCAGCGCCAGCAGCATGCCGAGGAAGCCGAACAGCTGGCCACCGGCCATCACCGCGAAGATCACCGCCACCGGGTGCAGGCCGATCTTGTCGCCGACGATGCGCGGGGTCAGCACGTAGCTTTCCAGCAACTGGCCCACGGTGAACACCACGCCCACCAGGATCAGCAGCTTCAGGTCGAAGCCCTGTGCCTGCACCAGCGCGGCGGCGATCGCCATCACGATGCCGGTGGTCGCGCCCAGGTACGGGATGAAGCTGATCAGGCCGGCCACCAGGCCGATCAACAGGCCCAGCTTCAGGCCGACCAGCGACAGGCCGGCGGCGTACACCACGCCCAGCGCGATCATCACCAGGAACTGGCCGCGGATGAACGCGCCGAGCACTTCATCGGACTCGCGCGCCAGCTTGGTGATGGTGCCGATGTGGTTGCGCGGGATCATCGAGGCCACCCGCTCCACCAGCTTGTCCCAGTCGCGCAGGAAGTAGAACGCCAGGATGGGCAGCAGCAGCAGGTTGACGACCCAGGTCACCATGGTGAAGCCCGAGCGCGAGACGTAGCCGAAGAAGGTCTTGGCGAAGCCGCCGGCCTGCTGCCAATGGCTGCGCACCCACTCGATCAGCCGGTCCGGGTCCATCCACTGCATGATCTCCAGCCCGGTCTTCTGCTCGAACCAGGGGATGCCGGTCTGCATCAGCCACTGCTGGGCCTGCGGGATGGCCGCGATCAGGGTGGCGATCTGGCGCTCGATCATCGGCACCAGGATCAGCAGCGCGGCGGTCAGCATCAGCACCATCGCCACGAACACCAGCACTACGCCGGTATTGCGCGAACGGCCGGTGGCCTCGATCCGGTCGACCAGCGGGTCGCCCAGCCAGGCCAGCGCCAGGGCCAGCACGAACGGGGTGAGGATCGGGCCGAGCAGCCAGATCACCCAGCCCACCGCCAGCGCCGCCAACACGTATTTGAGGCGGCGCAGGAACTGCGCGATCTCTGCTTCGGGTGTCAGGATCATCGCAGGCGGTACTCGTTGCTGGCCGGGGGCGGCGGGGTGCCGGGCGGGTCATTGGCATCGACCGGCACCGGCAGCGGGGCCAGCGGCGCGATCACGCCGTTGTCGCCGAGCATGCGATTCAGGCCGGCCAGGCCGGTGGTCATGTCCAGCGACAGCTCCAGGCGGTTGCCGGAGGCGCGCAGCGGGGTGATGTTGCGCACCACCGGGTTCTCACGCAGGCCGGCGGCCAGGCGCAGGTAGTCCTCGGCGCTGTCCAGCCCCACCACCACGATGGTGTAGCTGCCGGCCGCGCCGGTGGCCACGCCGGGCTTGGCATAGCGGCGCACCAGCGCATCGGCGGCACCATCGGCGCCGCCGGCCATGGCACGGCGGGCGTCGCTGTCCTTGGTGGTCCACTTGTTCAGTTCCTTGCCGCCGTCCACGAACACCCAGTCGGCCACCCAGCCGCCGTTGGCGCGGTACAGCTTGCCCACCAGCTGCATCGGCGGGGCGTAGCGCGAGGAGGCGCGGGCGACCGCGGCGGTGTCCTGGCGCCAGATCGCCCCGACCAGGGCCTGTTCGGCCGCGCTGCCGCCGGGCAGGCCCAACTTGTAGCCACGCTCGACCGCACGGTTCAGCAGCGGACGGGCCGCATTGGCCTGCTGCACGCTGACCAGGCGCGGGCCGGAGCCATCGTCGATGGCCAGCCAGACCACCGGCTTGGGCCGCGGCTGCGGCCACAACGGCAGGCCCAGCGCGGCGATCAGGCCATCCACGTCGTCCTCGCGGAAGCGCGCCACCAGCATGGTGCGGAAGCTGGGTGCACCGCTGGCCGAGGTGCTCTGGTCCTGGCGGTAGTCGTAGCTGGCCACGTAATCCTTGGCCCCACGCAGCGCCTGGCCCACCCCGGGGCGGCCCATCACGCTGCGGTCGCCGGACAACTTGCCCAGCACCACGCCGAGCGCACGTGCCAGGGCGCCATTGCGGTCGCCGTCGGCCTGGCTGTTGACCGGGACTTCGGCTTCATAAGCACCGCTGGCCGTGGCCACGTCGCCTTCGGTTCGCAGTCCGCTCTGGGCCATCGTGGCCACCGGCAGGCATAGCGTGAGGAGCATCATCAAAAAGAGGCTGCGGCGCATCAGGACTTCCATTGAGCGTATCCGGGGGGAATTGTTGCCCGAATAGGGCCTGCGCGCCAACGTGGCCTGTTAAAATCGCGCTTTCACCCCAGCGCAGCGCCGACGCCCGTGACCAATTCCCCGTCCAACCCCTCCCCCCTGACCTACCGCGACGCCGGCGTCGACATCGACGCGGGCAACGAACTGGTCGAGCGCATCAAGCCGCTGGTCAAGCGCAGCTTCCGCCCGGAGGTCATGGGGGGGCTGGGTGGCTTCGGCGCGCTGTTCGACCTGTCCAACAAGTACCGCGAGCCGGTGCTGGTGTCGGGGACGGACGGCGTGGGCACCAAGCTGAAGCTGGCACAACAGCTGGGCCGGCACGACACGATCGGCATCGACCTGGTCGCCATGTGCGTGAACGACGTGCTGGTGCAGGGCGCCGAGCCGCTGTTCTTCCTGGACTACTTCGCCACCGGCAAGCTGGACATCGACACCGCCGCGGCGGTCGTGGGCGGCATCGCCAACGGCTGCACCGAGGCCGGCTGCGCGCTGATCGGCGGCGAGACCGCGGAAATGCCGGACATGTACGCCCCGGGCGAGTACGACCTGGCCGGCTTCACCGTGGCCGGTGTCGAGAAGAGCGAACTGAAGGACGGCGCCAGCGTGGCTGCCGGCGACGTGCTGATCGGCATCGCCTCCTCCGGCCCGCACTCCAACGGCTATTCGCTGGTGCGCCGCATCTATGACCGCGCCGGCCAGCCGGCCGACCTGGAGCTGGACGGCGGGGTCAAGCTGGTCGATGCGCTGATGGCGCCGACCCGCCTGTACGTCAAGCCGATCCTGGCCCTGCTGAAGAGCCACGGCCCGGCCATCCACGGCATGGCCCACATCACCGGCGGCGGCCTCACCGAGAACATCATCCGCGTGGTGCCCGAGGGCCTGGGCCTGGACATCAAGGCCGACGCCTGGACCCTGCCGCCGGTGTTCCAGTGGCTGCAGAAGGAAGGCGCGGTCGCCGACAGCGAGATGTGGCGCACCTTCAACTGCGGCATCGGCTTCGTGCTGATCGTGGCCGCCGACCAGGTGGCCAGCGTGACCGCCGCCGTCGAGGCCCAAGGCCTCGCCCAGTGGACCATCGGTAAGGTCACCCCGGCCGACGGCGCCGAGCGCGTGCGGATCGGCTGACATTCCACTGAAGGAGTTGCGCATGGATGCATCGATTCCCGTTGCGCCGAATGCCCACGGCCTGAGCCACACAGACGAGCTTCTCCTGCGCTGGCTGCCGAGGCTGCACGTCATCATGGCCGTGCTGCTGTTGCTGTGGACGATCCCGAGCTGGTGGATCGTCAACGACATGTTCGCGGACATGTCGGCGCAAGCGCGGCCACCGGCACCGTGGGCTGATGCGCTCCCCTATCTGTCTGCGGCGATTCCGGCGGGCATGGCGGTCGTATGTTTGATCGCGGGCATCTGCCTGGCCCGCCGCCGTGGCTACGCCGCATGCATGGTCGCTGCAGGCGTGTCATGCGTGACCTTCCCGGCCATCGCCCTCGGTGTGCCCACGCTGATCCTGCTGACTCGGCCGGCCGTAAAGGCCCTGTTCGGACGTAACCGGCCATGACCACGCCCGTGCTGCCGACCTCTCCACTGTCGCTGGAAGACACGTCGCACCTGCGATTGCTGTCGATCTTCCACTACGTCCTGGCCGGCCTGACCGCGCTGTTCTCGCTGTTTCCGTTGATCCATGTGGGCATCGGCATCGCTGCGCTGAGTGGCGCGATGCCCCTTGAAAGCAATGGCGGGGCGGCGTCGCCTGATGAGACCCGGCTGTTCGGCTGGATCTTCATCGCGATCGGCTCGATCCTGATCCTGTGCGGGCTGACCCTGGCCGGCTTCATGGCCTATGCCGGCCGCTGCCTGGCCCGCCAGCGCCGGCATACGCTGTGCCTGGTGGTGGCGGCGCTGGCGTGCATGTTGATGCCGCTGGGCACGGTGCTGGGCGTGTTCACCCTGATCGTGCTGCTGCGCCCGGAGGTGGTGGCCAGCTTCAGTGCCGCCGACGGTACGGTCGCAGCATGAGTGGCGGCAGCACCTTGCCCGTGTCCGGCTTGGCGCGTGCGCGGCGCATGGCACCGCCCAAGCGGGCCGCGTTCGCCGGCGTACTCGGGGTGTTCGCGCTCACCTGGGTCCAGCCGATGTGGCCGCTCGAACAAGGGCTGCACAGCACCCTTACCGTGATCGGCCTGGTGGCACTGTGGTGGGTGGACCGCCGCTGGCCGCTAGGCAGCGGCGCGTTCGCCGCCATCTGCGGATTCATCGCCATCCACTGCATCGCTGCGCGTTGGCTGTATTCCAATGTGCCGTACGACGCGTGGCTGCAGGCGGCCGTGCACTGGTCGCCGAACGCAACCTTCGGCTGGGAACGCAACCACTTCGATCGGCTGATCCACCTGCTGTACGGCGTCTGCTTCACCCCGGCGCTCACTCAGCTGACCCGGCATGCGTGGCCGGCCCTGCGCACCGGCCAGGCCTTCGCGTTGGCCGTCATGGCGGTGATGTGTACGAGCCTGGTTTACGAATGGCTGGAATGGGGCATCGCACTGCTGCTTTCGCCGGAAGCCGCTGAGGCCTACAACGGCCAGCAGGGCGACATGTGGGATGCGCACGCGGACATGCTGCTGGCCACCGTTGGCAGCGTGCTGGTGTGGCCGCTGGCCCGCCTCGAGGCTGGCCGATGAGCACGCGCAGCCGCATCGCGGTGCTGGCCTCCGGGCGCGGCAGCAACCTGCAGGCGATCCTGGCCGCGATCGAAGCCGGCCGGCTCGACGCCGAGGTGGTCGCGGTGCTGTCCGACAAACCCGACGCCCCGGCGCTGCACCACGTGGCGAGCGAGCGCCGCTGGGCCCGCTCGCCCAAAGCGTTCGCCGACCGTGACAGCTTCGATGCGGCGCTGGGCGATGCGCTGGCCGGCTTCCGCCCCGACTGGGTGGTCTGCGCCGGCTACATGCGCATCCTTGGCCCGGCGTTCGTGGCGCGCTTCGCGGGCCGCCTGGTCAACATCCACCCCTCGCTGCTACCGCTGTACAAGGGCCTGCACACCCACGCACGGGCGCTGGAGGCCGGCGATGCCGAGCATGGCGCGAGCGTGCATTTCGTGGTGCCCGAACTGGATGCCGGCACGGTGCTGGCCCAGGCGCGGGTACCGGTGGAGCCCGGAGACAGCCCGGAAACCCTTGCCCAGCGCGTGCTGGCGGTCGAACACCCGCTGTTGATCGCGAGCCTGCAATGGCTGGTGGCCGGCCGCGTGGCTGAACGCGAGGGACAGCTGGAGGTGGACGGTCACCCCCTGTTTATCCCGTTGCGCCTAGATTGCGCCGGCAAGCTGAACGGGTGAGCCGCGCGCACACGCGCCGCTGATCCTCGCGCTGGCATCCTCTCCCCTCCCCCCTTTTCCCGTCCGCATGAAGATCACTTCGTCCAAGCCAGTGCTGCTGCTCGCATCCCTGCTGTGCACCGTGGCGATCGCACAGGCGCAGGAACCGCCGGCGCCAGCGGCAACGCCGCCGCTGCCGGCCGTGCCGGCGATCAGCTGGGAAGCGCCCGCGCTGGAACCGTTCACCGCGACCTACCAGGCCCTGTACAAGGGCAAGGACGCCGGCGATGCCACCATGCGGGTCACCCACACCGGCGGCGCGCAGTGGCGGGTGGACATGCAGGTGGTCGGCCGGCGCGGCTTCGCCAGCGTGCTCGGGCTGAACCTGGAACAGAGCACCGTGTTCGAGAAGCGCGGCGACACCTACGTGCCGATCAGCCAGGCCACCGTGCGCAAGGGCCTGTTCCTGGGCAAGAAGGTCAGCGGCACCTACAACTGGCAGGCCGGCACGGCGCAGTGGCTGGGCGACCTGAAGAAAGAGCGCACCCAGCCGATCGCGCTGCAGCCGGGCGACCAGAGCGCGCTGCTGATCAACCTGGCGATCATGCGCGACGCCCGCCCCGGTGGGCAGATGCATTACCGCTACGTGGACGTGGGCCGCGTGCGCCAGCACGACTACCAGGCCGCCGCGGATACCGAGAACGTGCAGGTCGGCGACCTGTCCTACAACGCGCTGCGGGTCCATCGGACCAACGGCGGCAATGACGAAACCATCCTCTGGATCGCCAACGGTGTCCCCACGCCGGTGCGCATCCTGCAACGCGAAGATGGCGAAGATCGGATTGATCTGCGCCTGATCGAATACCAAGGAGTCTGAGCATGAACCTGATCAACCGCCCGCTGACCTGGATCGCCGCCGGCGCACTGGCCCTGGTGAGCCTGCCGGCCATGGCCCTGGAGCCGTTCAAGGCCGATTACCTGGCCAGCTACATGGGCATGCAGGCCAACGGCACGATGACCCTCACCAGCGAAGGCGCCAACAAGTGGCGTTACAGCCTGAAGGTGAAGAACCAGCTGGCCGACCTCAGCCAGAGCACGGTCTTCGACGAAAGCAACGGGCGCCTGCGCCCGCTGAGCAGCAACGATCGCTCGGTGCTGCTGGTGAAGAAGCGCAACGTGGATGCCACCTACAACTGGAGCAGCAACCAGGCCACCTGGACCGGCGATGTGAAGCCGGACCGCCGCGGCCCGGTCGCGCTGAAGACCGGCGACATGGACGCACTGCTGATCAACCTGGCGATCGCCCGCGACCTGGCCGCCGGCAAGCCGCTCACCTACCGCATGGTCGACGAGGGCCGGATCAAGCCGATGACCTACAAGGTGGTCGGCCAGGAAAAGATCAACGTGGCCGGCAAGTCCTACGACGCCACCAAGGTCTCGCGCACCGATGGCAACAAGGAACTGATCGCCTGGATCGTCAAGGAGTTCCCGGTGCCGGCCCGCCTGCTGCAGCGTGAGAGCGGCAAGGATGCGCTGGATCTGACGATCAAAGGGATGAATTGACGGCATGGCGCCGACCCTGGGTCGGCTGCCCGCCCGATGAAAAACGCCCGCTTGCGCGGGCGTTTTTCATTCCTTGCTGGCGTCCTCGCCAAACACCGTCTTGCAGTCCACGCGGATCTGCTCGCCGCTGCTGCGCCAGTAGAAGGTGCGGCAGTGCCGGTTGCCTTCCTGGGTGCTCTTGATGCCCACTGCATAGAACGCCTGCAGCACTTCGTTGCGGCTGACCGTGCCGTCCGCGTTCCAGTCCATGTCCTGCTGCTCGATGCCCTGGGTGATGGCGATGTCGGCGTACCAGGCATAGCCCAGCCACGCCAGCACCACCAGCACCAGCACCAGCAGCGCCTTGCGGCGGCGGGTGAACGTCCCGCGCAGGATCATGCGGCCACGCGCCGGATGCTGGCGCCGAGCGAGGACAACTTCTCTTCGATGTTCTCGTAGCCGCGGTCCAGGTGGTAGATGCGGTCGATGGTGGTGTCACCCTCGGCCATCAGGCCGGCCAGGATCAGCGAGGCCGACGCGCGCAGGTCGGTGGCCATCACCGGCGCACCGCTCAGGTGCTCGCTGCCGCGCACGATCGCGGTATGGCCTTCCACCTGGATGTCAGCGCCGAGGCGCAGCAGTTCATTGACGTGCATGAAACGGTTTTCGAAGATCGTTTCGTTGATCACGCCCACGCCGTCGGCCACGCAGTTGAGCGCCATGAACTGGGCCTGCATGTCGGTCGGGAAGGCCGGGTACGGCGCGGTGGTCAGGTTGACCGCGCGCGGGCGCTTGCCTTCCATGTCCAGGGTGATGCTGTCGTCGGTGGTCTCGATCTTCGCGCCGGCTTCCACCAGCTTGGACAGCACCGCGTCCATGGTGTTGGGGCGGGCGCGGTTGACGGTGACCTTGCCGCCGGTCATCGCCGCGGCCACCAGGAAGGTGCCGGTTTCGATGCGGTCGGGCAGCACTTCATGACGGCCGCCGGACAGCTTCTCCACGCCTTCGATGACCAGGCGGGCGGTGCCCAGGCCTTCGATCTTGGCGCCGAGTGCGATCAGGCAGTGCGCCAGGTCGGTGACTTCCGGCTCCATCGCCGCGTTGTCCAGCACGGTGGTGCCTTCGGCCAGCACGGCGGCCATCAGCACGTTCTCGGTGCCGGTGACGCTGACCATGTCGAACGTGAAATGGGCGCCCTTCAGGCGCTTGGCCTGCGCCTTGATGAAGCCGTTCTCCACGGTGATCTCGGCACCCAGGGCCTGCAGGCCCTTGATGTGCTGGTCCACCGGACGCGAGCCGATCGCGCAGCCGCCGGGCAGCGACACTTCCGCGGCGCCGAAGCGGGCCAGCAGCGGGCCCAGCACCAGGATCGAGGCGCGCATGGTGCGCACCAGCTCATACGGGGCCACGTGCTGGTTGACCGGGCGCGGATCGACCACGATCGCGCTGCCACGCGACAGCGTGCCCTGGTCGATGGTGACCTTGGCCCCCAGTTCGCCCAGCAGCTTCACGGTGGTGACCACGTCGTGCAGGTGCGGCACGTTGGTGATTTCCACCGGTGCGTCGGCCAGCAGGGTGGCGCACAGGATGGGGAGGACGGCGTTCTTGGCGCCGGAAATGTTCACTTCACCGTGCAGCGGCTTGCCGCCGGTCACTACGATCTTGGCCATGGAGTCTACTTGGGGTCAGGTAGAGCCGACCGTGGGTCGGCAGGTAGAGCCGACCGTTGGTCGGCTGAGCAGAACCGACCGTGGGTCGGCTGAATAACGCGCGAGGGGGCGTCCGGAATCAACCGGCGCCTTCGGCGGTGGTCACGGTCTTCAGCGCCAGCGCGTGGATCGCCCCGCCCATCAGATCGCCGAGGGTGGCATAGACCATGCGGTGGCGCGCCAGCGGCAGCTTGCCGGCAAAGGCGTCGCAGACCACGGTGGCCTCGAAGTGCACGCCGTCGTCGCCCTGCACGTCCGCGCGGGCGCCAGGCAGGCCGGTTTCGATCAGATTGCGGATGGTCTCGGCGTCCAACGGGCTTTCCTAATAAAATGAGCGCTCATTCTACTCTTCCGCGTGGCGCCCGCATGGCTGTATCGCCCCTGCTCCCTCATCCGGCCGACGCTGCGGCACTGGTCGCCAGCGGCCGCCGCGTGTTCCAGATCGAGGCCGACGCCCTGGCCGCGGTGGCCGACCGCCTCGGCGATGCCTTCAGCCAGGCCTGCCAGCTGGTGCTGCAGGGCAAGGGCCGGGTGGTCGCCACCGGGATGGGCAAGTCCGGCCACGTGGCGCGCAAGATCGCCGCCACCCTGGCCTCCACCGGTACCCCGGCCTTCTACGTGCATCCCGGTGAAGCCGGCCACGGCGACCTGGGCATGATCACCGAGGACGACGTGGTGCTGGCGCTGTCCTATTCCGGCGAGTCGGACGAACTGCTGATGCTGCTGCCGGTGCTCAAGCGCCAGGGCAACCGGCTGATCGCCATGACCGGCCGCCCGCAGTCCAGCCTGGCCCTGGCCGCCGACGTGCATCTGGACGTCAGCGTGCCGGCCGAGGCCTGCCCGCTGGCGCTGGCCCCCACCTCCAGCACCACCGCCTCGCTGGCGATGGGCGATGCGCTGGCGGTGGCCCTGCTGGACGCGCGCGGCTTCACCGCCGACGACTTCGCCCGCTCGCACCCGGCCGGCAGCCTGGGCCGGCGCCTGCTGCTGCACATCACCGATGTGATGCACAGCGGCGAGGAGCTGCCGCAGGTCGGCGCCGACGCCAGCCTGAGCGAGGCGCTGGTGGAAATGAGCCGCAAGCGGCTGGGCATGACCGCCGTGGTCGACGCCGACCAGCGCCTGATCGGCCTGTTCACCGACGGCGACCTGCGCCGCGCCCTGGATACCGAACTGGACGTGCGCAGCGCGAAGATCGCCGAGGTGATGACCCGCAACCCGCGCACCATCGGCGCCGACCAGCTCGCCGCCGAAGCCGCCCGGCTGATGGAAACCCACAAGATCACCGGCCTGATGGTGGTCGACGCGGCCGGCCGGCTGGTCGGCGCGCTCAACATTCATGACCTGTTGCGGGCGCGGGTGGTTTAAACCACAGTTCCCTTCCGCCATTCAGCCAGATCCCCCTGCCGATGCCCTACTCCCCGCTGCCCGGTTTCCCGTCCCACCTGCATGCCATCGCCGGCCGCATCCGGCTGGCCTGCTTCGACGTGGACGGCACGCTCACCGACGGTCGGCTCTACTACGACCGTGAGGGCAACGAGAGCAAGGCGTATTACGTGCAGGACGGACTTGGCCTGAAACTGCTGCAACAGCACGGCATCCACCCGGTGCTGATCACCGCGCGCAACAGCCTCTCGGCGCAGAAGCGCGGCGCGGACCTGGGCATCGACACCCAGATCGCGGTCGGCGACAAGCTGGCCAGCGTGCGCGCGCTGTGCGAGACCCACGGGATCGGCCTGGACCAGGTGGCGTTCATGGGCGACGACCTGCCCGACCTGGCCCCGCTGTGCGCGGTCGGCCTGGCCGTGGCCCCGGCCAATGCCCACCCCTGGATCGCCGAGCGCGTGCACTGGCAGACCCGTGCCGACGGCGGCCGCGGTGCCGCGCGCGAGCTGTGCGACGTGCTGCTGGCCGCCCAGGGCCAGCTGGATGCAGTCCTGGCGAGGTTCGGCGCATGAGCTGGCGCACCGCCCTGGGCGGGCTGCTGCTGGTCGCCGCGCTGCTGAGCGGCTGGTCGCTGCTGCGCCACCGCGACAAACCAGCGGCCGAGGTGGTCGACGACGGCACCAAGGATTACGTGCTGCACGACTTCCAGATCGTGGCGCTGGACGACCAGGGCAAGGAGTCCACCACCCTGCAGGCGCCGCTGCTGGAGCGCTCGCGCAGCGATGAGACCATGAGCATCGCCACCCCGCTGTTCCTGCTGCCCGACAACGAAGGCAACCATTGGGAACTGCGCAGCGAGAAGGGCTGGGTGAGCGCCAAGGGCGACCAGCTCAAGCTCAGCGGCAATGTCAGCGGCGACAGCCCCAAGGTCGCCAGCGTGCCGCCCACCACCTTCCGCACCGACCACCTGGACGTGTTTCCCAAGGAAAACCGTGCCAAAACCGATGCCCTGGTCACCATGACCCGCCCGGGCATGACCCAGTCCGGGGTCGGCTTCGAGCTGGATTCCAAGAGCAAGACCTACCAGTTCCTGAGCCAGTCCAAGGGCCGCTACACGCCCCAACGCTGAGCCGGTGCCGCCCGGGCGACGTCCTCAGGACCGGCGCCGGCGGCACAGCACCACCCGATTCACCGGCCGCGCCCCCGCCTGGCCACGACCCCGACGATGCCCGGCCGACCACGGCCACGCCCCCAACACTGGCAGGACAAACCAACTCCATGAAGATCCTATTTGCAGCCGCCTGTGCGATCAGCCTTCTGGTCCCCGCCTTCGCCGTCAGCGCGAAGTCCACCGACCGCAACGAAGACATGGCCATCGACGCCGGCGCCCAGTCGGGCACCCTGGTTGGCGATGGCAAGACCGTGCTCTCCCAGGGCGTGATCGTCACCCAGGGCACCCTGGACCTGCGCTCCTCGGACGCGGAGATCTACATGAAGGACGGCGAGGCGGTGCGCGCGGTGTTCACCGGCAAACAGGCCAAGCTCAAGCAGCAGCTCGATGACGGCACCTGGATGGATGCCAGCGCCGACCGCATCGACTACGACATCAAGTCCGAAGTGCTGACCATGACCGGCAATTACCACGTCAAGAGCGCACGCGGCACCAATGCCGGCCAGAAGATGACCTACAACACCCGCACCGGCGAAATGAACAGCGGTGGCGACGGCACCCGCGTGCGCACCGTGATTCCGCCCAAGAACAAGACCGCCGCGCCGGCGGCGGCCACGCCGGCCACCAAGACCACCGTCCCCACCGCCGGGAGCAAGAAGTAATGCTCGTCGCCAAAGGCCTGCGCAAGCGCTACAAGCAGCGCGAAGTGGTCAAGGATTTCGGCCTGACCCTCGAAGCCGGTGAAGTGGTGGGCCTGCTCGGCCCCAACGGTGCGGGCAAGACCACCTGCTTCTACATGATCGTCGGGCTGGTCGAGGCCGACGCCGGCAGCATCGTGCTGGACGGCAAGGACATCACCGCCGACCCGATGTACACCCGCGCCAAGCAGGGCGTGGGCTACCTCCCGCAGGAGCCGTCGGTGTTCCGCAAGCTGACCGTGGCCGACAACCTGCGCCTGGTACTGGAGCTGCGCGAGGACCTGGACAAGGCCGGGCGGGAGAAAGAGCTGAATTCGCTGCTGGATGAACTGCAGCTCGGCCACGTGGCCGACCAGTTGGGCGCCAGCCTGTCCGGTGGCGAGCGCCGCCGCTGCGAGATCGCCCGCGCGCTGGCCGCGCGCCCGCGCCTGATCCTGCTCGACGAACCCTTCGCCGGCGTCGATCCGATCTCGGTCGGGGAGATCCAGCGCATCGTCACCCACCTCAAGCAGCGTGGCATCGGCGTGCTGATCACCGACCACAATGTGCGCGAAACCTTGGGAATCTGCGACCGCGCGTATATCCTCAACGAAGGCAGCGTACTGGCGCAGGGGTCACCGGACGCGATCCTGGACAATGCCGATGTCCGTCGCGTCTACCTTGGAGACACCTTCAAGCTCTGACCGGCGGCCGTCGCAACGCCTTCCCTTCGTTCGGCACAGGCATGAAAGCACGGCTGCAGACATCGCTGGGGCAACAACTGGTCATGACGCCGCAGCTGCGTCAGGCGATCAAGCTGTTGCAGATGTCCAGCGCCGAACTCGAGCTGGAAATCGCCGAGGCGGTGGAAACCAACCCCCTGCTGGACTGGGCGGAAAACGCCGAGCCCGGCCTGGAGGTGGCGCCCGGCGACGACGATCGCCCGGCCACCCCCACCGATACCCACACCGACGGCGAGCACCAGGCCACGGCCAGCGATGACTGGGCGCCCGGCGAGGGCGACTGGAGCAGCGGCAACAGCGGCGGGTCGTTCGACGATGACGACAACGGCAGCGCCGCCGAGCGCGTGGCCGAGACCGAAAGCCTGGCCGACCACCTGCTGTGGCAACTGCACCTGTCGCACCTGTCCGTCCGCGACCGCAGCATCGGCGCAGCCCTGATCGACGCGTTCGAAGACGACGGCTACCTGCGCGAGCCGCTGTCGACGATCGCCGAAACCCTGCTGCCGGCCATTCACGCCGATGAAGCCGAGATCCTCACGGTGCTGCACCAGATCCAGCGCTTCGACCCGATCGGGGTGGGCGCGCGCAGCCTGGGCGAATGCCTGCAGCTGCAGCTGGACGTGCTCGCCCCGGAGACCCCCGGCCTGGCCCTGGCCAGGCGCATCGCCGACGGCCCGCTGGAGCGGCTGCCGCGCAGCGGCGTCGCCGGTCTGGCCCATGAACTGCGCGAACCGCTGGCCGAGGTGGACACCGCCGTCCAGTTGCTGCGTTCGCTCGACCCGCGCCCCGGCACCCAGATCGGCGAACTGGCCCACGACAGCTATGTGGTGCCCGACTGCGTGGTCTGGCGCCAGAACGGGGTCTGGCGCGCCGCCCTGGCCGCCCACGCCGGCCCCAAGGTGGTGATCCACCGCGGCTACGAACAGATGATCCGCCGCTGCGGCGATGCCGACGCCGGCTACCTGCGCGCCCACCTGCAGGAAGCACGCTGGCTGCTCAAGGGGCTGGAGGCGCGCGGGGAGACCCTGCTGCGGGTCATGCGCAGCCTGCTGCAGCAGCAGGCCGCGTTCCTGGAGTTCGGCGAACAGGCACTGCGCCCGCTGACCCTGCGCGAGGTCGCCGGCGAACTGGGCCTGCACGAATCGACCATTTCCCGCGCCATCGCCCGCAAGTACGTGCGCACCCCGCGCGGCACCCTGGCGCTGCGCGCGTTCTTCGCCTCGGGCATCGACACCGACAGCGGCGGGGAAGCGTCCAGCACGGCCATCCAGGCCATGATCCGCCGCCTGATCGATGATGAGAACCCGCGCAAACCGCTTTCTGACGCCAAGCTGGCTGACCTGCTCAAAACCTCGGGAATACCGGTGGCGCGCCGCACCGTGGCGAAGTATCGTGAGGCCATGAACATTTCCGCCTCGCACGAAAGGGTAAGAATCGTCTGACGCTTCACCGCGCCAGGCGGGAAGGTTCATTGGCAAATCCGAACAAAGGAGAAACCCGATGCGCATCGAGACGTTTGGTAAGGATGTAGAAGTGACCCCGGCCCTGCAGGAGTATGTGGAGACCAAGTTGCAGCGCCTGGGCAAGCACTTCGACCAGCACTGCGAGGTGCGCGTGACCCTTGGCCTGCGCAAGAACGAGCACCACGTCGACGCCAGCGCCAATGTCCCCGGCCAGACCCTGCATGCCGAGGCCGGCGGCCAGACCATGTATGCCGCCATCGACATCCTGGCCGACAAGCTCGACCGCCTTGTCATCAAGCACAAGGAGAAAAAACAGCAGCACGCACCGCTGCCGGTGGGCGACAATGACGACTGACGTCCTCGCTCTTCCCCCGACATGCCCTTGACTGATCTTCTGGCGGCCGTGCGCACGCAAGTGTTGCCGGCCGCCGATCGCGACAGCGTCCTGCTCGCCGCCGCCCGGCTGCTGGCCTGCCGCGAAGCCAACGCCGAGCAGATCTACCAGAACCTGTGCCAGCGCGAACTGCTGGGCAGTACCGCGATCGGGCATGGCATCGCCATCCCGCACGGCCGCGCCCCGTTGCTCGAGCGCCCCCGCGGCGCCCTGCTGCGGCTGGAAGCGCCGATCGCGTTCGGCGGCGACGAACCGGTGGACCTGGTGTTCGCCATTGCCGTTCCCGCCCACTACACCCATCAACACCTGATGCTGCTGTCCGAGCTGGCCGAGCTGTTTTCCGAGCCGGCCATCCGCCAGGCGCTGCGCGAAGCGCGCGACGGCGAGGCACTGCGTCGGGTCATCGAATTCCCCCCGCCGGCGAGCGCCGCATGAATACCAGCATCACCGCGCGTGAGCTGTTCGAACAGCAACGCGACCGCCTGGCCCTGCGCTGGATCGCCGGGCAGCAGGGCGAACGCCGCGAACTGGAAGCGGGCAACACCGTGTCGCGGCGCCCGTCGCTGGCCGGCTACCTCAACGCGATCTACCCCAACAAGGTGCAGATCCTGGGCACCGAGGAACTGTCCTGGCTGGATTCGCTGGATTCGCGGCAGCGCTGGGAAACCATCGAACGGATCATGCAGTCGCACCCGCTGGCGCTGGTGATCACCCGCAACCAGCCCTGCCCGGAAGACCTGCGCGCGGCCGCCGACGAATCGCAGACCCCGCTGTGGATCTCGCCCAAGCGTGGCCACGAACTGCTCAACCACCTTTCCTACCACCTGGCCCGCACCCTGGCACCGCGGGTGATCCTGCATGGCGTGTTCATGGAGATCTACTCGATCGGGGTGCTGATCACCGGCGAGGCGGGGTCGGGCAAAAGCGAGCTGGCGCTGGAGCTGCTCAGCCGCGGCCACCGGCTGGTGGCTGACGACGCCCCCGAATTCACCCAGATCGCCCCGGACGTGCTCGACGGCACCTGTCCGGAACTGCTGCAGGACCTGCTGGAAGTGCGCGGGCTGGGCGTGCTCAACGTGCGCGAGATGTTCGGTGATACGGCGGTAAAGAAGAACAAGTACCTTCGCCTGATCGTGCACCTGACCAAGCCCATGACCGAACCCACCCCGCACGGCTACGAGCGCCTGACCGGCGATTCCGGCACCCGCCACGTGCTGGACCTGGACGTGCCGCTGATCACCCTGCCGGTCATGCCCGGCCGCAACCTGTCGGTACTCACCGAGGCGGCCACCCGGCTGCACATTCTGCGTACCAAGGGTATCGACCCCGCGGCGATGTTCATCGCCCGCCACAGCAACCTGTTGGAACGACGAACGCCATGAGTACCCCCGCCCCCGCCTCCGCCCCAGCCGCCGCGACCCTGATCATCGTCAGCGGCCTGTCCGGGTCGGGCAAGACGGTCGCGCTGAAGACCCTGGAAGACCTCGACTACTACTGCTCGGACAACCTGCCGATCAACCTGCTGCCGGACTTCGTCCGCAGCCTGCTGGCCGGCCACGATGCCGATGCCCCGCGACGGCTGGCGGTGGGCATCGACGTGCGCGGGCAGAGCGACCTGAGCCAACTCTCGCACTGGCGCGAAGAAGCCCAGGCCGCCGGCCTGGACGCGCAGTTGCTGTTCTTCGATGCCACCGACGAGACCCTGCTCAAGCGCTACGCCGACACCCGCCGCCGGCACCCGTTGAGCCAGCTGGGCCTGTCGCTGCCGGAAGCCATCGCGCGCGAGCGCGAACTGACCGCGCCGCTGCGCCGCGCCGCCGATGCGGTGATCGACACGACCAGCCTCAACGTGCACCAGTTGCGCCGCAAGGTGGTGACCGAGTTCGCCCTCACCCATGGCAACAAGCTGTCGCTGCTGTTCGAATCCTTCGCTTACAAGCGTGGCGTGCCGGCCGAGGCCGACTTCGTGTTCGACGTGCGGGTGCTGCCCAACCCGCATTGGGACCCGGCGCTGCGCTCGATGACCGGCCGCGACGCCGGCGTGCGCGAGCACCTGGATGCGCAGCCGGACGTCCAGCGCTATGCCGCCCAGCTGGTCGACTTCCTGGACACCTGGCTGCCGCGGCTGGGCAATGACACCCGCAGCTACGTGACCGTGGCCTTCGGCTGCACCGGCGGCAAGCACCGCTCGGTTTACATGGCCGAGCGCATGGCCCGGCATGCCCGCGACCAGGGCTGGGCCGAGGTGGCCACCTTCCATCGCGAACAGGACTGATCGCACGGCGGTCGCCGGCGTCCTCCGGCCGCCACCCGGGTAACGGTCGGGGGCTCCCGGGCCAGACCCTGCGGCTCCCCCTACCCCCAATTCATGTTGACCTGTTAACGTTCGAAGATGACCTGTGGCATTCTCCTCGTAACTCATCCTGGCGTTGGCACCTCCCTGCTGGAGGTGGCGACCCGGCTGCTGCGGCACCTGCCGCTGAAGACCGACGCTTTCGAAGTACCGTTCGACGCAGACCTGGACGTCCTGCTACCGCTCGCCTCGGCCGCCTTGCGCCGGGTGGACAGTGGCCAGGGCGTGCTGATCCTGACCGACCTGTACGGCGCCAGCCCCAGCAATCTGGCCGGGCAACTGGCTCGTCTGGGCACCCCGGTTCGCCGGGTTTCGGCGCTGAGCCTGCCGATGTTGTTGCGGGTGATGAATTATCCGGAACAGGGACTGGATCAACTACCTGCCACTGCTGCGGCAGGCACTCGCAATGGAGCGATTGTCGACGATGCTTGAACGTGAACTCACCGTATCCAACCGCCTGGGGCTGCATGCCCGCGCCACTGCAAAGCTGGTGCAGGAGCTGGCCCCGTTCCGCTGCAACGTGACCATGGCCGCCAAGGGCCGCGAGATCAACGCCAAGAGCATCATGGGCGTGATGCTGCTGGCCGCCGGCCAGGGCACCCCGGTCACCGTGCGCATCGACGGCGAAGACGAAGCCGCCGCGATGGAGGCGGTGGTCGCGCTGTTCGAGCGGCGTTTCGACGAGGACAGCTGAGCATGCCGGCGCCGCCGTCGCGACCGGGTTCCGGCACACCGGCACGGACGGCGTCCGGTGCCCTGCTGCTGGCCGGCCACGGCGCCTCGCGCGGCAATGCCCTGGGCCGGGCCCGGGTGCGCCTGCCGCACGCGCTGGAAGTGGCCGAACAACGTATCCCGCCGGCCAAAATCGACGCCGAACTGGCGCGCCTGCACGTCGCGGTGGATGCCGCGCGTGCGGAGATGCACGACCTGCGCCAGCGCCTGCACGGCGCCCTGAACCAGGAAGTCGGTGAGTTCCTCGACCTGCATGCGCTGCTGCTGGACGACCCCGAGCTGCTGTTCGGGCTGGACGAGCTGATCCGCAGCGGCCCGTACAGCGCCGGCTATGCGCTGCGCGTGCAGCGCGACCGCCTGGCCAAGGTCTTCGACGGCATGGACGATGCCTACCTGAAGAGCCGCATGGACGACCTGGACCATGTGATCGGGCGCATCCATGCCTTCCTGCAGAAGCGCCCGCCGGACGTGAAAGGCATGGCCGGGGAGATCCTGGTCTGCGACAACATCGCCCCCTCCGAGCTGGCCCAGCTGCAGGCCCACGGCGTCGTCGGCATCGTCACCGCCGGTGGCAGTGCGCTCTCGCACAGCGCGATCCTGGCGCGCAGCCTGCACCTGCCGCTGATCGTCAACGTGCCCAACGTGCTGCAGAAGGTCGCCGATGGCGACGTGCTGATCATCGATGGCAGCGACGGCACGGTCACCATCAACCCGCAGGCACCGGACCTGCGCGGCTACCGCGTGCGGTTGCGCGAGCACGCGCGCGAGCAGCGTGAACTGGGCCGCCTGCGGACCAAGCCGACGCGCACCCGCGACAACGTCGACATCGCCTTGCTGGCCAACGCCGAATCCAGCGAGGACGTCACCCAGGCGCACGCGCTGGGCGCGCATGGTCTGGGCCTGTACCGCACCGAATTCCTGTTCCTGCAGCGCAACGAACTGCCCTACGAGCAGGAGCAGTTCGAGACCTACCGCGATGCCGCCCTCGGCATGAGCGGGCGGCCGGTCACCATCCGCACCCTGGACCTGGGCGCGGACAAGGCCGACCGCACCGGGCTGACCCTGAGCAACGAAGAGAACCCGGCGCTGGGCCTGCGCGGCGTGCGCCTGTCACTGGCGCGGCCGAAGGTCGCCGACACGCAGCTGCGCGCGATCCTGCGCGCCTCGGCGTACGGCAAGCTGCGCATCCTGATCCCGATGGTCAGCACCCGCGAGGAGATCCTCGCGGTGCGCCGGCGCCTGCACAAGCAGGCCGCGCTGCTGCGCGCCGAAGGCTACGAGGTGGCCGAACACATTCCGTTCGGCGCGATGATCGAAGTGCCGGCCGCGGCGATCGCGCTGGAGAGCTTCATCGACCTGGTCGACTTCCTGTCGATCGGCACCAACGACCTCGTGCAGTACCTGCTGGCCGCGGACCGCAACAACGAGGCGGTCGGCGAACTGTACTCGCCGCTGCATCCGGCGGTGGTCCGGCTGCTGGCGCATATCCTGCGCACCGGCCAGGCCTACGACATCCCGGTGGCGGTGTGCGGGGAGATCGCGGGCGACCCGCTGATGACCCGCCTGTTGCTGGCCCTGGGCTTGACCGAGTTCAGCCTGCACCCGGGCACGTTGCTGGAAGTGCGGCGTGCGATCCGCGACAGCGACCTGTCCGTGTTGCGGGCGATGGCGCCGAAGCTGCTGCAGGCGCGCGACCGCCGCGGGATCGAACGCTGGATCGAAAAGGCCGGCATCGACCGGTAGCGCCGGTCGTTGTCCGGCAACCGCATCAACGTTCGGATCGACCGGCGCAAGCGCCGGCCAGCGGCCGGCACTACCGCTCATCCAATGCATGGGTCCACACGCGCCGCGCTGCGGCGTGCGCCGCTACCCGATTGACACACAAGCACGCGATAATGACGCGCTGACCACCCCGCATGCCGCATCCTGCCCGGGATAGCGGCCTTTTCTTTTCCGCAGGAGCTGCCCATGGCCGAAGCCGTACGCCACGACAAGACGGCACGCCAGCTGCGGCTGTTGTCCGATGCACTGGACAGCGGGCGCCTGGGTCCGGTGCGCCGCCTGGTCAATACGCTGGCGCCGGCCGAGATCGGCAACCTGCTGGAATCGCTGCCGCCGGGCAAGCGCGAGGTGGTGTGGGGCCTGGTCGACCCGGAAGACGACGGCGAGGTGCTGGTCCACGTCGGCGAGGAAGTGCGCGAAAGCCTGCTGGCCGACATGGACCCGGACGAAATCATCGCCGCGGTCGAAGACCTGGACATCGATGACCTTGCCGACCTGGTCGAAGACCTGCCGGACACGGTCATCGATGAAGTGCTCAAGTCGATGGATCGCGAGAACCGCGAGCGGCTCGAGCAGGTGCTGTCCTATCCCGAGGACAGCGCCGGCCGCCTGATGAACCCGGACGTGGTGACGGTGCGCGCCGACGTCAACGTGGACGTGGTGCTGCGCTACCTGCGCCTGCGTGGCGAGCTGCCCGACCACACCGACCACCTGTTCGTGGTCAGCCGTCGCCACCAGTACCTGGGCCGGCTGTCGCTGGCCGCGCTGGTGACCCACGAGGACAACACGCCGATCAACCGGCTGATCGACGACGAGCAGCCGGCGATCGACGTCGGCGAGAGCGCCGACGAAGTGGCCCGCCAGTTCTCCGACCATGACTGGGTCTCCGCCCCGGTGGTGGACGACAACAACATCCTGCTCGGCCGCATCACCATCGATGACGTGGTCGACATCATCCGCTCGCAGGCCGAGCACCAGGCCCTCGGCGCGGCCGGCCTGGACGAGGAAGAAGACCTGTTCTCGCCGATCAAGCGCGCCGTGCGCGGCCGCGTGGTCTGGCTGGGCATCAACCTGTGCACCGCGTTCCTGGCGGCCACGGTGATCGGCCAGTTCGAGATGACCCTGCAGAAGGTGGTCGCGCTGGCGGTGCTGATGCCGATCGTGGCCGGCGTCGGCGGCAACGCCGCGGTGCAGGTGCTGACCCTGATGGTGCGCGGCATCGCGCTGGGCCAGGTCGGCCAGAGCAACGCCCGCATCCTGCTGTGGAAGGAGTCGCGGGTGGCGCTGATCAACGGCACGTTGATCGGCACCGTGGTCGGCATCATCGCCTACCTGTGGTTCCACAGTTTCCTGCTGTCGCTGGTGATCACCCTGGCGTTGATCATCAACTTCTGCGCCGCCGCCCTGGCCGGCGTGCTACTGCCGCTGCTGCTCAAGCGCATGAACGTGGACCCGGCCGTGGCCGGCACCGTGGTGGTCACCGCCGTCACCGACGTGATGGGGTTCTTCAGCTTCCTCGGCCTGGCCACCCTGATCCTGCTGCACTGACGGACGACCTCGACATGGCGCTGACCCTCGACAACTATTTCCTCCCCGGCTGGCGCGACCGTCGCCACACCTGCGATGCGTGCGAATGGCAGGGCACGGCGCGGCAGATGCCCATGGAGCTGCACGAAGACGAGGCGCAGTTCGACTGCCCGCAGTGCGAGAACCCGCTGCTGCTGGTGGTCCACCCCAGCCTGGCCCAGGTGCAGGCGGCCGCTGCCGAGGGCCATCCCGAGGCGATCGAGCAGATGGCGATCCTGGCCTCGGCACCGCGCCCGCACTGACGCACTGCAAGATGCCCGGCGCTGGCAGGCGGCCTAGACTGAAAACGATTCCAGTCGAGGATGGGCAATGGCACGACGACGCGCGCGGTGGCTGTCATGGGCGTTGGTGTTGGCGATGCTGAGCGTGGCCGGCTGCGCGCCGCCGCGGGGCGACGTCGGCCATTTCGAGGCCCGGGCGGTCAAGCTCGACGGGCGCACCCGCTATTACCAGGTGTTCATCCCTCGCGGCGCGCGTGCGGCGTCCAGCGCCCTGCCGGTGGTGCTGTTCCTGCACGGCTCCGGCGAGCGCGGCAACGACAACCGGGCCCAGACCGAGGCTGGCCTCGGCCCCTACCTGCGCCGCCATGCGGATGCCTTCCCGGCACTGGTGGTGCTGCCACAGGTGCCAGGCGATGAGGAGTGGTCGGGCGACAACAACCGTGCCGCGCTGGCCGCCCTGGATGCGACGTTGGCCGAGTTCGGCGCCGATCCGCAACGCCAGTACCTGACCGGCATGTCGATGGGCGGCTATGGCAGTTGGAACATCGCGCTGGAGTCCCCGCAGCGGTTTGCCGCCATCGTGCCGGTCTGCGGCGCCGTGCTGGCGCCACGCGCGGTGCGCCCCACGCTGTTCGTGGAGGAGGTGGCGCATGAAAGCGACCCGTACGCCGCCATCGCCGCCCGCCTGACCCAGACCCCGATCTGGATCTTCCATGGCGCGCGCGACGACGTGGTGCCACCGGCGGACGACCGCAGGCTGCAGGCAGCGTTCCAACAGGCGGGCGCGCCCGATGTGCGTTACACCGAGTACCCGGACGGCAACCACAACGCCTGGGACGCGACCTATGCCGATGCCACGATGTGGACGTGGCTGTGGGCGCAGCGCCGGCACTGACGCAACGCGCGCGAACACGCTATCGTCGGCCCTCACATCTGCTTTGCATGGAGGCCGAGGATGCGTATTCGATCGTTGTTGCTGTGGGCCGCGTTGGCCGTTCCGGGTGTCGGGTTCGCGCAGGAGGGGCCCGGCGCGAGCTACCTGACCACGACGCCGTTGCAGTCGCCCGCCGGGGAGCCGGCGCTGGGCACCCAGCACCGTGCCGCGGTGAAGCAGGCCATCCAGGCCAGCCTGGCCGGCAACCATGAGGCGGCCATTCCCGTGTTGACCGAGGCGGTGCGCTACTGCGACGCGCAGCAGCAGGTGCCCGGGCGCAAGGCATTGAGCTTCCAGAGCCACCGCCAGTACGCGCTGTACATGGACGGCCCTGGCCGCGGCACGCCCACCGAATGGCTGGACATGGCCTGCGCCAACGCCTACACCCACCTGGGCTACATCGAGATCGAGCGCGGCGACATCGACGCGGCGCTGCGCTGGCTGGACAAGGCCATCGCCGTGGCGCCCTACGACGTGGAGCCGCTGTGCGAAAAAGGCGCGGCACTCACCCGTCGCAAGGACTGGCAGGGTTCCAAGGCCAGTTACGACCGCGCCCTGATGCTGGCCCGCAGCCAGCCCGAGAATCGCCACATGGAAGCCCTGGCCCTGCGCGGCGTGGGCTTCGCGCACATCGAACTGGGCGAGCTGGAGAACGCGCGCGCGTCTTATATCGCCTCGCAGAAGCTCGACCCGGACAGCCCCACGGCCAAGCAGGAGCTGGCGTATATCGAGCAGTTGCAGCAGGAGCAGCGTCGGTAGTGCCAGCTGACGGAGCAGACCTCGACGATGCGCCATGCGCGCCGCTCGACTGCGCGTCGGCCGTTGCGCGCTGCCTGGGCCGGCCGACGTCCTGACGCTGGTCTGCCGCACTCAGCGGCGCGGGTGCGAGGACCCGGGCGCGGCGGCCACCCTGTCGGGTTGCACGGCGCTTCACGACGTTCAGCGTACCTGGGTGGAATCGGTGGGCAGGATGCCACGGCGCGTTATGGCAATCGGGTAGCCACGACCACGCGGCCAGGACCCACGCGTCGCTGCGGCGGCGCGCTGACGGCATTCCGGGTCATCCGGTCGCGTCGGGCAGGTGCGCACAGATCGCAGACTCCCCCTGCGTGGGGTGCGGCGGGCCGATGGACGGGTCGTGCCGGCGGTTGGCCGGCTCCACGCGACCCGACTGCACGGGGAGCCGGCCGTTGCCCAGCACACCGCGGGCGGCCGCGACGCCGGCTGGCGGGCGTCAGCCCAGCAACGTTTCCAGCACCGCCATGCGCACGGCCACGCCGTTGGCGACCTGGCGCAGGACCCACGACTGCGGGCCGTCGGCCACTTCGTCGGTGACTTCCACGCCGCGGTTGATCGGGCCCGGGTGCAGCACGGCGGCATCGGTGCCGGCGCGCTTGAGGCGCGCGGCGTCCAGGCCGTACTGCGCGTGGTACTGCTCGATCGAGGGCACCAGGCCTTCTTCCATGCGCTCGCGCTGCAGGCGCAGCATCATCAGCGCATCGGCGCCCTCCAGCAGGGCGTCGAAGTCCTGGCCGACGATGCAGCCCTTGAGGGTGTCATCGTCGGGCAGCAGCGACTGCGGGCCGCAGACGCGGATCTCGCCGACGCCCAGCGTGCGCAGGGCGTGCAGGTCGGTGCGCGCCACCCGCGAGTGCTTCACGTCGCCGACGATCAGCACCTTCATCTTCGAGAAATCACTGCCCTTGGCCTGGCGCAGGGTGAGCATGTCCAGCAGGCCCTGGGTGGGGTGTGCGCTGCGGCCGTCGCCGGCGTTGATCAACGCGGTGCCCTCGCCTGCGGCGGCAGCCAGCTGGGCCACGGCGCCGTCATCGGGATGGCGCACGACGAAGCCGCGTACGCCCATCGCTTCCAGGTTTTTCAGCGTGTCGCAGGCGGTCTCGCCCTTGCGCGTGGACGAGGTCGACGCATCGAAGTTGAGCACGTCCGCCCCAAGCCGCTGGGCAGCCAGCTGGAACGAACTGCGGGTGCGCGTGGACGGTTCAAAGAACAGCGTGCAGACCGCCGAGCCCCCCAGCACGTGGCGTTTGTTGCCGACCCGCCCGACCGCCGCATCGCGGATCTGGCCGGCGCGATCCAGCAACTGCAACAGGGTGTCACGGGGCAGGCCTTCCAGGGTCAGCAGGTGGCGCAGGCGTCCATCGGAATCGAGTTGCGAGGCGGTCATGGGCAGGGTCTGGGGAGTCAGGAAACGGGGGTGGCGTCGTCGGGACAGGACAGCCAGCGCTCGATGATCACCGCGGCGGCCACGGCATCGAGGGTGGCGGCATCGCGGCGACGCTTGCGGCCTTCGGCGCGCTCGACGGCGAACCGGCGCGCCGCCTCGACCGAGCTGGAACGCTCGTCGACCAGCACCACCGGCAGTTTGAAGCGTTCCCGCAGCTGGCGGGCGAACCCCTGCGCGCGCTTGCGGTTGGGCTGGTCCTGGCCATCCAGGGTGAGCGGATCGCCGACCACCAGGCCGTCGGGCCGCCACTCTTTGATGAGGCGCTCGACCGCGAGCCAGTCCGGCCCGTTGCCATGCACGTCCACCACGGCGATGGCGCGTGCGTGGGTGCCGAACGAACTGCCGATCGCCACGCCGATCCGGCGCGAACCGACATCGAAACCGAGCACCGTGCCATCGCGGCGGATGGTCGCGGGCGTGCCTGCGGCGGGCGCTGGCGCGGCCGGTTCAGACATGGCCGCTGTAGTCGGTGAGGCGGAACAGGTCCACGCCGATCCGCGACGCGGCCCCCTGCCAGCGCTGGTCCAGCGGGGTACTGAACAGCAGGTCGGCATCGGCCGGCACGGCCAGCCAGCTGTTTTCGGCCAGCTCGTTTTCCAGCTGGCCCTCGCTCCAACCGGCACAGCCCAGGGTGACCAGCGCATTGCGCGGGCCTTCGCCACGGGCCATCGCCTCGAGGATGTCGCGCGAGGTGGTCAGGTACACGCCTTCGCCCACCGCGAGGCTGGAATCCCAGTCGCGCGCGTCGTCATGGATGACAAAGCCGCGCTCGGGGTGCACCGGACCGCCGTTGAGCACCACCTGGCCGCGCAGCGCGGGGTCGTCGGTGACGATCTCCATCTGCGCGAGGACGTCACCCAGCGTGTATTCGGACGGCTGGTTGACCAGCACGCCCATCGCACCGTTGTCGTCGTGCTGGCAGATCAGCGCCACGCTGCGCGCGAACGTCGGATCGGTCAGCGACGGCAACGCGACCAGCAGGTGATGGGCGAGAGAGGTGGAAAGCTCGGACATGGGTCCCATTCTAACCGCTGCGCCCGGGACACGGGCGTGAGCGCTCGGCTAGCATGCGTGCTTTCCCGGAAGGATCCGCCCACATGCATGCCAGTCCGGCACTCCCCACCACCACGCGCAGTGCGATCGTGCTGATCGCCCTGCTGCAGGGCCTGATGCTGTATGCCGCGGACACGGCGACGGGCAGCTGGCCGTTCGACGATATCGGCAACCGGGTGCGCTGGTACAGCTGGGTGCTGACCGTGCCCACCGCCATCGCGCTGACCCTGGTGGAACTGCGCGATCGCCGCCTGTGGCTGCATGCCGCGCTGGCCTCGGTACTGGTGCTGGGCCTGGCCAGCTGGATCGGCTGGAACGTCGGCGGCGACGCGCCGGGCCTGGACCACGACGGGCTGTTGATGCCGTTCTCGATCAGCATGGCCATCGCCGCGTTCGTCAGCCTGCCGTGGTGGCAGTTCCGCCTGCAGGAAGGGCACTGGCACGCCCCGTACGCGGCCCTGTTCGAACGGGCGTGGCAGAACGGGCTGACCCTGGCATTGGCCGTGGCCTTCACCTGCCTGACCTGGCTGCTGCTGTGGCTGTGGGCGGAGCTGTTCGTGCTGGTGGAGATCCACTTCTTCCGCTCCCTGTTCCGCGAGGACGCATTCATCGCGTTGGCCACCGGCAGCCTGATGGGCTTCGGCGTGCTGATCGGGCGCACCCAGCACCGCGCCATCCAGATGATCCGGTCGGTAGTGTTCGCGGTCGGGCGCGGCTTGCTGCCGCTGCTGGCGTTGATTGCGGTGACCTTCGTACTGAGCCTGCCGTTCACCGGCCTGGAGCCGCTGTGGCGGACCCGCTCGGCCGCCGGCCTGCTGCTGACGCTGTCGCTGCTGCTGGTGGTGTTCGTCAACGCGGTCTACCAACACGACAACGCGAGCCCGCCCTACCCGGCCTGGCTGCGTCGTTTCATCGGTGCCAGCCTGCTCGCGCTGCCGGTCTACGCAGGCCTGGCGCTGTACGCGATGGGCCTGCGCATCGGCCAGTACGGCTGGACGCTGGACCGCACCTGGGCCCTGCTGGTGGCGCTGCTGGTGACCGGGTACGCAGTGGGCTATGCGCTGGCCGTGCTGCGCCCACGTGACCACTGGCTGCAGCGCATCGAGCCGGTCAACCGCTGGATGTGCCTGTGCGTGCTGGGCGTGGCCCTGCTGGCCAATTCACCGCTGCTCGACCCGATCCGGCTGAGCGTGAACAGCCAGGTCGCACGCCTCCAGGCAGGCGCGCCGGCCATCGACGTGATGGATGCGGAAACCCTGCGCTTCGGCCTCGGCCGACGTGGCGCACGTGCGTTGGAGGCGCTCCAGCACGACCCCGCCTTCAGCCAGGACGCCCGTGCCCGCAGCATCATCGCGGCCGCGTTGGCCAAGCAGTCGCGCTATTTCTGGGACCAGGATTACAAACAGCGGCTCACCATCACCGACCCGGTGGTGTTGCAGCAGCACATCACGCTCGCCAAGGGCACGCCCGCGCCCGATCCGGACTGGTGGCGCGCGCTGCTGGCGCGGCAGGTGGACGTGGGCAGGTGCCTGCGGTTGGACACGGCGTGCGCGGCACTGCGCCGCGACCTCGACGCCGATGGCGTCGACGAGATGCTGCTGTGCGAGCTGCAGAGCTACCTGGGCCCGCGCTGCAAGGTGCATGCACGCCAGGGAGCGACGTGGAGCGATGCCGGCAAGGTGGAGTTCCCGGTCCAGGGCAAGCACACCGCAGCGCGCGCCAACCAGAGCGTGCGGGACGGCGTGCTGGAGGTGAGCCCGCCGCGCTGGGGCCGCCTCTCGCTCGACGGTGGCCCGCAACAGAGCCTCAACGAATCGGTCCCCAAGGAACCCCGCCCATGAGTGGTTACTGCCTCATCGCCCCCGGCCATCCGGTCCACGGCCATTACCACGAGCACGAATACGGCTTTCCACAGCGCGAGGAGCGCGTAATGTTCGAGCGACTGCTGCTGGAGATCAACCAGGCCGGGCTCAGCTGGGAAACCATCCTGAAGAAGCGCGAGGGCTTCCGCGCGGCCTACTCGGGCTTCGATGTGGATGCGGTCGCCGCCTACGGCGAACGCGACATCGAACGCCTGCTGGGCGACGCGCGGATCATCCGCAACCGGCTCAAGGTGCACGCGGCGGTCCACAACGCGCAGGTGATCCAGCAGTTGCGGGCCAGCCATGGCAGTTTCGCGGCGTGGCTGGATGCACACCACCCACAGCACAAGGCGGCCTGGGTGAAACTGTTCAAGAAGACGTTCCGCTTCACCGGCGGCGAGATCACCGGCGAGTTCCTGATGAGCCTGGGTTACCTGCCCGGCGCGCACAGCCCGGACTGCCCGGTGTATGCGCGCCTGCAGACGCTGGGCGCCATCCCGGGCCGGTAACCGGCCGGTCAGACGCCCATGTAGCGCCCCGGGCGGTGGTTGAACATCAGCACCAGGCTGAGCACCACCGCACCGATCGCCGAGTACATCACCTGCGACGGGGACAACACGAAGAACGCCACGCACATCAGCAGGGTATCGAAGGACATCTGCACCTTGCCGGCACTCCAGCCGCGGGTGCGCTGCAGGTACACCGCCAGGATGCCGATGCCCCCCAGGCTGGCGCGGTGGCGGATGTAGAACAGGATGCCCAGCCCGGCCAGCGCGCCGCCCACCAGCGCCGAGTACAGCGGCGCGATGTGGGCAAAGTCGGCCCAGCGTGGCAGCAGGTCGGTGAGCACGCCGCAGGCGGTGACCGCCGCGAAGGTCTTCAGGGTGAATTCCCAGCCCATCCGGCGCACCGCCACCCAGTAGAACGGCAGGTTGACCAGCACGAACACCAGCCCGAAATTCCAGCCGAACGCGTAGTGCGCCAGGAAGGCCAGCCCGGCCATGCCGCCGATCATCAGCCCGCCCTTGGCGAAGATGGCCAGCCCCAGCGAGGCCACCAGCGTGGCCAGGATCATGCCTTGCACGTCCTCGGCGACCGAATGGCGCAGGGCCTTGTCGTCGGCGACGGTACCGGCACTGTCCGGCGGCGGGGTCAGCGGACCGGCGGTGACCAGGTGGCCGTCAGCGTCGTCGCACGGCGCGGGGCCATGGGAATCAAGGGACATGGGGGTGGGGGCTGTACGTGGGGAGCGGTATTAGACACGATCAGCGTGACAGTTGCAGGTGAAATCGATTCAGAGGGCCGACCAGCAGTGCGCGGGCGCCTCGTCAGTCGGCAACGCGAGCGAGAACACGCGCTGCCCCAGCCGCTGGCGCACCACGAACGCCCCCCGCTTCCCAGGCCGAGCGCTTGAACCAGTCGCGCTGGTCCAGCGCGGCGGGCGCGCGCATCGGGTGGCAGGCGATCACGGTCCCGCTGCGGTCGAGCACGCGCGCCTCCCAGCGCTCGCCGAAGCCCGCCCCCAGGCAGCGATAAACGCGGATCCGGCCGGCGCGGCCGGGCAGCGCCCGGCCCAGCCCCGTCATCTCGGACTCCAGCTGAAAGCCCTGGGCGCGGACGCGGGCCGCCGCCGCCCGCCACGGCTGCGGATCGGCCCCCACGCGGTCGATCAAGGCCAAGCCGTGCTGTTCGATCAGCGCCAGCACGGTGCGCTCACGCTGGGCGGGATCGGCGCGGGCGTGCGCGGCGACATCGAAGGGGTCCACGCGGACCACGCTGGCACCGGGGAAGCGCTCATAGCGCGGCTCGTCGCCGGCCGGACCGCACTGCAGGGTGAGCAGGCTTGCCCCATCGAGGACGTAATCGCGGTCCAGGGCCGCCATGAAGAGCGCGGCGACGTGGTACGCGTCGGCCCGGAACGCCAGGCCCGCCGGCTCGCGCCCGTGGCGGCTGACCGCGGGACTGGAATCCACCCGTAGTTCGTTGAGGCGCGACATCGCGGGTCGACTCCTGTCGGCGGCAAGGGCGCACAGCATGCCATCGCCGCAGGGCTTCACGCCCGGCACGGCCTGTCTCCCGACTCAGCCCACGCGTGCAGCGGCCAGATGATGTGCCACCAGCGCATTGGCATGGCCGTGGCCCAGCCCGTGCTCGGTCTTGAGGAAGGCCACCAGTTCCATGTGCCGGGCGCCGCCCTGGGCCACCAGCAGTGCCAACCAGTGCCCGACCGGCTGGCCGTAGGTCTTCTCGATGGAGGGGAAATAGGACGCCGGGCCCTTCACTGTCGGGGTATCGCTCATGCTGGCTGCCTCGCTGGACGACCCGCCGGAATGGCCGGTCCTGCACCTATGACGCCGTGACAGGCGCGGAATCGACATCTGCCTTTCATGCCGGCTGAACGCGCTGCTGCGCAGCATGAAACGGCACCCCGTCCCGCGCCTCCCTTCCCTCGCCCGGAGTCCACGACATGCCCTACCTCACCACCCCCGACAAGACCGAGATCTTCTACAAGGACTGGGGCAACGGCCAGCCGATCGTGTTCCACCATGGCTGGCCGCTCAGCGCCGACGACTGGGACACCCAGCTGCAGTTCTTCCTGCTGCAGGGGTACCGCGTGATCGCCCACGACCGCCGCGGCCACGGCCGTTCCTCGCAGACCAGCGGGGGCCATGACATGGACACCTACGTGGCCGACGTCAATGCGTTGGCCGACCACCTGGACCTGCGCGATGCGATCCATATCGGCCACTCCACCGGCGGTGGCGAGGTGGCCCATTACGTGGCCCAGGCCAAACCCGGCCGCGTGGCCAAGGCGGTGCTGGTCGGGGCGGTGCCGCCTATCATGATCAAGAGCGCGGCCAACCCGGGCGGTACGCCGAAGGAGGTCTTCGATGGGTTCCGCCAGCAACTGGCGGCCGGCCGCGCCAACTTCTACCGCGAGGTGCCGATTCCCTTCTACGGCTTCAACCGCGCCGGCGCGCCGGTCCAGCAGGGCGTGGTCGACAACTGGTGGCGGCAGGGCATGGCCGGCGCGATCAACGCGCACTACGACTGCATCAAGGCGTTCTCGGAAACCGACTTCACCGAGGACCTGAAGAAAATCGACGTGCCGGTGCTGGTGCTGCACGGCGACGACGACCAGATCGTGCCGATCGCCGACTCCGCTGAACTGTCGATCAAACTGCTGAAACACGGCACATTGAAGGTCTACAAGGGCTACCCGCATGGCATGTGCACCACGCATGCCGAGGTGATCAATGCCGACTTGCTGGCCTTCATCCGGGGCTGACCGGCCCCCGCGGCAGCGGCGCGGACGCGCCGCTGCCGTGATCGCTCAGTGCTCGCGCAGCGCTGCGAATCCTGCCCGAAGACGACGTTCACACAGCGCCGAGAACTGCGCCGCCTGTGGCGAACTGCCGGTCAGTGGCGCTGCCGCAACGAAATGATGCAGCAGGCTCCAGATCCGATGCGCGACCTGGGAGGATCGCCGAAAGACGTCCTCCACCCCCTGCAGGGGGCCGGCGATCAGATCCCGCGTGGCCAATACGCCAACGACACGCCACTGCGCGCAAGCGCCGGCAAGATACGCCAGCTCCTCCGTATCACGGGTATGACCCGGCATGAGGAAATACGCATCGACGTGGGTCAATTCATGGGCCACCTGGGAAACGGCCTCGGTAGCACGATGCTCCTCGTCGGCCAACCAGCGCACTGCCAGGCGCATGGACAGCCTTCCCGGCGCGGCAACGCTCAGCCAGCGTGCATCCCGCTTCTCGCCTACGCCGACGATATCCACGTGGATCGTGCTGACGTTGCGCCCCTGGCTGTAGCCAGCCACAAAGCTCGCCGCTGCTGCGATCCGACGGCAAAGCGCTTCGGCCTGATCCGGCTCGATACGCGGATCGCGCCAACGCACGTGGATCCGGGGTACGTCCTCTCCGCATTGGACGCGTTGCTGCGACGCCCGGGACGGGAGGGATCGTCCAGGAATGAATTGCGTGGTGATGAGATACGACACGCGCCGGGTACCGCCGTAGGAAAGACCTATCGCACCTGCTTCGGAGACCTGCCGCGTCACCTCGGCCGGAAAGTAGGATCGACAGCCCGCGAGTGACAACGCAACCACGAGCATCATGCCGCGCGCGCCGAAGCATACTTGGCAGGTACGGCCGGCAATTCGAGCGACGTGGAGGACGCACTGACCCGCGCGTGCGCGCCTCCTGGTGTGTTTCACTCCCTGCACTCGGTATCGGTGGGATACCCCGGGCAATCCGGCGTTCCGTCAAAGACAACGGAGAACCGGTTGAGCTCACGCCCTTCGTAGGACGAAATGCCCGCAATAGTCTGGGTACCCGATCCGAAGTTCGATCGGAAAGGAATGATCTCGTAGCGCACGGAATCGGCCCCTGCGCCATTGGCATAGGCCCATTCATTGATCTGATCTGGATCCCGTGCATGGATGCTGTTGCCGGAACGGGTCCAGGCGAACAAACGCGAGGAAACCACCTGACCATTGCCCCCATTGCTCAGCACGACGTTCATCGTCCCCGTCGCCGGATAAGGAATGGTGGAGCCGCTGATATCCAGAACGTAGCTCTTGGCATCCGGGGCAAGCGCGCTTCGAGCAAGTAGCGCGTCCAACACGCCGCCCTTCCGCTCCCCGCCCTCCCACTTTGCCTCAAGACTTACACTGCACTCTCCGCCTCCGCCAGCTTTGAGCGTACATCCCGCCTTGGTACTTACTGTCGAGGGCGAGTCACATGACGTCGTGGCCAAGCACAGGGGGGACAACAAGAACACCGCAACAATTCGATTCATATCCATCTCCCGTCAGCGGTCGAGTCCGCCAGAACACCTTAGGGAAATGCACCGCTCGGAAAACCGACGCCGAACTCATTGTTGAATGCGGGTCGATTGAACTTTCCGGCGGTCCGCTGGAAGTCGATACGTTGGTGCGGGCGCGCCGTGCCTCAGCGCGCCACCAGCTTCTGTCGCGCGGCGTTATAGCGGTCGCCGACGATGGCGATGCTGTCCAGCGCATCGCCGATCTGCTGCAGGTCGTCTGCATCGAGCTGCAGCGACACCGCGCCCAGGTTCTCCTGCAGTCGATGCAGCTTGGTGGTGCCGGGAATCGGCACGATCCACGGCTTGCGCGACAGCAGCCAGGCCAGGGCAACCTGTGCCGGCGTGGCGCCCTTGGCGGTGGCGATCGCGCTGATGCGCTCGACCAGGGCCTGGTTGGCCTGGCGCGCCTCGGCGGCAAAGCGTGGCACGCTGTTGCGGAAGTCGTCGGCGGCGAACTGCGTATCGACGTTGATCGCGCCGGTCAGGAAGCCTTTGCCGAGCGGACTGAACGGCACAAAGCCGATGCCCAGCTCCTCCAGCACCGGCAGTACGTCCTGCTCCGGCTCGCGCCACCACAGCGAATATTCGCTCTGCAGCGCCGCCACCGGCTGCACCGCATGTGCGCGACGGATGTTGTCCACGCCGGCTTCGGACAAACCGAAGTGCTTCACCTTGCCCTCGGCAATCAGGTCCCGGACGGTGCCGGCGACGTCTTCCATCGGCACGTTCGGGTCCACCCGGTGCTGGTAGAACAGATCGATGCGGTCGGTCTTCAGCCGCTGCAGGCTGGCCTCCGCCACCGCGCGGATGCGTTCGGGGCGGCTGTCCAGGCCGGCATCCGAATGCCCGTCCTTGAACCCGAACTTGGTGGCGATCACCAACTGGTTGCGGTACGGCGCCAGCGCCTGGCCAAGCAGTTCCTCATTGCGGAACGGGCCATAGGCCTCGGCGGTGTCGAAGAAGGTGACGCCCTGCTCCACTGCCGCGTGCAGCAGCGCGGTGGCCGTGCGGGTTTCGGTGGCCGGGCCATAGCCGAAGCTCAGGCCCATGCACCCCAGGCCGAGCGCGGAAACGCGCAGGCCGCTGTTGCCAAGTTCTCGTGATTGCATGGGAGCTCTCCTGCGCCCAGCAGGCGCGCGGTGGATGGACTGCCACCATACAGACCGCCCTAGCCGGGATTGGAGGCGTCCAGGCGCACTCGGTCATGAACCCTGATCATCAATTCAGCTCAGCGTGCCCTCAGGCAGGTTGATCGTCACCTCGCCCAGGATGATCACCAGCAGGAGCATCAGCAACAACCCGCCCCCTGCCAGGAGGATCAGGACGTGCCAGATCGTCAGGCGGTCCAGTCGCGTGCTGTCGATGCGTTCGTCGCGATGGTACTGGCGCAGCAGCGCGTTGACCGGCAACAAGGGGACGAAGCTCAGGAAGGCAAGCAGGGAGGCGGCGTTGTCGAGCCGGCCGGCCAGGGTGAGGACGAGGAACACGATGCCCAGCAGCGCCACTGGAAAGGCCAGTTCACGACGGCGGCCGCGTACCAGGTCGGCAAGCTGGGCAAAGCAGGAAAAGCACCACAGCGGGCAGAACAGTGCACGTGCCCACGGCCACAGGGATTCGCCCGTTTCGCGCTGGATGGCCTGCCAGTTCCGCCAGAACCAGTACATGGTGTAAAGGCCGAACGTCACCAGCGACATCGCGGCAAGCTTGAACGTGGAGGGCGCGAAGTACATCGGCTTGTCGGTCGCCTGCAGCAGCGCGGCACGCTGGTCCGGCGGCAGGGGCGCGGACATCGGCTGGCCCGACGAGGGCAGCGCCTGGCCCGGCGGCTTGTAGGGGTTGTGCATGTCCATATGCGGTCTTGCCTGGAAGGGTGTGGCCCGGCGGCGGCCGGTACCGCGCCCGCGATCGGGGCGCGGCGCGACTATGCCAAAGAAGAATCCGGTGCGCCAGCGGGGTGGCATGCGCCGGCCACGGGCAGGATCGTGGGGCTGCCGGTGGCCGCGTGGCGCGGTGGAGGCCTCAGCGGATCTCGGAGATTTCCACCCCGTCCAGGCCCTGCGACAGGGTGCGTGCATCGCCGCCCTGGGACAGCTTGATGCGCAGGCGCACTTCGTTCTGCGAGTCGGCGTAGCGCAGCGCGTCTTCGTAACTGATCTCACCGGCCTGGTACAGCTCGAACAGGCTCTGGTCGAAGGTGCGCATGCCCAGCTGCACCGACTCCTTCATCACTTCCTTGAGCTTGTGGATTTCGCCGTCGCGGATGTAATCCTGCACCAGCGGCGTGCCGAGCATGATCTCCATGGCGACCTTGCGCGACTTGCCGTCCGGCGAGGGCACCAGCTGCTGGGCGACCACGCCCTTGAGGTTGAGCGACAGATCCATCAACAACTGGTTGCGACGGTCTTCGGGGAAGAAGTTGATGATGCGGTCCATCGCCTGGTTGGCGTTGTTGGCGTGCAGCGTGCACAGCACCAGGTGGCCGGTTTCGGCAAATGCGATGGCGTGGTCCATGCCTTCGCGGGTGCGCACTTCGCCGATCATGATCACGTCCGGCGCCTGGCGCAGGGTGTTCTTCAGCGCCGCCTCCCAGCTGTCGGTGTCGATGCCCACTTCACGCTGGGTGATGATGCAGCCCTCGTGCTTGTGCACGAATTCGATCGGGTCTTCGATGGTGATGATGTGCCCGGTCGAGTTGTGGTTGCGGTAGCCGATCATCGCCGCCAGCGAGGTGGATTTACCGGTGCCGGTGGCACCCACGAACAGGATGATGCCGCGCTTGGTCATCGCCAGCGTCTTGATGATCGGCGGCAGGTTCAGCTCTTCCACGGTGGGGATGCGCGTCTCGATCCGGCGCAGCACCATGCCGACCTGGTTGCGCTGGTAGAAGCAGCTCACGCGGAAACGACCAACGCCGGACAGACCGATCGCGAAGTTGCACTCGTGGGTCTTTTCGAACTCTTCGCGCTGCGCCGGCGTCATCACGTTGAGCACCATGTCGCGGCTCTGCTGCGGCGTCAGCGGGGTCTGGGTGATCGGCGAGATCTTGCCGTTGACCTTGATCGCCGGCGGCATGCCGGCGGTGATGAACAGGTCCGACGCCTTCTGGTGCGCCATCAGCTTGAGGAACGAGGTGAAGTCGATGGTGGTGGTACTCATCGCGGTGTACTCCGGAAACGTAGCGGTAGGTGGAGAAAACCGGCGCCCGGCGGCCGCGGTGGCCATGCCGGGCGCCCTGCCCTGCCTCGTTGCTTATTCGAAAATCCGCTTGTCCTTGGCGTACTCGCGCGCCTGGTTGCGGGTGATCAGGCTGCGCTTGACCAGGTCCTGCAGGTGCTGGTCCAGGGTCATCATGCCCATCTGCTGGCCGGTCTGGATGGCCGAATACATCTGCGCCACCTTGTCCTCGCGGATCAGGTTGCGGATGGCCGGGGTGCCGACCATGATTTCCCACGCGGCGGTACGCCCACCGCCGACCTTCTTCAACAGGGCCTGGGAGATCACCGCACGCAGCGACTCGGACAACATCGAGCGCACCATCGGCTTTTCGCCGGCGGGGAACACGTCGATGATGCGGTCGATGGTCTTGGCCGCCGAACTGGTGTGCAGCGTGCCGAACACCAGGTGGCCGGTTTCCGCGGCGGTCAGCGCCAGGCGGATGGTTTCCAGGTCGCGCAATTCGCCGACCAGGATGATGTCCGGGTCTTCACGCAGGGCCGAGCGCAGCGCTTCGTTGAAACCGTGCGTGTCACGGTGCACTTCGCGCTGGTTGATCAGGCACTTCTGCGAGGTGTGCACGAATTCGATCGGATCCTCGACGGTGAGGATGTGGCCGTATTCGTTCTTGTTGATGTAGTCGATCATCGCCGCCAGCGTGGTCGACTTGCCCGAACCGGTCGGGCCGGTGACCAGGATCAGGCCCTGCGGCTGGTCGATCAGTTCGCGGAAGATCGGCGGCGTGTTCAGGTCTTCGAGCGTCAACACTTCCGAGGGAATGGTACGGAACACCGCACCCGCGCCACGGTTCTGGTTGAACGCGTTGACGCGGAAGCGCGCCAGCGACGGAATCTCGAACGAGAAGTCGACTTCGAGGAATTCCTCGTAATCGCGGCGCTGCTTGTCCGACATGATGTCGTAGACGAGCGCATGGACCTGCTTGTGGTCCAGGGCCGGGATATTGATGCGACGGACATCGCCGTCGACGCGGATCATCGGCGGCAGGCCTGCCGACAGATGAAGATCCGACGCTTTGTTCTTTACGGAAAACGCCAACAGTTCGGCGATATCCATGCGCTGCTACTCCCCATGACTGCTGCGACTGGAAGGTTCTTTCCCCGGGCGGCAGTATAGCGTTCCTGATCTACCGGAAAACGCCCGTGTCCGCGCTGCCCCTGCCGACGATATTGCTGAACCTGCACAACGCGGCCGCCGCCGCTGGCCGGCCAGCCCCCCGCCTGCTGGCGGTGTCCAAGACCCAGCCGGCCGACGCGGTGGCGGCATTGGCCGCCCACGGCCAGCGCGCGTTCGGCGAGAACTACGTGCAGGAAGCGGTGGCCAAGATCGACGCACTGGCCGCGCTGGGCCTGGAGTGGCACCTGATCGGCCACCTGCAGTCGAACAAGGCCGAGCTGGCCGCGCGCCACTTCCACTGGGTGCAGAGCGTGGACCGGCCCAGGCTGGTGGCGGCGCTGGCGGCCCACCGGCCGGCCGGGCTGCCCCCGCTGGAGGTGCTGGTGCAGGTCAATATCGATGATGAAGGCAGCAAGCATGGCTGCCGCCCGGATGCGGTGCCGGCGTTGGCTGCGGCCATCGCCGCCGAACCGCGGCTGCGGCTGCGCGGCCTGATGGCGATCCCGGCGCCGTGGCCGGATGCCGAGCGGCGCGCGCGGGCCTTCGAGGCCATGCGTACCCTGTTCCAGGCGCTGGCGGCGCAGTACCCGCAGGTGGATACGTTGTCGATGGGCATGAGCGGCGACTACCCGGAAGCGATCGCCCACGGCGCGACGATGGTGCGGATCGGCACGGCCCTGTTCGGTGCGCGCCCGCGCCCGGCCTGATTTTCTTTTTCCCCGGTTCCAAGGAGATCGCATGAGCGCATCCACGCTTACCTTCATCGGCGGCGGCAACATGGCCCGCAGCCTGATCGCCGGGCTGATCCGCCAGGGCACCGCGCCGGCGCACATCCACGTGGCCGAACCGGTCACTGCACTGCGCGAACAGCTGACCGCCGACTTCGGGGTGAAGACCTACGCCAGCGCCACCGAAGCTGCCGCGCAGGGCGCGGTCTGGGTGCTGGCGGTGAAGCCGCAGGTGCTGCGCGATGTATGCGCCTCGCTCACGGCATTGGCCCGCAGCCAGCAGCCGCTGGTGCTGTCGATCGCCGCCGGCATCACCAGCACCCAACTCGAGCGCTGGCTGGGCGGCAACCCGGCGGTGGTGCGGGCGATGCCCAACACGCCGGCGTTGCTGGGCGCTGGCGTGACCGGGCTGTTCGCCACCGCAGGCGTCAGTGAGGCCCAGCGCCGCCAGGCCGACGCGGTGCTGGCCAGTGCCGGGCGCACGGTATGGATCGACGATGAGGCCCGCATGGATGCGGTGACCGCGGTATCGGGCAGCGGGCCGGCCTATGTGTTCCTACTGGCCGAGGCGATGGAAGCGGCGGCGATCGCGCAGGGCCTGCCGGCCGACGCGGCGCGCACGCTGGTGGTGCAGACCCTGCTCGGTGCCAGCCGCATGCTGGACGAATCCGGCGAAGCCCCGGTCGAACTGCGCCGCCGGGTGACCTCGCCGAACGGCACCACGCAGGCCGCGATCGAATCATTCCAGGCCGACGGCTTCGAGGCCATCGTGGCGCGCGCGATCGACGCGGCAACCCGGCGCGGCCACGCGCTGTCGGCGGCGAACGACTGACCCAGGGACGCCCCCGGATTCCCGTAGAGCCGCCCCATGGGTGGCTGTGCACGGGGCCGGATCGAAGAGCAGCCACGCATGGCGTGGCTCTACGATGTGCATCCCGTAGAGCCACCCCATGGGTGGCTGCACGCGGCGCCGGAACGAAGAGCAGCCACGCATGGAATGGCTCTACGATATGCGTCCCGTAGAGCCACCCCATGGGTGGCTGCACGCGGAACCGGATCGACATACAGCCACGCATGGCATGGCGCCACGTCGTGCATCCCGTAGAGCCACCCCATGGGTGGCTGCACGCGGCGCCTGATCGAAGAGCAGCCACGCGTGGCGTGGCTCTACGATATGCGTCCCGTAGAGCCACCCCATGGGTGGCTGCACGCGGCGCCGGATCGACGGACAGCCACGCATGGCATGGCACCACGTCGTGCATCCCGTAGAGCCACCCCATCGGTGGCTGCACGCGAGGCCGGATCGAAGAGCAGCCACGCGTGGCGTGGCTCTACGATGTGCGTCTTGTAGAGCCACCCCATGGGTGGCTGGTGCGCGGCGCCGGATCGACGTACAGCCACGCATGGCATCGAGCCACGCCGCGCATCCCGTAGAGCCACCCCATGGGTGGCTGCGCGCGGCGCCGAATCGAAGAGCAGCCACGCATGGCGTGGCTCTACGATATGCGTCCCGTAGAGCCACCCCATGGGTGGCTGCACGCGGCGCCGGATCGAAGAGCAGCCACGCGTGGCGTGGCTCTACGATGTGCGTCTTGTAGAGCCACCCCATGGGTGGCTGCACGCGGCGCCGGATCGACATACAGCCACGCATGGCATGGCGCCACGTGTGCATCCCGTAGAGCCACCCATGGGTGGCTGCGCGCGGCGCCGGATCGAAGAGCAGCCACGCATGGCGTGGTGCTACGGGGCCAGCCGGGCCAGCAGGAATTCCACGAAGCTGGACAGCTTCGGCCGCGGCCGGTGGTCCGGCAGGTACACCAGGTGCAGGGGGCGCGGCTCGGGCAGGTAGTCGGCCAATACCGGCTGCAGGCGCCCGGCGGCGATGTCCTCGGCCAGCAGCACCGCCGGCTGCAGGATCAACCCGGCCCCGGCCAGCGCGGCGCGGCGCAGGCCATCCCCGTCATTGCACAGCAACCGCGAATGCTCGGACCAGTCCTGTTCGGGATGGCCACGCAGGCGCCAGCCATGCCCGCCGCGCCAGGCAAGGTGGGTGAGGCAGTCGTGGTCGCGCAGCTCGGCCGGGTGCCGCGGCACCCCGTTGCGCTGCAGGTAGGCCGGGGCCGCGCAGATCTGCATGGCATAGGCCGGCAACGGCCGCGCCACCCACTCGGCCGAACCGAGCGCGCCCATCCGCACCACGGCGTCGAACTGCTCCTCGATCAGGTCCACGCGGCGATTGCTCAGGTCCAGTTCCACGGTCACCTGCGGGTACGCGGCCAGGTACTGCGCCACCAACGGCGCCAGCACGCAGCTGCCCCAGGTGACCGGCGCGCTGATCCGCAGCACGCCCTGCGGCTGGGCCTGCAGGCCGGCCACGCTGGCCTCGGCCTGCTGCACCTGGTCCAGCACCGCGCGGCATCCGGCCAGGTAGTGACGGCCGGCGTCGGTGAGGCTTTGGCGGCGGGTGTTCCGCTGCAGCAGGCGCACGCCCAGGTGCGCCTCCAGCTGCTGGATGTACTTGCCGACCATCACCGAGGACACCGCCAGCCGCTCGGCGGCGGCGGTGAAACTGCCCTGGTCGACCACGGCCATGAAGGCCTGCATGCAGCGCAAGGTGTCCATTGATAACCACGGGTTTGCAATCTGCAAAGCATACGCCGGTTACCTAACCAGCACGGCGGGCGCAGACTGCCCACACGTCCTTCCCTGGAGCACCTCGCATGAAGATCCTTCTCGTCGGCGCCAGCGGCACCCTCGGCCAAGCCGTCGCCGCCACGCTGGGCACCCACCATCAGTTGATCCGTGCCGGCCGTCATGGCGGTGATGCGCAGGTCGATCTCACCGACGACGCCAGCGTGCAGGCTCTGTTCGCGCAGATCGGGCTGGTGGATGCGGTGATCGCCACCACCGGCCGCCTGCATTTCGGCCCGCTGGCCGACATGAGCCCGACGCAGTTCAACCTCGGCCTGCAGGACAAACTGCTGGGCCAGGTGCGGCTTGCCCTGGTCGCCCAGCACCATCTCAACAACGGCGGGTCGATCACGCTGACCAGCGGCATCGTCGGCGCGCAGCCGATCCGCGATGGCGCCAATGCCACCGCCGTGAACGCGGCACTGGAGGGGTTCGTGCGCGGGGCGGCCTGCGAACTGCTGCCGCGCGGACTGCGCATCAACGTGGTCAGCCCGAACGTGCTGGTCGAATCGCTGGACGACTACGGCGCGTATTTCCCGGGCTTCGAGGCGGTCACCGCGCAACGCGCGTCGCTGGCTTACCAGCGCAGCGTGGAAGGCGTGCAGAGTGGGCAGGTATTCAACGTGTGGTGATGTCCCCGGTAGTGCCGGCCCGTTGGTTGGCACTACCGGGCCAGCCTACCCCCACCGCTGCGCCCCATCGCCCTGGTCGCCCAACGCGTCGTCCGGATTGGTCAGGCGGCAGCGCTTGAGCGACAGGCAGCCGCAGCCAATGCAGTCGGTGAGCTGATCGCGCAACAGCAGCAGTTGGGCGATGCGCTGGTCCAGCTCGCTGCGCCACAGCGCGGACATCTTCGCCCACTCGGCCTTGGTCGGCGTCTTGTTTTCCGGCAGCGCCGCGAACGCGGTGGCCACCGCCTCCAGTGGCAACCCCACCCGCTGCGCCACGCGGATCACCGCCAGCCGGCGCAGCACGTCGCGGGCGAAGCGGCGCTGGTTGCCGGCCGTGCGCAGGCTGCGGATCAGCCCTTTGCGCTCATAGAAATGCAGCGCCGATACCGCCACGCCACTGCGCCTGGCCACCTCACCCACACTCAGTTCCTGCGCGATCACCAGCCTTGACCTCAACCATGGTTAAGGTGGCATCCTGCGCGACGCCGGGGTGCACTGCAAGCGCTCCCCTGCCCTTGCCCTTCCTGGAATCCCCGCATGTCCTCCGATGTTGCAGCCCCCACCCCGCCGGCGTCCGCTGCCGTGCCGGTGCCCTCGATCCTGTCGCCGGCCTACCGCGCCACCACGATCGGCATGGTCGCGCTGGTGGCGCTGTATGGCTTCGAGGCGCTGGCGGTGGCCGCGGCCATGCCGACCGTGGCGCAGGAGCTGGACGGACTGCGCCTGTATGCCCTGGCCTTTGGCGGCACGTTGGCCACCAGCGTGATCGGGATGACCCTGGCCGGTTACTGGAGCGACCAGCGCGGGCCGGCGCGGCCACTGTGGCTGGGGCTGGGCTGCTTCATCGGCGGGCTGCTGGTGGCCGGTTTCGCCCGGCACATGCCGGTGCTGCTGCTCGGCCGGCTGCTGCAGGGACTGGGCGCGGGCGGCATGTCGGTGGCGCTGTACGTGATGGTAGGCCGCACCTTTCCCGAGGCGATGCGGCCGCGCGTGTTCGCCGCGTTTTCCGCCGGCTGGGTGGTGCCGTCGTTGATCGGGCCCAGCATCAGCGGCTGGATCGTGCAGCACCTGGGCTGGCGCTGGGTGTTCCTGATCGTGCCGCTGCTGGCGATCCCGGCCGGGCTGCTGCTGCGGCCTGCACTGCGCGATGTGCAGGCGGCGCTGGCACCGCCGGCAGGCAAGGCCAGCGTGATCGGCTGGGCGGTCGGCGCGTCGTCCGGTGCCCTGCTGCTGTACGTGGGCGGCCAGCAACGTGGCGCGCTGGCCCTGGCATTGCTGCTGCCGGCACTGGGGCTGCTGGCCGTGTGCAGCTGGAAGCTGCTGCCCGCCGGCACGTTGCGCCTGCGCCGGGGCCTGCCCAGCGTGATCGCGATGCGCGGGATCGCCGCCTCCGCGTTCTTCGGCTGCGAAGCCTTCCTGCCCCTGCTGCTGCAACGCGAGCGTGGCCTGAGCCCCTTGCTGGCCGGGGTGGCGTTGAGCCTGGGCGCGTTGGGCTGGTTCAGCGGCTCGTGGCTGCAGGGCCACCAGCAGCGCGGCTGGTCGCGCCGGCAGCTGTTGCAGGGCGGTGCGCTGCTGATGTGCGTGGGCATCTTCGCCACCTCGTCGGCGATCCAGCCCGGCACACCGCTGTGGCTGGCGCTGGCCGGCTGGAGCGTGACCGGGTTCGGCATGGGCCTGATCTACCCCGGCCTGTCGGTGCTGACACTGTCGCTGTCACCACCGGCGCAGCAGGGCGCGAACACCTCCGCGCTGCAGTTGAGCGAAGCGCTGGCCGTGGCCACCACGCTGGCCGTTTCCGGGTCGCTGTTCGCGTTGTTCCTGCAGGGCAACGTGGCGCTGGGCTACCTGCTCACCTACGCGATCATGCTGGTGCTGGCGGTGGCAGGCGTGGTGGTTGCGCGGCGCATCTGAGCCTGGCCCCGCGGCACGGCAGGTCAGCGCCGCGAATCGCCGACCTCTTTCAGGTCCTCGCGCAGGATGCGGCGGATCTCCAGCACCGCCTGCGGCGTTTCCTGCACGCTGTGCCCGGAGATGATCACCTTCTCCGACAAGGCCCCGTCCAGGTGCGCGCTCCAGTACGGCACCAGGCCATCGTCGGACTGCTGCAGCGGCACGTCGGGTTTGCGCTGGGCGATGATCGAGTGGTACTTCAGGCCCGGCATGATCGGCAGCGCGCCCGCGGCCTTGACGAACGGATCGCTGGCCTTGAGGTTGTCGATGCTGTTGGGGATCTGCAGCTTGGTCGGCTGCGCGGACTGCGCCTCGGCCTGCTGCAAGGTCTGGAACACGTCCTCGAACTTGCCCAGCAGGGTGATCGGCAGGCGCACCAGGCGCCCGATCAGCCGCCCTACCCGGTTGCCGGCGATGTCGGTGCCCTTGTGCGGGGCGGCAATGAAGATGGCGCGCTCGACGTTGGCGTCCGCGTTGAAATGCAGCAACGGGCCCAGCTTGGCCTGCACCCGCTTCAGGCGTTCGCCCTTGAGGTCGTAGTTGGCCAGCAGGTCGTTCCAGAGCACGTCGCCGGAGGAGGTGACCAGCAGGCGGGCCAGCACGCCGCCCATGCTGTGGCCGATGAACACCCTGTCCCTGGATGCCGGCGAGGTGCCGCTGGGGTCGAAGTGCTTGAGGGTGTTGGTGAAGGCTTCGTTGATCTCGAAGCGGTTCAGCGCGATCGGCGCGTTGGTCGGGTAATAGACCTGCCAGACCTGGAAGTGCCGGCGCAGTTCCGGGTCGCCCATGATCTCGTTGGCCACGTTGACCCAGGCCTCCGGGCTGCTGCCCAGGCCGTGCAGCATGAAGATGATGCGGCGGTCCGGGTCCCAGGGCTGCATCAGGTACATGTGCGGCTCGCCGATGCCCTCGCTGAGCCCGAACAGCGTGCGCAGCGACTGCGTGGCAAAGCCGGACTGGGCCAGCCACATGCCATAGGCGGCGGTGAAATTGCCGGCCAGCGGCACCTTCTCGCCGTGCAGGTCCACGCTCTCGGTGGACTCCGGGGAGTACACGTCGAACAGCACCTGGGTGGTGTCGAGGACCTGCTGCAGGCTGTCGCCCTTGAAGCGCAGCAGCGCGGTCGCGTTGATCGCCGACATCTCGCTGTACTGCGGGATCTCGGCCTTGCTGCCGTCGGCGGCCGCCACCAGCTTGGGCGGGTCCATCACCACCACCAGCTCGGCGCCGAAGCCGTCGCGGCGGTAGGTGCTGCGCAGACCGGCGAAGCTCAGCGACGATGCCGGGACCATCCGCGTGGGAATGCTGGACATGCGCAGTTCGCCGAAGTCCGAGGTCAGCGTCCAGCGCTCGCCTTCCACCGGCGCGTTGTAGTCCTCGCCTTCCAGCGCACTCTCGCGCGCACGCTTGAACACCACCGCCGCGGTCTGCTCGGCAGCGTAGTTGTAGTAGTCGCGGACCTGGGTCTGGCGGTCTTCGAACGCACGATCGGACGCGGTGCGGCCACTGAAGAACAGGTAGGCGTAGGCATAGCGCGCGGCCTCCAGCCAGGCGTCCAGCGCGGCATCGCTCATCGGATGCTTGTCGCGGTCCTTGGGCTTGGGGCTCAGCCCCAGGGCGGTCTTGACCCACAGTTCGGACAGTGCCGACAGGCGTTGTTCCTCGGGCAACACCGCGGTGTCTTCCAGGGTCTTCTGGCAGCTCACCACGTCCTTGGCGCACAGGTCCTCGTCCAGCCCGATCACGCTCAGGGTTTCCTGCGAGGCCGCACTCAACTTGCCGGAGGTGAGCACGTCGCCGCGCTTGTTGGCCAGGTAGTCGGTGGGTGCCACCTGCTTCATGGTCACCATCGCGCAGCCGCTGGACAGCAGCAGCGACAGGGCCACTGCCAGCAGCGGCAGCATCCGGCGCCGAACGCCGTCGGTTACAGCCATCATGGAACGCGTCCTTGCTCGACGCCGGGCATGCCCTGGCGGATCAGTCGGGAGAAAGCGGGATCATCGCCGGCGGCGCGTGCGCGGTCGGTGATGCGGCCCCGCGCCTTGAGCGTGGCGAAATCCACGCCCGGCACCAGTACGCCAAGGTCGCGCGCGTACTCGGCGAAATAGCCGGAGACCAGCAGCCGGTAGTCCAGCGGCAGGCCCGGCGCGATCTGCTTGGCCAGCGCGTAGACGATGGTGGTGCAGTTGCTGCTGAGCGTGTTGTAGAACGCCGGAGCGGCGTCCAGCTTGCGCGCCTCGCCGAGGTAGGACACGAACAGGCCCTTCAGCTGTTCCCGGGTCATGCCCTGCAGGCGGTACAGGTACACATCCTCGCCGCGCACGTTGCTGCGCACGCGGATGATGTCGGTTTCCTCGGCCGCCACCAGGGTCATCTCGAACTTGCGGAAGAAGCCGCCCAGCGCGGAGAACGATTCACCGCGTTCCTTGCGGATCTCCAGCGAGAACACCAGTTGGCGGCCGTCGGCGAAGCCGAAGGACACCAGCGTGTGCGCGATCATCGGGCCCATCCAGTACGACATCACCAGGTCGGCCGAACGCAGCTGGTCCAGGTCGTAGCTGCGCCGCACCCAGCGCACGTCGTGGTCGTCCTCGCTGCGCCAGGTGAAGTCGCGCACGTTGTCCAGCACCACGTGGCGGCCGTCGAAGCTCATTACCTTCAACCGCTGCGCCACGTCGTCGGCCCAGACCCGGTCCTGGCGCGGCGTCAGCAGCAGCCACCACACCCCGCACGCCACCAGCGCGGCCACGTACACCGCGCCCGGCCAACGTCCGCCACGTGCGCGCGCCACCGCCACCAGCGCGGTCAGCGCGACGCCGGCCCACGCCACGATCGCCACCCCGCGCAGCCAGCCCGGACCTGGCAACTGGTAGGCCAGCATGCCGGTGACCCACAGCGCCGCAAGCAGCATCAGCAGCGCCAGCCCCCATCGTCCTGCCTTCTTCACGCGTCGTTCCATCGTTGGTCGGGGCGCTAGTTAGCCATAACCGGCGCATCGGGGACATGTCCGCGCGTTCAGTTTGGGCACACGGCATACTCCGGGGCCCATGGCGACGAAGGTAGGAGGGTGTGATGCAGGGTCTGCATTCGATCGGCGGCGTGCCGATCCAGCGGGAACACCTGGCGCGCTGCCACTGCGGAGCGGTGGTGCTGCGCCTGCATCTGCCGGACGGGGTGCTCTCGCCCCGGCGCTGCGACTGCTCGCTGTGCCGGCGCAGGGGCGCCATCGTCGGCTCGGCCAAGCTGGCCGACCTGGAGGTCATCCAGGGCCAGGACGTACTGCGCCTGTACCAGTTCAACACCCATGTGGCCAAGCACTGGTTCTGCGGCACCTGTGGGATCTACACCCACCACCAGCGGCGCTCGTCACCGGACGAGTACGGCTACAACCTGGGTTGCCTGGATGGGATCAATCCCTATGCGCTGGGCGAGGTGCCGGTCAACGACGGGGTCAACCACCCCGCCGACCGCACGCCCCCTCAGTGACCACGCCGCCGCGGCGGCGGTGCCACCTTCTGCCACGGCGCCATCCGGGTGCGCCCGGCGCGTAACGGGCGCTTGAACAGCGCGCGCCGTGGCGAGGCCTCCGCCGGCGGCGCAGGCGGGACGGCGGCAGCGGTACGCGTGGGCCAGAGTCGGTCGAGCAACCACATGGCAGGTCTCCGTGGGGGACGGGACCCTTACGCTACCGACGCCCCGGCATAGGCCAGGTGAGGCCGGCACGACAACCATGTGACGATCGCCCGGGGCCGCTACGCAACCGGTCGCGCCTTGCCCATGCGCCGCACCAGCACGAAGAACAGCGGCACCAGCACCACCGCCAGCACGGTGCCCGAGAGCATGCCGCCGATGACGCTCATGCCGATCTCGCGCCGGCTGACCGCGCCGGCGCCGGTGGCCAGCGCCAGCGGAATCACGCCGGCGATGAACGCCAACGAGGTCATCACGATCGGACGCAGGCGCAGCCGCGCGCCCTGCAGTGCCGCCTCCACCGCGCTGCTGCCGGCACGGTAGCGGGCCTCGGCGAACTCCACGATCAGGATCGCGTTCTTCGCCGACAGCCCGATCGTGGTCAACAGGCCCACCTGGAAATAGATGTCGTTGACGAAACCGGCCGCGGTGGTCGCCAGCACGGTGCCGATCACGCCCAGTGGAATCACCAGCAGTACCGCCACCGGCACCGTCCAGCTCTCGTAGAGCGCGGCCAGGCACAGGAAGATGAAGGCGATGGACGCCGCGTACAGCCACAGCGTCTGGTTGCTGGATAGCTGTTCCTGGTAGGACAGCCCGCTCCACTGCAGCTCGAACCCGGGCTGGTCGGCGATCAGCGCCTGCATGCGCTGCATCGCCTCGCCGGAACTGCGCCCTTCGGCGGCGCTGCCCTGGATCTCCATCGCCGGCAGCCCGTTGAAGCGCTGCTGCAACTGCGGCCCACGCGCCCAGTGGCTGCTGGCGAAACTGGCGAAGGACGCCATCTGTCCATTGCTGCCACGCACGTACCACTGGCCGATGTCATCGGGCACGCTGCGGTAGGGCTGGTCACCCTGCAGGTACACACGCTTGACCCGGCCGCGGTCGAGGAAGTCGTTGACGTAGGTGCCGCCCCAGGCCGCGGCCAGCGTGGCGTTGATGTCGCCCTGCGCCAGCCCCAACGCACTGGCCTGGGCGTGGTCGATGTCCAGGTGCAGTTCGGCCTTGTCGCCGAGTCCGTTCAAGCGCACCGAACTCAGCCCGTCGTCCTGGTTGGCCGCCTGCACCACCCGTTGCTGGGCGGCCTGCAGCGCGCCGCGCCCGGCGGCGCTGGCATCCTGCAGCCACAGCTCGAAGCCGCTGGACTGGCCCAGCCCACGCACCGCCGGCGGTGCCAGCACGTTGACCTTGGCATCGGCCAGGCCACGGAAGTGCGCGTTGGCGCGCGCGATGATCGCCGCGGCGGTGTTGTCGCCGTCGCGTTCGCCCCATGGCTTGAGTGCGAGGAAGCCCTGGCCGGCGTTCTGGCCAGTGCCGGCGTTGTTGCGGCCCACCACCACGAACACCACGTCCAGGTTCTGTTTTTCGTTGTCCATGAAGTACTGGCTGATCGCCGCGCCCAGCGCTTCGGTGCGCGCCATCGGCGTGCCTTCCGGGGTGGAAAACTGGAACATCACCTGGCCCTGGTCCTCCACCGGCAGGAAGCCGGTGGGCATGCGCGCATACAGCGCCACCATGCCCACGATCACCAGCAGGTAGAACGCCATCCAGCGTTTCGGTGCGGCCACTACGCCGCCGAGCCGCCGCTGGTAGCCTTCCTGGCTGCGTTCCACGCCGCGGTTGAACCCGGCGAAGAAACGCCCCGGCGGTTTCTGCGCCGAGGACGGCTTGAGCAGCGTGGCGCACAGCGCCGGGGTCAGGGTCAGCGCGACCAGCGCCGACAGTGCCATGGCCGAGGCGATGGTGATCGAGAACTGGCGGTAGATGATGCCGGTGGAGCCCCCGAACAACGCCATCGGCAGGAACACCGCGCCCAGCACCACGGTGATGCCGACCAGCGCGCCGGTGATCTCGCCCATCGATTTTTCGGTGGCCTCGCGCGGCGGCAGGTGTTCTTCGTGGATGATGCGCTCCACGTTCTCCACCACCACGATCGCATCGTCCACCAGCAGGCCGATCGCCAGCACCATCGCAAACAGGGTGAGCGTGTTGATGGTGAAGCCGGCCACCGCCAGCACGCCGAACGTGCCCAGCAGCACCACCGGCACGGTGATGGCCGGGATCAGCGTGGCGCGCACGTTCTGCAGGAACAGGAACATCACGATCACCACCAGCACGATCGCCTCGATGAGCGTGTGGATCACGCCCTCGATGGAGACCCGCACGAACGGCGTGCTGTCGCGCGGATAGGCCACCTGCACGCCGGGCGGGAAACCAGGACGCAGCGTCTCGATCGCCGCGCGCACCGCATCGGCGGTGTCCAGTGCGTTGGCGCCGGAGGCCAGGGTCACCGAGAAGCCCGCCGCCGGGTAGCCGTTGAGATAGCTGCTGGTCTGGTAGTTCTCCGCACCGATCTCCACCCTCGCCACGTCGGACAGGTGTACCGCCGCGCCATTGGGCAGCGTGCGCAGGATGATCGCGCGGAACTGTTCGGGGGTCTGCAACCGCGATTGCGCGGTCACCGTGGCATTGAGGCTCTGGGTGGGCGCGGCCGGCAGCGCGCCCAACTCCCCGGCGGTGACCTGGGTGTTCTGCGCTTCGATGGCGCTGCGCACATCCGAGGGCATCAGGTCGAAGGCACGCAGCTTGTGCGGGTCCAGCCAGATACGCATCGCATATTGCGCGCCGAACACGTTGATCTCGCCCACGCCGGGAATGCGGCTGATCGGGTCCTGCACGTTGCTGACCAGGAAATCGGACACGTCCACCCGTTCCATGCGCCGGCTGGTGTCATACAGCGACACCACCATCAGCGCGTCGCCCTGCGACTTGGCCACAGTGACGCCCTGCTGCTGCACTTCCTGCGGCAGGCGGTTGATCGCCTGGTTCACGCTGTTCTGCACCTGCACCTGGGCGATGTCCGGGTTGGCGCGCTGGTCGAAGGTGACGGTAATGCGCGACTGGCCCGAGGAAGAACTGGTCGAGGAGAAATACAGCAGGTGGTCGATGCCCTTGATCTGCTGCTCGATCACCTGGGTAACGCTGTCCTCCACCGTCTGCGCCGACGCGCCGGTGTAGTTGGCGGTGATGTTGACCTGCGGCGGAGCGATGTCCGGGTACTGCTCGACCGGCAGCTGGGTCACCGCGATCGCGCCGAGCGCCATGATGCAGATCGCCAGGACCCAGGCGAACACCGGGCGGTGGATGAAAAAGCGCGGCAGCATGTGTTCAGTCCTTGCCGGCGACGGCCGCGGCCGCTGGCTTCACCCGCACCGGCATGCCATCCGCCAGCCCCTGCCTGCCGGCCACCACCAGCCGCTCGCCGGCGCTGAGGCCGTCCAGCACCAGCCACTGGTTGCCCACCGCGCGCGCGGTGCTGAACGTGCGTTGCCGCGCCTTGCCGTCCTTGTCCACCACCCAGGCCTGGGCCTCGCCCTTGGGGCTGCGGTCCACCGCCGCCTGCGGCACCAGCAGTGCCTGCTGGCGGGTGCCCTGCCCGACCTGGGCGCGCACGTACATGCCGGGCAGCAGTTGCCCGTCCGGGTTCGGGAACTGCGCACGCAAGGTGATGCTGCCGGTGTCCTGCTGCACGTCGATATCCGCGAACTCCAGCGTGCCGGGCAGCGCGTAGTCGGTACCGTCGGACAATTGCAGCCGCACCGGTGCGGTGCTGGCCTGCACGCCGCCCGCGGCGATCGCCCGGCGCAGCGCCAGGTACTCGTTGCTGGACTGGGTGATATCCACGTTCATCGGATCCACCTGCTGGATCCGCGCCAGCGGCTCGGCCTGGCCGGAGGTGACCAGCGCGCCCGGCGTGAACAGCGCGCGGCCGATGCGGCCGGCGATCGGCGCGGTCACCGTGGCAAAGCCGAGCCGGGTGCGCGCGGTATCGCGGGCGGCCTGCGCCGCCTGCACCGCGGCGGCGGCCTGCTGGCCATTGGCCACCGCATCGTCCACGTCCTGGCGTGCGGCCAGTTGGTCCTTGCCCAGTGCCTGCAGGCGCTGCGCGCGCAGGCGCGCGGCCACCGCGCTGGCCTCGGCCGTCTTCAGGTTCGCCTGCGCCTCGTTCAGGGCGGCCTGGTACAGCGCCGGCTCGATCTGGAACAGCGGCTGCCCGGCCCGCACCATCTGGCCCTGCTCGAACAGGCGCGCCACCAGCACCCCATCCACCTGTGGGCGCACGTCCGATTCCTGCGAGGCGATGCTGCGCCCCGGCAATTCCTGGTCCAGCGCCAGCGGCTGGGTCTGCAGGGTCAACACCCCCACCTCCGGCGCGGCGGGCGCGGCCTTGGGGGCGTCCTTGCCGCAGCCGGCCAGCAGGCTGGCCACGGCGACCACCAGCAATGCCGCGCGGCAGGATCGGGGCAGCCGCCGGGGACGGGCGCGGGCAGGGCGAAGCGGGCGGATCATCGGGTGCGGGGTTCCAGGCGTGGGGGAGCGCTGGGGCCTGAATATAGGAGACGCGACGCGTGGAACCTGCGAAAAACGCATGAAACATTTTTCATTTGCGCTGCCCGGCCGCGGTTGCGAGGATGCGCAGGTCCCAGTATTCAAGATGGCCCATGCCGCGCGTACTCACCATCGAGGACGACCTCGTCACCGCGGAGGAAATCGCCACCGAACTGCGCAGCCACGGCTTCGAGGTGGACCTGGCCGCGGACGGCGGCACCGGGCTGGCCCTGGCGCGCGCGGGCGACTACGCGGTCATCACGCTGGACCGCATGCTGCCCGGCCTCGACGGCCTCGCCCTGGTCACCACGTTGCGTCGCGAAGGCATCACCACGCCGGTGCTGATGATCAGCGCGCTGTCGGACGTGGATGAACGCGTGCGCGGCCTGCGCGCCGGCGGCGATGACTACCTGACCAAACCGTTCGCCTCCGATGAGATGTCCGCCCGCGTGGAAGTCCTGATCCGCCGCCACGGCCAGGCCGGCGTGGTCGAGAGCGTGCTGCGGGCCGGCGACCTGGAACTGGACCTGATGACCCGCTCGGTGCGCCGCGGCGATGAGGCGATCACGCTGCTGCCAACCGAATTCAAACTGCTGGAATTCCTGGTCCGCAACGCCGGCCAGGTAGTCACCCGCAGCATGTTGTTCCAGGAAGTGTGGGGCTACCACTTCGATCCCGGCACCAATCTCATCGACGTGCATATCGGGCGGCTGCGCAAGCGCATCGACCAGCCCGGCCGACCGCAACCGATCCGCACCCTGCGCGGCACCGGCTATGTCCTCGACGCGCATGTCTGACCAGTGGCGCTCTTCCAGCAGCCGGCTGCTCGGGCTGTACTGCGTGCTGTTCGTGGCCTGGTCCAGCGTGCTGCTCGGCGTGATGTACTGGCGGGTGTCGGACTACCTCAACGACCTGTCCGAATCGGGCCTGCTGCAGCGCGCGCACCTGTTCGAGAAATTCGAAGGCCAGGCCCTGGACGATGCGCTGCGTGACAGCCTGCGCTACGACATCCACGGTGCCTACGCGTACGGCATCTTCAGTACCGGCGGCCAGCATCTGGCCGGCCCGTTGCTGGCCATCCCCGAAGAACTGCGCATCGACGGCCGCTCGCATCCGGTGGACGCCTGGACGCTCGTCGCGGGCCCGCGCGAGGAGCCCGGCCGCGCGCTCGGGGTGGAAACCCACGATGGCCGGCTGCTGGTGTTCGTCCGCCAGAGCGGCAAGCTGAGCGCGATCAACAGCATCATCCTCGACGCGCTGCTGTGGGGCGTGTGGCTCAGCGTGATCCCCGGCCTGGCCGGCTGGCACCTGCTGCGGCGCCGGCCGCTGAAACGCATCCAGCAGATCGAGGCGGCGACCAAACGGATCATCGCCGGCGACCTGGCCCAGCGTTTGCCGGTCTCGGGGCGCCCGGACGAGATCGACCGGCTCTCCAGCATCGTCAACGCCATGCTCGAACGCATCGAGCAGTTGATGACCGAGGTCAAAGGCGTGTGCGACAGCATCGCCCACGACCTGCGCACCCCGCTCACGCGGCTGCGCGCACACCTGTATCGCACCCGCGTCGCCCTGGGCGAACACGATCCGCACGCCGATCAGATCGACAAGGCGCTGCTCGAGGCCGATCTGCTGATGGCGCGCTTCACCGCGCTGCTGCGCGTGTCGGAACTGGAAAGCCATCAGCGCCGTTCGGCCTTCGTCGAGGTGGACGTGGCCGACCTGCTGCAGGAACTGCACCAGTTCTACCTGCCACTGGCCGAGGAAAAACAGCAGGTGCTGGACCTGCAGATCGCCGCGCCCCTGCCGCCGGTCAGCGGCGACCGCGAACTACTGTTCGAGGCCCTGGCCAACCTGCTGTCCAACGCGCTGCGCTTCACCCCCGAGCACGGCCGCATCCTGTTGCGCGCGGTGGAGGACGCGGGCGCTACCCGCATCGATGTCATCGACGATGGCCCCGGCATTGCGCCGCAGGACCGCGCCCTGGTCTACCAGCGCTTCTTCCGTGGCACCGACGAGACCGGACCGGGCGACGGGTTCGGCTTGGGCCTGTCGATCGTCGCCGCCATCGCCGGCCTGCACGGCTTCGGCCTGCGCACCGGCGATGCGCCCGACGGCGGCGCGTGGCTGAGCATTCGTTGCCTCGCCGACACGCTGGCTTGACCATCAGTCATCGGGTGTCGCCGCCGCAGGCATCCGCTGCCGGCCCAGCAACGCGTGGATCAGCAACGCACTGCCGGCGGTGAGCGCGGCCAAGCCCCGCAGCAGCCAGACCAGCGCGTCGCGACTGGCCTGCTGCAATACCTCCACCGGCAATCCCGGCAGCAGCACCGAGGCCTGCGCCAGCGAGCCGGTGGCCAGGTAGGCACCGGCCTTGCCCAGCGTCGCCGGCGACGCACTACTGCCCGGCGCCAACCGCTGTGCGACGAGCGTCGCCAGCAATGCCGTCACCGCTGCCAACGCGATCCCCTCGCCCGCCACCCGCACCGTGCCGAAAATGCCGGCGGCCATGCCAGCGCGCTGTACCGGCACCACGCTCACCGACAACCCGTCCATCAAGCCCCAGGGCAGCGCGGTGCCGGCGCCGATCAGCAGCAGTGCCGGCCACCACTGCGTGGGGGCCACCTGCAGGGCGCGTTGCGACAACAGATACAGGCCCACCGCGCACACCGCCAGACCCAGCGTGCACAGCCGTGCCGCCCCCAGGCGTCGCGCCCATCCCGCCGCCAGCATGGGCAACACCAGCATCGGCGCGGACAACGCCAGCATCTGCAGGCCCACCTGCAGCGGCGACTGCGCCTGCACGCCCAGCAGGTGCAGCGGCACTACCACCAGCAGCACCACGTAACCGAAGCAGGTCGCCACCGGCAGCAACTGCACGCCGAGGAAGCCGCGTTGCGCGAACAACGACAGGTCCAGCAGCGGTTGGCGCTGGCGGCGCTCTATCCGCACGAACAGGACCAGCAGCAGCGCCGTGGCCAGCAACGCGCCCACCACGGCTGGCGAGCGCAGCCCATGTTCGCCCAGCAACAACAAGGCCACGGTCAGCGCCGCCAGCATCAGGCTGAAACTGATCATGCCGGCCACATCCAGGCGTACGTACTCGCCCCGGCTCTCGTCCAGATGGCGCCAGGCCAGCGCCCATGCCGCCAACGCGAGCACCCCGCCCGAGGCAAACACGCTGCGCCAGCCCAGCGCCTGCAGCAGCATCCCGGCCAGCAGCGGCCCCAATGCCAGGCCGACACCAAACATCGTGCCCATCAGCGCAAACACCCGCGTCCGCGCGTGCCCAGCGAAGCGCTGCGCCAGTGCCGCGCCGCCGGACGACAGCGCAGCGGCGGCCGCCACGCCCTGCGCGCCACGCGCAAGATCCAGCCCGCGCAGATCCACCGCCAGGCACACCGCCAGCGTGGCCAGTACGACACCACCGCTGCCGCACAGAAACAGGCGACGACGCCCGAGCCGGTCCGCCAGGCCACCGGCGGCCAGCAGCAGGCTGCCAAAGCTGAGCAGGAAGGCATTGGTCACCCACGCCAGCGCAGCGGGTGACCCCTGGAAGCGGTCGCCCAATGCCGGCACCGCCACCGCACCGGCGGAAAAAGAAAGCGGCAGGGCCAGCGCCGCCAGGCATACGGCCAGCACGCCCCAACGCGGATCGCGCCGGGACGGCTCAAGGGTAAACAGGCACATGGGATCGTCCAACGAAGTCGAGCATTGACGATAGAGGCGCTGCTATCTGCGATAAACCGCGCCAGATGCGTTTGATTACGGACACTTCTTCCGTAATGATCCCGGCATGGACTCGATCACTGCCCTGCTCGCCTTCGTCCGTACCGCCGAGGCCGCCAGCTTCGTAGGTGCCGCCCGCAGCCTGGGCCTGTCGCCCTCCACCGTTGGCAAGCGCGTGGCCCGGCTCGAACAGGACCTCGGCGTGCGCCTGTTCCAGCGCACCACCCGGCGCGTGCGCCTCACCGACGAGGGCGAAGTGCTGCTGCAGCGGTGCAAGCGCGCGCTGGACGAACTGTCCGAAGCACGCGCCGACCTCAGCCAGCGCCAACAGTCGCCCAGCGGCTTGCTGCGGGTGGGCCTGCCGACCATCGGCTACCGCTTCCTGCTGCCACTGCTGCCGCTGTTCCGGCAACGCTACCCCGGCGTGCAACTGGAGCTGGATTTCAACGACCGGCTGGTCGACGTGGTCAGCGAAGGGCTGGACGTGGTGATCCGCAGCGGCGAGCTGGCCGACTCCAGCCTGATGGCACGCCGGCTCGGCCCGTTCCACTTCGTGCTGTGCGCAGCGCCCGTGCATCTGCATGCGCACGGTCGACCGGCCACGCTGTTGCAGCTGGCCACCCAACCTGCGGTGCGCTTCCGCTTCCCCACCACCGGCAAGCTGCAGGCCTGGTCGCTGCCCGGGCATGACGGCGACGCCGGCGCCGCGTTGGACACGGTGATGACCTGCAACAACATGGAGGCGCTGCTGGCCGCGGCGATCGGCGGCATGGGCGTGGCATGGATGCCCGACTTCCTCGCCGCCGACGCACTGGCCGATGGCCGCCTGCAGGAACTGCTGCCCGATCAACCACGCCAGCCGGGCCAGTTCTCGCTGCTGTGGCCGGGCAACCGCCAGCCAAACGCACGGTTGCGGGTGTTCATCGATTTCATGGCCGAGCAGCTGTTTGCCGCCCCTGCCGCCCCTGCCGCGCCACCGCAGCGCCGCAGCCGCAGCCGCCGCTGACCGCTCCGGCCGCATCACGTACCATCGCCCGCATCCCCGCCAGCCCTGCGCCAGCCCCATGCAACGTGCCACCCTCAAAACCTGGTTCCTCGTCCACAAGTGGACCAGCCTGGTCTGCACCCTGTTCCTGCTGCTGTTGTGCCTGACCGGGCTGCCGCTGGTATTCGGCGAAGAGATCGCCCACCTGGCCGAACCGCACGTGGATGCAGCGGCCAGCGATGCACCACCGCGCGACCTCGACGCGCAGGTCCGCACCGCCGTGGCGCAGTACCCCGGCAACGTGCCGCTGTTCGTCGGTTGGGACCCGGATGCACCCACCGTATACGTCAATACCGGCGCACGCGCCGACACCCCGCCGCCGCAGATGCAGACCGCGCTGCTGCATGCGATCACCGGTGAGGTCGTGCCGGCCGCGCAGTTCAACGAAGGGGTGATGTACTTCCTGTACCGCCTGCACACCGACCTGTTCCTGGGGCTGCCCGGCATGCTGTTCATGGGCGCGATGGGGCTGCTGTTCGCCGTGGCGATCATCTCCGGGCTGGTGCTGTACGGCCCCTTCATGCGCAAGCAGCCGTTCGGGACGCTGCGCACCGGGCGCAGCCGCCGGCTGGCATGGCTGGACCTGCACAACGTGCTCGGCGTGGTCACCCTCGGCTGGGCGCTGGTGGTGGGCATCACCGGCGCCATCAACACCATCGCCAAACCGCTCGAACAGGCGTGGCAGGGTCAGCAGCTGGGCGAGTTCGCCGCCCGCTACGCCGGCCAGCCGCGGCCCACCACGCTGGCGTCGCTGCAGGCCGCGGTGGAGACCGCGCGAGCCGCCGAACCGGGCATGCGCCCGGCCTTTGTCAGCTTCCCGGGGACCGGCTACAGCGGCGACCATCACTATGGCGTGTTCATGCAGGGCACTACCGCGCTGACCGAGCGCCTGTATCGCCCGGTGCTGATCGACGCGCAGACCGGCGCGCTCACCGCGCAACCGCAGTTGCCGCTCTACATGAGCGTGCTGCTGCTCAGCCAGCCGCTGCATTTCGGCGACTACGGCGCGCTGCCGCTGAAGATCCTGTGGGCACTGCTCGACCTGCTCACCATCGCCGTCCTGGTCAGCGGCCTGTATCTGTGGGTCAAGCGCGGCAGCACCGAGGCGCGCGTATCCGAGATCGAGCGTGCCGCGCAGACCGGAGCCGTCGCATGAGCGCACCCGCTCCCCGCAGCCCGTTCGTCGCGCCGGCCTGGATCGCCGCGGCGAGCGTGCTCGGCCTGGTCAGTGCCCTGGTCGGCGACGGCGTGTTCAATGTGGTGTCCTGGCTGGTGTTCGCCGGTTTGATCGGGCTGGTGCTGCGCGCGTGGGTGAAGCGCACGCGCTGACCGGCTGACAGCCGGCGCACTGCACGCACGTGCACATGCAGTGCATCGCGCCACCGCTAGCATCGTGGGCCTGTTTCCGCGTAGGACGTGACCCATGTCGCTGCTGCCAGGCCCGCGTTTCCTCAACACCGTGCTGCTCGGTGGCGGCACCGCGCAGAAATTGCGCGCCGCCGCCGCGGCGGGCTTCGCCCAGGTGGAACTGTGGCGCGAGGACGTGCAGGCTGCCTCGCCGGAGGCCGTGCGCACCGTGCTCGACACCACCGGCCTGCAGCTGACCGATCTGCAGGTCCTGCTGGATTTCGACGGCGCACCGGGCGCCCTCCGCGAGGCCAAGCGCACCGAAGCACGCGCGCTGCTCGACATGGCCGTCGCCGTCGGCGCCGGCACCGTGCTGGTGCCTGCCAGCACCGACCCGGCCTGCGAGACGCAGCAGGTGACGGCGGACCTGCGCTGGCTGTGCGCACGGGCCGCCGACCGTGGCCTGCGCATCGCCTACGAAGGCATGGCGTGGAGCCACCTGCATTCCACCGTGCCGTCGGCCTGGCAACAGATCCAGGCGGTGGCCGCCGACAACCTGGACCTGGTCGTGGATGCCTTCCATCTGTTCGCCGCCGGCCGATCGGTGGACGACCTGCAGGGCATCCCCGCCGACAGGATCGCCCTGGTGCAGCTGTCCGACGTCACCGCACAACCGCAGCCGGGCGCAGTGAAGCAGCAGGCGCGGCATGCACGTTGCCTGCCGGGCACCGGCATCTGGCCACTGGCGACGCTGGTGCAGCGGCTTGCCAGCATCGGCTATGTCGGCCCGATCGGGCTGGAAGTATTCAATGACACGCTCAACGCGCACGATCCAGTCGGCGTGGCCGAGCAGGCGATGACGGCGTTGGAGGCCGTCCTGGATGAGCGGCGGGCATGAGCCGGAACGGGGGGGGTGCCCGCTCGCGGCGTTCTACGACGACCTCAGCCACCCCGCCCCCACCCTGGGCGTGCGGGCCAGGCTGCTGCGGCGTGGATCAGGCCGGCGCCACCGCCGTGTGCAGGAACTGCTGCAATGCCGGCGTGATCGGCCCGTTGCGGGTGCACAACTGCAGTGCGAAGCCGCTGTCCTCGCCCTGCAGCGGCTGGTAGACGATCTCGTCGCTGCGGAAACCCTGCATGCTGGCCGGCACGATCGCGATGCCCGCTTCCACCGCCACCAGCGACAGCACCGCATGCATGCCGTGCGCCTCCTGCACCACCCGCGGAACAACGCCGGCCACGGCGCACAGCCGCATCACCTGGGCGTGGAAGCCCTGCCCCTCGCGTGCCGGCCACAGCACGAAGGGCTCGCCCGCCAGCGCGGACAGCGCAACCGGCGCGCGCTGCGCCAGGCGGTGTGTACGCGGCAGGGCGATGGCCAGATGGTCGACATCGAACGCCTGCAGGTGCATGTCGCCGGCGTCGACCACCGGCGGAATCACCACGCCCACGTCCAGGCGCTGCTCGCGCAGCATCGTGACCTGCGCTGACGAGGTCGCTTCGATCAGCTCCAGCCGCACCTGCGGGTGACTGCCCCGGAACGCGCGGATCACCTGCGGCAGGCGCCCGTACAACGCACTGCCCACGTACCCCAGCCGCACGCTGCCGGTGCGTCCTGTCGCGGCGTCGCGGGTCGCAGCCAGCGCGTGGTCGGCCTGCTGCAGGGTGAGCCGCGCCTCGGCCAACAGCACCGCGCCGGCAGCGGTGAGCCCCAACGTGCGGTTGCCGCGCTCGATCAACGCGCTGCCGATGTGTTCTTCCAGCTTGCGGATCGCCGCGGTCAGCGGCGGCTGCGACATGTGCAGGCGTGCGGCGGCGCGATGGAAGTGCAGTTCCTCGGCGACGGCGACGAACTGGCGAAGTTGGCGGAGATCGACCATCGAAGGTGCCACGGCAAAAAGCAGTGCCCAGCGTAACCGCTCCGGCTCAGCGCAGCTCGACGGCCGCCTGGGCCGCGCGGGCCCACTGCGCGGCGACCTCCTCCACGCTGGCCGCCTGCACCGCGCGCAGGTCCCGCGGATACGTCACGCCCTCGGCTTCCACGCTGCGCGTGGCGTGGAACTGGCCATTGCTGGCGCGCAGGATCCAGCCGCCGTCCATGCAGGCGGCCGACACCAGGAACGCGACGCCCGGCGCCACCGCGTCCGGGTGCAGCTCATCCGGCTCGCCTTCCACGCCCCACATGCGGGTCTTGGCCACCGGCGACACCGCATTGACCACGATCCCGTGTGGCGCCCCCTCGGCGGCAAGCACGTTGACGATGCCCACCGCCGCCAGCTTGGCGGCGGCATACGCGGCCAGCCCCTTCTGCACGTACTGCGGGTACAGCGCGCGATCGGAGGTGGTCAGCACGATGCGTCCGTAGCGCGCATCCTGCATCGACGTCCACGCAGCCTGCGCCAGCCACAGCGGCGCCTTCGCGGCAATCGCCATCATCGCGTCGAAGCGGTCTTCTTCCAGCGCATCGATCGGTTGGTACTCGACCCAACCGGCGTTGTGGATGATGAAGTCCAGGCGACCGAAGCGCTGCAGGACATCGGCGACCAGTGACCGGCAATGGGTGCGCGTGTCGATCGGCCAGTGCGCCGGATGCACCGCCAGGCCCTGCGCAGCCAGGTCGGCAACGACGCCCGCGATCCGCTGTGAATCGCCGCCACGGCCATCCACGCCCGCACCGACGTCGTGCATCACCACCTGCGCGCCACGTCGTGCCAGCAAGCGACTGTAAGCCAGGCCCAGGCCACCGGCAGCGCCGGTGACCAGACCGACCTGGCCGGTGAAAGAGAGGGGGTCGTGTCGATCCATGCAGGCAGCATGCAGCGCAGGCAGCGCGCCGGGCCAATACCGATGGTGTGCCGCTGCGATACGTTGCGGGTATCGCGCGCCGTCCGCCGCTACAGCGGCAACCGGTTGGCCACGAAATTGACCACGTTCCCCATCGCATCCGGGTCCACGTTGCTCAGGCCCACCAGCACATAGCCCTGTTCCGGCATCACGTAGAACACCGCGTTGGCACCGGGAGCGCCGCCCTCATGCCCATACAACCGGGCATCGCCCTGTCCGCGCACCATGAAGCCATGGCCGTACCAGGCGTTGTGGTTCTGTGGCGAAGTGGCCATGGCCAGCGATGCCGGCGAGAGCAGCTTGCCCGTACGCAGCGCTTCGCCGAACTTCAGCAGGTCGTCGACCGTGCTATAGCCGCCACCGGCCGACGTGCCCCGCCAGGGCAGCGATGCCTTCTCAAGCGTCCAGCGGCCATCGACGCGGGTGTAAGGCCTGGCCCGGTTGGCAACGGACGTGGATTCCGGCGCCGAGCCGGTCGAGCGCATGCCGGCCACGCGGTAGATATGTTCATCGACATAGTCGTAGTACGACTGGCCCGAGATCGCCTCGATGACGCTGCCCAGCAGCACGAACGCGTAGTTGGAATACTGGTCGCGCTCGCCCGGCGCGAAGGCCAGGGGTTCTGCGCCGAATACCGCCCAGTAGTCCTGGAGCGTGCGCAGGCTGTCGACGTGTTCGGTCGCCTTGTCACCAAAAATGTCGCCAAGGCCGCTGGTGTGGGTCAGCATCTGCCGGAGCGTCACCGACGCGGCCACGGTCGGGTTCGGGTACGCCGGCAGATGCTTGGCGAGCGTATCGTCCAGGGACAATCTGCCGGCGTCCTGCAGCTGCAGAATGGCCACGGCAGTGAACATCTTGTTCAACGACGCCAGCCGGAACCGCGTGTTCCGGTCCACCGCCACGCGGTGCTCGCGATCGGCAAGCCCGCCGTGCCATGCCATGCGGATTTCCCCGCCCTGGGCCACCAGGAATGCGCCGCCCAGATCGTTGGAGCTCTGCAATGCCTGCAGGCGCGTGCGCGCTTCAGCGAGCACATCGGTCAAGGCCATGCGTGCAGGCTGGTACTTCGCGGGCGTTTCTGCGCCCTCGAACACAAACTCGGCCGCGCCCGTGTCCGGATTCAGGGTCGTGGTCACCCGCATCGCGCGATCATTGGCGGCCGGCAGCACCAGCACCTGCGCCTTGGCAGCGGTGGTCGCGACGACCTCCAGCACCGCCAGGCGGCCCGTCTCCTCGCGGAACTCAAGATCGCCCTGCGTGTCCGGGCGCATTCCGTACCGCGCGCGGAACGCCGTCAGCGCGTCACGGTCAGCGTCATTGAACGCAGCCAGCCACGCCTTCAGGGCCTGTTCGGCGGCATCCGGCGCCAGTGGCGTTGCGGCGTGCGCATTGACCGGGAAGCACATCAATGCGAGTACAAAAAATGTCAGACGACGCATGCAATCCACCGTAGCCAGTGTGAAAGGGGGCGTGGCCGCATGGCCGACCACGGTCCGGTCGAGCCGCAGCGTCCTAGAGGCGCGCCGGCTCCACCACCACGGCCGTGCCATAGCACAGCACCTCGGTCAGCCCGGTCATGACATCGGTGGCGTCGTAACGCATGCCGATGATCGCGTTGGCGCCGAGCAGCCGCGCATGCTTGGCCATGTCGCGGTAGGTCTCTTCGCGGGCCTGCTCGCACAGCTCGGTGTAGATGGTGATGTTGCCGCCGAAGAGGGTCTGCAGCCCGCCCAGCAGGTTGCCGACGATCGAACGCGAGCGCACGGTGATGCCACGCACCACGCCCAGGCTGCGCACCACCCGGTAGCCGGGCAGTTCGAAAGCGGTGGTAACCATCGCATCGTCGAGGCGGATGGCGGCGCTGGCACGGGGACTGCTGTTGTAGGGGTCTGCCATGGGTGGCCTCGCGGTCAGTGGAGGGAAGACGCAGCGCGCGGCGCGCCGCGCCAGAGTCGCCAGGTGATGGCCAACACGCACGCCCACAGCGCGGCGCAGCCGAGAATGACGACCAGCCGGAACCCCAACTCCCCACTCTCCAGGCTCGGCCAGAACCGCCAGGTGTCCACGCACGCGACATACACCCCGGTGAGCAGCACCGGCAGGCCGACGAGGATGCCCATCACCCTCGCCCAGCCGTGCCGCCGGAAGACCAGCAGCAGCGCCATCACCGCCGCGGCCACCACCAGCAGCGGCAAGCCGACGAACACGGTCAGCATGCCGGGGAAATCGCGGGCCATCGCCGGCAGGGGGGCCAGCAGCAGGAGTGGCAGCAGCCAGCACCTTCGCTTGAAACGCGTCTCCATGCCCGTCCCCGTCGCCTCCCTGTCGTGCGCCGAGCATAGCCGGTCGACGTCATTCCCGCGCAAGCCGCACCACCTGGTAGACAGCCACGTTGTGCTCGGCCAGCGCGCGCACGACCTCGGGGATCAACTGCATCGGCAGGTCCACCTCATAGCCATGCGCGCTGCAGCGCACCGCTGCCGGTTCAAACTCGAACGCGGGATGATCCTCGCTGCGCTGCACCAGGAAGGCGACGAGCGCATCACGTGCCACATGCTGCCACTCGCCCACTTCGAAGTAGACCGGGTACAGCGCATCGCTGTAATCGGCGGGCGTGCCCAGGGTGGGATCGGTTGCGTCGGGGTCCATGCGGTGCTCCTGGGGCGGTGTCAGGAAGGCGGCGGAGAGGGCCGCATGCACACGATAGCCCGGCCCTGAGCCCGGGCATCCACAAAATCGGCAATGCGCGCCCTGCACGGCCGGCACCCGCTGCTATGCGTGCGCGGCCGCCTTGCGCATGTGCTCGGCCAGCTCGCGCTCGATGGCGGCGCGGCTGACCGTGGACGGCAGGAACAAGGGAATCACGTCGCCCGCGAGGGTGGTGATCTCCAACGCCGCATCGCCCTCGACCGTCGTGAAGCGATGGCTGCCGATGGCCCCCCCAGGGAATCAGCAACATGTCCTCAGCCTTGAACACGATGATGCCGTGGGGTGCATAGTCGATTCGGCGTGGGCTCAGCCAGGTCACCAGTCGCACGAACAGGGCCAGCACGGCGGAGAATACCGGCACGATCCACGACACCGTCGTCAGGTTCTCCCACCACCCGGCCGCATCCTTGCCCCAGCTGGCCATGATGAACACCACAGCGAACGCGCCGAACAACCCGAGGAACGTCGTGCGTACCGGTTTGCCCAGCGGATCGAATCGCGCCTGGTGCCGGAGCGAGACGCCCCAGGGTTCACGCCATTTCATGCGATGCCCAACATCCTGTCAGCCAAGGGCGCGAGCGGCCCGTCCGCATCGATGTTAATGCGGGCAGGAAGGCGGCAACAAGCCGGCGTGGCCGCGGGCGCGCGAGCCGTACGCACCGGGCAGCCCACCCGAACCCGCTCGGGGAACGGCGGGCAACAAAAAAGCCGACCCAAGGGCCGGCTTCTTCATGTTGCAGTGTGGTGGGCGGTGCAGGGTTCGAACCTGCGACCCTTGCCGTGTGAAGGCAATGCTCTACCGCTGAGCTAACCGCCCGATGCTGCTGAGCCGCTCATTATAGGGCGGCAAATTTCGACGTCAACGGTTTTCCGTAAATTTCTTCACATCGTATGCGTGGGCTTGTCCGCGCTCAGGATGCCGGCCAGCAGCGTCTCGATCTTGTTGCGCACGTTCTCGCCTTCCGCGCCTTCCGCCAGCTGTACGCCGATGCCTGCCGCACGGTTGCCCTGCGCCCCGGCCGGTGTCACCCAGATTACCTTGCCGGCCACCGGCAGGCGCTCGCTGGAGTCCGGCAGGGTCAGCAGCAGGAACACCTCGTCGCCCAGGAAGTAACGCTTGGGCGTAGGTACGAAGACCCCGCCGTTCTTCACGAACGGCATGTACGCGCTGTACAGCGCGGCCTTGTCCTTGACCGCCAGCGACAGGATGCCCTGGCGGGCGTTGGTGGCACTCATGCTCTATTCCCCTTTGCTTGCCGCTCGTTGACCTTGTTCCAGGCCAACAACAATTCCACCACCGCAAGGTCGGCGCGCACGGTGGTGCGCAGCAGATCGCGGGTACGGTTGGCGGCGTCGAACCACGCCGCCAGCTTGTTCAATCGATCCGGATCGGTCAAGCCACCGCCGGTGGCCTGGGCCAGCGCCAGGTCGGCGGCATGGCGCAGGCGCAGCGCGGTGTTGTCATCGCCGGCCCAGCGCTGGGCCAGCTCCACCGCACCGGCGCGCCCGGCGACCAGCGCCTCCAGGTCGGTGGCCACCTGCCTGCGCAGGGCCAGGCCATCCTCGCGCAGCCACTCGTCGGCCAGCCCCGGGTGGCCGCGGGCGGCGTCCAGCGCCTCGCGCGCAGCGGCTTCGGCGTGGCCCTGGGCCTGCAGCCAGGCCAGCGCTTCCTCGCGCGGCGGCAGCTTGAATTCCAGGCGCTGGCAGCGGCTGCGCACGGTCGCCGGCAGGCGCGCCGGGTCGCTGCTGATCAGCCACAGGTAACGCCCCGGCTGCGGCTCTTCCAGGGTCTTGAGCAGCGCGTTGCAGGCGGCGCGGTTGATCGCATCGGCCGGGTCGACGATCACCACCTGGGCGATGCCGTATTGCGGGGTCAGCGAGAGCTTCTGCGAGATCTCGCGGACCTGCTCGATCACGATCTCGGTGCGCAGCTTGTCGACGGACTTGTTGGGGATGAACGAGATCAGCTGCAGGTCCGGATGGGTCCCGGCCGCGATCAGCTGCGCACTGCGCTGCGCCGCGGCCGGCTCGCCCCGGCACAGGATGTGCTGGGCCATGCGCAGCGCCACCGCGCGCTTGCCCAGCCCGGCCGGGCCGCAGATCAGCAGGCCGTGGCCCAGCCGTCCGGCATCCAGCGCCGCCACGGTCTGGTCGTAGGCGCGCTGCTGCCAGGGGGAAAAGGTCTCGCTCATCTCAGCTCTCCTGTGCCAGCCAGGCGTCCACCGCCGCCACCACCGCCGCAGCGACGCCGGCCTGGTCCTGGCTGGCGTCGATGAGACGGAAGCGGCCGGGGTCTTCGCCAACGCGCTGGCGGAACACCGCGCGTACCCGCTGGAAGAAATCGTCCTGTTCGCTCTCGATGCGGTCCGGCCACATATCGCGGCCGTTGGCGCGGGCCCGGCCCACGGCCACGTCCACGTCCAGCAGCAGGGTCAGGCCCGGCAGCAGGCCCACGGCGCGGCGCTCCAGGTCGGCGATCCACGCCGGGTCCAGGCCGCGTCCACCGCCCTGGTAGGCATAGCTGGAATCGGTGAAGCGGTCGCTGATGACGTACGCCCCGCGGCGCAGCGCCGGCTGGATGACCTGGCGCACGTGCTGGGCGCGCGCGGCAAACACCAGCAGCAGCTCGGCCTCCGCCGACAGCGGCTCGGCGGCAATCTCCGCGTCGGGCTTGAGCACCAGCGCGCGGATGCGCTCGGCCAGCGGCGTGCCGCCCGGCTCGCGGGTCAACACCACGTCATTGCCGCGCGCACGCAGCGCATCGCGCAGCGCGTTGATTGCCGTGGTCTTGCCCGCGCCCTCGCCGCCTTCCAGGCTGACAAAACGCGGGTGGCGCACCAGCGATGCGGTCATTGCGGTGCCGCCTGGCTGCGCTGCTGGCGCAGCTGCTGCAGGTAGCGCGCCACCGCGGCGTTGTGCTCGGTGTAATTGGCCGAGAACACGTGCGCGCCACTGCCATCGCCCACCGCCACGAAGTACAGCGCATCGCCGCCGGCCGGCTGCGCGGCGGCGTGCAGCGCGTCGCGGCCGGGCATGGCGATCGGGGTCGGGGTCAGGCCGGCGCGGGTGTAGGTGTTGTAGGGCGTATCGGTGGTGAGGTCGCGCTTGCGGATGTTGCCGTCGTAGCTGCTGCCGATGCCGTAGATCACGGTCGGGTCGGTCTGCAGGCGCATGCCGATGTTCAACCGGCGTACGAACACGCCGGCAATCTGCGGGCGCTCGCTGGGCAACGCGGTTTCCTTCTCGATGATCGAGGCCAACGTCAGCAGTTCATACGGCGAATTCAACGGCAGGTTGTCGGCGCGGCTGTCCCAGGCCGCGGCCAGTTCCTTTTCCATCGCCGCGTGCGCGCGCTTGAGCACGTCCACGTCGCTGTCGCCACGCTGGTAGACATAGGTCTCGGGCAGGAAACGGCCTTCGGGATGCTCGCCGGGGAAACCGATCGCCTTCATCAGCGCGGCGTCGTCCAGGGCGTCGGTGGTGTGCACCAGCGGCTCGGCACGCTTGAGCGCGGCGCGCAGCTGGCGGATGTTCCAGCCCTCCACGATGGTCACGCGGTGCTGCAGCACCCGGCCCTGGCGCATGCGCAGCAGCAGCTGGCGCGGGGTCAGGCGGGCATCCAGCGCGTACTCGCCCACCTTGAGCTTGCCGGCGGCATCCAGCTGGCGCGCCAGCAGCTGCCACTGGGTGGCGCTGCCCTCGTCCACGCCGGCGGCGCGCAGCTTGCCGAGCACCGTGTTCAGGCCATCGCCGGGGGCGATCACCATGCTGGGCTGGTCCGGGGTCAACGGCGCATCGGCGAACCCGCTCTGGCTGTGCCAGAACCACGCCCCTGCCGCAGCCAGCAGCAATGCCCCCAACAGCAGCACCGCCAGCACGGCCAGACATCCCCGTTTCGCACCCGCCATGGTCACCTCGAATGGTTTTCGCCGCCGCGCAGCATACCGCGCGGCCGCTGCACGCGGCCAAACGGTTCAGTCATGCCGGCCCAGCGCACGCATCAGGCCGCGTGCCTTGGCCCGGGTTTCGTCCAGTTCCTTGTCCGCGTCCGAATCCACCACGATGCCCGCCCCGGTACGGAAGGCCGCGTTGTCGGCGACCACCTCGGCGGTGCGGATGAGGATGTTCAGGTCCAGGTCGCCATCGCGGTTCAGCCAGCCGAACGCGCCGGTATAGGCACCGCGCGCGGTCTGCTCCAGCTCGGCGATGATCTGCATGCAGCGCACCTTGGGGCAACCGGTGATGGTGCCCCCGGGGAAGGTCGCGGCGATCACCTGGCCGGGGCTGACGCCCGCGCGCAGGCGGCCGCGCACGTTGCTCACGATGTGGTGCACGTGGGCGTAGCTTTCCACTGTCATCAGCTCATCCACCTCCACGCTGCCCGGCGTGCAGATGCGGCCCAGGTCGTTGCGTTCCAGGTCGATCAGCATCACGTGTTCGGCGCGCTCCTTGGGATGGCCGACCAGCTCCTGGATGCGCGCGGCATCGTCGTCGCCGGCAAAGCGCGGGCGGGTGCCGGCGATCGGGCGGGTCTGCACGTCATCGCCATGCACCGAGACCAACCGCTCCGGCGAGGAGCTCACCACCGCCCTGCCCTGCGCCATGAACAGCCCGGCGAACGGCGCCGGGTTGGCCACCCGCAGCTGCGCGTACAGCGCCTGCGGCGCCAGCGTGGCAGCGAACTGCGCGCTCCAGCGTCGCGACAGGTTCACCTGGAACACATCGCCGGCGCGCAGGTAGTCGATCACCTTGCCGACGCCATCGGTGAAGCGCGTCGGTGCGTCCTCGCCCACCGCCACCGGCGCCTGCCAGGCCGGCAGCGGCGGCAGCGCACTGGCGGCGTCCAGGTCGGCCAGCAGCACCGGCAGCAGCCCGGCGTGGTCGGTCTCGCACACGGCGTGGTACTGGCCGAGCACGCGGTCGTGCAGCACGGCCGCCGGGCAGCGCAGCGCCAGCGCGGACGGCAGGCCATCGGCACGCGGCGGCAGCTGCAGCACGGTCTCGATCTGTCCGGCCAGTTCGTAGTCCAGCATCAGCGCCCAGCCGCCGCGGAACGGCAGCTGGGTCTCTTCGCGCGGCAGGCGCAGCGCGGCCCAGTGCGCGTCCAGCACGTCCAGGAAACGCCCGGCGTGCGCGTGGCCGTCGGCATCGCGGACCACGCCATCGGCGTGCAGCGCCAGCGCCTGGCCATTGCCCATCAGCAGCAGGTCCCAGCGGCCCTGGGCGGTGCCCGAGGCGGTGGACTCCATCAGCAGCGGATAACGCGCGGGATCCACCCGCTGCAGGGCGAGCAGGTCGGTGGTGGCGGGCAACGGATGGATCAGGAGCATGGCAGGACACCAGGGAGTGCGCGGGGGCCAGATACACCAAGGCCGCCATGATGGCGGCCCGGGCGCGGTTGCGGCAGCGGTGGAATCAGATGCGCTTGAACACCAGCGTGCCGTTGGTGCCGCCAAAGCCGAAGCCGTTGGACATCACCACGTCCACCTTGGCCTGGCGGGCTTCGTTGGGCACGTAGTCCAGGTCGCAGCCTTCGCCCGGCTGGTGCAGGTTGATGGTCGGCGGGATCACGTTGTCACGCAGCGCCAGCACCGAGAAGATGGCTTCCACGCCGCCGGCCGCGCCGAGCAGGTGGCCGGTCATCGACTTGGTCGAGCTGACCATCATCGTGTAGGCGTGTTCGCCGAAGGCGGTCTTCATCGCCATGGTCTCGCCGAGGTCGCCAAGCGGGGTCGAGGTGCCATGCGCGTTGAGGTAACCGACCTGGTCCGGCGTGACGCCGGCGTCCTTCAACGCCATGGTCATGCAGCGGGCAGCGCCTTCGCCGTTCTCGCTGGGCGCGGTCATGTGGTACGCATCGGAACTGGCGCCGAAGCCGGCCAGCTCGCAGTAGATCTTCGCGCCACGCGCCTTGGCGTGCTCGTATTCTTCGAGGATCAGGATGCCGGCGCCGTCGCCCAGCACGAAGCCGTCGCGGTCCTTGTCCCACGGGCGCGAGGCTTCCGCCGGTGCGTCGTTGCGGGTGGACATGGCCTTCATGGCGCAGAAGCCGCCCAGTGCGGTCGGCGAGGAGCCGCGCTCGGCACCGCCCACCACCATCACGTCCGCATCGCCGTACTGGATCATGCGCATGGCGGTGCCGATGGAATGGTTGGAGGTGGCACAGGCGGACACCGCCGAGAACGACGGGCCCTTCAAGCCGGTGATGATGCTCAACTGGCCCGGGAGCATGTTGATGATGGTCTTGGGCACGTAGAAGGGCGAGATCTTCTTGCCCTCGTGGAACTCGATGGTCTGTTCCTCGATGCCCAGCAGGCCGCCGATGCCGGCGCCGACGATGGCACCCACGCGCTCGGCGTTGCCATCGGTGATCTCCAGGCCCGAATCATTCAAGGCCATGAAGGCGGCACCGAGGCCGTAATGGATGAACGGGTCCATCTTCTTGGCGTCCTTGCCCGTGACCCTGAATTTGCCGAACTGCTCGTTGTCGGCGGTGATGTCGAAGTCCTTGACCTCACCTGCGATCTTGGTGGTGAAACGGTCCAGGTAGGATTGCGAAACGTTGGTCAGCGGACCGATGCCGGAACGGCCTTCGGTGATGCCCTTCCAACTGGTGGCCATATCATTGCCCAACGGCGAGACCATGCCCATGCCGGTAACGACGACGCGACGCTTCATTGCAGATTCTCCTGACCCGGGTGTTGCGGGTATGACGCGGTGTAACGCTCAAATGCACGGGGCCGCAAGCGCGGCCCCATGGGTTTGCCGCACGCGGTGGCGGCGTAGGCCACAACCGCGCGCAAGCCGCCTGACATCAAGCCTTGACGTGGGCGTTGATGTAGTCGATCGCAGCCTGGACGGTGCTGATCTTCTCGGCTTCTTCGTCCGGGATTTCGCACTCGAACTCTTCTTCCAGCGCCATCACCAGTTCAACGGTGTCCAGCGAGTCAGCGCCCAGGTCATCGACGAACGATGCGCTGTTGGTGACTTCTTCTTCCTTGACGCCAAGCTGTTCGACGACGATTTTCTTGACGCGTTCTTCGATGGTGCTCATTGGATATCGCTCCAGATGGAGTAGTGGTTCAAAAATGACGTCATCCGAAGATGGATGACCGTGGGATAGTGTAGTGGAAACCGGCGACGCCTTGCATCGCTGCAAAACATCATTCAGATCAACCACTTGCGGCGCAATCCATGCGCCACATGCTTACGGCATGTACATGCCGCCGTTCACATGGAGGGTTTCGCCGGTGATGTAGCTGGCCGAGGGACCGGCCAGGAACGCCACCGCGTTGGCGATATCGCCCGGTTCGCCGAGGCGCTCCAGGGCGATCGACTTGACCAGGCCGGTGCGCTGCTCTTCCGGCAACGCCTTGGTCATGTCGGTGTCGATGAAGCCCGGGGCGACCACGTTGACGGTGATGCCGCGCGAGCCGATTTCCTTGGCCAGCGACTTGGAGAAGGCAATGATGCCGGCCTTGGCGGCGGCATAGTTGGCCTGGCCGGCATTGCCGGTCACGCCGATCACCGAGGCGATGTTGATGATGCGACCCTTGCGGGCCTTCATCATGCCGCGGATGACGGCCTTGGAGGTGCGGAACACGCTGGTCAGGTTGGTGTCCAGGATGGCCTGCCAGTCCTCGTCCTTCATGCGCAGCAGCAGGTTGTCGCGGGTGATGCCGGCATTGTTGACCAGGATGGTGATGGCGCCGAATTCCTTGGCGATCCCGTCCAGCACGGCGTCCAGCGCAGCGGCATCGGTGACGTTCAACGCGCGGCCCTGGCCACCGACGGCCGCCAGGCGCTCGCCGATGGCGGCGGCACCGGCGTCGGTGGTGGCGGTACCGATCACGGTCGCGCCCTGCGCGGCCAGTGCATCGGCGATGGCGGCGCCGATGCCACGGCTGGCGCCGGTCACCAGTGCGATTTCACCCTGAAGGGGCTTGCTCATCTGTGTTTCCTCGTACGGGACCGGCCCGCGCGCCAGGCCGGGGCCGGGCGACGCAGGACCAGTCGAAGGATCAGGCAGCCCAGGTCTCGCGGGCGGCTTCGAAATCGGCGGGCGTGGACAGTGTGCGCGCGTCCAGCGATTTGTCGATGCGCTTGATCAATCCGCTCAGTACCTTGCCCGGGCCGCACTCGGCCACGCGGGTGACGCCGCGGGCGGCCAGCGCCTGCACGCAGCCGGTCCACTGGACGGGCAGGTAGAGCTGCTGGACCAGGGCCTGGCGGATGGCGTCGATGCCGTCGTGGACGCGGGCGTCCACGTTCTGCACGACCGGCAGGGCGGGGGCGCGCCAATCCAGGCCGGCCATGGTCTCGGCCAGGCGGTTGGCGGCTTCGCGCATCAGCGGGGTGTGCGAGGGCACGCTGACGGCCAGCTTGACCGCCTTGCGGACGCCCTTTTCGGCGAGCAGGGCCAGGGCGCGATCGACGGCGGCGGCGTCGCCACCGATGACGATCTGGCCGGGTGAGTTGAAATTGGCGGGCACCACGACCTGGCTGCCGGCGGCCTGTTCGCAGACCTCCTGGACCAGGGCGTCTTCGGCGCCGAGCACGGCGGCCATGGCGCCCACGCCTGCGGGCGCGGCGTCCTGCATCAGCTGGCCACGCAGGCGCACCAGGTGGGCGCCATCGTGCAGGGTCAGCGCGCCGGCAGCGACCAGGGCGGTGTACTCGCCCAGGCTGTGCCCGGCCAGCACGGCCGGCTTGGCGCCGCCGACGGCATTCCAGGCGCGCCACACGCCGATGCTGGCAGCGAGCAGGGCCGGCTGGGTGTATTCGGTGCGGTTGAGCATTTCCTCGGGGCCGCCCTGGGAGAGGGCCCACAGGTCGACGCCGGCGCCATCGGACGCCTCGGTGAAGGCCTCGCGGACCTGCGGGTGCAGCTCGGCCAGTTCGGCCAGCATGCCCAGCGACTGCGAGCCTTGGCCGGGGAACACGAATGCGAGATTGGAATCGGTCACGCGGTCATCCGCCTGCAAAAATCGAACGGCGAATGATAAGGCCGAACAGCGCCCTTCGTCTGTACTGGCGCGTATGTGGGGGAAGCGTTATTGGCTGCTTTGGAGCTGGGGCAAAGGTCAAACCCCTGCCCGTACTGTCGGGGAGAGGGCTGGGGTGGGCCGGGGGGCGGGACACGCCGTGAACCCATCCTTGGGGGCTCTTCTTGCGCCATCCATGGCGCAAGACGGTCCCGCCCCCCGGCCCACCCCAGCCCTGCCGAGGATGGTCGGCATGCGTGGAAAGGCCAAAGCGGGGCCGCGGCGTTCGTTTGGGTTTGGGGGTGCCGAGCATGGCTCGGCATTACCCTCTTCCCAAATCCCGCGGGCAGGGATGCCCTGGTGAGGCTCGGTGACGCCGAGGCGGCGTGCCGTTGATCGCTCGTGCGCTCCGACGCACTGCCGGGGTCTCGGCACACGAGCAATGATGCATCGGCTTTAGCTACGGCTAAGGCTTCGGCTTCTTCGACTCCACCGCGATGGTTCTGAGAGAGCCAGCCCCGATCAGACCAGCAGCTGCAGGATGTCCAGGTCGCCGTCGGAGAAGAAGTCGAAACAGATCACCGCCAGCATCAGCATGCCCAGCGTCGTCGCCCCATGCACGATCAGGATCGCGTGCGCCAGCGCGCGCGCCGACCGCCCCATCTTCATGCTCGCCCGTGCCAGTCCCTGCAGTCGCCCGGACACCGCGTGGGCGTGGGCCAGCACCGGTGCCTCGACCCCGTCCATCGCCTCGGCCATCAGTGTCTGCAGCTGCTGCGGGCGGTCCTCGTAGTACTTCGCCACGCCGTAGCCGAACATCAGCCAGTCGCGCGCCTGCGCCTGCGCCAGGTCCATCACCTCCAGCGGGTCTTCTTCGAAGTCGATGAAGCCCACCCGCGTACCGTCCCAGGTCAGGTTGCGCGGCAACGGCTGCCCGAAATACGCCCCTTTCCGATGCGCCGTTGCGATCGCCTGCATCGCCGCGGCCACCAGGCGGTCGCGTCCGGCCTCATCGGCTTCGCGCAGGCAGGTATTGAACGAACTGCCGTTGTCTTCCAGCACCAGCGCGGCGTGGCCGCTGCCGATCACATGAGGGACGTTTACGCCCTGTGCCGACAGCTCGGCAAGGCGCCGCGCCTCGGTCTTCCTGGCGGCATCACCGCCACGGTGCGGCGGCGGTCGCAGGGCGTCCAGCTGGAAACGATGGGCGACGAAATTGAGCAGGCCCAAGGCAACCGCGCGGCTTCCTTCGCCGTACTGCTTCAGCCAGGCGCGTTGCCCTTCAATGACGATGGGCTCAACCATGACGGATCTCCTGAAATGCAGACGGCCCCAAATGGGGCCGTAACGACAACGTCACGCTGTCGTAACCAGCACTATCAATAGCGCAGCAGCGCCGAACCCCAGGTGAAGCCACCGCCGAAGGCCTCCAGCAGCAGCAGCTGGCCACGCTCCACGCGGCCGGAGCGGATCGCCACGTCCAGCGCCATCGGCACCGAGGCCGAGGAGGTGTTGCCGTGCTTGTCCACCGTCACCACCACCTGCTCCATCGACATCTCCAGGCGCTTGGCCGTGGCTTCGATGATGCGCAGATTGGCCTGGTGCGGGATCAGCCAGTCCAGGTCGGCCTTGGTCAGCGCATTGGCTTCCAGGGTCTCGTCCACGACCGAGTCCAGCGCCTTCACGGCGTACTTGAACACGTCGTTGCCCTTCATCAGGATGGCGCCGCGGGCATTTTCGCCCTCGCCGAACCCGGCAGACACGCCCACCGGGTTCCACAGCAGCTCTTTCTTGCTGCCATCCGAATGCAGGTGGGTGCTGAGGATGCCGGTGTCTTCGTCGGCCTTGAGCACGACGGCGCCGGCGCCATCGCCGAACAGCACGCACGTGGTGCGCTCGGTCCAGTCCACGATCCGGGTCAGGGTTTCCGCACCGATGACCAGCACATGGCGTGCATCACCGGAACGAATGAATTTGTCGGCCACGCTCAACGCGAACACGAAGCCCGAACAGGCCGCGTTGACGTCGAAGGCGGGGCAACCGGTCGCACCGAGCTTGGCCTGGATCAGGCACGCGGTGGACGGGAAGATCAGATCGGGGGTCGTCGTACCCACCACGATCATGTCCAGCTGGGATGCGTCGATACCGGCCGCTTCCAGCGCACGCACCGCGGCGTGGTAGCCGAGGTCGCTGGTGGTTTCGGTGTCGGCTGCAATGTGCCGCTCACGGATACCCGTGCGCGACTGGATCCACTCATCGGTGGTGTCGACCATTTTCTCCAGATCCTGGTTGGTCAACACTTTTTCGGGCAAATAGCTACCAGTGCCCGCGATCCTCGAGTAGATCCGCTTGCTCATTGCATATCCTGTAGCACGGCCATCAACACTGACAGCCGGGAAGAAAGGGGTAAAGGCCGCTGCCCGACCGGGCAGCGGCCTTCACGAATCAATCTTCTTCGACGGCCGAATTCGACTTGGTCGCAATCACCTTCTTGCCACGGTAGAAACCGTCAGCGGTGATGTGGTGACGCAGATGCACTTCACCGGTGGTCGGATCGGTGGACAGCTGCTTGGCGCTCAGTGCGTCATGCGCACGGCGCATACCGCGGCGGGACGGGGTGACACGGGATTTCTGCACAGCCATGGGATTGCTCCAAACTCGGTTCGTTTTGCTTCGTCGTATCGTCGCGCAGGACGCCAGCGCCCAGCACAGTTTTCGCTTTCGCCGCAGCCGCCGACGACAATCCGGCTGCTATTGTTTTTTCAGTGCCGCCAACGCCGCGAACGGATTGGCCTTGCTGATTTCTTCTTCGGTCGGTGCCCAATCCTGGTCCACCGCCTCGCCATCGGGAGACAGCGGCACCACGGGCACGGCCAGGACCAGTTCGTCCTCGACCAGTTCCAGCGGTCGCAGCATGCCGTCTTCGGGCACCAGCCAGGGTTCGTACCCTTCCGGCAGCGAAGCTTCATCTTCTTCGCTGCGGATCAGGCCGAGCCGCTGCACCATCGAGACCGGCAGCAGGAAACGCTGCAGGCTGCGCTGACAGATCAGCGGCAGCTCGGTGTCGATGGACAGTTCGACATAGGATACCCGCAGGATGTCGTCGTGCGCGAATTCCAGTGCATAGCTGCACCGGCCTTCGGTATCGGCAACAAGCCCTTGCAGGCGGGTAAGTTCAGCCAGATCGACTTGACCATCGAAGCGCCTGCGCGCTGCGACCATCCGCCAAGCATCCAGCAATTCGGGCACGTTCGCGGACATAAGCCGCTGAATGTTAAGGACCGTCTGCCCGGCTGTCAAATCCCTCTTTTCCGGGGTTGCCGGCGCTGGACCCCCGGGCCAGACTGCCAGCCCCGCCGACCGGTATTTTCGCATGCTTCCGCCCGTCCTTGCCTCCACCTCCCGCTACCGCCTGGAACTGCTGCAGCGGCTGGGCCTGACCCCGGAATGCGCACGCCCGGAGGTGGACGAGACCGCCCTGCCCGGCGAAGCTCCCCGCGCACTGGCGGTGCGGCTGGCCCGGGCCAAGGCTGCCGCGGTGGCCGCGCGCCAGCCCGGCCGCTGGGTGATCGGGTCGGACCAGGTGGCCGAGCTGAACGGGGCCCCGCTCGGCAAGCCGGGCTCGGTCGAGGGCGCCCATGCGCAGTTGGCGGCCATGTCCGGTCAGCAGGTGGCGTTCCATACCGCGGTCTGCCTGCAGCGTGACGAGCGGGTGCTGGACGCCTGCGATCTCACCCGCGTGCAGTTCCGCGTGCTGGACGCGGCCAGCATCGAACGCTACGTGGCCGCCGAGCAGCCGCTGGACTGCGCCGGCAGTTTCAAGTGCGAGGGCCTGGGCATCAGCCTGTTCGAGGCGATCGACAACCGCGACCCCACCGCCCTGATCGGCCTGCCGCTGATCGCGCTGTGCCGGCTGCTGCGCGAGGCCGGCTACACCCTGCCCTGAGCGCCCTTTCGGCCGCTCAGGGGCGGGCCGCCGGCACCACCAGGGCCTGTTCCTGCCAGGTCTCCACGCTGCCGTCGTTGCCATGCAGGCGCAGCCCCAGCCAATGCCGGCCCGGGGTCAGTGCGCGGGTATCGATGCGGGCATCGAAGCCTACGTTGGGGTGCTGCGGATCATTGGAAATGGTCCAGAAGCTGGTGATGTCATACGCACGTCCATACGCGGCTTCGGCCGCCGGGACGCCGTCCACCAGCACCTCCACCCGGGTCAGCCCGACCCCGTCCTTGAACGCCCAGCCGCGCACGTCGAGCAGCCCGTCGACGGCGGCATTGGGCTGCGGCGTATCGATCCAGGCCATCGCCGGGGTGACGCACGGGCCCGGGGCCCGGGCCGCCGGCAGCCTGAACAACAGGAACCGCTGGAAGCCATGGTCGTAGCTGACCACGCGCGGCGGCGGCAGCGGGCCCACCTGCGCACAGATGTCGTGGTAACGCGCGAGCAGGTCGCGGTAACGCTGGTCGCTGGGCGAGAGCACCAGCAGCATCGGCCCCGTGCGCGGCCCTTCGTGCAGCAGCCCCCACAGGCCCAGCTGCGCGCTGCGCCCATGCTTGTCGTTGAGCGGATGACGCAGCACCTCGATGGCCGGGTCGCGCAGCTGGAAGCCCAGCTCGGCGCCCACCTTGAAGTTGCCGGCCAGCACCCGCGTACCGGACGGCATGTCGGCCAGTTCGTCGCGCACCACTGCCGCCAACGGTTCCCAGCCGGCGAAGTTGCGCGGGTAGTACTTGTAGCCGGCCAACTGCTCGCGCAGGCTCGGCGTGGACGCCATCAGGTAATAACCGAACGCCAGCGCCAACCCGGCGCCGGCCAGCCACCAGCCGGTGCGACGCAACCAGCGCGGCCAGCCGTTGAGCACCACCGGCACCGCCACCAGCAGCGCCAGGTAACCCGGCAGCGGCCAGTGGAAACTGATCCGCTCCACGTCGGTGAAAAAGCCCAGCGCGAAGATCGACAGCGTCGACACCGCACCCACCAGCCCGAAATAGCGCCACTGCGCACGCGCACCGCCACCGGAGCGGGTGCCCGCGAGGGCCACCTTCCACATTGCCATGCACAGGATCGGGGTGACCAGCATCGGCTGGATCACCAGGAACCACAGCCCACTCCACTGGAACGCCCATGGGTGGCGCTCGACCACCTGGAACTTCAGGCCGGCATCATGGTTGTCGGCATTCCAGGACAACAGCGGCAACCAGGCCAGCACGCCCACCGCCAACGCCACCCAGACCCGCGGATCGCGCAGCATGCGCCGCCCCTGCGGCAACAGCAGCAGCGCGATGAACCCGACCACGATCACGCCGATGAAGCGGTAATGGCTGAGCGCACCGATGGTCAGGCCCAGGCCCAGCTTCACGGCGGCGGCGGCATCGACGTTGCGCAGCAGGCGCGCGCCCGCATCCAGGCACAGCACCGCCGCCAGCGCCATCGGCACGTCCGGCACCGCCAACATGCCCAGCGTGCCCGACAAGGGCATCAGCAAGGTCAGGCTGCCGGCCTGCCAGCCCGCCACCGCACCGAACCAGCGCGTGGCAATGCGCGACACCAGCCACGGCAGCGCCGCGCCGATGGCCAGGAACGGCAGGCGCTGGGCCAGGATGTGGGTGCCCCCCAGCTCCACGCCCAGCCGCGACAGCCACGCCGTCAGGCCAGGCAGGTCCGAGTAGGCCGCCGCCAGGTGCTGGCCCTCCTGCCAGTAAAAGGCTTCGTCCACGAACAACGGCAGACGCGCTGCGATCACCAGCTTCACCGCGGTGATCAGCGTCCACAACAACAGGAAAATGGTGCGTGCGCGTTGTTCGCCCTGCATTGCTCTATAGAATCGAAGGAATCATCGACACGAGACGGACATGGAAAATTCGCCCCACGTGCCAGCCATGCTAACCGATGTACTGCGACAGGCCCTTCGCAGCGCCCAGGACCAGGTCAACGGGCTGGTGCTGGGCAAGGCACACGAAGTGCGCCTGGCGTTCGTCGCGCTGCTGTCCGGCGGCCACCTGCTGATCGAAGACCTGCCCGGGTTGGGCAAGACCACCCTGGCCCACGCGATGGCCTCCAGCCTGGGGCTGGGCTTCCAGCGCGTGCAGTTCACCTCCGACCTGCTGCCTGCCGACGTGCTCGGCGTCTCGGTTTATGACGCGACCAGCCGCCAGTTCCAGTTCCATACCGGACCGGTGTTCACCCACGTGCTGCTGGCCGACGAGATCAACCGCGCGCCGCCGCGCACGCAGAGCGCGCTGCTCGAGGCGATGGCCGAGCAGCAGGTCACGCTGGACGGGGTGACCCATCCGCTGCCGGACCCGTTCTTCGTGATCGCCACGCAGAACCCGGTCGACCTGTCGGGCACCTTCCCCCTGCCCGATTCGCAGCTGGACCGCTTCCTGCTGCGCCTGGCACTGGGCTATCCCAACCCCGAATCCGAGCGCGAACTGCTGCGCGGCACCGACCGACGCCACCTGATCGCCAAGGCCACACCGCGGCTGGACGACGGCCAGGTGCGCGCGCTGCGCGAGGCCGCCAGCCAGGTGCACGCCAGCGATGCGCTGGTGCATTACGTGCAGGCCCTGCTCACCCGCAGCCGCCAGCACGCCGGCGTGCGCGTGGGGCTCTCGCCGCGTGCCGGACTGGCCCTGCTGCGTGCGGCCAAGGCGCATGCACTGCTGCTCGGTCGCGCGCACGTGGTGCCCGAAGACGTGCAGACCCTGTTCGTGGCCGTGGCCGGGCACCGCCTGGTCCCCGAGGCGGAAGCCAGCAACGGACCGGCGCTGGCGCGCGCCATCCTCCAGACCGTGCCGGTGGATTGACGATGCGTCGCGGCTGGGGAGACCGCTGGCGGACACTGCAGTTGTTGGCGCGACCGCGCCGACCGGAGACGTTGCCGCGTCGCCTGGACCGGCGCCGGATCTATGTGCTGCCCACCCGGTTCGGCCTGTTCGTGGCGACGCTGCTGGGCGCGATGCTGCTGGGTGCGCTGAACTACAACAACAACCCGGCCATGCTGCTGGCGTTGTTGCTGGCCACCGTGGCGATCGCCAGCACCATCAGCGCGCACCTGCAGTTGTCCGGCCTGCGCATCGACGCGGTCTCGGCCGAACCGGTGCATGCCGGCGTGCCGATGCGGCTGCGGATCATCCTGTCGCGCCCGGATGCGCGCGCGCGGCGTGGGCTGGAAGTGGCCCATGCCGAGGCGACCACCTTTGGCCACCTGATCGACAGCGACCAGATCGAAGTGGACCTGGCACTGCCCACCGTGCGCCGTGGCTGGCTGGACCTGGACCGCATCCGGATCTCCACCACCCAGCCGCTGGGCCTGGTGCGCGCCTGGTCGTGGGTGTGGCCCGATGCCCCGCTGCTGGTCTATGCCGCACCGGCCACCCAGGCACCCCCGCTGCCGGAAAGCGGCGGTGACCCATTGCATACCCGCGTGCACGCCAGTGGCGACGAACTGCACCAGCTGCGCCCGTATCGCGCCGGCGACCCGCAACGCAGCATCGCCTGGAAGCACTCGGCGCGGCGCGACACCCTGCTGGTGCGCGAGTATGAAAAGCCGGTTGGCATGGATGTACTGCTCGACTGGCGCCAGGTGTCCACGCTGCCGATGGAAACGCGGATCGCGCGGCTGGCGCGCTGGGTCGACATGGCCGAACGCGACGGCCGCCGCTATACGCTGCTGCTCCCCGGGCAACCCGCACTGGGGCCGGGCAATGGCAGCGCCCACCACCACCTTTGCCAACGCGCACTGGCGCTGATGCCGCATGGCTGAGCCGACCTCGCCCCTCCTGAGTCCGAGCGCGCGCCACTGGACACTGGCCAGCGCCGCCCTGGGCCTGGTGCCGCTGCTGCTGCAGTTGCCCGACCTGCTGGCCGCGATCATCGCGCTGGTCGCGGTCGTCATCGCACTGGTCTCGCGCCAGCGGGTGCTGCCGGCTCCCCTGCGCCTGCTGCTGGTGCTGGGCATGCTGGCCGCGATCTATTGGCAGATGGGCGCCCGTCCCGGCCGCGATACCGGCTGCGCGCTGCTGGCGGCGATGCTGGCGCTCAAGTCCAGCGAACTGCGCAGCCTGCGCGATGCCCGCAGCCTGCTCGGCTTTGCGTTGTTCTCACCGTTCGCGGCCTTCCTGCTCGACCAGGGGCCGTCCACCATGGCGCTGGCGGTGCTGGCCGCGCTGACGGCGCTGCTCACCCTGCAGCGGCTGGCGCAGGCCGAAGGCCAGGCGCCTACGCCACCCCTCGGCGGGCAGATCCGCGGCGTGGGCCGGCTGATCGCCCTCGGCCTGCCGCTGGCGCTGGCCGGTTTCTGGCTGTTCCCGCGGCTGAGCGAGCCGCTCTGGGGCATCCCGGAACGCGCGGTCGGCAAGCCAGGACTGTCCGATCAGATGGAACCGGGCCAATGGCTGGACCTGATGGCCGATGACAGCCCGGCGCTGCGCGTGCAGTTTTTCGGCCCCGTGCCGACACCCCAGCAGCGTTACTGGCGCGGCCCGGTGATGACCTACTTCGACGGCCGGGTGTGGGAACAGGACCGCAGCGCGCTCGGACGCGCGCCGCCGGAGGTCACCCACGGCGCCACGCGCTGGGACTATCAGATCGACTACGAACCCACCGACCGTCGGCAACTCGTCGCCCTGGACCTGCCTATGCAGGCGCCCCCCGGGAGCGAGCTGGGCGCCGACCACAGCCTGCGCAGCCAGGCCAGCCTGACCGCCCTCACCCGCTGGCGGCTGCAGTCCGCGCCGGCCACCGGCTACGTCGAGGATCTCTCGCCCTATCAACGGCGCCGGGCATTGCAGTTGCCGCAGGGGTTCAACCCGCGCACGGCCACGCTGGCCCACCAGTGGCGCAGCGAGGCCGGTAACGACGACGAGGCGATCGTGCGCCGTGCCATGGCGTGGATCCGCGCGCGTTTCGCCTACACCCTGAGCACGCCGCTGCCCGGGCGTGATGGCGTGGACGAGTTCCTGTTCGACCAGCAGGCCGGTTTCTGCCAGCACTTCAGCTCGGCGTTCGTGGTGCTCATGCGCAACGCCGGCATTCCCGCCCGGGTGGTGACCGGCTTTGCGGGCGGCACCCGCAACCGCTACGGCGACTACTGGGTGGTGCGGCGCATGGATGCCCATGCCTGGGCCGAGGTCTGGCTGCCCGGCCGCGGCTGGGTGCGGGTGGACCCGACCGCCGCCGTGGCGCCCGAACGCATCTACGACACCCTGGAAGATCGCCTGCAGGTCGGTGGCGATGCCACCCTGGAAAGCCGCTGGGCGCAACTGGGCCAGGCCAGCGACTGGCTGCGTCGCGGCTGGAACGACCTGGTGCTGTCCTTCAACGCCACCCGCCAGCAGCAACTGCTGCGGCCCTTCGGCGTGGACAAACTGGAGCCGGCGCAGTTGATTGGCGTTTTCACCCTCTTCGCACTGGTCGCGCTAGGGTGGATGGCGTGGCTGCTGGCCCGCGGCGAACGCGAGCGCGACCCCCTGCTGCGCGCCTGGCATCGGATGGGCCAGCGCTACGCCAGGCTGGGCCTGGCCCGTGACCACGCCGAACCGGCGGGCCATTGGGCCCGGCGCGTGCACCAGCAACGTCCCGACCCGGCGCTGCTGTCACTCAGCAGCCGTTTCGTTCTCGCGCGCTACGCTGGCGCGGACGTCGACCTCACTTCATTATTGCGCGACCTGCGCAGGCATCGCCCGTCCTCCGGAGCATCCCCATGAAGATCCAGATTCTGCTTCCCCTCGCCGCTTCCCTGGCGCTGGCCGCCTGCGCGACCGCACCCAAACCGCTGCAAGGCCAGTTCAGCATGGTCAGCCCGCGCGATGCGGTGCCGACCCAGCAGGTGGGCACGCCGGTTCGTTGGGGCGGGCGCATCATCGAGACCAACCCGGGCCAGGGCCAGACCTGCTTCCAGCTGATCTCGCGCCCGCTCAACGGCAGCGGCCGCCCGAGCACCACCTCGGCCGACGCCAGCGACGGTCGCTTCATCGCCTGCCGCGCTGGGTTCTATGATCCGGCCGTGTTCGAGCCGGGCCGCGACGTGACCTTCATCGGCAAGATCGCCGGGTACGAGAGCACCCGTATCGGCGAGTACGACTACCGCCTGCCCAAGCTGGAGGCCGACGTCATCTACCTGTGGCCGGAAGTGCGCCAGGTCGATGTGGTGCCCGCTTACCCGTACGGCCCGTGGGGCCCGCCGGGCTGGGGCCCGGGTTGGGGCTACCGCGGCTGGGGCTGGTGGTAACCGCCTAGCGGCCGACCGCTGGTCGGTGTGCGTTGAAAGAAAAAGCCGCCGTCGTGCGGCTTTTTCTTTGCGCGCGGTAGAGCCCCGCCATGCGTGGCTGCTTTTGGATCCGGCGTTACGTGCAGCCCGATCCGGCGATGCGTGCAGCCACCCATGGGGTGGATCTACCTCATCCGGCGATGCGTGCAGCCACCCGTGGGGTGGCTCTACCCGATCCGGCGTTGCGTGCAGCCACCCTTGGGGTGGCTCTACCGGATCCGGTGGTGCGTGCAGCCACCCATGGGGTGGCTCTACCGGATCCGACTTTACGTGCAGCCACCCATGGGGTGGCTCTACGCGGGGGCGTCGTGGTTGGGTGCTTCAGGCGTTGGGCGTGCCGAAGTGCCCCAGGGGGGCGCCGGCCAGCAGGTGCAGGTGGATGTGGAATACGGTCTGCCCGGCATGCTCGCGGCAGTTCATCACGATCCGGTAGCCGTCCTGGGCGAAGCCTTCGCGGCGGGCGTACTCGGCGGCGGCCAGCGCCAGCTTACCGATCAGGTGCGCCTGCGAAGGCTGCACGTCATCCAGGGTCGGGATCGCCTCGTTCTTCGGGATGAACAACACGTGCACCGGCGCCTGTGGCGCGATGTCCTTGAAGGCGAGCACGTCCTCGTCCTCATAGACGATGGTGGCGGGGATTTCGCGGCGGATGATCTTGCCGAACAGGGTGTCTTGGCTCATGGGGCACCAGTTGGAACAGGGCCTTGGAGCTTAGCGCGGATGAGGGCCTCGGTCCTCGGGAAGCCGGCCGACGCGCGGCGCCGGCGCGTCGGCGCTGCGGTCATTCCTGGATTTCGGTGCGGGTGCCGAACGCGTGCGACAGCGTGCCGCGGTCCACGTACTCCAGCTCGCCGCCCAGCGGCAGGCCCTGGGCCAGCCGGCTGGGTCGCACCGTGTGCGCGCGCGCCAGTTGCGCCAGGTAGTGCGCCGTGGCCTCGCCTTCCACGGTGGCGCTGGTGGCGATGATCAACTCCTGCACCTCGCCCTGCTTCAGGCGCGCCTCCAGCTGGTCCAGGCCGAGCTCGCGCGGGCCCACCCCATCCAGCGGCGACAAGCGCCCCTGCAGCACGAAGTAGACCCCGCGGAACCCGGTCGCATGCTCGATCGCCAGGCGATCGGCCGGCGACTCCACCGCGCACAGCTGCTGGCGTTCGCGGCTGCCGTTGGCACACACCGCGCAGATCTCGGTCTCGCTGAAATCGCGGCACTGCGCACAGTGACCGATACGCTCGATCGCCTTGGCCAGCACCTCGGCCAGCTTCTGCCCACCCTCGCGTTCGCGCTCGAGCACGTGGTAGGCCATGCGCTGGGCAGTCTTCTGCCCCACGCCGGGCAGCACGCGGAAGGCCTCGATCAGTTGTTCGAGCAGGGGCAGGCTCATGGCGGTGGGCTCATCTCGGAAACAAGCGCGCGAAGCCCGGGGGCTTCGCGTCGCGGTCGCCAGCGGGGCGGCGGGCAGGCCCACCGCGCGCACGGGCTCAGAACGGCAGCTTCATGCCCGGCGGCAGCTGCATGCCGGCGGTGGCCGACCCCATGCGGTTCTTGGACTCCGCATCGATCTTGTTGGACGCATCGTTGAACGCCGCGGCCACCAGGTCTTCGGTCATTTCCGCATCGGCCAGGATCGACGGATCGATCCGCACTTTGCGGCATTCCTTTGCACCGGTCAGGGTCACGCTGACCATGCCGCCGCCAGCGCTGCCGGTCACTTCCAGCTTGGCGAGTTCTTCCTGGGCCTTCTGCAGGTTTTCCTGCATCTTCTGGGCCTGCTGCATCAATTGGGCGATGTTGCCGCGCATGTCGTGTTACTCATCAAAAGGACGGATGGAATCGGCCACGACCCGCGCACCGTGCTGCTGGACCAGCATCTGCACTTGCGGGTCGGCCATGAAGGCGGTTTCTGCCGCCTGTTGCCGCTCGCCACGCTGGCGGTCGGAACGCTGGTGCAGCGTTTCGGCCTGGGCGTTGCCGTGTTCGATCACGATCCGCGGGGTCTGCCCCAGCGGCCCGGACAGCGCATCGGTCAGCGCTGCCAGCGAACGGTCTGAACACAGGTACTCAAATCCGGGCGATACCGCCAGTTTCAAGACACCGTGTTGGAAACTGATGAACGCCGCATGCGCGGCCAACTGTCGCGACGGCCCGTTGAGCTGGCTCTGGGCGACCAGTTCCAGCCAGGCCTCCGGCGAGGACAGCGTGATCGGCATCGCGGCAGGCGCGGCCGCCGGGGCCGGCGCGGCGGACGGGGTGATGGCGATGCCCTGCGGGCGCGGCGCGGCGACGGGGGCGGCAACCGCGACCGGCGGCGGGGCCGGACGGGACGGCGGCGCCTCCCACGGCGCGACCATGGCCGCGTCAGGGCTGGCCATTTCCGCGGCCAGCGCCTCGTCACGCTCCTCCGCCCCGGTCGGGTGCCACGGCGGCGGATCGTCCTCCGGTGCGGGTTCAGCCGCCGGTGCGGGCGCCTGCCGCGCGACCTCGGCAGGCGCCGGCTGCGCCACCGATGGAGCGGCGACCGCAACCGGCGCGGCGATGACCGGCGCAGGCACGGCGACGGCCGCGGCCACTGCGGCAGGTGCCGCGGCCATGCCACTGCCCTGCACGCTGCCTGCGGTTCCACTGCCCACGTCCATCCCAGTGCCCGGATCGCGCGGCACCGGCGGCACGGCGGCGGCCGGGCGGAAGGCCAGCATGCGCAGCACGGCCATTTCAAAGCCCGCACGCGGGCTCGGGGCCAGGTACAGGTCGCGACGGCCGCTGAGCGCCATCTGGTACCAGAGCTGCACCACTTCCGGGCGCAGGCGCTGGGCAAAGGCGGCGGCATCGATCCCCTCGCCATCGGCCTGCGCGCCCGGCACCAGCTGCTGCACCTGGATGCGGTGCAGGGCTTCGGCCAGCGCCTCGAGCACGCCACTCCAGTCCGGCGAGAATTCAGCCAGCGCCGCCACCACCTGCAGCAGGCGCACGCCATCGCCATCGGCCAGGGCCTCCAGCATGGCGGCCACCTGGGTGCGGTCGACCGTGCCCAGCATGGTGCGCACCACGTCTTCACGCAGCGCGCCGCCGGCATAGGCGATGGCCTGGTCGAGCAGCGACAGGCCGTCGCGCAGGCTGCCGTCGGCGGCCTTGGCCAGCTGCACGATCGCGGTCGGGTCGGACTCGATTTCCTCGGCGGCCAGGATCCGGGTCATCTGGCCCTGGATCTGGTCCTCGTCCAGCCGCTTCAGGTTGAACTGCAGGCAGCGCGAGAGCACCGTCACCGGCAGCTTCTGCGGGTCGGTGGTGGCGAGCAGGAACTTCACGTGTTCCGGCGGCTCTTCCAGCGTCTTCAGCAGCGCATTGAAGGCCGCCTTCGACAGCATGTGCACTTCGTCGATCAGGTAGACCTTGTACTTGCCGCGCGAGGGCATGTACTGGGCGTTCTCGATCACCTCGCGGACATCGTCCACGCCGGTATTGGACGCGGCATCGATCTCGAGCAGGTCGATGTAGCGGCCGGCATCGATGTCCAGGCAGGCCGGGCACTGGCCGCATGGGTCGGCGCTGGTGCCCTGCTCGCAATTCAGCGACTTGGCGAAAATGCGCGCGATGGTGGTCTTGCCCACCCCGCGGGTGCCGGTAAACAGGAACGCATGGTGCACCCGGCCGCTGTCCAGCGCATTGCTGAGCGCACGGACCACGTGTTCCTGGCCCACCAGCTCGGCAAAACGCTTCGGACGCCACTTGCGGGCAAGGACGAGATAGGACATCAGGCCACCGTCTTCATCGGGACGTCCATTGTGCCACGCCTGTCCAGCCCCCCTGCCCTCCGGTTCGTACCGCTTGTGCGATTGCAATTCCCCCGCTAGAATCTGCGCCCCTGCAGCGGGTTATCGCAGCAGGTCCGGAGAGGTGTCCGAGCGGTTGAAGGAGCACGCCTGGAAAGTGTGTAAGCGTCTAAACCGCGCTTCGGGGGTTCGAATCCCCCTCTCTCCGCCAGGTTCAGGAAGAAGCCGCCCCTCGGGGCGGCTTCTTCGTTTCCAGCATGCAGGGATCGCGCGGCCGGCAGGCCGGTCACCAGTCTGCCGCATTCACCGCGCGCGGCGTCCGATCAGAACGTCCGCGAACCATTCCGGTGACTCAGGAAAACGCCGCTGAGTCGCCATGGCATGTCGTCGGACAGTCGCGGGATGACCCGGAACGAACCGCTTTCGACGCCCTGCAGCTCGATCGGCTGACCATTCAGAGGCAGCGCGCCAACATGGGGCTGGTCGGCCAACGAAACAATGAGGCGAACGCTGCCCACCAGCGTATCTCCCTGGCTTACCGACAGGTCGACCGACTCCAGCTGCGACGCCTCCAGCTTGGGAATCCGCACGGAAATCCTGTTGCCCGAGCGCGTCAGCGCCTGGGTATCCAGCCATCCCCATTGCCCGCGCCGGGAGTCGATGCTGCGGTAGCCGATACTGACCGACGAAGCCGTAAACGGCTTGGCCGGGTCGGCGGAGCGGAGTTCGAATTCGACTTCACCGCCGCTCGCATATCGGCCAAGCTGCTGCGCGGTCATTTCCACGTGACGCTTGCGGGGCGTAAACACCTCGCCTTTCTGTCGCGCCAATGCAGGACCGGTAGCGGTCACGCCGGCCAGGACACATAGAATTACCGCGTAGGACAAGATTTGATCGAGAAAACGCATAGGGTTGAGCCTGGAGGTTTGGACGGAAACCAGATCGAACACCCACCGATGATGCTTCGGCGCGTTGATCCGGGCGCTGGCAGTCGACCCGGCCGTACTGGTGCACGACGCTCGCGTTGCGCAGACGTAGCCGGGCGATGTTGCGTAGAAGGCCTATTGGGCAGCTGCGCGACGTACGCCATGACACCCCCGCCGGCCGCCCAGGCCCCGGCCGACATGGCCTGGCGAGGCGCGCATGCTCCGACGCATTCGCCCCGCCCCGGCAGTTGCCCTCCCGGTTCTCCGGCGTCATTGACGCCCTTCCCCCGCTACATGACCTCATGACACTCCTGCGCACGTTCAATCCCACCGATGCCAGCGCTTGCCTGGCCCTGTTCGACAGCAACGTGCCGCGCTACTTCGGCGCCCACGAACGCGCGGACTTTTCCCGCTACCTGCTGCACTCCGAACGCGAGAGCGACTATCTCGTCATCGAGCGCCATGGCCGGGTCGTCGCGTGCGGCGGCCTGATGCGGGTCGACGCGGACACCGCGGCCTTCTGCTGGGGCATGGTCGACAGGACGCTGCACCGCCAGGGCCTGGGCAATGCCTTGGCGCAGGCGCGGGTGGAACGTGCGCACGCGCTTGGGGTGCGCCGCCTGACCCTGAGCACCAGCCAGCACACCCGGGATTTCTACGCTGCGCACGGCTTCGGGGTGACCGGGATCGTGCCCGATGGTCACGGCCCCGGCCTGGATGCGGTGCATATGGAACGCACGATGGCGCTGCGCTGAGCGGCGCCATCGGTATCGCCGTACGGCCACGCATAGCGTGGCCACAGCCAGGTGTCAGCTGCTCGACACCTTCATCAGCACCAGCCCGCTCACGATCAGCACCGCCGCGCCGATCCGCATCGCATTGATCGTTTCGCCCAGGAAGATGATGCCGATGACGAACGCGCCCACCGCGCCGATGCCGGTCCAGATCGTGTACGCGGTGCCCAGTGGCAGCGTGCGCATGGCCAGCGACAACAGCCAGAAGCTGGCGATCATGGCGGCAAGGGTGATGATCGAGGGCGTGAGCTTGCTGAACCCGTCGGACTGCTTCATCGCGAACGCCCAGACGATTTCGAGTACACCGGCTGCCAACAGATAGATCCAGGCCATGCGGCCCTCCTTGATGGGGGCCAGGTCGTCCTGGTCGTTGGTTCCCGTTGCGGGGGAGGTCGTTCCTCCTGCCGCCGATTCTAGCAACGCCGTTTCGATCCAGGCACCTGCAGATCCGCCGCTTTGCGCAGGGTTCAGCCCTGGGACGCGGTTGATTCAGCTCCATGCCTGCCGCGTGGCATCCTGTCCCGCCCTGATGCAGGAAAGGCGCATGCCGATTCATCCGACACTGGCCGACTGGTTGGAGCAGGCGCTACAAGCGCCGCTACCGGAGGCGGTCGTGGGGCTGTCGTTCAACCTCAGCGAAGGCGCAGCGGGCGACGATGCCGGATTCTGCATCGAACTGGTGGGCACCGACCGCTTCGATGCGAACGATACGGACTGGCCCTGCGACGAGATATGGGCGCCGCCCGTGCGCGAGATCGAGCTCCCCTTTGCACTGACCGGCCAGGGCTGGGATGCGTGCCTGGCCGCAGTGCGCGCGGCGTTGCTGCAGGCACTGGACACGCCCCGTTTCGGTCCGCGCCTGACCCACCAGGTACAGGGTATCGGCCTGGGCTTCGTGGACGGCGACCTGGACCTGCTCTGGCAGCGCGCCGACTGAGCGGCATGCGCTGGCACTGCGTGCCACGCATGCGCTAGAATGCGCGACTGCACTACGGGGGCCTGCTCCTGCAGTACAGCTTCCAACACTGGGCGCCGATCCCCGATCGCCCCACGTGTGGAACGTCTCTATGGTGGCCCCGTCGGCCCCTCGCGACGCTAGGTCGAAAATCCCGCCAGGGCCGGAAGGCAGCAACGGTATCGATCGACGCGGGCGCCGAGGTCAGCCGGCGGGGCCGCCACCTTTTTGGGGCCCGGCTACGCCGACGTGTCGCTGCCGCCTGCCGCCGCCGGCGTGCCCTGATGAAACACCACCCGCCACGCGCCCCCGCTCAGTCGCCACAGCGAACTGCGCAGCACCTCGCGCTGGCGCACCCCCTCGATCACATACCAGCTGCGATAGCGCACCTGGGCCAAGGTCGGCGCCAGCAGGACAATGCGATAGTCCTCAGAGACGATCTCCACCGCCGTGCGCTCGGCGGGAATGTCGACCAGCGCCGCCGCGCGCCCGTAGCAGTTCCCGGAACTGCCGATCTCACTGAAGTCGCTATCCAGCAGGTCCGCCAGACGCGCCGCATCGCCCCGCACCCCCGGGGCATGCAGGGCGCGTTCGAGTGCTTCAAGGTGAGCAGCCAGCGCGGCGGGGTCCGGTGCGGACGCCATGCTCAGGGCGGGTCTTGGGCCAGTACGTGCATGGCCGTCGGCGTGGCCAGCGGCACGCATTCGCCGGGCAGCGCGACACGATGCCCGCGCTGGCGCAGCGCATCGCCATCGGCCTCGCTGGCGTAGTGGTAGAGCATCATCCGCGCCTGCAACGCAGCGCTGTATTCGCGCTCCAGGTCGTCAACGCCCGTGTGCGACGGGTTGCCGTGCAGGCCACAGTCGTGGGCGATCAGCTCGTTGTCGTCGGCATAACGCGCCAGCATTTCCGGAATCGGCCGGGTATCCCCGCTCCACACCACGGCGCCCTTGAGGCGCAGGCCGTACGCGGTTTCCGGCCAGTGGTGACGCACCGGGAACACCTCCAGGCGCACGCCGTCGTGCCAGAACGCATCGCCCACCACGATCAGCTGGAAGGCATCCCAGAAGTTGGCGCCGCCCTCGGCCAGCACATTGGGGTAGTCGGCCACGCGCCGGTGCAGCAGCGGCACCACCGTGGCCGGCACGTACACGCGGATGCGGCCACGCCGGTGCGGCGAGAAGAACGCATCCACGAACAGCCGTTCGAAGCCGGCGACGTGGTCCAGGTGCACATGGGTGACGAACAGCGCCTGCGGCACGTGCCCGTACTGGGCCTGGAAAGCGGTCAGGCCTTCCCCACCGCAATCGATGGTCAGCCAGGGCCTGCCTTCGCGCTCGATCACGGCCATCGGCGAGCCGAGCTGGACCGCCGAGGCATTGCCGACGCCCATGAAACGCAGTGCCCACTCCATCAGTAGCCCCGGTTCCAGGCCAGGTCGTAGGCACGGCGCAGTCGTGCGTAATCTTTTTCCACGTCGTCCTGGCTGCGCTCGCCGCGCAGCTTGATCAGCGAGCGCAGCAGGCGCTTGAGGTTCTTCTCACGCCAGCGGGTGGCCGGGATGCGCTGCACGCAGCGGTCGAAATCGATCAGCCAGCCATGGCCATTGGCGTCGAACAGGATGTTGTGGGCGTTGAGGTCGGCGTGGTCCAGGCCGGCGCGATGGAACCGCGCGATCAGCCGCCCGGTTTCTTCCCATGGCGCACCACGGCCGGCGACCAGCGCGCGGTCGGCCAGCGAGCGCACGCCTTCCAGCCGCTCCATCAGGATGGCCGCGCGGTAGCGCATGCCGTCGCGCATGTAGAACGCGGCGATCGGTTGCGGCACCGGCAGCTTCAGCGCGCGCAGCGCGCGCATCAGGCGGAACTCGGCAAAACTGCGGGTGCGGTTGGCACCGCGCCACAGGTACTGATCGCGACTGAGCTTGGCCGCCATGCCGCCGCGCAGGTACTGGCGCAGCACGCATTGGCCGAACGGCGCATCCACGAACCAGGCCCCGCCACGGCCGCCATCGCCGACCGGCCGTGCCCGCTCGGCCCAGTGGGCGGGCGAGAACAGGCCGATCTCGGCTTGCCGCAGTCGTTCGCGGTCGAACAGAATGGCACCCATGCCGCGTCCATCGCGGCAGGGCGTCAGCGCTTCAGTGGCGTCGAATGCGACCATTCCTTCGAGTCTAACAACACCATGGCATCAGCGTCCTCTTCCTTGTGTCTTTTGCGTTTGTCCGCACTCGGCGACGTCACCCACGTGGTGCCGCTGGTGAGGACCCTGCAGCAGGCCAGGCCGGGCACGCCGCTGCACTGGATCATCGACAAGGCCGGCCACAAGCTGCTCGATGGCCTGCCGGGCGTGGTATTCCACCCCTACGACAAGAAGACCGGGCTGGCCGGCATGCGCGCGCTGCGCAGCGGGTTCCCGCCGGGCCGTTTCGAGGCGCTGCTGCAGATGCAGGTGGCCTTCCGCGCCAACGTGCTGTCCGCGTTCGTGCCGGCCGTGCGCCGGATCGGTTACGACAAGGCACGCTCCAAGGATCTTCACGGCCTTTTCATCAACGAACGCATCCCCGACCGCCCCGGCATCCATGTGCTGGATGCGATCGGCAGCTTCGGCGAGCCGCTCGGCATCCGCCAGACCGAGGTCAGCTGGGACCTGGCCATTCCGCCAGCGGCGGTGGCCTGGGCGCAGGCGCAGTGGCAGGACGATGGCCGCCCCGTGCTGATGATCTCGCCCTGCTCCAGCCATGTGCGCCGCAACTGGTATGCCGACCGCTATGCGGCCGTGGCCAACCACGCCGGCACGCGTGGCTGGCGGGTGGTGCTGTGCGGCGGGCGCAGCACGCTGGAGCGCGACATGGCCGATGCCATCCAGGCCCAGCTGCAGACCCCGGCGCTGGACCTGGTCGGCAAGGACACGCTCAAGCAGCTGCCGGCCCTGTTGGCCCGCGCCGCGCTGGTGATGACCCCCGACTCGGGCCCGATGCACATCGCCAACGCCATGGGCAGCAAGGTGCTGGGCCTGCACGCGGCCAGCAATCCGGCCCGCAGTGGCCCGTATTCGGACCGCCGCTACTGTGTGGACCGCTACGACGATGCCGCGCGCAAGTTCCTCGGCAAGCCGGCCAGCGAACTGAAATGGGGCACCAAGATCGAGTTCGACGACGTGATGCAGCTGATCACCGTCGAAGACGGCATCGCCGCGTTCGAGCGTTATGTCGCCGATCACCGCCCGGCCTGACCGGCAGGCGGACATCACGGGGTTGCCGGCGAGCGTTCGGCACCCCCCTTTTAGCGTCGCAGGCCGACGGAGTTACGCGCCCTTGGGCGCGTAATCCTTGTACGACTTCTCTTCGACGTAACCCGAGCCCAGCGCCAGGTTGATGTCCTTCTTGATCCGCGCACGCTGGTCGTTCTCCAGGTAGACGCTGCGGGCCAGGGCGATGAAGTCCTCGTCGAAGGCCTGCGCCTTGTCCTGCAGGCGGATGTTGTCCTCGATGTCCCACAGGCGCTCGTTGACCGCCTTCAGCTCGGCGCGCAGGCGCGCGATGTCCTTGACCGCGGCCGGATGCGCCATCCACGTCTTCTCCAGCGCACTCAGCTCGGCATGGATGTTGGCCAGCTTGGCGGCATCGTCGATGCGCTCGGACTTGATCTGCAGGATCGAGATCTTGTCCAGCAGCTCGCCGAAGGACACGGGAACCAGGATTTCAGCGGTCATGGGGGACATCCGTTACGTGAGATCGGCAGTTTAGCGGACGGTGATGACGGGCGCCTGCGGCCCGGTAGAGCCACGCCATGCGTGGCTTCGTGATGCTCGGCGCACGTCCGTCCCACAGCGGCCGCCCTTCGGGCGGCGTTGCCTCTCCGTCGGAGGGTCGAACCCGGAACGAGGGTGGCCGCTTCATTGCCGGGATTGCTGGGCCCATCCATGGGCCCAGCCCTTCCGCGCTGCGCGCTCCAGGGCCAGCCGTTCGGCTGTCCGGATTCGTTCCAGACGAATCCGTCGAACCCCGGCGTGTCTTCGCTTCACCCCCCTCTCCGCCAGACACGCAAAAAAGGCCACCCGTTGGGTAGCCTTTTTTGCGTGTCTGGCGGAGAGGGGGGGATTCGAACCCCCGAGGCGCTATAAACGCCTGCCTGATTTCGAGTCAGGTACATTCAACCGCTCTGCCACCTCTCCAGATGGTCCCGGCGAACCGGGAGGCGAATAATACGGGCAGGATGCGCCGACGACAAGTCATTCGTTTGCCACGCACGTGAATTTCTTCTGTCTGGATGCCTTGCCGGATGTCCGGCGGCCCGCGATCATGCCGTTATCCCCTGCAACGTCCCCTTGGCTGCCGCCCCCTCATGATCGAATTCGGACACCTCACCCACCCTGGCCTGCGCCGTGACCTCAACGAGGACACCTACTACGGCGATGGCGAACTGGCGTTGTGGCTGGTCGCCGACGGCATGGGCGGGCACGCCTGTGGCGAGGTGGCGAGCGCCCTGGCGCGCGAAACCATCGTGCGCGAGATCCGCCAGGGCGCGACCCTGGCACATGCGATCCGGGTCGCCGACGAGGAAATCATCCGTACCTCGCGCCGCCGCAACGACAGCCTGCCGATGGGCACCACCGTGGTGGCCGCGCGCGTACAGGGCAATCGCTATGAGGTGGCCTGGGTCGGCGACAGCCGCGCCTACCTGTGGCGCGACGGCGCCCTGGCCCAGCTCAGCCAGGACCACAGCGTGGTCCAGGAAATGGTGGCGCAGGGCAACCTGACGGCCGAGCAGGCGCGCGCGCATCCGCACCGCAACGTGGTCACCCAGGCGTTGGGAGTGACCGATCCGGCGCACCTGAACGTGGCTACCACCACCGGTGAACTGCGTCCGGGCATGCAGTTGCTGCTGTGCAGCGACGGCTTGACCGAGGAAGTGGAGGACAAGGGCATCGCAAGCACCCTGGCCTACGACGACGCCAGCGCCCAGGAATGCGTGGACACCCTGGTGGCGGCCGCCCTGGACGGAGGCGGTTCGGACAACATCACCGTGATCCTGGTGCGCTGCCACTGAGGCCGACCGGTCGCGCGGCGGCGGACGCTGCGCCATGCCGACTCGATGAGCACGGGCCGAGCATGCGGGTTCAAAGGCTGACGGTCGCCGTACCGGCGGGGCCCTGAGCGAGATAGGTATAACCGCCCGACGCACACCCGGGCGGGCCCACCCCGGGTAGAGCCGAGCCACGCCCGGCTGCCCTCCGCTCCGGCCCGTGCGCACCGCCAGCCGGGCCGCAGCCACGCCTGGCGTGGCACTACCCGGCAGATCCAGGCGTGCGGCGCCCTGCGGTCAGCCCGCCTCGGCCATCACGCGCTCGCCGTCCCAGATCGCGTGGCCGGCCTTCTTGCGCAGCTTGGCCAGCCGCGCCTCGTGCGCTTCCAGCTCGGAGGCGGTGGCCACCACGCGCGGACGCGGCAACAGACGCGAGGTGTCGAACGCCTGCGCATGGGCGGTGCCGCCCTTGGCGTCGTCGACCGAACCGAAACCGATTTCTTCCTGGCCCGAGGTCAGCGCGATGTACACATCGCCCAGGATCTGCGCATCGAGCAGGCCGCCGTGCAGTTGGCGATGGGCGTTGTCCACGCCGAGCCGCTTGCACAGCGCATCCAGCGAGTTGCGCTGGCCCGGGAAGCGCTCGCGCGCCATCTTCAGCGTATCGATCACCGTGCAGCGGTCGGTGATCTTGCCGTAGTTGTCGCCGAGCAGCGACAGCTCGTTGTCCAGGAAGCCGATATCGAACGCGGCGTTGTGGATGATCAGCTCGGCGCCATCGATGAAGGCCAGGAACTCCTCGGCGATCTGCGCGAAGACCGGCTTGTCGGCCAGGAACTCCAGGGTCAGCCCGGTGACTTCCTGCGCGCCCTGTTCGAACTCGCAGTCCGGCTTGATGTACTGGTGGTAGTTGTTGCCGCTGGGCCGGCGCTCAAGCAGCTCCACACAGCCGATTTCGACGATGCGGTTGCCCTTTCGCCACTCCAGGCCGGTGGTTTCGGTATCGAGGATGATCTGACGCATGGGCTCAGTGTACCGGGCCGGCGGCGCGGATCCGGATCGCGGCGTCGCGCGCCAGCTGGTCCACGCGTTCGTTGTCCGGGTCGCCGGAGTGGCCCTTCACCCAGCGCCAGTCGATCTGGTGGCGCAGCGTGGCCGCGTGCAGACGCTCCCACAGGTCGCGGTTCTTGACCGGATCGCCGCCGGCGGTCTTCCAGTTCTTGCGGATCCAGCCCGGCATCCACTGGGTCAGCCCCTGGCGGACGTACTGCGAGTCGGTGAACAGCACGATGTTGCAGGGCTCGGTCAGCGCCTCCAGCCCGGAGATGGCCGCCATCAGTTCCATCCGGTTGTTGGTAGTGTGCGCTTCACCGCCGCTCAACTCGCGCTCGTGCGCGTTGTAGCGCATCAAGGCCGCCCAGCCGCCGGGGCCGGGGTTGCCAAGGCAGGAGCCGTCGGTGTGTAGTTCGATTGTCTTCATTGCATTCCAGATCAGGTCGCCACGGTACCGTGCCAACGGCGTACCGGCAGTGGCGTAGGTCCTGGCAGGGCCAGGGTGCGTTTCTCGGCGGTGAACAGGCAGGCTGCGCGCAGCGGCGCCAGACTGCGCAGGCCAGGGGCACGGTTGGCCCACATCGGCCCCAGGTAATCCAGCTGCTCGCAGGCCAGACCGGCCCGCTCGAGCGTGTGCCGCAGGCGTTGCGGGGTGCGTACCACCAGCCCGTGGTGGCGCCACTGGCGGCGATACGGACTGAACGGGTTGAGCGTGGACAGCCACAACCGCCCACCGGGCATCAGCACCCGCTCGCACTCGGCGATGAGGTGCTCGGCATCGCGTGCGGTCACGTGCTGCAGCACGATCGCGTTGACGCTTTCGTTGGGCAGCGGCAACGGCAGCCCACACCGGGTGTCGCCGGCATAACCGCCGCCCTCGCGATGCAGGCGTAGGCCGCGTCCGGGCAGGTCGGCCAGGGCGGTCCAGGCGGCGGTCGGCGCCAGCCACAGCCAGGGCGTGCTCGGCCGCTCGTTCAGCAACGGCGTCAACCGCTCGAACTCCAACTGGCACAGCACTTGCGCCGGTTCAGTATCAAACCAGGATGCGACTGACGCTTGACGGGGGCTCGGCGCGGCGGGCATGGTCCAATTCTATGCGACTCACTGCCCTACCCGCATTTGCGGACAACTACATCTGGGCGCTGGTCGCCGAAGACGGCCAGGCGGTCGTGGTCGATCCGGGCCAGGCGGCGCCGGTGGTGGCTGCCGCAACGCAGCAGGGATGGGTGCCACGGGCGATCCTGCTCACCCATCACCACGACGATCACATCGGCGGCGTGGCCGAGCTGCAGGCCCGCTACCCGGGGCTGGAGGTGCATGCACCGGCCGATCCGCGCATCCCCCTGGCGACCCATCGGGTCGTTGAAGGTGAACCCGTTCAGGCATTGGGCCAAAGGTTCCACGTAGTATCCGTGCCCGGTCACACCCGTTCGCATGTCGCGTTTCACACCGCTGAACATCTTTTCAGTGGCGACGCACTGTTCAGCCTGGGCTGTGGCCGCATGTTCGAAGGTACGCCGTCCCAGCTTCTGGCATCCCTGCACAAGCTGGCGTCCCTGCCGCCGCACCTGTTGTTGTGTTGCGGGCACGAATACACCGTGTCAAATGCCGTCTTCGCGCGGCATGTCGACCCCACCAACGCTGCGTTGCTGCAGCGCCATGAGGAGGCCCTGGCCATGCGCCGCGATGACCGCCCCACGCTGCCCGTGTCACTGGCCAGCGAGCTTGAATGCAATCCGTTCCTGCGTACCGGAACGCACTCGATCCAGCAGGCCGTCAGTGCCCACCTGGGTCGCCCCGTCACCGATGAAGTCGATGTCGTCGCAGGTCTGCGCGGCTGGAAAGACGGATTCCGTACATGAGCCGGCGATTGTTGCCGCTCGCGCTCGGCCTGGGGTTGTCCCTGGCTGGCGGCGCGAGCGCCCAGTCGTTGAGTGCCGGCATGTCGCAGAACGTGGCCGGCCTGTCGCAGCTGCCACTGGAGGCCAGCGCCCTGCCGCCGGTTTCGGTGCGCAACGGGCAGGAGATCTTCGCCAGCTTCCGTGAGGGCCTGGCCGAGCCGACCTGCAATGCCGAGGCCACCAGCCCGCGCTGGCAGAAACAGTTTGCCCATGCGCCCTCGCGCCTGGCCAACCAGGACGACGATGCCCTGGTGCTGTTCGGCTACGTGGTCGAGGAACTGCGCCGGTCGAACCTGCCGACCGAGTTCGCCCTGATCCCGTTCGTGGAAAGCGGTTACCGCCCCAATGCCCGCAACGGCAGCGGTCCGGCGGGCCTGTGGCAGTTCATCGCCACCACCGCCAAGAACCACCGCGTGCAGATGACCTCCGGTTACGACGGCCGCCTCTCGGCGGTCGATTCGACCCAGGCCGCGGTGCGCTACCTGAAAACCCTGCACGGCATGTTCGGCGGCGACTGGCGGCTGGCCACCATGGCCTACAACGCCGGCGAGTACCGGGTACTGCAGTCACTGCGCAAGGCCGGGATGAACGCGCAGAACGCGCGCCCGGCCGAACTGCCGGGCCTGTCGCCGATCACCTACGCCTACGTCGAGAAGCTGCACGCGCTGGCCTGCGTGCTGGAGAACGCCGAGACCAAGCCCGGCGTGATGGCCTCGCTGGACCGCACCGTGCCGGTGCTGAAGGGCCACACCCTGCCGGCCGGCACTAGCGTCCAGCAGTGGGCCGCACAGCGCTCCCTGGACCCGGCACGGATCGCCCGGCTCAACCCGGCGCTGGCCAGCGGCAAGGGCCGTCCCAGCGGCCAGGTGACCGTGCTGGCGCCGGCGGCGCATGCACCGGCGGATGCCAGCGCTGCGGTGATGGCCGCCGTCGCCGCGGTGGACGCCCCCGCCGCGGCCAGCGATGCCCTGCCGACGGCCAAAGCCGCCCCCGCAGCCCCGCGCGCCGCCCGCACCGTGGCCAGCAGCGCCGATCGCCCGCGCAACCGTCGCCATACCGTGCGCGACGGTGAGTCGCCGTGGACCATCGCGCGCCGCTACGGCATGCCGCTCAAGGCCCTGCTGTCGCTGAACGGGCTCACCGGCAGCAGCGTGCTGAAGCCAGGCGCGGTGCTGCGCGTGGAGGATTGACGGGATTTCCCGCCGGCCCTGAGGATGACCACGATGCCCGGCGATGCCGGGCATCGTCGTTTCCGGGGGATGGCCGGCCACCGGAGGCCCGCGCTGGGCGCCACGGCGGCGCGCGCAGGGACCGCAGGTGCCCCAACCCCACAAACGCAGAAGGCCCGGCAATGCCGGGCCTTCTGCTGCCGCTGCGACCGGATCGGTTACAGGTTGGCTTCTTCGGTCTGTACGCGGTAGTGCTTGCGCATGGCCTCGATGTAGGCCTTGGCCGCCGCCAGGCCGTCGATCTGGTTCAGCTGTTCGCTGAAGGCCTTCTTCTGCTCCGGCTGGATCTCCGCCAGGTTGCCCGGGCTGACCTTGGTCACCGCATAGACCACGTACCGGCCCTGCACCGCCACCTTGCCGTAGCTCGGCTTGCCTTCGGTCGGCGCAACCGCAGAGAACACGGCGCGGTTGATTTCCGGGGTCGGAACCGGCTGGGTACGCGGCAGGCCCGGCATCGGGTTCAGCTGCAGCTTCTCGCTGACGGCGAGTTCCTGCAGGCTCTGCCCGGCCTTGAGCTTGGCCAGCAGCGCGTCCGCGGCCTTCTCCGAGGCCTGGCGGCTACGGTCGGCATGGATCGCGGCGATCACCTGTTCGCGCGCCTTGTCCAGCGGCAGTGCCTGCTCCGGGCTGTGCTCGGTCACCCGGATCATCACGTTGTGGTTGGCCGCGATCTCGATCGGGTCGCTGACCGTACCGTCCTGGGTCAGGATGTCGGAGAACGCCGCGCGCAGCACCGCCGGGTTGGCGGCGACGCCGCTGGCGGTGGCGCGGGTGAACGGGCCCAGGGTCTGCACCGGCAGGTTCAGTTCCTTGGCCGCGCCTTCCAGCGAGGTGGGGTTCTTGTAGACCAGGTCGACCAGGCGGCCGCTCAGCTCGGTGAACGCACGCTCGTTGTCCGCCTTCAGCTGCTCGGCCACCAGCTGGTCATGCACCTGCTCGAACGAACGGCTTTCGCCGCCCTTCTTCTCGCGCAGCAGCAGCACGTGGTAGCCGAAGTCGGTCTTGACCGGCCCGGTCACTTCACCGGCCTGCATGTTGAACAGCGCATCTTCGAACGGCTTGACCATCGCGCCGCGCTCGACCCAGCCGAGGTCGCCACCGTGTTCCTTGGAACCGGGGTCTTCGGAGTTGGCCTTGGCCAGGGCGGCGAAATCGGCACCCGGCTTCTTGGCATCGGCGGTCAGGCGCAGGGCCTTTTCTTCGGCCGCCTTGAGCTTGGCCGGATCGCTGCCATCGGCGGCGATCAGGATGTGCGAGGCCAGTCGCTGTTCGGGCGTGGCAAAGCGCGCCTTCTCTTCGTCATAGCGCTTGCGCAGGGTCGCTTCGTCGGCGGCCGTGGCCGGCGGCAGGCTGGCGCCGTTGATTTCAACGTATTCCAGCGACACGGTTTCCGGCTGGCGGAACTGCTTGAGGTGGCCGTCGTACCACTGCTTGATCTGCGCGTCGGTGACCGGCGCGGTGTCGGTCGGCACGTCCGGCAGCGCAGCCAGTTCGATGTCGCGGGTTTCGCCCAGCATCTTGAGCAGGCGCTCGGTCTCGGCCTGGGTGACGAAACCGGACGACTGCAGCGCGGACGGGATCACGGCCTGCTGGATGCTTTCGCGCACCAGCGCCTCGAACTGGGTCGGGGTGCGCGGCGGATTGCCGCTGGCCAGCGCAATCCGGTACTGGTTGTCATTGAACTTGCCATCGGCGCCGATGAACGCGGGGATCGCGGCGATGTACTCGCGCACGGCGTTGTCGCCGATCACGATGCCGGACTGCTCACCGGCGAGGCGCACGACCTGCTCGTCGATCATCTGCTCGAGCACGGCCAGCTTGTTCTCGGTGCTTTCGAAATGGCGCGGGTCGAAGTCCTCACCCTGCTCCTGGCGGGCCTGCTGGCGCGCCTGCTCGAAGCGGACGCGGAAGTCCTGCGAGCTGATCTCATGGTGCTGCCACAGGAACGACATCGGCCACCACGACGGCGCCGAGCGCCACCACGTCGGCGGCGCTGCCACCTTGGCCACGTTCTGCGCGCCCACGCCACCGAGGTAGCTGGAGTCGATCACGAACAGGAACGGAATCATCAGCAGCCCCAGGATCACCGTAACGATCCAGCCCGAGGTCTTGTCGCGAAGTTTCTGCAGCATGGGAAAAATCATGGCCTGAGTGGCGAGCCGGGCAGTGTAACCCGCTTCCGGCGTGGCTCCAAAACCCGCGCGGGCAGGCGCGGGGCCGCTACCGCAACGGCTGCGGGCCGCCGGATGTCGCACTTGCATCGATCCCGGCGTCGGCAGCTGGGCATGGTGCGCTGGATGCTGTCGCAGCAGGCAAAGCCGGCTCTCTGCCATCGGCCTGAAACGCACGAAGCGCGCTGTGGCCCACGCCGGACGCGACTGTTGGCGGGTTAAGCGCTGGCTCCCCATGCCCTTTCCGGCGAATGTCCTCCGGCGTCGGCCTACGGCCGCCCCCTCCCCCTTTATTTCGCCTCCAAGGGCATGGGGAGCCAGCGCCCAACCCACCAACGGTCACAAAAAAACCGTTCGACACCGCGCCTGTACCGCGAGCCGAGCCCCGCCGCGGTCGGCAGGCTCCTCGGCAAAATAACGGAGGAGTCCGCCAGGCCGAGGGACCGTTGCGCCAGGGGCCTGGCGGCGGCTGCGGGGCCTCACGCTCGCAGTAATTCCGAACGGCGCCGCCACCCGATCCATGACGTCGCCGCGACTATCCGGACGAACGAGCACGGGCGTACGCCACCTGCCCCCGCCGTTGCAACAGGACGGTCCCGTTCTCATTGGGAGAAAAGCCAAAAAAAAAGCCCCTGGTTTTCACCAGGGGCTCTTCAAAGATTGGCGGAGCGGACGGGACTCGAACCCGCGACCTCCGGCGTGACAGGCCAGCATTCTAACCAGCTGAACTACCGCTCCGCGCTTGAAACTTTGCAGGCGCTCATTCTATCCGAAGATATTCAGAAAACCTACCCCGAATACTGCTTTTTTCGAGGATTTTTTTGTAACTGGCGGAGCGGACGGGACTCGAACCCGCGACCTCCGGCGTGACAGGCCAGCATTCTAACCAGCTGAACTACCGCTCCGCGCTTGAACTTTTTCAGCCGACCAACGGTCGGCTCTACCACCTTTCACCGCGACGTACATCGCTGGAGAAAACAAGGCCCCCGATCGCTCAGGGGCCCTATTGAAACTGGCGGAGCGGACGGGACTCGAACCCGCGACCTCCGGCGTGACAGGCCAGCATTCTAACCAGCTGAACTACCGCTCCACATTTCAAACTTTTACTGGCGGTGCTGTGGTGGGTGCTGAGGGTTTCGAACCCCCGACCCTCTCCGTGTAAAGGAGACGCTCTACCGCTGAGCTAAGCACCCCAGCAAGCCGCTTAGTTTACGGCATCCTTCAGGGCTTTGCCAGCCTTGAACGACGGATTGTTCGATGCAGCGATCTTGATGGTGTCGCCGGTCTTCGGGTTGCGGCCGGTGCGGGCAGCACGCGCGCGAACCTGGAACGTACCGAAGCCCACCAGCGTCACCGCGTCACCGCCCTTCAGGGCCTTGGTGATGGAAGCGATGACGGCGTCGACGGCGCGGTTGGACTCGGCCTTGGTCAGGTCGGCGGCCTCGGCAACGGCGTCGATCAATTCGGTCTTGTTCATTCTGTACAGCTCCTTTGGCGGGGATTCCGCATGTTCGACAGTGAAGCATCCGACCCAGACTGCGGCCGGACGCCAGTGAAGTTCTCGATTCGCCGACGTCAGTGAGTACTGACTCGCGAGTGCTGCTTTTATACCAGCGCACCCCTACCCGCGCAAGCTGAAAAGCCAATAACGACGCGGGTTTCGGCGATTTCCAGATGGCGCGTCAGTGCTTGACGCGCGCGTTGGAAGCTGTCTTGCTCTTGCTGCGCACTGTGACGCGCGCCCCATCCTTCTTGGCCTTCTTCGGGGTCAGCGGGGTCTCCAGGGCCAGGTCCAGCACCTCTTCGATCCACTTCACCGGGATGATCTTCAGGTCGCGGGTCACGTTGGCCGGGATGTCCGCCAGGTCCTTGCGGTTCTCTTCGGGGATGATCACCGTGGTGATGCCGCCGCGCAGCGCCGCCAGCAGCTTCTCCTTGAGCCCACCGATCGCGGTCACGCGACCGCGCAGGGTGATCTCGCCGGTCATCGCCACCTCGGCGCGGATCGGCACCTTGGTCAGCGTGGACACCAGCGAGGTCACCATCGCGATGCCGGCGCTGGGGCCGTCCTTCGGGGTGGCGCCATCGGGCACGTGCACGTGCACGTCGTGCTTCTGCAGGAACTCGTTGTCGATGCCCAGGCGTTCGGCGCGCGAGCGCACCACCGACAGGGCGGCCGAGGCCGACTCCTTCATCACGTTGCCGAGCTGGCCGGTGAGGATCAGCTGGCCCTTGCCCGGCACCAGGGTCGATTCGATCTGGAGCAGATCGCCACCGACTTCGGTCCAGGCCAGGCCGGTGACCAGGCCGATCTCGTTCTGTTCTTCGGCACGACCGAAGTCGACCCGGCGCACGCCCAGGTACTTGTCCAGGTTCTTGCCATTGACCACCACCAGCGCCTTCTTCTTCGCGCTGGCCTTCTTGCCGGCCTTGGCCGGCTTGGGCAGCCCGGCCGGGCCGGCGAGCGCGATGTCCTTGACCACCTTGCGGCAGATCTTGGCCACTTCGCGCTCGAGGTTGCGCACGCCCGATTCGCGCGTGTAGTAGCGCACGATGTCCTGGATGGCGTCGGCCTCGATCTCCAGTTCCTCCGGCTTGAGGCCATTGGCCTTGAGCTGCTTGGGCACCAGGTAGCGCATGGCGATGTTGAGCTTCTCATCCTCGGTGTAGCCGGGGATGCGGATGACTTCCATGCGGTCCAGCAGCGGGCCGGGGATGTTGAGCGAATTGGAGGTCGCCACGAACATCACTTCGGACAGGTCCAGGTCCACTTCCAGGTAGTGGTCGTTGAAGGCGTTGTTCTGCTCCGGGTCGAGCACTTCCAGCAGCGCCGAGGACGGATCGCCGCGGAAGTCCATCGACATCTTGTCGATCTCATCGAGCACGAACAGCGCATTCTTGCTGCCCACCTTGTTGAGGTTCTGCACGATGCGGCCCGGCATCGAGCCGACGTAGGTCCGACGATGGCCACGGATCTCGGCCTCGTCGCGCACGCCGCCCAGGCTCATGCGCACGAACTTGCGGTTGGTGGCCTTGGCGATCGACTGCCCCAGCGAGGTCTTGCCCACGCCGGGCGGGCCGACCAGGCACAGGATCGGGCCCTTCATCTGCTTCACCCGCGACTGCACGGCGAGGTATTCCAGGATGCGGTCCTTGACCTTGTCCAGGCCGAAGTGATCGGCGTCCAGCGTGTCCTGCGCAACCTTGAGGTCCTTGCGCACCTTGGTCCGCTTCTTCCACGGCACGCCCAGCAGCCAGTCCAGGTAGTTGCGCACGACCGCGGCTTCGGCCGACATCGGCGACATCTGCTTGAGCTTGTTGAGCTCGGCCTTGGCCTTGGTCTCCACCGGCTTGGGCATGCCCGCCTCGGCGATCTTGCGTGCCAGTTCGTCCAGCTCGCCCGGCGCGTCGTCCAGGTCGCCCAGTTCCTTCTGGATGGCCTTCATCTGCTCGTTGAGGTAGTACTCGCGCTGGCTTTTTTCCATCTGCGACTTCACGCGGCCGCGGATGCGCTTTTCCATCTGCTGCACGTCGATCTCGCCGTCGACCAGGCCGACCAGCATTTCCAGGCGGTCGCCGATCTGCAGGGTTTCCAGCAGGCGCTGCTTGTCGGCCAGGCGCACGCTGATGTGCGCGGCGATGGTGTCGGCCAGGCGCGAGGGCTCGTCGATGCCGGCCAGGGTCTGCAGCAGCTCCGGCGGCAGCTTGCGGTTGGTCTTGACGTACTGCTCGAACAGCGACATCAGCGAGCGGGCGATCGCCTCGATCTCGCGCGGCTCGCGCGATTCGTCCGATTCGATTTCGGTGGCCACGCCGTGCAGCGCGCCGTCGCGCTCGGTGACCTGGGTGACGTTGACCCGCGACAGGCCTTCCACCAGCACCTTGATGGTGCCGTCAGGCAGCTTCAGCAGCTGCAGCACCTGGGCCAGCGTGCCGACCTGGTAAAGATCGGCCGCGTTGGGGTCGTCGGTCTCGGCCGACTTCTGTGCCAGCAGCAGGATGCGCTTGTCCGCCGCCATCGCCTGTTCCAGCGCGTGCATGGACTTGTCGCGGCCGACAAACAGCGGAATGACCATGTGCGGGAACACCACCACGTCACGCAGCGGCAGTACCGGCAGGTCGAGAGTCTCAGTAGGGGAACGGGCCATGTGGGCTCCAGTGGAACAGTGGGGATGGCCTCCGGGCGGCCTCGCCCGGATACAAAAAAAGCCGATGGCCTCGTTATGGGGCCATCGGCTTCTAGATGCAAGCTGTTCTAATAAACTTGTTTCAATTCAAACGCTTGAACCGATTACTCCGCGCCTGCGGCCTTCTGTTCAGGGGCCGGCGGGGTCTGGTAGATCAGGTACGGCTCGGACTTGTGCTCGATCACCGATTCATCCACCACCACCTTGCTGACGTTCTCGGCCGACGGCAGGTCGTACATGGTGTCCAGCAGTACCGATTCGACGATGGTACGCAGGCCACGGGCACCGGTCTTGCGCTTCAGCGCCTTGCGGGCAATGGCCGACAGGGCATCCGGGCGGAACTCCAGTTCCACGTGCTCCATCTCGAACAGCTTCTTGAACTGCTTGGTGATGGCGTTCTTCGGCTCGGTCAGGATCCTGACCAGGGCGGCCTCGTCCAGCTCTTCCAGGGTCGCCACCACCGGCAGGCGGCCGACGAACTCCGGAATCAGGCCGAACTTGATCAGGTCTTCCGGCTCGACTTCCGCCAGCACCTTGCCCACTTCCTGCTTGCGCTCGGAGCTCTTGACCTTCGCGCCGAAGCCGATGCCGCCGGCGTCGTTGGAACGGGCCTGGATCACCTTGTCCAGCCCGGCGAACGCGCCGCCGCAGATGAACAGGATGTTCTTGGTGTCCACCTGCAGGAATTCCTGCTGCGGATGCTTGCGCCCGCCCTGCGGCGGCACGCTGGCCACGGTGCCTTCGATCAGCTTCAGCAGGGCCTGCTGGACGCCTTCGCCGGACACATCGCGGGTGATCGACGGGTTCTCGCTCTTGCGCGAGATCTTGTCGATTTCATCGATGTAGACGATGCCCTGCTGTGCCTTCTCGACGTCGTAGTCGCACTTCTGCAGCAGCTTCTGGATGATGTTTTCCACGTCTTCGCCCACGTAACCGGCTTCGGTCAGCGTGGTGGCGTCGGCCATGGTGAACGGCACATTGAGCAGGCGGGCCAGGGTCTCGGCCAGCAGCGTCTTGCCCGAACCGGTCGGACCGACCAGCAGGATGTTCGACTTGGCCAGTTCGACCTCGTCGTTCTTCTGCCGGCTCTCGATGCGCTTGTAGTGGTTGTACACAGCCACGGCCAGCGTGCGCTTGGCCCGGTTCTGGCCAATCACGTACTGGTCGAGGACTTCGAGGATCTCGCGCGGCTTGGGCAGCGAACTGCGCGCCGACTGCGCCTTTTCCTCGAGTTCTTCACGGATGATGTCGTTGCACAGCTCCACGCACTCATCGCAGATGAACACGCTCGGGCCCGCAATCAGCTTGCGCACCTCATGCTGGCTCTTCCCGCAGAAAGAACAGTAGAGGATCTTGCCGGTGTCCGTGGAACGACCTTGGCGGTCTTCGCTCATGCTTCGCTTACCCAGTTACCCCACCCGCTGAACGGGGGTTCGATTCGAGAATAGCACAGGGTCGGGAGGACGCCAGTCCGGCCCGACCCTGCGGAAACAAGCCGGAATGCCGGCCTGGCTGCATCATCACGCCGGGGTGATCGACTCTTCCGGACGGCGCTCGAGCACCTGGTCGACCAGACCGTAGGCCACCGCATCGGCCGCGCTCTTGAAGTTGTCGCGCTCGGTATCGCGCGCGATGGTCTCCAGCGACTGCCCGGTGTGCTTGGCCAGCACCTCGTTCAGGCGCGAACGCAGGGTCAGGATTTCACGGGCATGGATGTCGATGTCCGTGGCCTGGCCCTGGAAGCCGCCCAGCGGCTGGTGGATCATCACCCGCGAGTTCGGCAGCGCATAACGCTTGCCGGCCGCGCCGGAGGCCAGCAGCAGGGCGCCCATCGAGGCCGCCTGGCCGACGCAGATGGTGCTCACGTCGGGCTTGATGTACTGCATGGTGTCGTAGATCGCCATGCCGGCGGTGACCACGCCACCGGGCGAGTTGATGTAGATGCTGATGTCCTTTTCCGGATTGTCCGCTTCCAGGAACAGCAGCTGCGCCACCACCACGTTGGCCATGTGATCGTCGATCGGGCCCACCAGGAAGATCAGACGCTCCTTCAACAGGCGCGAATAGATGTCATAGGCGCGCTCGCCGCGGCTGGTCTGTTCGACCACCATCGGAACCATGTTCAGGGCTGTGGTTCGGTTGTCCATTAGTGAGGCACCTATTTTGGGGGGAACGACCCCGCGCCGGGGCGCGGGGCGTAAAACACGGGCCGCTTACTGGCGGATCGCGTCCTGGAACGACAGCTGCTCTTCGGTGTGCTGGGCGCGCTCGGCGATCCAGTCGATCACCTGCTCTTCCATCACGCGATTCTGCAGCCCACTCATCAGCTGGGGGTCATTACGGTACATCTCAATGACCTGCTCCGGCTCTTCATAGGTGGAGGCGATCAGGCGCATGGTTTCATTCAGGCGCTTGGGGTCCAGGCGCAGGTCGTTCCTGCGGGCCACTTCACCGACCAGCAGGCCGACCAGCACGCGCTTGGAGGCGGCGTCCTTGAAGCCTTCGTGGGCGTCGGCCGGGATGTCGCCCGGGTTGCGGCCGCTGCGGCGGATCTGCTCGACCTGCTGGGCCAGCATCGCACGGGCTTCGTTCTCGACCAGGCGCGGCGGCAGTTCCACCGAGGCGTAGGCCGCGATCAGCTGCTCGCCCACTTCCCGGCGCAGGCGGTTCATCAGCGCGCCCTTCAGCTCGCGCTCGAGGTTGGCGCGGATGTCCTTGCGGAACTGCTCCACGTCGCCGCCCTTCACGCCGAAGCTCTTGATGAAGTCCTCGTCCACGTCCGGCAGCACCGGGGCGGACACGTCCACCACCTTGACGGTGACCTTGACCTGCTTGCCGGCCAGCGCGGGCACGCGCCAATCGGCGGGGAATTCGACGTCCAGGGTCTTTTCCTCACCCTTGGCCAGGCCGACCAGGCCCTGCTCGATCTGCTCGAACATCATGCCCTGGCCCACGATCACGCTGCCCTTTTCGCTGCCTTCGGCCGGCAGGCGCTCGTCGCCGGCCTGGGAGAAGGTTTCCAGCGCGACCAGGTCGCCGTCCTGGGCGCCACGGGTGACCGGGCTCCAGCTGCGGCGCTGTTCACGCAGGTTGGTGATCATCTGGTCGATGTCCGCATCGCTGATCTCGGCGGTATGGCGGACCACGGTCAGCTTGCTGACGTCGACATCGCCGAAGTCCGGGATCAGCTCGACGGTGGCGACGAAGGAGAACTCGCCTTCCTCGCCCTTGTCGATGCGCGGCGTGCCGGCGATGCGCAGTTCATGCTCGCGCAGGGCCGCGTCGAAGGTCTCGCGCAGCAGGCCGTCGACGGCCTCGCTGCGGACCTGCGGGCCGAAACGCTGTTCGATCACCTTGGCCGGGATCTTGCCCGGGCGGAAGCCCTTGATGCGCGCGGTGCGGGCGATTTCGCCCAGACGGCCACTGATGTGGGTCTGCAGGCGGTCTTCCGGCAGCGAGAAGGTCAGGCGGCGTTCCAGATTGCCAGTGGATTCGATCGAAGCTTGCATGTTGACTCCTGCCACCGGCGGCAACGCCCCCGGCACGATGTGATGGATGGAACGGGTTTTGAACGCGGGGTCGTTGACGCGCATGCCCGCCGCAGCCCTGTAGTTTCGCCGATATCGGCCAGCGCCGCCAGCGCAGGGCCGGGGCGGCCGTGAAGGGCGGCCCGGGCAGCATGCGGCCGTCTCCCGGGATCCTGGACGTGCCCATCGTCATGGTGCCGGCCAGGGGCCGGGATGACTGGTGCGAAAGGGGGGACTCGAACCCCCACGCCTTGCGGCACTGGAACCTAAATCCAGGGCGTCTACCAATTCCGCCACTTTCGCGAGGCCTGCGCTGGGCAGGGGCGCATTGTTGCAGGCCGAGCAACAAAGCGGAAGGTCATCACCCGCCCGTCCGTCACTCCACGGGCAGTGGACGTGCCGGCTGGGTGTCGTCCTCGGCCACGCCGGTGCGCAGCACGGTGCGCGCAAAGGGGTTTGCGGGATCGCCGGGCAACGGCCGGGCCGGCACGAACTCGCCTTCTTGCACGTGGTCGCGGACCACGGTGGTGGCCAGCCCGGCCTCGCTGACGCCGGGCGCGGCCAGGTCCTGCGGCGGCGCTGCCATGGCGGCGGTGGTGCAGGCAGCCAGCAGCATGGCGGCCAAGGTTCGGGCGGTGGTTCGGGCGTTCATCGGGGCGATTCCTGGAGCGTGCGCCGGGGCGCGGAAGCCCGAGTGAAGCGCGATTGACGGCTGCCGTTCGTGCGCCAGTCCGCAGGTTGCGGAATCGGGGTGACGGGCTTGGCCTGCTGCACGCAAACGTCAGGCAGGCGCCGGGGTTTTTTGACGGCGGTCGGCGGGGTGGGCGCTGGGCCGCCATGCTCTTTCCGGCGACGCCGCGCTTGGAAGAGGTCAGCGGACGCCTCTGCCGGCCTCACAAAGCACTCCAGAAACCACCTGGGCGGACCCAGGCGGCGCCTGACCTGGTGGGGGAGCTGCGGCGCATTCGCGCTGCAGCCCACGTCTTGCTGCGCAACACGCGGGCGCCTCTCATCAGCACCCAGAACCCCGCGGCTTCGCCGCGCCCCCTTGACTCAAGGGGGCTCTCCTCCCGCCAGCGCACGGAACAGTCGGGCAAGAAAAAAGCCGCCTGGCGGACCAGGCGGCTTCTGTCTTGGTGGGGGAGCTACTGCGCATTCGCGCTGCAGCCCCACGTCTTGCTGCGCAACACGCGGGCCCCTCTTATCAGCGCCCAGAACCCCGCGGCTTCGCCGCGCCCCCTTGACTCAAGGGGGCTCTCCTCCCGCCAGCGCACGGAACAGTCGGGCAAGAAAAAAGCCGCCTGGCGGACCAGGCGGCTTCTGTCTTGGTGGGGGGAGGTGCTGCGCATTCGCGCTGCAGCCCCACGTCTTGCTGCGCAACACGCGGGCCCTCTGATCAGCACCCAGAACCCCGCGGCTTCGCCGCGCCCCCTTGACTCAAGGGGGCTCTCCTACCGTCAGCACACCGAACGCCGGGCAAGAAAAAAGCCGCCTGGCGGACCAGGCGGCTTCTGTCTTGGTGGGCTGTCAAGGATTCGAACCTTGGACCTATTGATTAAGAGTCAACTGCTCTACCAACTGAGCTAACAGCCCGAAATCGGGAGGCGAATTATGCAGGATTTCCTGCGGGTGGCGCAAGCGTTTTGTTTGAATGGGAGGCGAATGCGCGCGACTGGGATACTGCCGGCCGATGACCGATTGCCGAGCATGGCTCGGCACTACCGTTTGCTACGGGCGTTGGGATGGCCTATTGCCGAGCATGGCTCGGCACTACGGTTTGCTGCAGGCGCTTGGGATGGCCCGTTGCCGAGCATGGCTCGGCACTACCGTTTGCTGCGGGCGTTGGGATGGCCCGCTGCCGAGCATGGCTCGGCACTACCGTTTGCTGCGGGCGTTGGGAGGGCCTATTGCCGAGCATGGCTCGGCACTACGGTTTGCTGCGGGCGCTGGGATGGCCTGTTGCCGAGCATGGCTCGGCACTACCGTTTGCTGCGGGCGTTGGGATGGCCTATTGCCGAGCATGGCTCGGCACTACCGTCTGCTGCGAGCGTGGTGTTGGTCGCAGGCAAGAAAAAAGCCGCCTGGCGAACCAGGCGGCTTCTGTCTTGGTGGGCTGTCAAGGATTCGAACCTTGGACCTATTGATTAAGAGTCAACTGCTCTACCAACTGAGCTAACAGCCCTGAAAACTCAGGCGCACATTGTAGCGTGTGTGCCTTCTTTTGCAACCCCGATTCACTTTCGGTGAACCCGGTTTTAAATCAGTGGGGTGGCTGAGGGGATTCGAACCCCCGACCACCGGAATCACAATCCGGTACTCTAACCAACTGAGCTACAGCCACCACTGAAACCTTTGCTTCCTGACGCATGCACCCGATGGTGCGCCCGACAGGAATCGAACCTGTAACCGCCGGCTTAGAAGGCCGGTGCTCTATCCAGTTGAGCTACGGGCGCCCTGACCGGATTATCGCATTCCAATCCCGTTTTGAGCAGGCTTGGTCGGGGTAGAGGGATTCGAACCCCCGACATCCTGCTCCCAAAGCAGGCGCGCTACCAGACTGCGCTATACCCCGGCGGTAAATCCCTCCGAGGTTCCCCCCGAAAGAGTCGGCTATTGTGGGAATCGGCGAGCCATCTGTCAACGCTTATTTCACGTTGTCGTCGCTGTCCTGATCCGGCACCGTTCTATCGGCTATGCTCGGCGCAGCGACCGGATGGTCGAAACCCTACCCCTTCAAGGAGATTGGCAATGCGCAGCGGCAATCCCGCACTTTCCGAGTCGACCTTCCTCGACCTGGCCAGCGGCTCTGTAGTGACCTCGCCGGACCAGGCGATGACGATCAACGGCACCGTCAACAAGACCGGCCTGTTGCTGCTGCTGAGCGTGATCACCGCCGCCTTCGCCTGGAGCCAGTCGGTGGACGCCAACGGCCTGCCCACCGGCGGCGCGATGCTGTACACCATCGCCGGCGCGGTCGGCGGCCTGGTGCTGGCACTGGTGACGATCTTCAAGAAGGAATGGTCGCCGGTGACCGCGCCGATGTACGCGCTGGTCGAAGGCCTGTTCCTCGGCGCGATCTCGGCCGTGTTCAACGCCAAGTTCCCGGGCATCGTGATGCAGGCGGTGATGCTCACCTTCGGCACCCTGTTCGTGATGCTGGCGGTCTACCGCAGCGGCCTGATCAAGGTCACCGAGAACTTCAAGCTGGGCGTGGTCGCGGCCACCGGCGGCATCGCGCTGCTGTACCTGGCCTCGTTCGTGCTGAGCTTCTTCAACATCAACGTGCCGATGATCCACCAGGGTGGCTGGCTCGGCATCGCCTTCAGCCTGTTCGTGGTGGTGGTGGCCGCACTGAACCTGGTGCTGGACTTCGACTTCATCGAAACCGGCGCCGACGCCCGCGCGCCGAAGTACATGGAGTGGTACGGCGCGTTCGGCCTGATGGTCACCCTGGTGTGGCTGTACGTGGAATTCCTGCGCCTGCTGTCGAAGATCCAGCAGCGCTGAGCCACGCTCACGACGCGATATGACGAAGGCGCCGCAAGGCGCCTTTTTCATGCCTCCGGGATCACCGGGCGCCCGTGCTGGAGCGCGGCGTAATGGCGGGCCATGAACTCGGCCAGCGCGCGCACTTTGGGCGCCAGCTGGCGTGCGTGCGGGTACACCGCGTAGTAGTGCCGGCGGCCCGCGTGGTGCTGGGGCAGCACGCGCACCAGTCGCCCGTGCAGCAGGTCGTCCTGCACGGTCAGGCGGGTGAACGCCGCGATGCCCTGCCCCGCCAGTACCGCCGCGTGCAGCGCCGGAATCGCATCCACGCGCAGCCGCCCGTGCGGGATGACCTCCACCTGCGCGCTGCGCGCCGAGGTCAACGACCACGCCGACAGCGCGCGCGCCCCGGAGAAGCCGATCAGCGCATGCCGGGCCAGGTCCGTGGGCTGGCGTGGCAGCCCCCATTGCGCGATGTAGCGCGGCGATGCCACCAGCACCATCTCGGTGACGGCCAGTTCGCGTGCCACCAAGGTGCTGTCGGCGAGCGGCCCGGCGATGCGCAGGGCCATGTCGAAACCGCCGCCGATCAGATCGACCAGGCGATCATCGCAGGACAGATCCAGCTCGATGCCGGGGTACTGCTCCAGGAAGGCAGGCAGCCATTGCGAGAGCTCCAGGGTGCCGATCACCAGCGGGGCACTGACCCGCAGCAGCCCGCTGGGTACGTCACGATCGGCCTGCAGGCGCTGCTCGGCCACCTCCAGCCGGTCCAGGATGTCCACGCAGTCCTGGTAGAAGGCGCGTCCGGCTTCGGTCAGCGTCAGCCGGCGACTGTTGCGATCCAGCAGGCGTGAGCCCAGGTGCACTTCCAGCTGGCGCAGCTGCCGCGACATCGACGAATGGGTGGTGTCCATGCGTTCGGCGGCGGCGGTGAAGCTGCCGGCGTCGACAATGCTGCGGAACGCCTTCATGGCGGAAAACTGGTCCATCACGCTCCCGTGCAGCGGCCGGCACCTGTGGCGGTGCCGGCAGCATAGCAAGGCCGGTGTGGCTCAGCGGACCGGCAGCGCCAGGATCTGATCGGTGCCCAGCACGGTGCCGTAGGTGTCTTCGATGCTGGCCAGCGCGGCGGCGTGCAGGCTGGCGTGCCCGACCCGGCTACCGTCGTGCAGGTCCAGATCACGGCTGGCGGTGGCATCGGAAGAAACGATCACGTTCAGACCCTTCGGCGCGGCATCGCGCGCGGCACCGGCGACGCAGGCGTGGGTCTGCAGCCCGGCGATGATCAGCGTGTCGATCCCGGCGTCCTTGAGCGCCTGCTCCAGTACCGGGCCGGAGGCACCGGCGAACACGCTGACGTTGTCCTTGGCGATCACCTGCTCGCCCTTTCGCGGCTGCATCCGCGGGTGGAACTGGACCGTGCGGCCGCCTGCGGCGAACAGCGGCGCCCCGGCCGGCAACACGTGCTGGACGTGGATGACCGGAATCGCGTGGGCGTCGGCGAAGTCCACCAGGCGGCGGGTCTGGGCCAGGGCGGCGTCACCATCGGGGATGGGCATGCGGCCACCCGCGAAATATTCGTTCTGGAAGTCGATCACCAGCAACGCGGTCTTGCCGGCCGGCAGGGCGGTGGCGTCAGGCGCCCCCGCCATGTGGCGGATGGTCGGGTGAGCCGGCTCGGCAGCGGGCTGGGCGGACGCGGTGGCGACACCGAGGATGCCGGCCAGGCCGATCAGGGAGGCGAAGTGCATGGGGAAGCTCCTGCTGTGGTTGGGATGGCGTGCATGGTGCGCGCCGGATCCGTGCAGAAACAGCCAGTTACACGCACACCATCTGTGCTCTTCTCGCACAGATTGATGCATGCCCGCCTCGTGATCGCCAGCGACAGCGCGCTCCAACAGGCAACAAAAAAGCGGGACGCCGAAGCGCCCCGCTTTCTGGACAACCTACCCGCGCGCTTACAGGCGGCTGGCGATGGCCTGGGCGAAGCCCATGGTGTTGCCGGTGCCGCCGAGGTCGCCGGTCAGCGAATCCTTGGCTTCCAGGGTGGCGACGATCGCCTTGCGCAGGCGCTCGGCGTTGTCGGTCTGGCCGACGTGGTCCAGCATCTGCGCGGCCGCCAGCAGCAGCGCGCACGGATTGGCCTTGCCCTGACCGGCGATGTCCGGCGCGGTGCCGTGCACGGCTTCGAAGATCGCCGCGTTCTCACCGATATTGGCGCCTGGGGCCAGGCCCAGGCCGCCGACGAGGCCGGCGCACAGGTCGGAGATGATGTCGCCGAACAGGTTGGTGGTGACGATGATGTCGAACTGTTCCGGACGCATCACCAGCTGCATGCAGCAGTTGTCGACGATCATTTCCTGGAACTCGATCTCCGGGTACTTGGCCGCCACTTCGCGCGCCACGGCCAGGAACAGGCCCGAGGTCGACTTGATGATGTTGGCCTTGTGCACGGCGGTGACCTTCTTGCGGCCGGTGCTGCGGGCCAGCTCGAAGGCGTAGCGCACGATGCGCTCGGAGCCCTTGCGGGTGATGCGGGTGCCGGAGAACGCGGTCTCGCCGTCGGCCGACACTTCCTGGCCTTCGGCCAGGTAGGCGCCTTCGGTGTTCTCACGCACGGTGATCAGGTCCACGCCGTCGCCGAAACGCGACTTGGTGTTCGGGAAGGACACCGCCGGACGCACGTTGGCGTACAGGTCGAAATGACGACGCAGGCTGACGTTGATCGAGGTGAAGCCGCCACCGACCGGGGTGGTCAGCGGGCTTTTCAGGGCGATCTTGTTGCGCGCGATCGATTCCAGCGTGGAGGCCGGCATCAGGTCGCCGTGCTTTTCCAGCGCGACCAGGCCCGCGTCGGCGTCTTCGTATTCAAAACCGGTGTCCAGCTTGCCGAGCACGAACAGGGTAGCGTCCATGATCTCCGGGCCGATGCCGTCGCCGCGGATGACCGTGATTTTCTGCGTCATTGATGTGTAGTCCGAACCGAGGGGGAAGCGCCGTCCGTCAGGTGCGCGGAACGCGGGCGCAAGGGAAGTTTCACCCGCAATTATGCCTTACCCGCTCAGGAGACCCCAAATAGGCCATTGGTCGGAGGCGGGCCAGGGCAAACCGCGTTGCGGCTTGCCCTGCATGCCTCCCCTGCCCCCGCCTTCGGCGCGCCCCTGCGGCAGAAGGACGCTGCTCCAGACCGAGGGCGGTGGTGCCGGCCGATGGCCCGCAACCAACGGGTAGCGGATTCCGCATTCACCGACCGTGGATCGGCGGCCGCGTCGAACATGAACGGAGAGCAGCCGACCAACGGTCGGCTCTACCGGGCCGGGGCCGGAGCAGCCGGCCAACGGTCGGCGGTGCCGGGCCGGGGATGGAGCAGCCGGCCAACGGTCGGCGGTGCCGGGCCGGGGCCGGAGCAGTCGGCCAACGGTCGGCCGTGACGGGCCGGGGACGGAGCAGCCGGCCAACGGTCGGCGGTGCCGGGCCGGGGCCGGAGCAGTCGGCCAACGGTCGGCCGTGACGGGCCGGGGACGGAGCAGCCGGCCAACGGTCGGCCGTGCCGGGGCGGGGATGGAGCAGCCGGCCAACGGTCTGCCGTGCCGGGGCTGTGCCGTTGGGGCCCCGGACCTCAGTGTTCGTGAACGGCCGGGGCGTCAGCGCCGCCTTCGAGCTGGTCGAGGAAATCGACCGCGCGGCGCAGGTGCGGGATGACGATGGAGCCGCCGACCACCAGGCCGACCGAGAAGGTTTCGAAGAACTCCTCGCGGGTCACGCCGGCGTCCTTGCACTGGGCCACGTGGTAGCTGATGCAGTCATCGCAGCGCAGCACCATCGAGGCGACCAGGCCCAACAGCTCCTTGGTCTTCACGTCCAGCGCGCCGGCCTGGTAGGTCTGGGTGTCGAGCGCGAAGAAGCGCCGTACGACCTGGTTGGGCTCGCCCAGGATGCGCTGGTTCATGCGCTGGCGGAACTCGGTGAACTCGGCGATGCGGTCCTTGCTGCCGTCGTCGGCCGCGCTCATGCCTGGCCCTCGCCGGCCAGCAGCGGTTCCAGCTTGCCGGCGCGGTGCAGGGCCATCATGTCGTCGTACCCGCCCACGTGGACGTCGCCGACGAAGATCTGCGGCACGCTGGTGCGGCGGGTCTTGGCCATCATTTTTTCGCGTTCGACCGGGTCCAGGTCGATGCGCACTTCGGTCCAGTCGCGACCCTTGCTCTTCAGGAAGTTCTTGGCGGCCACGCAATACGGGCACACGGCAGTCGAATAGATGGTGATGGCGGGGGCGCCACCCGGGGTGGACGCAGCATCTTGGCTCACGGGAAACTCCACGGACAAACGAGTGTCTGTATATGGTAGCCGGCTGCTGGATTTTCCACGTCATCACCGCAACACTGTGGATCGAACACTGCCCGGCCCGCCCCGACACGCCGCCGTCCCGCCTGCCCGCCCCATCCGCCCTGGAGCCCCGATTGCGCCCTCTGCTGCTCTCCGCCGCGCTGACCCTCGCCCTGGCCGTGCCGTTGGCCTCGGCCCAGGACGCCAAGCTGCCGGACATCGGCTCCTCGGCCGGCGAGCTGCTGACCCCGGCCCGCCAGGCCGAATATGGCGGGATGATGCTGCGCGAACTGCGCAACTACGGCTACCTGCTGGATGACCCGCTGGTGGATGACTGGCTGCAGAACATGGGCACGCGGTTGGGCTCCAACAGCGCCCAACCACGCCAGTCCTACACGTTCTTCATGCTCAAGGACCGCCAGATCAATGCCTTCGCCACCCTGGGCGGCTACGTCGGGGTGAACGCAGGCCTGGTGCTGACCGCCGAGCGCGAGGACGAGGTGGCCGCGGTGCTGTCCCACGAAATCGCCCATGTCACCCAGCAGCACGTGCTGCGCGGGGTGGAACGGGCCCAGCGCGACCAGATCCCGATCCTGCTGGGCATGCTGGCGGCGGTGGTCGCCGCGCAGCAGGCCGGGGGCAATTCCTCGGGCGATGCGACGATGGCGGCGATCACCTCGGGCATGGGCCTGATGCAGCAGCGCCAGATCAACTACACCCGCAGCAACGAGTCCGAAGCCGACCGCCTGGGCATCCGCACCTTGGCCCGCAGCGGCTACGACGTGGACGCGATGGCCGGGTTCTTCGAGCGCATGTCCGCGTCGATGCGCGGCAACGCGGGTGGCTACTCGGTGCCGGACTTCCTGCAGACCCACCCGGTCAATACCACCCGCATCAGCGAGGCCAAGGCGCGGGCCGAGCAGATGAAGAAGGACACCGTGCTGCTCACCACCGAGGTGCCCGGCGGGGTCCGCCAGGAGCGGGTGAACCCGGCGGACCCGGCGTTGTCCGATCCGATCGTGCGCGGCACCAACCCGATGCTGCCCGCGTCCATGCAGATCTCGGTCAACAGCCTCAGCCGCGGCGCCACCGGCCAGTTCGAATGGGCCCGAGAACGCCTGCGCGTGCTGAGTGCCGATACCCCCGCCGATGTGGTGCGCGAGTACGAGAACCTGCAGCGCGCGCAGAAGACCGGGCTGACCGAGCCGCAGCGTTATGGCTTGGCACTGGCGCGGCTGCGCAACAGCGGCGCGGGCGAGGCCCGTCGCGACCTGGCCGAGCTGCTGCGCGACCACCCGGACAACCTGTGGGTGGGACTGGCGCTGGGCGAGGCCGAGTCGCGCTCGGGCCAGCCGACGCAGGCCAACGCCCGCTTCGAGACCCTGCTGCGCCAACACCCGGGCAGCCGCCCGGTGGCGTTGACCTTTGCCGAGATCCTCAATGAGCAGGGCGGCCGCGAGGCCGGCCAGCGCGCCCAGGCGATGCTGCGCCCGCTGCTGTCGCAAAGCGGCAATGATCCGGTGTTCCAACTGCGTTACGCCCGCGCCAGCGAACTGGCCGGCGATACCGTGCGCGCCAGTGAGGCCTACGCCGAGGCCGCCTTCCTGAACGGCCGCCCGGAGCAGGCGTTGATGCAGCTGCAGGCCTTGAAGAAGCAGCCGGCATTGGATTACGTGGGCCGCGCCCGGGTCGATGCGCGTATCGAAAGCATCACCCCGACCGTGCTGGAGATGCGCCGCCAGGGCATCCGCGACCCGGAACTGGAACGGCGCTGAGCCGGCGGCCTGGCAGCGCCCGGATGACCGTGAGATGGCAACGCGCGGCAATGTGCGCGGGGGTCGTCACAAACATGTCATGAAACCGTAGTCTACTGGGCTCAATCCCGGTCTGATAAGCAATACGGTGCGCACGTGCAGAAACGCATTCTGATCGTCGATGACGAGCCCGCGATCCGCGAAATGGTCGCCTTCGCCCTCCGCAAGGGCGACTACGACCCGATCCACGCCGGCGATGCCCGCGAGGCCCAGACCGCGATCGCCGACCGCGTCCCGGACCTGATCCTGCTGGACTGGATGCTGCCCGGCACCAGCGGCCTGGACCTGGCCCGGCGCTGGCGCAAGGAGGCCCTCACCCGTGAGGTGCCGATCATCATGCTCACCGCCCGCGGCGAAGAGAACGATCGCGTCGGCGGCCTGGAAGCCGGCGTCGACGACTACGTGGTCAAGCCGTTCTCGGCCCGCGAGCTGCTGGCCCGCATCCGTGCGGTCATGCGCCGGGCCCGCGACGACGATGAAGATGGCAGCGTGGCCGTCGGCTCGATCCGCATCGACGGTGCCGCGCACCGCGTGTTCGCCGGCGACCAGCCGGTGCCGATCGGTCCCACCGAATACCGCCTGCTGCATTTCTTCATGACCCACCCCGAACGCGTCTACACCCGCGCCCAGCTGCTGGACCATGTCTGGGGCGGCAGCGTGTACGTGGAGGAGCGCACCATCGACGTGCACATCCGCCGCCTGCGCAAGACGCTGGAACCGTTCGGCGCGGAGAACATGGTGCAGACCGTGCGCGGCGCGGGCTACCGCTTCTCGACCTCGACCTGAGTCTCGTCGGGCCGCTGCCTGGCGCCTGCGCCGGGTGGCGGCCACTCCTGCTATAACCTTGGATCGCGTCCGAGGACTGCACTTTCTGCGAGACCGCAATGCCGCGCCACATCCGCTCCGCCTGGTTGAAGACATTGGCCACCCTCGCCCTCCTGTTGCTGGCGGCCGGTGTGCTGGGCCTGCTCTCCGGGCATGTGTGGATGTGCATCGCATTGGCCGCGATCGGTGCGCTGGCCTGGCACTACTGGCGGTTGCGCCGGGTGCTGCGCCGGCTGACCGCCCGCCATCGCTGGGACGTGGGCGACGGCACCGGAGTGTGGAACGAACTGGACCGCCTGCTGTATCGCAACCAGCTGGAGATGCGCACACGCAAGCGGCGCCTGCTGGACATGCTGCGCAGCTACCGTGCGGCCGCCGCCGCGCTGCCCGATGCGGTGGTGGTGGTGGACCGCAACAGCCAGCGCGTGCAGTGGTTCAACGAAGCCGCCACCTCGCTGCTCGGCCTGCACCACCCCGGCGACCTCGGCGAGGCGCTGGTCGAGCGCCTGCAGCCGATGCCGCTGGCGCACTGGCTGGCCGGCGGCCGCAATGCCGAACCGATCCTGGACGTGCCCTCCCCGGTCGATCCGGCGATCCGGCTCAACCTGCGCCTGATTCCCTACTCGCCCGATTACTGGCTGCTGATCGCCCGTGACGTGAGCAAGCTGCTGCGCCTGGAACAGGTCCGCCGCGACTTCGTGGCCAACGTCTCGCACGAGCTGCGCACGCCGCTGACCGTGGTCCACGGCTACCTGGACATGATGGAGCCGGAGGATTTCCCCGGTACCGGCCCGATGCTGGAGGAGATGCGCAAGCAGTCCCAGCGCATGGCCCAGCTGGTGGAGGACCTGTTGACCCTGTCGCGACTGGAGTCGCAGGAACACACCGAAGAAGAAGCGGTGGCGATGGCGCCGATGCTGGCCACGCTGCGCCGCGAGGCCGAGGCGCACAGCCAGGGCCGCCACCAGATCAGCGTGGTCGACAACGCCGGGGTGGACCTGCAGGGGTCCAACAAGGAGCTGCACAGCGCCTTCTCCAACCTGGTCACCAACGCGGTGCGCTACACCCCCGCCGGTGGCCGGGTGGAAGTGGAACTGGCCCGCGAGGGCCAGGGCGTGGTGCTCAGCGTGCGCGATACCGGCTACGGCATCCCCGCCACGCACCTGCCGCGCCTGACCGAACGTTTCTACCGCGTGTCCAGCAGCCGCTCACGCGAGAGCGGCGGCACCGGCCTTGGCCTGTCGATCGTCAAGCACATCCTGGGCCTGCACCACGCACGCCTGGAGATCCAGAGCGAGGTCGGCAAGGGCAGCGTGTTCTCGTGCCATTTCGACGCCGACCAGGTGCGCGCGCGCACCGAGACGGCCTCCCTTCCTTCTGCAGAAGACTTCTCCGCATGAGCACTCTCGTCCCCATCGCCGTGCCGGTCGACAACGATCCGCTGCGCGACCCGGCGCTGTACATCAACCGCGAGCTGTCGCAGCTGGACTTCAACTTCCGCGTGCTGGCCCAGGCCATGGACACCCAGGTGCCGCTGCTGGAACGGCTGCGCTTCATGTGCATCTCCTGCACCAACCTGGACGAATTCTTCGAGATCCGCGCCGCCGCCGTGCGCCATGCGCAGGAGTTCGGCCTGCCGCCCGCGCCGGATGGCATGACCCCGCAGGCCATCCTCAACGCCATCCATGACCGCGCCGCCCAGCTGGTGGACCAGCAGTACCGCTGCTGGAACGAGACCCTGCGCCCGGCACTGCACGAGGCCGGCATCGACGTACTCGGCCGCCACTCCTGGAACCATCGCCAGAAGCGCTGGCTGCGCGCGTACTTCCGCAACGAGATCATGCCGGTGCTGTCGCCGCTGGGCCTGGACCCCTCGCACCCGTTCCCGAAGATCCTCAACAAGTCGCTGAACATCGTGGTGGTGCTCAAGGGCACCGACGCGTTCGGCCGCGCCGGCCACCTGGCCATCGTGCGTGCACCGCGCTCGCTGCCGCGCATCATCCAGCTGCCGGAGAAACTCGGGGGCGCGCAGACCTACGTGTTCCTGTCCTCGGTGCTGTCGACCTTCGTCGACGAGCTGTTCCCCGGCATGGAAGTCCAGGGCGCGTACCAGTTCCGCGTGACCCGCAACTCGGAACTGGTGGTGGACGAGGAAGAAGTGGAAAACCTCGCGCTGGCCCTGCGCGACGAGCTGGTGGACCGCGGCTATCGGCCGGCGGTACGGCTTGAGATCGCGCAGGACTGCCCGCGTGACATCGTGCGCACGCTGCTGCAGAACTTCGGCCTGACCGAGAACGCGGTGTACCGCATCGACGGCCCGGTCAACCTCAACCGCGTGATCCAGCTGTACGACCTGCTGGCCCGCCCGGAACTGAAGTACCCCACGCTCAACCCGCGCGTGCTGCGCGATGGCGATGGCATCTTCGACGTCGTCGCGCGCAAGGACGTGCTGCTGCACCATCCCTTCGATGCGTTCACCCCGGTGCTGGACCTGATCAAGCAGGCCGCGGTGGATCCCAACGCGCTGGCGATCAAGCAGACGCTGTACCGCACCGGCAAGGATTCGCAGATCGTCGATGCGCTGATCCAGGCCGCGCGCAACGGCAAGGACGTCACCGTCGTGGTCGAGCTGCGCGCGCGCTTCGACGAAGAAGCCAACCTCGGCCTGGCCGACCGCCTGCAGGAAGCCGGCGTGCAGGTGGTGTACGGCGTGGTGGGCTACAAGACCCACGCCAAGATGCTGCTGATCGTGCGCCGCGAGGGCCGCAAGCTGCGCCGCTACGTGCACCTGGGCACCGGCAATTACCACAGCGGCACCGCGCGCGCGTATACCGACCTGAGCCTGATCACCGCCGATCCGGATATCGGCAACGATGTGCACCTGCTGTTCCAGCAACTGTCCGGGCTGGCCCCGCGGACCAAGCTCAAGCGCCTGCTGCAATCGCCGTTCACCCTGCACCCGGGGCTGCTGCAGCGGATCGATCGCGAAACCCGACTGGCCGCCAGTGGCCGCCCGGGCCGGATCATCGCCAAGATGAACGCCCTCAACGAGCCGCAGGTGATCCGCGCGCTGTACGCCGCCTCGCAGGCCGGCGTGCAGATCGACCTGATCGTGCGCGGCGCCTGCACGCTGCGGCCGGGCGTGCCGGGCGTGTCGGACAACATCCGGGTGCGCTCGATCGTCGGTCGCTTCCTGGAACACAGCCGGGTGTACTGGTTCGGCAACGACGGGGCGGCCGAGCTGTACTGCGCCAGCGCCGACTGGCTGGAACGCAACCTGCTGCGCCGGGTGGAGACCTGCTTCCCGATCCTGGACCCCGAGCTGGCGCGCAAGGTCTACCGCGACGTGCTGCAGAACTACCTGGACGACAACCTCAACGCGTGGGAACTGCGCGCCGACGGTGAGTACGCCAAGTGCACGCCTGGGCATGACGAGCCACCGCACGCGGCGCAGATGGCGTTGATGCAGGGCTTGTAGGTGTACGCGACAGCGCTTGCGCTGTCGCCCCACGGCGTGCCATGCAGGCCGTGGCCCCCGCTTGCCACCCCTCGCACCCCGCGCCGGTTGGCGCGCCCGCTCACCCGGCGGCTCAAGCCGTCGGATGCATCGCGGCAGTACTGGCCGGCGCGCGCCAGCGCCGTGAACCGCTGCGACGTCCCGTCGCATCCCATGTGAAGGCCGCGCGGTGACTTCACGCCCCGCCCTTCGGCTAACATTCGCCCATGCCGCATACCTCCACGACTCCGCCCGCCCTGCAGGATGGCGACCTGCTCGCCGCCATCGACCTGGGTTCCAACAGTTTCCACATGGTCATCGCGCGTTACACGCTCGGGCAGTTGCGGGTGGTCGACCGCCTGCGCGAGACGGTGCGCATGGCCGACGGCCTGGATGGCAAGGGCGGCCTGTCCGCCGAGGCGCGCCAGCGCTCGCTGGAGTGCCTGGCCCGGTTCGGCCAGCGCATCCGTGCGATCCCCTCGGTACGCGTGCGCGCCCTGGCCACCAACACGGTGCGCCAGCTGCGTTCGCCGCAGGCCTTCCTGATGCCGGCCGAGACCGCGCTCGGGCATGCCATCGAAGTGGTCAGCGGCCGCGAAGAGGCGCGCCTGATCTACCTGGGCGTGGCGCATGCGCAGCCGCCCAAGCCGGACCAGCGCCGGCTGGTGATCGACATCGGCGGCGGCTCCACCGAATTCATCATCGGCCAGGGCATGCAGACCCTGGAGCGCGAGAGCCTGCAGGCGGGCTGCATCGCCAGCACCCGGCGCTTCTTCCCGGGCGGCAAGCTCAGCCGCAAGCGCTGGAAGGACGCGCTGACCGAGATCGGCGCGGAGTTCCAGCAGTTCGCCACCAAGTACCGCGCACTGGGCTGGCAGGAAGCGCTGGGCTCATCGGGCACGCACAAGGCGATCAGCGAGATCTGCGCGACGATGAAGCTGAGCAAGGGCGCGATCACCGCCGAGGCCCTGCCGCAGCTGCGCGACGAGCTGCTCAAGGCCAAGCGCATCGAGGACATCAACCTGCCCGGGCTGTCGGCCGATCGGCGCCCGATCATCGCCGGGGGCATCCTGGTGCTGGAAGCGGCGTTCCAGGCCCTGGGCCTGGAGAAGCTGCTGGTCAGCAAGGCCGCCATGCGCGAAGGCATCCTGTACGACATCCTCGGCCGCGCCAGCGAGAACGACCTGCGCGATGAATCGGTGGCGGCGCTGACCCTGCGCTACGGCATCGACATCGTCCAGGCCGACCGGGTCGAACGCACCGCGATGAACCTGCTGGGCCAGGTCGAAGCGAGCTGGGGATTGGACCCGGACGATGCGCGCATGCTCGGCTGGGCCGCGCGCCTGCACGAACTGGGGCTGATGATCGCCCACAGCGGCTACCACGTGCACGGCAGTTACGTGCTGGAGAACTCGGATATCGCCGGCTTCTCGCGGCAGGAGCAGCAACTGCTGGCCGCCCTGGTCCGCAGCCATCGCCGCAACGTGTCCAAGTCGGCCTTCGAGGCCCTGCCCGAGCGCCTGCTGCAACCGGCGCGACGGATGACCGCCCTGCTGCGGCTGGCCGTCCTGCTCAACCGCGCGCATGAAGACACCCCCATGCCGGCGCTGGAGCTGACCGCCGACGACAGCCGCCTGTCGTTGATCCTGCCCCAGGCCTTCATCGATGCCCGGCCGCTGCTGCGTGCCGACCTGATCGGCGAAACCGACGGCATGGCCGGCCTGGGCGTGCAGTTCCGCCCGTTCGTGGCCTGATCCCGGGCGTGGCGGCCGCCACGGCCGCCCGCCCACCCCGCGTGCCCCCGCCCCCGTCCGCCCGGCCCTGTCCGGCGGCTCGATCGTGCGTGCTCCCTGCCTGCGGCCGCCCCGCCAACCCGGCGTCGAACGCCGCCTTTCGCGCACGGCGCCATGCTGCGTCGCAGCATAAAGCTACATTGCGACACAAATCGGTACAGCGGCCGGCGTGCGCCGCATCTGCAACTATCTGCTGCCGCTCACTTTTTGTTCAGGTCCGCGCGCCATTGTGAAAAAAGTTTCACTTTGGCTTTACACGACCTTAACTACCGAGACTATGATCGGGGTAACCGGCCTTCTTGGGCCGGATTTTGGGACGGCGGGAACTTGGGCCCGCCGGCTCCTTTTTGATTCAGTTCCGAACGAGAGAGAGAGAGAGCGCACATGAATTCACGCACCAACGTATTGGGGCACGCGATCCGCTGTGCCCTGATCGCCGGTACCGCGGGCCTGATGGCCGCGCCGGCGATGGCACAGGACGCGCCGACCGCTACCAACCTGGACCGCATCGAAATCACCGGTTCGCGCATCCGCCAGGTTGACGTGGAGAACGCCCAGCCCGTGCTGGCCATCACCCGTACGGACATCGAACGCCAGGGCTTCAGCTCGGTCGCCGACATCCTGCAGAACGTCACCGCGATGGGCAGCCCGGCGATCAGCCGCGCCAACGTCCTGAGCGCCGGCGAAAACGCCGGTGGCACCTACATCGACATGCGCAACCTGGGCGCGCAGCGCACCCTGGTGCTGATCAACGGCAAGCGCCTGGGCATCAGCACCTCCGGCTACCAGGACGTGTCGAGCCTGCCGGTGTCGGCAGTGGAACGCGTGGAAGTGCTGAAGGACGGCGCCTCGGCCATCTACGGCTCGGACGCCATGGCCGGCGTGGTCAACATCATCACCCGCCATGATGTCACCGGCGTGACCGCCAACGTCTACCACGGCCAGTACAGCCAGGGCGACGGCGCCCGCGACCGCTTCGACGTGGTGGCCGGCTGGGCCAACGACCGCGGCTCGATCACCGTCTCGGCCGAACATACCGAAGAAAAGGCCGTGTGGGCCAAGGACCGTGGCTTCAGCGCCTACGGCAACACCGACCGCCACCCGACCGAAGCCTGGACCACCGTCAGCCAGTACGGCCAGATCACCGGCCTGCGCGGCCCGGGCTGCACCGGCACCGCCACCTGCAGCTACTCGCTCAACCGGGGTGCCAACCCGCTCAACCCGGCCAACTACCACCTGACCAACGCCAATGCACCGGACGGCGATGTCAGCAACACCAACGAGCAGATGCACCTGAACTACCCGCTGAAGCGGGACTCGCTGTTCGTCGACGGTCGCCTGAACATCACCGACGACATCCGCTTCAGCACGCAGCTGGGCTACAACAAGCGTGATTCCAGCCGCCAGGTCGCCGGCTACCCGCTGCAGTCGTCCACGGCCGGCATCGGCCCGATGTCGATCGACAGCTACTTCAACCCGTTCGGCCGCAAGAACGGCTACGCCACCCCGACCGCCGTGGCCTGGAACCACCGCACCTGGGAAGTGCCGCGCGTCAGCGACAGCTCGCTCAAGACCTACCGCGCCGTGGCCGCCTTCGATGGTTCGTTCAACATCGGCGAGCGCTACTTCGATTGGGAAGTGGGCTACCAGTACAACAAGAACGAACTGCGCCAGCACGCCACCGGCAACCTGCACAAGGAACGCGTGAAGAACGCGGTCGGCCCGTCGTACTACAACGCCGCCACCGGCAAGGTCGAGTGCGGCAGCGCCGCCGCCCCGATCGCCAACTGCATGGTCTGGAACCCGCTGGTCGCTGCAGGCGTGACCGATCCGTACGGTCTCACCGGCAACCAGGCCCTGATCGATTACCTCATGCCGGCGGAAGACTCCACCGGCAAGACCGTCGGCAAGAACTTCTTCGCCACCATCGCCGGCTCCATCGTGACGCTGCCGGCCGGCGATCTGGGCTTTGCGTTCGGCCTGGAAAACCGCAAGGAAACCGGCGAGTTCATCCCCGATGCGCTGGCCCAGACCGGTGCGACCACCAACCTGGCCTCCGGCCCGACCGGTGGCAGCTACAAGGTCAAGGAAGCGTACGTCGAGTTCAACGTGCCGGTCCTGGCCGACCTGCCGGGTGCCAAGGAACTGACCTTGAACGCGGCGACGCGCTTCTCGGACTACGACACCTTCGGCAACACGCTCAACAGCAAGTTCGGCTTCAAGTGGCGCCCGATCGACCAGATCCTGGTCCGCGGCACCTGGGCCGAAGGCTTCCGTGCCCCGACCATCTCCGACCTGTACGGCGGCGGCTCTGAAACCTTCACCACCGGCTACGCCGATCCCTGCGATACCGTCTACGGTCCGTCGCGTACCAGCGCCGCCGTGCGCGCCCGCTGCGCCCGCGACATCGCCAATGCCGACACCTACCGTCAGCTGAAGCAGGGCAACGTGCCGATCACCAGCAGCACCGACCAGACCCCGGTGCCGTTCACCAACGGCTCCAACCCGCTGCTGCAGCCGGAAACCTCCAAGAGCAAGACGCTCGGCGTGGTGTGGAGCCCGAGCTTCATCAGCAACTTCAACGTGTCGCTGGACTGGTGGAAGATCCGCATCGACAACACCATCGTTGCCGACAGCCCGAACCAGATCCTGATCGACTGCTACGAGCAGGGCATCGATTCGCGTTGCGCACAGTTCACCCGTGACCCGGCGCTGGGCATCGTCAACAAGCTGACCTACGGCAATCGCAACGCCGGTTTCCTGGAAACCGAAGGTTACGACATGGACCTGACCTACCGTCTGGACACCGACAGCCTGGGCAAGTTCAGCACCAACTGGTCGACCACCTACGTCAGCTCCAACATCTACCGTTCCACCAACGACACCAGCGTCGTGCCGACCCCGACCAACGGGATCGCCACCAACGCCACCAGCGGCTTCCGCGTGCGTTCCAACCTGACCCTGGGTTGGGATCTGGGCGACTTCGGCATCAGCTGGACCGCGCGTTACTACTCCGGTGTCAAGGAGCAGTGCCTGAACGCAACCGCGCATCCGGACGAGTGCTCCGACCCGGGCGTGCGTGCGCCGTGGTACTCCGGTTCGCGCAACTACAACGAGCGTGGTTCGGTGACCTTCCACGACGTGCAGCTCCGCTACAACCTGCCGTGGGATGCCACCGTGTCGGTCGGTGCCAACAACGTGTTCGAGAAGTACGGCCCGAACATGTACACCAAGCCGAACTCGGTGTTCTCCTACTACGGTGGCTACGACATCGGCCGCTTCGTGTACATGAAGTACCAGCAGCGTTTCTGATCGCTGCCGGGTAATACCGCTGCACCCCACCACGGCCCTTCGGGGCCGTGGTTTTTTTTGTCCTGCCGTCCTTGCAGGCGTGGTGGCCACTGGCCGCCAGGAACGATCCCGCCGGGTTGCGGACGCCCACGCCACGCGCAACCCAGCGCGCGTCATCGGCCGGTCATATCCACGTCATGTCCACTACATCGCCCGGGCCGAGCATGGACGCAACCCGGAGGCCCGCCATGCGCTATGCCATCGTCACCGAAACGTATCCCCCCGAGGTCAACGGCGTTGCCCTGACCGTGCAGGGACTGGAACAGGGACTGCGCGCCGCCGGCCACCAGGTCGACCTGGTCCGCCCGCGCCAGGCCAGCGAAGCCGAGCACGCCCACGACACCCTGCTGGTGGCGGGGGCCGGGTTGCCGCGCTACCCCGGCCTGCGCTTCGGCATGCCCGCCCCCAAGCGGCTGGCCCGCCAGTGGCAACAACAGCGCCCCGATGCCATCTATATCGCCACCGAAGGCCCGCTCGGCTGGTCGGCCCTGCGCACTGCGCGCCGGCTCGGCATCCCGGTGGCCACCGGCTTCCACACCCGCTTCGACGAGTACCTGCCCGACTACGGCGTGGCCTGGCTGCAGGCCGCCGCGCTGCGCTGGATGCGGCGCTTCCACAACCAGGCCGATGCCACCCTGGTACCCACCCAGGAGCTGAAACAGTTCCTGGGCGAGCAGGGGTTCGAGCGGGTGCGGCTGCTGGCCCGCGCGGTGGACAGCAGCCAGTTCGATCCGCAGCGTCGCGACCCGGCCCTGCGCGAGGAATGGGGCATTGACGGCAACGGCTTCGCGGCCATCTACGTGGGACGCATCGCCCCGGAAAAGAACCTCGGCCTTGCCGTGAAGGCCTTCCGCCGAGTGCAGCAGTCGCGGCCGAAGGCACGTTTCATCTGGGTAGGCGATGGCCCCTCGCGCGAGAAGCTGGCGCATGAGAACCCCGATTTCATTTTCTGCGGCGTACAGCGCGGCGAGGCGCTGGCCCGGCACTTCGCCAGCGGCGATCTGTTCCTGTTCCCCAGTCGCAGCGAGACCTTCGGCAATGTCACCCTGGAAGCGATGGCCAGCGGCGTGGCCACGGTGGCCTTCGACTACGGCGCGGCACGCGAACACCTGCGCACCGACGAGAGTGGCATTGCAGTGAACGATGACGCCGCGTTCCTGGCCGCCGCGCTGCAGCTGGCCGGTGACGACGTGCAGCGTGCACGGCTCGGCCGCAATGCCGCCACTGCCATGCGGCGCCTGCACCCACAGCAGGTGGTGGCCGAGTTCGATGCACTGCTTGCCGAACTGGCGCAGGCGCGGAGGCCGCATGCAGACCACGCGGCTTGAGGCCCTGCGCGGGCGCGAGACCCGTTGGTGCCGGCGCGCCAATCACTACTGCCGGCGCCGGCGCGTGCGCCAGGCCTTCGCCGCCGTCAGCCGGCTCGGCGATGGTGCGTTCTGGTATGGCTTGATGGCCGCGCTGGTCCTGGTGGACGGTCTCGAGGGGCTGCGCGCCTCCCTGCACATGGCCGCCACCGGACTGATGGCGCTGCTGCTGTACAAGGGCCTGAAGCGCTGGACCCGGCGTCCACGGCCGTATGCGGCCGACCTGCGCATCCGCGCCTGGGTGGCACCGCTGGACGAATTCAGCTTCCCCTCCGGGCATACCCTGCACGCGGTGTCCTTCACCATCGTGGCGCTGGCCTACTATCCCTGGCTGGCACCGCTGCTGGTGCCGTTCACCGTGGCGATCGGCCTCTCGCGCGTGGTACTGGGGCTGCACTACCCCAGCGACGTACTGGCCGCCACGGCCATCGCGACCGCGCTGGCCGGTGCCAGTCTGAGATGGCTGCCGCTGCCGGTGTAACCCGTTTTACAATGCGCGCATGACCACGCTGTTCATTTCCGATCTGCACCTGGACCCGAGCCGTCCAGCCATTACCGAGCTGTTCCTGGCGTTCCTGCGCGATGAAGCGATGCAGGCCGAAGCGCTGTACATCCTCGGCGACCTGTTCGAGGCCTGGATCGGCGATGACACCCCGTCGGCGGCCGCCGATGCCGTCGCCGATGCGTTGCATGCGGTGGCAGATGCCGGCGTGCCGGTGTATTTCATCCGCGGCAACCGCGATTTCCTGGTCGGCAACGACTATGCCCGTCGCGCCGGCTTCCGCATCCTGCCCGATCCCAGCGTCATCGACCTGTACGGGCGCCCGGTGCTGCTGCAGCACGGCGACCTGCTGTGCACCGACGACGTCGCCTACCAGCAGTTCCGCGCACAGACCCGCGACCCGCAGTTCCAGGCGCAGTTCCTGTCCCAGCCGCTGGCCGCGCGTATCGCCTTCGCGCAGAAGGCACGCGATGCCAGCCAGGCCCGGCAGTCGGAAATGAAGCAGGACGATCGATCCACCTTCGAAACCGTCACCGACGTGGCGCCGGCCGAAGTGGAGGCCACCTTCGCCCGCCATGGCGTGGACACCCTGATCCACGGCCACACCCATCGCCCGGCGATCCATGCCCTGCAGGTCGGTGGCCGCGATTGCACCCGCATCGTGCTGGGCGACTGGTACGAACAAGGCTCGGTGCTGCGCGTCACCGCGCAGGGTTGGACGCTGGATACGCTGGCACGCTGAGCCTCACCACCCCGCGACCGCAGCCACTGCGGTCGCGGGCGCCGCCACTCAGCGGAACGCGGCGACCGTCGCCTTGGTATTGACCAGCACGCGCTGGTTGTCGGCGCTGGACGCAATCCCCATCGGCACGCCGTTGTAGCTGATGTTCGGGTTGGACCAGAAGTTCAACCGCGGGCAGCCGGCCGTGCACGCGTAAGCCATGATCGTGCGCCAGCGTGCGCCACTGGACGGCTCGTAGCGGTAGCCGTGGCCATAGCTGTACGGCGAGGTGCTGGGATCGGTGGCGATGTCGTGGCGTGCGCTCTGCAGGTGCCCGATTTCATGCGCGAAGGAGTAATAGCCGGTGGCGCAGTCCCAATGCACCGCCGCGAACGCGGTGGCGGCGGTGGAGCCGATGCCCGAGGCCAGGCCGCAGGAGCTGGCATTGTTGATGACCAGGACCGCGACGTCGGCGCGGGTGTTGTTGCGGCTGGTGTGGATGCTGTCCATCACCCCGTCGGTGGTACTGCGGAAGCGCGACAGATCGGTGGAGAAGCTGCTCGACTCGGCATAGCTGGTGGTCTCGTAACCGGCCAGCTCCAGGGTGATGCCGACGTTGCTGTTGATGTAGCCCTGGTTGGATTCGGCCACGGCCAGCTGCACCAGCGACTGCATGTTGCCGCCATACGCGGCGACCGCGCCATTGGTGGCCACCACCAGCACGCGGATGGTGGCCGGGGAGCCCGACGACGCGGCGGCGATGCCGGCTCGGTCGCTGACCGGCATGGCTACCTGCGGCAGGCTGTTGTAGTCGGCCGGGTGGTCGGCCGGCATCCGCGACTCGTCCACTTCCACCAGAACGTGGCGACCGTCGCTGAGCGGGCGCAGGCGATAGAGCTGGCCGTCCTTGCGGATCGAGCCGGTCACCGTGTCGCCGGAGCGCACCAGGATCACCGAGTTGGCCGGATCGGACGCCGCGGCCTTGCCCGCTGTTTTAGCGTTGCCGGCCTGCAATTGCCCGTACCAGATGCTGCCGCCGTCCGGCAGTGCCTGCACCCGCTGCTGCAGCGCCTGCACGGGGGTACCCAACAGTTCGAATTCCAGTTGGCGCTGGTTCGCGCCCACCGCGCCGGCATCCACGCGCACTTCCTGCACCGCCGCCGTGGACGCGGCCGACAGGACCGCCTGCGCGGCGGGCTGGTTGGCGGCGCCAGCGCGGCTGAGCACCGTGACCGGTTCAAACAGCGGGGCGGCGCTGGCAGCACCTGCCGCGGCCAGGCACAACGTGATCACACCTGCGGCCTTGCTCATCGATCTGGACATCGTGTCGTCTCTCTTTGAGTGGAAAACGGGGTGGTAGTCGTTGCTGCGGTGCAGCCCCATCGGGCGGGGCCCGCCCATATGGCGCCAACCGTGCGCGTGAATTCAACAATTCCTACGGACGAACATTCGGAACTGTGACCGCCGACCGAACGGTTCAGCGACGTCGCGTTCGCGTCATTTTCGCGCTACCTTTGCCCTGCACCCCGGGGACCCCGCGCCATGGCAGGACCGCCCACGCCGCCACCCACCGCGCCGCTGTCGCTGCAGATCGGCCTGTTTTTCGACGGCACCCGCAACAACGCCGACAACCTGCTGCGTGCCTCGCGCCCGCCCGGCAGCACCACGCCCGCGCCCCGCCCCACGGCACCGCTGGTGGCCGACGACGCCTCGCCTTACCAGAGCCGGCTGACCAGCAGTTACAGCAACGGCCTGACCAACATCGCGCAACTGCATGCGCTGTATCCCGATGACCGCACCACGCCGGCACCGGGCAGCGCCTTGTCGCTGGCGATCTACATCGAAGGCGTCGGCACGCGCAGCGGGGAAGATGACGACCTGATGGGGCTGGCCTTCGGCATCGGGCGCACCGGTGTGCGCGCCAAGGTACGCCGCGCACTCGACGAGCGCCTGCCCGATGCCCTGCGCAGCCTGGCGCGCGCACACCCGCATGCCGTGCTGGGCAGTATCCGCATCGATCTGTTCGGTTTTTCGCGGGGCGCCGCGTCGGCACGCGACGCGGTGCACAGGCTAAACCGTGCCGATGGCCGCACCTGGTTGCGCGAACAGCTGCGCCGTACCGGCTGGCAACTGGCCGGCGAGGAGGCGGTACCGGCGCGACCGGCCCGCTTCGTCGGCCTGTTCGATACCGTCGTGGCGATCAATCGCCAACAGCACGATGAACTGCCCGAGGTGGGCCTGCCGAGCGGCTGCGCCGACAAAGTGCTGCAACTGGTCGCACGCGACGAGCACCGCCATCATTTCGCGTTGACCAGCGTCGCCCCGGAACACGAGGAAATCGTCCTGCCCGGCGTGCACGCCAACATCGGCGGCGGCTACGACCAGCGCATCGAAGGACCGAAACTGCTCACCCGACCGCTGGGCCAGCGTGTACTCGAGCATGGCCTGGCCGACACCGAGGCGCCGCCCCTGGCCGTGCTGCGCGCCACCGAGGTTTACCGACAGGCGCAGGCCGCGTGCGTGCGCTGGCAGCAGGCGTTGGGCCTGGGCGAGGATGCGCTGTGGGTGGACGTGTGGCATCGCTGGCAGGCGCAGCGGGTGGCCGGCAGCGTCAGCGTGCGACCGCAGTGGCGGTTGTTCGCGCATGCGGCGGTGGTGCTCAAGCGCGAGATCGACGGGCGCTACCAGTGGGTGGCGCTGCGCCTGATGCAACAGCGCGCAACGGTCGCGGGCGTACGCTGGCTGCGGACCGTGGACGAGGTGCCGGAGCTGGCGCTGCCCGGCGACCTGCTGCCGATCGCCGCGCGCGTGCTTGCTGGCCAGGCACTCGATGCGACGCAGGAGCGGCTGTTGCGCCAACGCTACCTGATGCAGTCCGCGCACTGGAACTTCGACGCACTGGGCGACACCGCCCTGCTGTACGCCGCCGACGAAGCGACGCGCGAGCTGCCGTACCGCCCCGGGCCAGGCTTGTTCTACATCAACCGCCCCACCGAGGACGGCAAGCGCGTGGTGTTGCCCAACGTGTGATGCGCCCGCAGGGGCGGCGGTTCATGGCGTCGGATGGAGAAGCGGCCACGCATGGCGTGGCTCTACGATGGTCCCGTAGAGCCACCCCATGGGTGGCTGCGCGTGGGGCCGGATCGAAAGAAGCACGCGGTCCCGGATCGAAAGAAGCAGCCACGCATGGCGTGGCTCTACAACGCCCTCGTAGAGCCACCCCATGGGTGGCTGCACGCGGTGCCGGATCGAGAGAAGCAGCCACGCATGGCGTGGCTCGACACCGCGCCCCCGTAGAGCCACCCCATGGGTGGCTGCACGCGGTCCCGGATCAAGATAAGCAGCCACGCATGGCGTGGCTCTACACCGCCCTCGTAGAGCCACCCCATGGATGGCTGCGCGTGGTCCCGGATCGAGAGGAGCAGCCACGCATGGCGTGGCTCTACACCGCGCCCTCGTAGAGCCACCCCATGGGTGGCTGCACGCGGTCCCGGATCGAAAGAAGCAGCCACGCATGGCGTGGCTCTACACCGCCCCCCCGTAGAGCCACCCCATGGGTGGCTGCACGCGGTCCCGGATCAAGAGAAGCAGCCACGCATGGCGTGGCCCGGCACCGCGCCCCCGTAGAGCCACCCCATGGGTGGCTGCGCGCGGTCCCGGATCGAGACGCAGCCACGCAGGGCATGGTTCTACCGTGCAGGGCCGCTGGTGCGTCCGGCCTGCTCGATCAGGTCGGCGAGCTCTTCTTCGTCGAACCCGGCCAGCAGGCGCGCCTCCAGGTTGAACGGGCCGTACAAAAAGCCGCCGGCGTACTCGTTCAACAACGCGATGAAGCGCGCACGCGGTTCGACCCCGGCGCGGTTGCAATACCAGTGATACCAGCGCGAACCCGCGGCCACATGCGCCACTTCCTCGCGCAGGATGATCTCCAGCACATCGGCGGTGGCGTGGTCGTTGGCCGAGCGCAGCTTGGTGATCATTCCGGGGGTGACGTCCAGCCCGCGCGCCTCGAGCACGCGCGGCACCAGCGCCATCCGGGCCAGGCCGTCGTGCGCGGTCTTCTCGCACATCTCCCACAAGCCGTTGTGCGCGTCGAAATCACCGTAGTCGAACCCCAGCGCCTGCAGCCGGCCATGCAGCAGCATGAAGTGGCGCGACTCATCATCGGCCACGCTCACCCAGTCGGCATGGAACGAACCGGGCAGCCCGCGGAAGCGGTACACCGCATCCCAGGCCAGGTCGATGGCGTTCAGTTCGATATGCGCGATGGCATGGATGAAGGCGGCACGCCCTTCAGCGCTGCCCAGCCCACGCTTGGGCAGGTCGCGCGGGTGCACCAGGGTCGGCCTGGCCGGTCGTCCGGGCATCCGGATCGGATCGGCCGGGGCGGCATCGGCGCGGGCCTTGAGCTGGCCCGCGCGGAACTGCGCCGCATAGGCCTGGGTCAGGGCCACCTTGTGCAGTGGATCGGTTGCGGCCAGGCACTGCTGCGCCGCGCGCAGCAGGTCACCGGCCGCCTCCAGCGGCAACTCCCCGGCCATCGGCACGGCCTCAGGCGCGGCGCTTGTGCTTGGCGTCGTCCGAACGCAACTGCTGGATACGCTCGAAGTACCCCGGCTCGATGCCTGTCGGATAGACGCCGTTGAAGCACGACGAGTCGAACGCCTTCAGTTCCGGGTTGCCTTCGCGCACCGCCGCTTCCATGTCTTCGATGTCCTGGTAGATCAGCCAGTCGCAGCCGAGGTGCTTCTCGATTTCCTCGATGCTGCGGTTGTGCGCCACCAGTTCCTCGGCGGCCGGCATGTCGATGCCGTAGATGTTCGGGTAACGCACCGGCGGTGCGGCACTGGCCAGGTACACCTTGCGCGCGCCGGCGTCGCGCGCCATCTGCACGATCTGCTGGCTGGTGGTGCCGCGCACGATCGAATCGTCGACCAGCAGCACCACGCGGTTGCGGAACTCCAGGTGGATCGGGTTGAGCTTGCGGCGCACCGACTTCACCCGCTCACCCTGCCCCGGCATGATGAAGGTGCGGCCGATGTAGCGGTTCTTGATGAAGCCTTCGCGGTACTTCACCCCGAGCGTGTTGGAGATCTCCAGCGCGGCATCGCGCGAGGTGTCCGGGATCGGGATGATGGTGTCGATGTCGTGGTCCGGGCGCAGGCGCAGGATCTTCTCGCCCAGCTTGATGCCCATGCGCATGCGCGCCTTGTGCACCGAGACGTTGTCGATCATCGAGTCCGGGCGCGCGAAGTACACGTATTCGAAGATGCACGGGCTGTGCTCGGCCGGCTCGGCGCATACCTCCGAGAACAGTTCGCCACGCGCGGTGATGACCAGGGCTTCGCCGGGGCGCACGTCGCGCACGCGCTGGAAGCCCAGCACGTCGAGCGCGGCCGATTCGGAGGCCACGATGTACTCATCGCCTTCGGCATGCGCACGCTTGCCCAGCACCAGCGGACGGATGCCATGCGGGTCGCGGAAGGCGACCAGGCCCAGGCCCAGCACCACGCTGATCACCGCGTAGCCCCCCTTGCAGCGGCGGTGGACACCGGCCACGGCGCGGATCGCTGCTTCCGGGGTGAGCTGGCGCTGCGCGTCCAGTTCGTAGGCGAACACGTTCAGCAGCACTTCGCTGTCCGAGTCGGTGTTGACGTTGCGGCGATCCTGCTCGAACACCTGCTGGCGCAGGCTTTCGGTGTTGATCAGGTTGCCGTTGTGGGCCAACGCGATGCCGTACGGCGAGTTCACGTAGAACGGCTGCGCTTCGTCCATGCCCTCGGAGCCGGCGGTCGGATAACGCACGTGGGCGATGCCGACGCGACCTTCCAGGGTGGACATGCGCTTGGCATCGAACACATCGCGGACCAGTCCGTTGGCCTTCTGCACGCGCAAGCGGGTGCCATCGGCGGTCGCGATGCCGGCCGCGTCCTGGCCACGATGCTGGAGGACGGTCAGGCCGTCATACAACTGCCCGGCGACGTTCTGGTTGCCGACGATTCCGACGATGCCACACATGGTGCGAATCTCCGCTGGGCTGTGCCCATCTACTGTGAAGGTGGCCGTGCCTGGCCGGGGGACCCTCTCCGTGCCGGATCGGGTTGGTCCGGACGCACACGCGCCGGATCGGTGTTCTGGGACGAACCAGACGTGCCACTGCGCGCCCCGACATCGGCCGGGTCTCCCGCCTGCTGCGGGGTCTCATCCAAGGGCCGCGGCCATCCGCGCCCTGCCAGCAACCCGCCCAGCACGCCATTATCGCCTGTCAGGCCCGGCTTGCCCAACTCCCCGCCGGGCAGTTGCGACATGTTCACCTCCGGCAGCGCCATCGGCAGGTCCTTCATGCCGTCCAGGCTGGGCATGCGATCCAGGCTGGGCATCTGCGGCATGGCGGGCATGCGCGGCATCTTGGCCTGCATCCAGCCCACCCCGGGGCCTAGCACCACGCGCAGGTTGGAGTCGCGCCAGGCTGCCTCGCGGGGCAGCGGCGTGTAGGACGCCACCAGCAGCAGCACGCAGCCGATCAGCGCGCCACGGACCACGCCCAGCGCACCGCCCAGCGTCCGGTCGGCACCATTGAAACTGGTCGAGCGCACCGCCTGGCGGATCACCAGGCCGATGCCCCATACCGACACCATCACGATCAGGAAGACGCTCAGGTAGCCGGCGAAAAAATGCTCGGTGCCCGGCGCGGAGGGCGCCGACCACCAGCCGGCGCAGGATTTGCCGAACATCAGCGCCGCCCAGCCGCCGAGCAGCCAGGACAAGGTGCTGATGATGATGCTGACAAACCCCCGCATGACGCCCAGCAGGGTGGAAATGCCGATCACGGCCAGCAGCACGAAATCGATCATGCGCGTCCTCCGCCGTGGGACGGGCCGGGCTCAAGCCACGGGCGCGCGGACGGCATCAGGGGTGTGGCCGGACCATGCCGGCCACGCCGACTTTGGACGCAACCTGAGCCTTGAGGTTCTCCGCCTCTGCTCGGTTGGCGACCGGGCCGACGCGCACGCGGTTGAGCGTGCCCTTGTCGGTGCGTACCTGCTCTACGAAAGCACTGAAACCGGCGGCGCGCACCTTGTCGCGCAGCGCGTTGGCCTCGGCCGCCTGGCCGAAAGCACCGAGCTGCACGGCAAAGCCCACGCTGCTGGCGGCCGGCGCGGCCGGTGCGGCCACCGGCTTGGCGGCCGTGGCGGTGTCCGGCTTGGCCGGCTCCGGCTTGGGCGCGGCAGCGGCCGGCTTGGGGTCGGGCTTCGGTTCGGGCTTGGACGCGGCTGGTTTGGCCGCAGCCACCGGCTCGGGCGGCAGCGATTCGGTCTGGACCGTGTTGCCGGCCGCGGCCGCGGTGGCGCTGGACGCGCTGGCAGCGACCGGCGGCGGCGTGGCAGCCGGCGCCGCGGCAACCGCGTTGTCCGCGCGTGCGTCCAGGGTGACCACCTCGGCCTTGACGTCGTTGCGCACCTTCACCGCCTGCAGGCGGGCGGCCTCGGCCTCGGCACGATCGGCATACGGCCCCACGCGCACCCGCCAGGCCTGGCGGCCGTTGATCGTGGCCGGCTCGCTGAAACCAGGCAGCTGCGACTTCTTCAGGTAGGCGATCACCGCATCGGCATCGGCCTGGCTGCCATAGGCGCCAAAGCTGACCGCGAAATTGCCTGCGGCCACGGCCGGAGAGGAATCGGCGGCGGCCGGTGCCGCGTCGGCGGCGTCCTGCAGCGGCTGAGTGCTGGAAGGCCCCTGCAGGCCGGTGGCCGCGCCGGTAGGCGCCACCAGCGGCAGCTCACGGGTCTCGAACTGGCCGTCCGACGGTGCTGCCGGCGCGCTGATCGGCACGCTCGCCACACCGCTGTCCGGCGCAGGCCCCTTGACCAGCATGGGCAGGAAAATCACGGCCAACGCCACCAGGACGATGGCACCAATCAGTCGCTGTTTCAGAGGAGTATCCACGGAAGGCAGGCAGGGGCGGCGCGGCGGAATGCCACGGCGATTATACGGGTGTCCGCGTGAGCGGTGCCTGCGCCGGCTGAACGGGCGCGGCGTGGTGCAGCGGCGGCTTACTCAGCGGCATCCAGCCACTGCAATGCCTGCGCGGCAGTGTGGAACGAGCCGAACACCAGCACGCGGTCGCCCGCCGCGCTCCCGGCCAGCGCAGCGTGCAGCGCATCGGCCACGCTGGCATGGCAGGTGCCGCTGGCGGCGGCGGTGTCATGAAGGCGTGCCTGCAGGGCAGTGGCCGTTTGTGCACGGGCGCCCTCCAGGCCGGCCAGGTGCCAGTCCTGCACCTGTTCGCCCAGCGCCTGCACCACGCCGACGGCATCCTTGTCCTGCAGCGCGGCGAACACCGCCACGGTGCGCCCGGCCACGGGCGCGGCGTTCAGCGCGATGGCCAGTTCGCGTGCGGCCTGCGGGTTGTGGCCCACGTCCACCAGCACCGCCACGCCATCACGCTCGACCTGCTGCAGGCGACCGCGGATACGGGCATTGGCCACCCCGGCGCTGATCGCGGCACGTGGCAGCGGCATGTCCAGCGTGCGCAGCGCGGCGATGGCCGAGGCCGCATTGCGCAACTGGATCGGTCCGCGCAGCGATGGCATCGGCAGGTCGATGCGGAAGCCGACATCACGCCAGCGCCAGTGCTGCGCATCGATCACGTCGGCGAAGAAATCGCTGCCGCCGCGGATCGCGTTGGCCCCCAGCAGGTATGCGCGCGCCAGCACGCTGGACGGTGGGTCGGTCTCGCCCAGGATCACCGGCTTCCAGCCACGGATGATGCCGGCCTTCTCCGCACCGATGGCCTCACGGTCCTCGCCCAGCCAGTCGCTGTGGTCGATGTCCACGGTGGTGATCACCGCCACGTCGGCATCGATGATGTTGACCGCATCCAGCCGCCCACCCAGGCCCACTTCCAGCACCGCCAGGTCCAGCCCGGCCGTACCGAACACCTGCAATGCGGCCAGCGTGCCGTATTCGAAATAAGTCAGCGTGGTGCTGCCGCGCGCATCTTCGATCGCGTTGAATGCGGCGATCAACGCCGCGTCGGAAACGTCCTGGCCATCGATGCGTACGCGCTCGTTGTAACGCAGCAGGTGCGGCGAGGTGTAGGCCCCGACCCGCCAGCCGGCAGCCTGCGCGATCGCTTCGATGAAGGCCACCGTGGAGCCCTTGCCGTTGGTGCCGCCGACCACGATGGTGTGCGCCCCCGGCTGTGCCAGCCCCATCGCCTGCGCCACGCTGCGCACGCGGTCCAGGCCCATGTCGATGCTGGCCGGGTGCTGCTGCTCGATGTAGGTCAGCCAATCGGAGAGGGTAAGCGGGCGGGCGGTGGTCATGGGCGTTGGATCGATGGGGCGGACGACGGGATGGGACGCGGGGCGATTACAGCGCGCGGTGCTTGGCTTCGCCGAAGAACGGGGTGTGGTGGGCGCAGTCGTTCAGGCGCACCACCTCCAGCTGGTCCAGGTCGGGCCCTTCCAGCAGGTTCAACGTGGTCGGGGCCTGGCGGAACGTCCACAGGCGCGACAGCGGCAGCCCCAGGATGCGGCACAGGATGACCCGGTTGACCGCATCGTGCGCGACCACCAGCAGGGTGTCGTGCTCGCCGAGGCCGTCAGCCGCGCGGGCCAGGCCGCGCCAGCTGCGTTCCAGCACCAGGCGCAGCGATTCACCGCCCGGCATCAGCACGGTGTCCGGCTCATCGCGCCAGGCCTGCAGCCGCGACGGGTCCTTGTCGTGGATCTCGCTGGCCAGCAGGCCTTCCCACTCACCGTGGGCGATTTCCTGCAGGTCCGGCTCGGTCAGCAGCATCGGCGCACGCTCGGTGCCCAGCGCCAGGTGCGCGGTGCGTTGCGCGCGCGACAACGGCGACGCCACCGCACGCGTGATATCCACCGACCTCAGGCGCTCCCCGAGGGCCTGCGCCTGGGCTTCGCCGATCGGTGACAACGGGATATCGATCTGGCCCTGGTAGCGGCCTTCGGCATTCCACGGTGTTTCACCGTGGCGGGCAAGCAGGATGCGCATGCGTACTGGGAGTCCTTGCGGGGAGGAAGGCTGTCGCAATCGTTCACATGGCGTGAATGATCGAGGGACACGCATGATACCGCGTGCCCTGCCCCGCTGCCGCCGTCGCGCACATCCGGTCGTGCGGTCGTGCGGCGGGTCGGCCAGGTCATGCCGGCCGCGCGTGCGGTGCGTGATGGCCCGCCCGCAGCCGGCACGCGCGCAACGAAAAACCCCGCGGCGTGCGCCGCGGGGTGTTGAGGGGTCAGTCGGCCAGGTTCAGCTCTTTCAGCAACTGTGGCGCGGGCGCCACTTCCTGCATGATCCACTGCATGTAGCGGCTGTCCACCGCAATCATGCGGGTCATCACCGGGTCGAACACCCAGTTGGAGCTGACCGACTCCCAGTTGCCGTCGAAGGCCAGGCCGACCAGCTTGCCGTTCGCATCGAGCACCGGCGAGCCGGAGTTGCCGCCGGTGATGTCCAGGTTGGAGAGGAAGTTCACCGGCACCGAGCCGAGGCGCTTGTCTTCCAGGCCGCCATAGCGCTTGGCCTTGACGGCATCCAGCAGCGCCTTGGGCGAATCGAACGGATCTTCGCCGGTTTCCTTGGCGGCCACGCCTTCCAGCGTGGTGAACGGTGTGTAGTTCACGCCGTCCTTGCCGTAGCCCATGACGTTGCCGAAGGTGATGCGCAGCGACAGGTTGGCGTCCGGGTAGACGAACTCGCCCTTGCTCTTCTTGTAGTCCGCCACCGCCTGCAGGTACAGCGGGCGCGACACCAGCGACTCGCCTTCGCGTGTCTTCTTCTGCTCTTCCTGCTTCAGCAGCGCCGGCATCACCGCCACCGCGTACTGGATCGCCGGATCGGTGCTGGCCTCGAAGGCCGCGCGGTCGGCCTTGAACCACTTCAGGCGCTCATCCAGGCTGCCCAGCCGGGTGCCGGCGAGCTTGCCGACCAGGCCATCCACGGCCGCCTTGTCGCTGCCTGCCAGCCACTGGTTGAGCACCTCGTTGCTGCGCTGCGCGGCCGGCAGGGCCACGTACTGGCTCAGCCAGTAGGTCTGCAGCTGCTGGTCCATGCGCGCGACATAGCGGCGGTCCATCTGCTTCAGGCCGCCTTCGATGGAGGGCAGGTCGCGCGTCTGGTAACCGGCTTCGCGCTCGGCATCGGCCTTGCTGCGCTCGATCGACAGCCGGTACAGGCTGATCGCCGTGCCCACCGCGGAGGTGCTGTTGAACTGGCTGACGAACAGATCGCGCTCACGCGTGGCCTTGCTCGTGTCCAGGTGCTGGACCAGCTGCGCATGCGCGGCCAGGGCCGGCTTGCCAGCGGCCCCGCGCTTCTTCAGCCACGCCAGCACGGCGGCTTCTTCGGCCTGCTTCTGGCCAGCCGCGTCGATGCGCTTGAAGCCCTCCAGCTGGCCGGCGTAGTTCTTGGCCACGTTGTTCATGCTGGCCGCGGTGGCGGCGTACTTCACCTTGACGTCCGGGTCGGCCTTGCCGGCCTCGTCGATCATCTTCAGCACGGCGTTGTAGTGGCGCGCGATGGTCGGGTAGGTCCAGCGGGCGGTTTCATCGAACTCGCCGGCCAGCGCGTAGCGATTGGTGCGGCCCGGGTAGCCGGCCACCATCACGAAGTCGTCGGCGCCCAGCGGCCGGTCGGCGAACTTCAGGAAGTGCTTCGGCTGGTAAGGCACGTTGTCGGCCGAGAAGGCGGCCGGCTTGCCGTCCTTGCCCACGTAGGCGCGGTAGAACGAGAAATCGCCGGTGTGGCGCGGCCACATCCAGTTGTCGATGTCGCCGCCGAACTTGCCGACGCTGCCCGGGGGCGCATAGACGAGGCGCACGTCCTTGATTTCCATGTTGCGGAACAGGCGGTAGGTGTTGCCGCCGGAGAAGCTGAACAGACGGCAGCGGAAACCGGCGTCGGCTTCGCAGGCGGCGGTCTGCGCCTTGTCGAACGCATCCAGCGCGCGGGTGCGGGCCAGCGGATCCTTGCCGGCGGCGGCGATCGCGGCCTTGGCCTGCGCGGTCACATCGGTGATCTGGTCGAGCACGTACACGCGGGCGTTGGGGCCGGCGCTCAGCTCATCCTTCAGGGTCGGCGCGTTGAAACCGTCCTTGATCAGGTTCTTCTCGGCGGTCGAGTTCAACTGGATCGCACCGTAGGCGCAATGGTGGTTGGTCACCACCAGGCCCTTCGGGGAGACGAAGCTGGCGGTGCAGCCGCCCAGCGCCACGACCGCGCCCATCGGGTCGCCGGTCAGGTTGGAGATCTGCTCCGGCGACAGCTTCAGGCCGGCCTGCTTGAGCGGGCCGGCGATTTCCGGCAGCTGCTGCGGCACCCACATGCCTTCGGCGGCATGGGCGACCTGGACCAGCCCAAGGCTGGCGACGACGGAAAAAGCGAGCAGGTTCGAGCGCATTGAGCAGCCCCTTGCAAAGAGAACCGCCGATTCTAGCCCGCCCCCTGCCCCGGGCCGCACCCCGGAAGTCATGGGGAGTGTGACCGACGCCGATCATTGCCGCGCCGTGCGCGGCCAGCCGGGCATGGCCCGGCTCTACCGTCTCCCCCAGTGGCATTCCGCCACTCGCGGCCATGTGTCCGCAGGTGCCGGGCAGGCCGGTGCAGGACCGTGTAGTGCCATGGATGGCAATACCGAGCCCCAAGGACGGGGTTCACGGCGTGTCGTGCACCGGCCTGCCCGGCACCTCCCTCGCCAGAAGGAAGCGCTGCCCCCACCCCGAACCACCCGCAACGCAACATGGGAAACCCGCCGGCGGCTCTATAATCCGCGTTTTCCCCCTGACGAGTTCCACCGAGATGGCGCAGCAAACAATGAAGGCCCTGGTCAAGCGTGAAGCCGCCAAGGGCATCTGGCTGGAAGACGTTCCGGTCCCGACCCCGGGCCCGAACGAGGTCCTGATCAAGCTGGAAAAGACCGCCATCTGCGGTACCGACCTGCACATCTACCTGTGGGACGAATGGAGCCAGCGCACCATCAAGCCCGGCCTGACCATCGGCCATGAGTTCGTCGGTCGCATCGCCGAAATCGGCCCCGGCGTCACCGGCTACGAAGTGGGCCAGCGCGTCTCGGCCGAAGGCCACATCGTCTGCGGCCACTGCCGCAACTGCCGCGGCGGTCGCCCGCACCTGTGCCCCAACACCGTGGGCATCGGCGTCAACGTCAACGGCGCCTTCGCCGAGTACATGGTGATGCCGGCCAGCAACCTGTGGCCGATCCCGGACCAGATCCCGTCCGAGCTGGCCGCCTTCTTCGATCCCTACGGCAACGCCGCGCATTGCGCGCTGGAGTTCAATGTGATCGGCGAGGACGTGCTGATCACCGGCGCCGGCCCGATCGGCATCATTGCCGCCGGTATCTGCAAGCACATCGGCGCGCGCAACGTGGTGGTCACCGACGTCAACGATTTCCGCCTGAAGCTGGCCGCCGACATGGGTGCCACCCGCGTGGTCAACGTGTCCAATACCTCGCTCAAGGACGTGATGAAGGACCTGCACATGGAGGGCTTCGACGTGGGTCTGGAAATGAGCGGCAACCCGCGTGCGTTCAACGACATGCTCGACTGCATGTACCACGGCGGCAAGATCGCCATGCTCGGCATCATGCCCAAGGGCGCCGGCTGCGACTGGGACAAGATCATCTTCAAGGGCCTGACCGTGCAGGGCATCTACGGCCGCAAGATGTACGAGACCTGGTACAAGATGACCCAGCTGGTGCTGTCCGGCTTCCCGCTCGGCAAGGTGCTCACCCACCAGCTGCCGATCGACGACTTCCAGAAGGGCTTCGACCTGATGGAACAGGGCAAGGCCGGCAAGGTGGTGCTGAGCTGGAATTGAGTCACCCCCAGGGGCGGTGACCTGGCGGCTCCCGGTGCGATGCCCGGCACAGGCCGCCCCCGGCACGGAAACGAAAAAGGCGCCCATCGGGCGCCTTTTTCATGACCGGCGATGCGCGCCCGCCGTGGCCTACTTGCCCACGGAGAAGGTCAGCACCACGCGGTTGTCGGCCAGCTTGCCGAAGTTGTCCTTGCCGTTGCCGTCGGTGCCGTAATAGCCCAGGCCCACGGTCACCATGCCGATCGCCTTGCTCACGCCCACGTTCCAGTCGGTGTAATCGTTGCCGACATCCTTCTCGAAGGTGCTGCGCCCCAGGTTGGCGGTCACCGCGAAATCATGGGCCAGCGGCCACTCCGCGCCCACCCCGTAGTACCAGCCATCGGTCCCGGAATTCCACACATCGTTGCTGTAGGCCACCGTCGCGCTGTAGTGCTCGGCGAACGTGGTCTTGGTGATGAGTTCGTTGTAGGCAAGGTCGCTGGCACCCGGGTAGGTGTAGCGGTTGACCATCACATCGACATTGACGTTTTCGCTGACATCGATGTTGTAGCCGACGAAGTAATCCACCTCGAAATCCGGGCTGCCGGCGCCGAAGTCCACGCCGGAGCCCCACACGCCCGCGTACAGCCCGACCGGCGAGGTATAGGTGAAGCCGGCCTGCCCGGTCGGGTTTTCATCGGTCTGGGACGCACCGCGGAAGACGTAATCCGAGACCGCCGTGATGTTCCAGCTGAACGGAGACTCGGCCTCGTCCTGGGCACTGGCGGCGAACGGGGCGATCAGGGCGGCGCAGAGCACAGCGGCGGCGGTACAGCGCGTGGCGTGGTTCATGCGGGGTCTCTCCGGGACGTGGGTGGGCGGATGCGGCGTGGTTTACGGTTTTTTAACCTGATTGATATTGCGATGCAACAATCACGTCTGCAACTGTCTTGCCGGCGTTGCCCAGGCCTGGCCTGCGGTCCAGCCCCCGGCACCGCGTCCCGGCAGGTAAAATCCCGGGTTTCCCGTGCCGAAGACTGCCTGCCATGAGCGATGCCACCTCCGCCCCGCTGACCCAGCACTACGTTGAAGAACTGGAGGCGATCCGCGCCCAGGGCCTGTTCAAGTCCGAACGCATCATCACCAGCCCGCAGTCGGCCGAGATCACCCTGGACGACGGTCGCACGGTGCTCAATTTCTGCGCCAACAACTACCTGGGCCTGGCCGACCATCCCGACCTGATCCAGGCGGCCAAGGACGCCCTGGACAGCCACGGCTTCGGCATGGCCTCGGTGCGCTTCATCTGCGGCACCCAGGACCTGCACAAGCAGCTGGAAAAGCAGATCGCCGACTTCTTCGGCAAGCAGGACACCATCCTGTACGCGGCCTGCTTCGACGCCAACGGCGGCCTGTTCGAGCCGCTGCTGGGCGAGAACGACGCGATCATCTCCGACGCACTCAACCATGCCTCGATCATCGACGGCGTGCGCCTGTGCAAGGCCAAGCGTTTCCGCTACGCCAACTGCGACATGGCCGACCTGGAAGCCCAGCTGCAGGCTGCCGATGCCGCCGGCTGCAAAACCAAGCTGATCACCACCGACGGCGTGTTCTCGATGGACGGCTTCATCGCCCCGCTGGATGAGATCACCGCGCTGGCGAAGAAGTACAACGCGCTGGTGCACATCGACGAGTGCCACGCGACCGGCTTCCTCGGCGCCACCGGCCGCGGCTCGGCCGAGGTCAAGGGCGTGCTGGAGAAGATCGACATCATCACCGGCACCCTGGGCAAGGCCATGGGCGGCGCGCTGGGCGGCTTCACCTGTGCCAGCGCCGAGGTGATCGAACTGCTGCGCCAGCGCTCGCGCCCGTACCTGTTCTCCAACTCGCTGCCGCCGCACGTGGTCGCCGCCGGCATCAAGGCCTTCGAGATGCTGGCCGCCGCCGACGACCTGCGCAGCACCCTGGCCGAGAACACCGCCTACTTCCGCCAGAAGATGACCGCCGCCGGTTTCGACGTGAAGCCCGGCGTGCACCCGATCAGCCCGGTGATGCTGTACGACGCGCCGTTGGCGCAGACGTTCGCCGAGCGCCTGCTGGAAGAAGGCATCTACGCGATCGGTTTCTTCTTTCCGGTGGTGCCCAAGGGCCAGGCGCGCATCCGCACCCAGATCAGCGCCGCGCATACGCGTGCCCACCTGGACCGGGCGATCGATGCGTTCACCCGCATCGGCGTCGAGCTGGGCGTGATCAAGAACTGACGCACCTCCCTCGGGTGGCGCCACCCAATGGGTGGCGGCCCTCCGCAGCGGTGTCATGAACACCTGGCCGGGGCACGCCTGCGTGCCCCCGCCGACCCACGTCCGGCGTTACCCGCTTACTTCTTCTTTTTCTTCTTGTCCTTGGCCTGTTCCTTGCTGGCCACCACCACCGGTGCCGCCACCGGGCGGTCCTGGCCATTGCCCTTGGCCACGCGGATGCCATTGGCCTTCATCCAGGCGTCGAACTCATCGGCGGACATTTTCTTGTCGCCATTGCTCATCATGAAGCGGTAGCTGCCGCGCCCATCGAGTTCGGGCGTTTTGACTTCCACCATGTTCTCGATGACCGGCGCATCGGCCTTGGCCGTTTGCTTGTGGCCACCACAGGCCGTCAGCAGCACGGCCGGCAGCAGCAGGCAGGCGCCGCGGAACAGCGGGCGGTTGAGGAGGTTGGCGTGCATGGGGGAATCTCCCGGTAGTGAATGGAACGTCGGGTACAAGGCCATCCATTGCCCGGTTCGGTCTGCCTGCCACGCACGGGCAGGCTGGAAAGTCACGGCGGGGCCGCGGCGCCATCGGCCGCGGCATACAACGCATCCAGATCGTGCGGGCTCAGCTCGCGCCAGGCCCCCTTGCCCAGCTCGCCCATCGGCAGCTGCCCGATGGCCACGCGCACCAGGCGCAGCACGCTGATGTCCAGGGCAGCGAGGAGGCGGCGGATGTGCCGGTTGCGGCCTTCGTCGAGCACCACTTCCAGCCAGGCGGTCTTCTCACCGCTGCGCAGCAGCGTGGCGCGGCGCGCGCGCAGCCGTTCGCCCTCTTCTTCCACGCCCGTGCACAGCGCCTGCAACTGGGCGGCATCGGGAATGGCGTCGATCTGCACGTGGTAGGTTTTGTCCGGGCCGGTGGCCGGATCGGTCAGCCGCGCCGCCCACTGCGGGTCGTTGCTGAACAACAGCAGCCCTTCGCTGGCCTTGTCCAGGCGCCCCACCGGGGCGATCCAGGGCAGGCCCGCGCCATCGAAGCACCGGTAGACGGTGTCGCGGCCCTGCTCGTCCTGCGCGGTGGTGACCAGGCCGCGCGGCTTGTTGAGCATGAGGTGGATGCGCCGCGGAGCGTCGAGCGGCTGGCCGTCGACGCGCACCTGGTGGCGCCCGTCGACAATGGGGAATTCGGGATTGTTGATGACGCGGCCATCGACGGTGACCCGCCCGGCCTGGATCCAGCGCGCCGCTTCGGTGCGTGAACACAGGCCGGCCTTGGACAACACGCGCGCCAGGCCGTGGCGCGTGGCGCCGTCACTGCGCGCGGGACTTGCCGGTGACGCACGCCGCTCGGGGCGGCGTGGTCGGGATGCAGGCGCGGCGGGGGGCCGGCGTGTGCTCATCGTGCTCCGCGCAGCGCGCGGCTTACTTCTTCTCGCCCGGCTTGGTGTCAGCCGGTGCGTCGGCGGCAGCCGGTGCGGCGGCGGGAACCGGACGTGCCTTGACCACGCGCACACCGCGCGCCTTCATCCAGGCGTCGAACTCTTCGGCGGTCATGCGCTTGCCGTTCTGGCTCATGTCGAAGCGCCACGGGGTATTGTCGAATTCGGTCGCCGGCTTGTAGGCGGCCGGGTCGTTGGCCTTGATCGCCGGTGCGCCGGGCATGGCCTTGGCGATGTTCTGGCAGCCGTCGATGCGCAGGCGCTGCAGGACGCGGTCGAGCGACTGCTGCTGGTCGAAATTGGAGGTGAGCACGCCAGCGGGCATGCCAAGCTGGACGTTGCGGATGTAAAGCTCTTCGGCAACCGGCGCGATGGCGGTGGCCGGCAGCGGCAGCGGCGAGGCGCTGATGGCACGTGCCGAGCAATCCACGGCTGCGTAGGCGGTGGGGATCAGGGCCAGGCCGAGCACGGCGGCCAGTGCGATACGCAGCATGGGATGCATCCAGGGAATAGGGTGACGCGGCGAGTTTAACAGCGCCACAACGGCTTTCAAGATCCCACATTCAATGAATACGGCAACTTGTTGGATTTATTGTTGATTTCTTGCCCGATCGCGGAGAGGCGACTCCGTCTTGGTCGTCTGCGAGCGTAAGGGCCCCGTCGCGGCCGGTAGGCCCCCTGGCGTAGTGTCCCCCGGCCTCGCGGCCTCCTCCTTTATTTTGCCCAGGAGCCTACCGGCCGCGACGGGGCTCGCTTGCGGTGGGGAGGTCAACCCCAGGCTTTTCTCACTTCCGTCGGTGGGTCGTGCGCTGGGGTCCCATGCCCTTTCCGGCGAATGTCCCCCGGCGTCGGCCTGCGGCCGCCCCCTCCTCCTTTATTTCGCCTCCAAGGGCATGGGACCCCAG